>JAFQHP010000057.1 GCA_017397895.1 Clostridia bacterium
CGATTGTAATATTGCGAAATGGGTGTGGCCCCGCCACCCCACGGGCTAAGCGGCGGAACGCCAACCGCCGGATGCCAAAGGCATCCGGGGAAAACGATAAAAAGAAGCGGTGAGAGAATGCATTCTCTCAACCGCTCTTTTTTCGTTTTCATAGCGCCCGTGGGCACATATATCATTCCTCAAGTTTCGTGCGGAAACACGTTTGTTTTACAGGCCTGTACGTCGCAGGATGGGTGCAGGGTCGATGACCCTGCCGCGGGGGTACAGGGGGCGAGGAGCCCCCTGCTTCGGTCAGGCCGCGCAGGCTCTTTTGCGTTCTCCAACCATCACGCGGACATTGCTTGTTTGTACACGCAACCACTTCGCAAGTTGGGTGCAGGGACTTTTGTCCCTGCCAGGGGGCGAGAAGCCCCCTGCGCATCCTCCTGCTCCAAATTCTGAATTTCACCCGGAAAACCCTGATAAATCAAGCACTCTACCGGCGGTAGAGTGGCATTTTTGCACGGGTAGAGGGCCGGGAAGAGAGGGTAGGTTGCCTTCAGGGCGTCTGATGTGGTAGGGTGCAGGCAAGGAAACACAGTGGCCGCAGCCCTGTGCACCACATCGCAAATCCGTCTGAAAAAAAGGAGAAAAAATTCATGCACGCAAATACCATCCTGCCGCTTCAGCATATGAAAAATGACAGCCATGCCGCCTGGCAGACCATCATCAGCTTTATCGTCCGTTTTGTTGCCCTGCCCCCGCTGGTGGCCCTGTGCGCCATTGGCATCCTGCATCATCGCCTGGGCTATTTCCCCGGGGAAAGCTATGGCGTCACGCTGATGTGCCTGTCCCTGCTCCCCTTTTTGCCCTACCCCATCACCTGGCTCATCCCCTCCCTGCGCCACAGAGGCCGGTTCATCCAGCGGGGCATGGCCGTGGTGTTTTCCGTCATCGGGTATGTGACGGGCACGGCATACTGCCTGCTAAAGGGGCTCCACGGCATAGAGCTGGCCATCCTTCTTTCCTATCTTTTTTCCGGGCTGATTATTGCCCTGCTTTCCTTCCTGTGCCATTTCAAGTGCAGCGGCCACGCCAGCGGCCTGGCCGGCCCCATCACCTTGCTTGGCATGCAGGTGAGCCCGGTGTTTTTCCTGGGCTATGCGCTTTTGATTCCGGTATTCATCTCCTCCCTCCGGCTGAAGCGCCACACCAGGGAAGAGTTGATGGCCGGGGCGCTGACCCCTTCGCTGCTGCTGCTTTTGCTGGTGCCGCTGCTGGGGTGAACATCAGCAAAGGAAATCAACGTTTTTTCAGGAACAGTTTTCGCTGTTCCTTTCTTTTTTGTAAACGCATCCTGATGGAAAACGCCCGTCCTTTGGCCGTTTCGAATTTTCCGTTTATGCCCCTTTTTCCCTTCCTTTTTCCGGGGAGATATGGTAAAATATATAAGATAATTACTTGTTTCCCACGGAGGAAGAAATGCAGGAAATCAAATTTATTGCAAAGTATGTAAAGAGGCACTGGCTGCAGTATTTATTAGGCATTGCCGCCCTGTTTGCCGTGGACCTGGTGAACACCTATATTCCCCAGTTCACCGGCAACATCACCGACGGCCTGGCCACAGGCACCCTGGATATGAAGGGCGTCACCGCACTGGTGGGCAAAATTCTGATGATGGGCGGGATGATTGCCATCGGCCGCTTCGGCTGGCGTTTTTTCCTGTTCGGCGCAGCCCGGTCCATTGAGCGGGACGTGCGCAATGATATGTTCCGCCACCTGGAAAAGATGTCCATGCGCTATTACAACAGCCACAAAACCGGCGACCTGATGGCCCATTTCACCAACGACCTGATGAGCGTGAGGATGCTGGTGGGCATGACGGTGATCACCACCTTTGACGCATCGGTGATGCTGGTGTTGGTGCTGTTCAAGATGATCACCTACGTCAATGCCCAATTGACCCTGATCGCTATCATCCCCCTGATCCTCATCATCTTCGGCGATCTTTTCTACGGCAAGGCCATGCACAAGCGGTTCCTGCAAAAGCAGGAAGCCTTTTCCGATCTCACCGACCAGGTGCAGGAAGCCGTCAGCGGCATCCGGGTGATCAAGGCCTTTGTGCAGGAAAGAAAAGAACTATACGCCTTTGCCAAAACCAACCTGCACAATAAAGACAAAAATATGGCCGTGGTGCGGCTGCGGGCGCTGTTTATGCCGGTACTGGACCTGATCATCGGCGCCAGCCTGCTGATCACGCTGCTTCTTGGGGGTTACTATGCCATCAACGGCACCATCACCGTGGGCCAGTTCATTGCCTTCAACAGCTACATCGGCATGCTGGTGTGGCCTATGATGGCCGTGGGCGAATGCATCACCTCCATCTCCCAGGGCATGGCGTCCCTTCGCCGCATTTTCCGCATCTTCTGCGAAAAGCCGGAAATTGTGGACGACGATACAGTGCAGCCCGTGCAGGAAATGAAGGGCGAAGTGGAAATCAAAAACCTCACCTTCGCCTACCCAGATGCGGAAAAGGTGGACGTGCTGAAGGACGTTTCCGTGCACGTGCCCGCCGGCACCTCCCTGGCCATCATGGGCCGCACCGGCAGCGGCAAAACCACCCTGGCCAATCTGCTGCTGCGGCTGTATGACTGCGAGGACGGCGCCATCCTGCTGGACGGCCGGCCCATCCGGGAAATTCCCCTGCAGGTGCTGCGGCAGAATATCGCCTATGTGCCCCAGGATAATTTCCTCTTTTCCGATACCATTGAAAACAACATCGCCTTCGGCGTGGAAGATATGCCCTTTGATGCCATCCAGCAGGCCGCCAGGGATGCCTGCATCCACGACAACATCATGGATTTCCCGGAGGGCTATCAGACAGTGGTGGGCGAAAGGGGCGCCACCATTTCCGGCGGCCAGAAGCAGCGCTCCTCCATTGCCCGGGCGCTGCTTAAGGACGCCCCCATCCTCATCCTGGACGACGCCCTTTCCGCCGTGGATACGGACACCGAAGAAAAAATTCTGCAGAACCTGAAGGAAAACCGCCAGGGCAAAACCACCATCCTCATCGCCCACCGCATTTCCACCCTGCAGCAGGCGGACCAGATCCTGGTACTGGACGAAGGCAAACGGGCCGAGCTGGGCAGCCATGAAGAACTGCTTTCTCTGGGCGGCATTTATGCCGGCGTGTACCGTAAGCAGCAGCTGGAGAAGCAGCTGGAAGGGGAAGGCGGTGATATGGAATGAGCCTGTTCAGAAAGAAGACGGACGAACACAGCGACGTGCACTATGAGGGCAATGCGCTCCTTCGCATGATCGGCTACATGAAGCCCCACAAAAAGGCCATCTTCCTTTGCTTTGCCCTGGTCATCTGCATCACGGTGCTGGAGCTTTTGAAGCCCCAGCTGATCGGCAACGCCATTGACCGCTACATCGACAGCGATTACGCCCCCGGCGAAATGGTGCAGGAGCGCTTCACCGGCATCCTCATTTCCGCAGGACTGTATATCGGTGTGCTGCTGCTTTTGTTCCTGTGCAACCGCAAGGTGTACATCACCCTGCAAAAAACCGGCCAGGAAATCATCTATGCCATCCGCAACCAGGTGTTTGAGCATGTGCAGACCCTGTCCATGCGCTTTTTCGATACCACCCCGGTGGGCAAAATTGTCACCCGGGTCACCAACGACGTGGAGGCCATCAACGACCTGTATTCCAACATCCTGGTGAACCTATTCCGCAATTCCATCAAAATCATCGGGCTGGCGGTGGTGATGCTGGCGCTGAACGTGCGCATTGCCCTGTATGGCTTCATCATGATCCCCATTGTGATCGTGCTCACCATCGTGTTCCGCAAGATTGCAAGGCGGGCCTACAGCGTGGTGAAAACCAAAGTCACTGCGCTGAATACCTTCCTTTCCGAGCACCTTTCCGGCATGAAGCTCATCCAGATTTTTAACCAGGAAGAACGAAAGTACAAATCCTTCTGCGACCAGAGCCAGGATTTGTACAAGGCCGGCTTCAAGGAACTGATGATCAACGCCTTCTTCCGCCCCTGCATTTACATGACCAGCATCATCGCCCTTTCCATCATTCTGGGGGAAGGCAGCCGGGGTGTTCTGACCGGTGCCATCACCATCGGTATGCTGTACGAATTTGTGCAGTATATCAATTCCTTCTTTGAGCCCGTACAGGATCTGGCAGAGCAATTGACCACCCTGCAGTCCGCCATTGCCTCCGCCGAAAAAATCTTCACCCTGCTGGACACCAAGCCCACCGTTACCGACAAGAAAAAGCCCACGGTGCTGGCCAAGGTGAAGGGCGAAATCAGCTTCGACCATGTGTGGTTCGCCTACAATGGGGAGGATTATGTGCTGCGGGATGTATCCTTCACCATCAAGCCCGGCCAGAAGGTGGCCTTTGTGGGGGCCACCGGCGCCGGTAAATCCTCCATTCTGAACCTGATCGGCCGGTACTATGACGTGCAGAAGGGTGCCATCCGCATGGACGGCGTGGATATCCGCAACCTCTCCCGGGAGCAGATCCGCCACGCCATCGGCCAAGTCCAGCAGGACGTGTTCATCTTCACCGGGGATATCGCCTCCAACATCCGCCTGCGCAATGAAGAGATTACCGATGCGCAGGTAAAGGAAGCCGCCACCCACGTCAATGCCCATCATTTCATTGACCAATTGCATAACGGCTACCAGGAGCACGTTTCCGAGCGGGGCAGCACCTTCTCCGCCGGCCAGCGGCAGCTATTGTCCTTTGCCCGCACCCTGGCCTATGACCCTACCATCCTGATCCTGGACGAAGCCACCGCCAATATCGATACCGAAACGGAGCAGTGGATTCAGGACGCATTGCAGAAGCTGATGCAGGGCCGCACCACCATCATGGTGGCCCACCGGCTTTCCACCATCCAGCATGCGGATAAGATTATCGTCATGCACAAGGGCAAAATCCGGGAAACCGGCACCCATCAGGAACTTCTGGAAATGAACGGCATCTACAAAAAGCTGTATGAACTGCAGCTGGCCGGCCTGGAAGAAAAGCTGTAAGGGGGGCAAAAAGATGCAAAGGCTGCTGGGAGAGATGAGAAAGGCGGATCAGGCATACGGCCTCATCCAGCCGGGGGACCGCATATTGGTGGGCGTATCCGGGGGCAAGGATTCCCTGGTACTTTGCGCCCTGCTTTCGGCCTACCGCCGCTTTGCGCCCCACCCCTTTTCCCTGCACGCCGTTTGTCTCAAAATCGGCGACCCCTTTGATACCGGAAAAATCGCCGCCTGGATGGCGGAAATGGATATTCCCTTCACCCTGGTGGAGGAAGATTTCCTGCCCCGACTGGAAAAGGAAAAAAGCCCCTGCGCCCTGTGCGCCAGGCTGCGCCGGGGCATCCTGCTCCATCAGGCGGAGCTTCTTTCCTGTAACAAGCTGGCCCTGGGCCATCACCGGGACGACGTGATGGAAACCTACCTCATGAGTACCGTCTTCGAAGGCAGGTTTTATGCCCTGCAGCCCATCCGGCAGATGGAAACGGGCCGTATTTCCGTCATCCGCCCCCTCATCGATATGAAAGAAGGCAGCATTGCCGCCCTGGCCCAAAGGCTGCAGCTGCCGGTTATGAAAAACCCCTGCCCCGTGGATGGGCGCACCAAACGCCAGGACATGAAGCAAGCCCTGCGGGATTTGGAAAAGCGCTTCCCCGGCGCGCTGGATCATTTCCAGTCCGCCCTGCAAAAGGAGCGCTGATATGCTCTACAAACGCTATCAGGACGCCCGGGACGCTGCCTGGCGCACGCTGCTGCGCTTTGAAATCAATCGTCTGCCCGTGGACGTGGAAAAAATTGCAAAGGGCCTGGGCATCACCCCGGAGCCCTGGCCGGACAAGCAGATAACACCAAAGCTGTACGGCCTTTTGCCCAGGAACGCCGCCGCAGCCAGCCTGCGTATCAGCGGCGTGTGGCACATTTTCCTGCAGCCCGGCTTATCCTTCTCCCGGTACCGCTTTGCCCTGGCCCATGAACTGGGGCACATTATCCTGCAGCACAAGGTGCAGCGGCTGGATAAAAGCGTGTACGCCTTTGATGGAAGGGAAAACGCCGGCGATTTCATGGCCGATCCCGCCCTGGATGCGGATCAGGACGCCGATATGTTCGCCATCCGCCTGCTGGCCCCGGCCTGTGTGCTGCACAGCCTGCAGGTGAAAAACACCTGGGAGCTGGGCGCTTTATGCGGCCTGCCCGACGAAGCCGCCGCCATGCGGGCAGACCGGATGGCGCTGCTGGATCACCGCAATGCCTTCTATGTGCACCCATTGGAAAAGCAGGTGCGCATCCTCTTTGGCCCCTTTATCCGGGAGAAAGCCCGCCAGGCGGTGCCGCCTGTCCCTGCCAATCCCGCCGTCCCCGTTTCCCTGCCGCCTTTGCAAAAGCAGGAAACAAAGAAAAAGAAGCCTTTCCCCCTGTGGGCAGGCATTGTGATTGCAGCCGGTATGCTGCTTGCAGTTTTGTTGATTAACCGGCTCTTCTGACCTCTTTTGGGGATGAAGGTGCCTTCATGCATCGTTATTTTATCAGGAGGGTATGCTAATGCAGACACAGGAAGCCACCAAATTATTGTGCGACGCCATCCGCCAAAGCCCGGAATATATGGAATACAGCCGCTACAAAGCGGAGATTGACGCAGACGCCGGCATCTCTGCCCTGGTGAAGGAATACAAGCGGCTGCAGGTGGGCGTGCAGATGCGTATGCTCGCCGGCCAGGGCATGGATGACGAGGACGGCCGCCGCTTCCAGCAGCTGGGTGCCCTGCTCTTTGCCGACCAACGCACCTCCACCTATCTCCTCAGCGAAATGCGGCTGCAGAAAATGATGGGCGAAGTGTTTGAGCAGCTTACCCGCGCCGCCGGGATGGAAATGCCCATGCCGGTGTAAAAACCCCTTTTTTTCAGGAGGTTCCCCTTGAACGATTATCATGATCCCCATGAAGAATACTCCGCCGAGGAATTGCACCAGGAACGGAAATACGGCCTGTACTGGTACAGCTGGCTGTGGCACATTCTGCGGCCGGTGGCCTTGTTTTTGTGCGTACTGGTGGTGGTGATTGGCATCATCATGGCGGGCTGGAACTGGATTGACCGCAGCTTCTTCGCCCCTGTGGATGCCCAGGACGCCACCCCCATCGCCTTCACCGTCTCCTCCGGCCAGAGCCTTACCCGGGTGGCCAATAATCTGGAATCCGCCGGGCTCATCCACAACCGCACCGTCTTCAAATACTACGCCGATTTCCTGGGCTACGGCCAGAAAATTCAGGCCGGGGACTATCAGGTGAGCAAAAATATGAGCATGCATCAGATTATGGACCTGCTCACCACCGGCGACGGCAACCCCATCACCCGGAACATCACCGTCATTCCCGGCTGGACAGTGGCAGATATCGCTGCTTACCTGAAAAACCAGGGCATCATCCGGACGGAGGAAGAATTCCTGTCCCTGTGCCGGGACGGCCGGGCCTTCTCTGCCTATTACTATATTAACGATGTTATCAACACCCAAAACGCCTCCCAGCGGCTTTACGCCCTGGAGGGTTACCTGGCCCCGGATACCTACGAAATTTACACCGACGCCACCGCCCAGGATATTGTGAAAAAGCTGCTCTCACAGACGGAGGCCGTCTATCAGGACAGCTATCACGAACGGGCCCAACAGCTTGGCCTTACCATGGACCAGGTGATCACCCTTGCCTCCATGATTGAAAAGGAAGCCAAAGCACACGATTTTGCCAAGGTCTCCGCCATTTTCCACAACCGGCTGGAAAAGAACATGACCCTGGGCAGCGACGTGACCGTCAAGTACGTTTCCGGCGTGAAGCGCATGTCCCTCACCAATGACGACCTGAACGTCAATTCCCTCTACAACACCTATCGCTACAAAGGCCTGCCCCTGGGCCCCATCTGCTCCCCCTCCGGCGACGCCATCCACGCCGCCCTGTACCCGGACGAACAGTTCCTTTCGGAAGACTATCTCTATTTCTGCTCCAAGGACCCCAACACCGGCGAGCTCCATTTCAGCCGCACATTAGAAGAACACAACCAGGCCGTCAGCATCTACGCCCCCCTGTGGCAGGCGTATGACCGCGAACAGGGCCTGTAAGGAGATACCATGCATACACCCGAACTCCTGGCCCCTGCCGGGGGCATGCCCCAGCTGAAAGCCGCCCTGCGTTTTGGGGCGGATGCCGTTTACGGCGCCCTGAAAAGCTATGGCCTGAGGGCCTCTGCCGGCAATTTTTCCTGGGAGGAATTGCAGCAGGCCCTGTCCCTGTGCCATCAGGCCGGAAAAAAATTCTACCTGACGCTGAACATCCTGCCCTACGACGAAGAAATGCAGGGCTTCCTGGACGCCGCCAAAAAGGCCTGTGAAATGGGCGCGGACGCCGCCATCGTCAGCGATATCGGCGCTTTCCTGGCCCTGCGCAGGGAAGTGCCCCAGCTGCCCCTCCACATCAGCACCCAGGCCAACACCTTAAACAGCGAAACCGCCCGCTTCTTTGCTTCTGCCGGCGCGGAACGCATCGTGCTGGCACGGGAGCTTTCCCTCAAACAGATTGCCGCCATCCACAAGAGCCTTCCGGATGCCTGCCAGATTGAAACCTTCGTCCACGGCGCCATGTGCATGAGCTATTCCGGCCGCTGCATGCTGTCCGATCATCTCACCGGCCGGGGCGGCAACCGGGGCGCCTGTGCCCAGCCCTGCCGCTGGGAATACGCCCTGGTGGAAAAGAAGCGCCCCGGGGAATATATCCCCATTGAAGAGGATCAGCGGGGCACCTACCTGCTTTCCGCCTATGACCTGTGCATGCTGCACCACCTGCCCGAAATGATGCAGGCGGGCATTGAAAGCCTGAAAATCGAGGGCCGCATGAAGACGGAATACTACGTGGCCAACACCGTGTCTGTTTACCGCAAGGCGCTGGATTTGCTCGCCCAAAGCGAAGAAACATACCGCGCTGCCCTGCCGCAGCTGGAAGCGCAGCTGCTGAAGGCCAGCCACCGGCTGATGAACACCGGCTTTTTCTTCGGTGCCCCCTCCCCCGCCGCCGGGGCTGACGGCTTCAGCCAGACCATGGAATATGTGGGCCGGGTGGAAAGCAATCAGGACGGCATGGCTGTCGTCCATCTGAAAAACCGCTTCTATGTGGGCGACACCCTGGAAGTGCTTTGCCCCCAGGGCAGCCTGCCCTTCCGTGTGGAAAAAATCATCCTGCAGGAAACCGGCGAAAGCGTGGATACCGTCTCCATCGCCGGGCAGAAAATTCTCCTCCCCATCCCCTTCCCCGCAGAGGACGGCGATTTCCTCCGGGGCCCCAACCGGAATCACACCAAATGACGATACAGGAGATACGAAGCAGGGGGCTCCTCGCCCCCCTGTACCCCCACGGCAGGGCGATCCGCCCTGCACCCATTTTGCGACATACAATCCAGTATAACAAACTTGTTTCCGCATGAAGCAGGGCGCCTACCGTAGGGGAGGGGTTTGCCCCTCCCGCTTCTTCCTTGTTTCTGCATGAGGCTTGAGGATCGAATATCTGCACCCACGGGCGCAATGAAAATACTAAAATGGCGAAGGAGAAAACTTGTTTTCTCTCTCGCCATTTTCTGTATTTTCCCCGGATGTAAAGCATCCGGCCGGCGGCGTTCCGCCGCCCAGCCCGTGGGGCAGCTGTGCCGCAACCAACTCCAATATGACAATTGTCCTTTTGAAATTGGGTCTGTGTGTGTTACAATTACTCCCCTGGCTCCAGCAGGAAATTGCTTGTTTCTTCCGGCCAACCACTTCCGCTACCGGGTCCAGGGGTGATACCCCTGGTGGGGTGCAGGGGTGAAACCCCGCATAGCTCCCTCTCCGCAGCAAAAAGGCCGGGATCAGCTCCCGGCCCGGTTCTTTATTCCACGAGCATTTCCATGTTTTCCTTTGGCGCTTGCTCCGCTTCGCTCAGGCGGATCAGGTCATCGTATATTTTTTCATACAGCCGCAGGATGTGCTGGTTGGTAGCTTCACGGCTCTGCACAATCCCCGCCAGTGCATTAGCTTTTGCTTCGCCCATCACATTGCCGGGAGAACCGCAAACGCCGCTGTCCCCATCCCCCATCGTTGTCAGCACCTCACAGGCAGAGGTGATATAGCTGGTCTGGTTAATGATGTTATTGATGCGCTGCAGGATATCTGCCACAGTGATATCGCCAAAGATATTTTTCACATTGCTCATGTGTTCGTCCTCCGTTTTCATTTTCGGCGGACACGCAAGGCAAATTCTGTTTTCGTTTACGAAGCGTGCCCGTCCTTGTTTTACAAGCCCCCTGGCACGTTTGGGCCAGGTAGGTTCATACACGTTCCCCGCTTCGTCAACAACTTCAATGTTTTTTTCCATGGGTGTCTTCCCCTTGTTGTCAACTTGAACACCGTTTTTTGTGATGGGTGCCTTCCCCTGTTCGTAAGAACATTGTATCATATCCATACTCGAAATGGAAGAACTTTCTCTTTCCAAAACAAACAGAAGCCGCTCCCCGAAGGAAACGGCTTCTTGCTGTATGTTCTAAAAAATCAGAACTTCAGGCTGTTGATGCGGATGGAGGGGCCCATGGTGCTGCTCATGTAGAGGGACTTGATGTAAGTACCCTTGGCAGTAGCGGGCTTGGCCTTGATGATGGCTTCCATCAGCACGGTCATGTTTTCCACCAGCTTATCGTTGTCAAAGGAGATCTTGCCGATGGGGCAGTGAGCGATAGCGGTCTTGTCAATACGATATTCCACCTTACCGGCTTTGATATCGTTGATGGCCTTGGTCACGTCCATGGTGACGGTACCGGACTTGGGGTTGGGCATGAGGCCCTTGGGGCCCAGCAGACGAGCAATGCGGCCAATGGTACCCATCATGTCAGGGGTGGCAACGCAAGCGTCAAAGCCAAACCAGTTTTCGCTCTGGATCTTAGCAACCAGATCGGCATCGCCCACGAAATCGGCGCCGGCAGCTTCCGCTTCCTTGGCCTTATCGCCCTTGGCGAACACCAGCACGCGAACCTTCTTACCGGTGCCATGGGGCAGAACCACGGTGCCGCGGACCTGCTGGTCAGCGTGGCGGGGGTCAACGCCCAGACGGATGGACAGTTCGATGGTTTCGTCAAACTTGGCTTTTGCAGTCTGCTTCACCAGCTCGATCGCTTCGGCGGGATCATACAGCTTTACAGAGTCGATCAGCTTTTTGCTGTCGGAATATTTCTTGCCGTGTTTCATCTTTATTTCCTCCCTGTGGTAATAGCGGCGCTATGTCCTCCCACATTATTCCTTGCTACGATTATTCGTCAGCAACAGTGATGCCCATGCTGCGGGCAGTGCCCTTCACCATGCTCATGGCGGCTTCGATGGAAGCGGCATTCAGGTCGGGCATTTTGGTGGTGGCGATTTCACGCACCTGCGCCTGGGTCAGCTGGCCAACCTTGTCCTTGTTGGGACGGCCGGAAGCGCTTTCCAGACCCAGTGCCTTCTTGATCAGCACGGGAGCCGGAGGCGTCTTGGTGATGAAGGTGAAGGAACGATCGGAAAACACCGTGATAACAACGGGGATGATCAGGCCTTCCTGCTTGGCGGTACGGGCATTGAATTCCTTGCAGAAGCCGGGAATGTTCACGCCGTGCTGACCAAGGGCGGGACCGATAGGCGGTGCGGGGGTTGCCTTAGCGGCAGGCACCTGCAGCTTGATGAACGCGGTAATTTTCTTTGCCATTTTCGATGGCACCTCCTTGAATCTTGTGGTAATGGCGGCGGCGTTCCCTTATGAACACTGCCTCCCACTGAAAACGGAAAACAGGGAAAGGGGCTGCCCCGGAAGGACGTCGCCTTCCGGCGCTCCTTATCCTCATGCGTCGATTTTTTCGACTTGGTCGAGGGTCAGCTCGACCTGCATTTCGCGGCCCAGGAACATCTTGACCTTCACATTCAGCTTCGCTGTAATGGGGTCTACTTCCTCTACTACGCCGGTGAAATGTTCCAACGGTCCGGACAGGATACGCACTTCCTCGCCAACGCCAATTTTGCACTGCACATTGGCGCTGCCGGTGTTGAGCATCCTGTTCAGCTCATCGGCCGTCAAGGGAATGGGCTTGCTTTCGGGGCCAACAAAGCCCGTCACGCCGCGGGTGTTGCGCACCACATACCAGCTTTCGTTGGTAATGATCATGCGCACCAGCACATAGCCGGGAAAGGTCTTGCGGATGCTGGTCACACGCTTGCCATTCTTGATTTCCACAACCTCTTCCGTGGGAACGACCACCTCTTGAATGAGGTTCTGCATGCCGTTGTTTTCCACAGCCTTTTCCAGGTTGTCCTTGACTTTATTTTCGTAGCCGGAATACGTATGGACTACATACCATTCCAGAGTGCCCGGTCTGTCTTCGGACATGTTGGTCCTCCTCTCAGCAGTTACTGCTGAGCGGCTTCTTCCTCCTGTGCTGCAGGGGCATCAGCCGCATCGGCAGCGGGTTCCGCATCGGCGACGGTTTCATCCGCAGCTTCTTCCACAGACTCGACTGCATCTTCCGCAGCGGCTTCATCGGCCACCACGTCTTCTTGCTCATGATCATGAGCTTCTTCAGTCGCTTCAACAACGGGAGCAGCGGGGGTGATCACCTTCACCAGGGCGGTGGAACCAAGGTCCAGCAAGCCAATCACAACGCCCATGAATACCAGGAAAACCAGCACGATGAGCGAGTACTTGACAACATCCTGACGGCTCGGCCACGTCACTTTGCGCAGTTCGTGCCACATGTTTTTGAAGGGGCGGGCGATAGCAGAGGGCAATTTCTTGAAGAAATTGATCAGCTTAGTGAAGAAATTGTTCTTTTCTTCCTGGCCCTTCACGACGGTCTTTTCGTCTGCCATGATTGTCACATCCTTGCGTTTATCGTGTTTCGCGATGAGCGGTATGCTTTTTGCAGAAACGGCAATATTTGCTCAGTTCCAGACGGTCGGGGGTGTTTTTCTTGTTCTTTTTCTTGTTGTAGTTCCGCTGTTTGCATTCGGTGCAAGCCAGCACGATGTTCTGACGAGCTTCCTTAGCTGCCATGTGAAAACACCTCTTTCTTTAGGGGTGGGAGGGAAGGGGCGTGGCCCCTGTCCCTTCCTATTGAACGGCTTTCGCCAAGGTCATGTTTTGCTTATTCAGCAACACGGGCCACAGCGCCAGCGCCAACAGTACGGCCGCCTTCGCGGATAGCGAAACGCAGACCCTGTTCGATAGCGATGGGGGTGATGATTTCCACTTCCATTTCCACGTTGTCACCGGGCATAACCATTTC
>JAFQHP010000058.1 GCA_017397895.1 Clostridia bacterium
CAGCAAGCCCAGCAGAATGAAGAAAAGCTGCTGAAGCGCCTGATGGGCGCGACAGACCGGGAACGCAATGCTGCAAAGAAAAAGCAGGCCGCTGAGCTCCGCAAGGCCGAAAAGCGCAAGGCAGAGATCGACAGCCTGTTTATGAAAATGTATGAGGACTGGTCGGCAGAGCGCATCACGGAGTACAATTTCAACATGCTGTCCGAGAAGTACCAAGCGGAACAGCAGGAGTTGGACGCAAAGATTCAGCAGTTACGCTCAAACATGGAGGCTGACCAGCAGTCTGTGCAGGATGCAGAAAAGTGGATCGAGCTAATCCGCAGGTACACCAATATCACGGAGCTGACTGCTGATCTGCTGAACGCGCTGGTCGAGAAAGTCGTTGTGCATGAAGCCACCAAGGCTGCTGATGGCAGCCGAATGCAGGAAGTGGAGATTTATTACCGCTTCATCGGCAAGATTGAATAATTGATACCTGTATCTTTAAGTATGGGAAACGGCGCTTTCCCATTTGGATACAGCCTGGCGGGATACGCCCACCTGGTGGGCCAGTTCTTCCTGGCTCCAACCCATTTTTTTACGGAGGGAAATGATTTTGTCAGCGAAGATCATAATGTGTTTTTCTCCTTTTGTGATGTTGGCGGTGCTTTCGTTCCGCAGGGAAAAGGTACCACTTTTTGCGGTTGCCGGGCTACCAAACAGGCCTTGCAATGTGTCAACCGGCGGTTGCAACTGCTGTTTACCATGAAAAAACGCCGCATTTTCCGAAGAAAAGCGGCGCAAGAGGCATTTTAGGCGTCCATGGGGGGCAGTGCGATGCCGGCTTCCTTGGCGCAGACCAGCAGCTGATCCAGCGCTTCCACGATCTGCTCAGGCTGATGCTCGCTGATGACGCAGAAGCGGAGCCTTGCCTTGCCTTTGGGCACGGCGGGGTACACAGCCGGGGGCACGAACACGCCCTTGTAGCGCAGCATATTGGACAGCAGGAAAGCGTCCTCATCGCTGCCCACCATGATGGGGATGATGGCGGTTTCGCCGGCCAGGCAGGTGTTCAGGTTGCGCTTGTGGGCTTCGTTCACAAAGCACTTGATGTTGCGTTCCATGCGCTGCATGATGGAAGGATCATTGCGCAGCAGCCGGATGGCGCAAAGGGACGCGGCGGCAAGTGCCGGGCTGAGGCCCACGGAGAACACAAAGCCGGGCAGGTTGTAGCGCATATAGTCGATGATGGCATGGCTGCCGGCCAGATAGCCGCCGCAGGTGCCAAGGCCCTTGGAGAGGGTGCCCATCTTGATATCGATGTCCTTGCCGTCCAGGCCGAAGTATTCGTCCACGCCGCCGCCGGTTTTGCCGATGACGCAGGCGGAGTGGGCTTCGTCCACCATCAGGAAGCAGCCGTACTTCTTCTTGATCTCCACAAACTTGGGCACGGGGGCAATATCGCCGTCCATGGAGTAGGCACCTTCGATGATGATGAGCACTTTGGCATACTTATGCCGCTGAGTGCGCAGGATGCCCTCCAGGGCTTCGTAATCGTTGTGGGGGAAGGGGCGGCAGGTGGCCAGAGAGAGCTGGCAGCCCTGGGCCACGGAGTTGTGGGCGATGGCGTCGTAGAGGATCAGGTCGCCCTTGCCGCAGAAATTGCCCACGCAGGTGACATTGGTGGAATGGCCGCCCACCAGCACCAGAGCGGTTTCGGTGTGTTTCCAGTCGGCAATTTCCTTTTCCAGTTCCTGATGCAGGGTCTTTTCGCCGGCCAGCAGGCGGCTGCCGGAGGCGGAGGTGCCGTACAGGTCGATGGCCTTTTTGGCGGCTTCCTTCACTTCGGGACGGCCGGACATGCCCACGTAGTTGTAGCTGCCGAAGTTCAGCACCCGCTGGCCGGCCATGTTGGAGGTATCCAGCAGGGGCGAATCGTGGCAGACGAAGTAGGGGTTTTCCATGCCGGAGCCCAGCAGGTCTTCCTGGCGCTTGAGGAAAGCAATGTATTCGGGGCTGTCTTCAAAGCGGGTGATGGGGGTGACCGGCGCTTCTTCGGCAGGTGCTTGAGTGGTATCGCCTTGCTGCTTTTTGAGGAGCAGGGCGGTCAGGTCGTTGACAGTGGTGCAGCTGCCGTATTCTTCCGGAGGAATGAGGATGCCCATGGTTTCCTCCAGCTTCAGGCTCATGCCCAGCACCTGCAGGCTGTCGCCGTGGAGGTCATCAATGAAGTGGGCGTTGTCGCCGATATCGGCGGGGCTCATATCCAGGGTTTCGGCGTAAATCTTGCGCACCTCTTCCTTCAACTGGGCAGCGTTTTCCCCGGCGGGAACGGCGGCAGGCGCGGCCTGTTCGGTGGCAGCGGGTGCATCGGCGATCTTGGCGGAGGCCAGGTCCATTTCCCGGTAGGAAAGCTCGCCCTCAGCGATCATTTTCTTCAGGGCTGCGCGCTTGATCTTGATGCCGTTGGCGGTGGGCAGCATTTCGCCGGTGACCAGCACCCGGTTGAGCCTTTTCAGGGTGGGCAGGGTGGAATTGACCTTCTTCACCTGGGCCACCAGGGGCAGCAGCTTTTCGTCATCCTTCCAGGCCTTGCCGGCGTTGATGACCAGGGTGATATCTTCGTACTTGCTGTTCTTTTCCTTCTGCAGGGGGGTACCCAGCACGCAGATCTGATCGGCCCCTTCCAGAACGCCGATGGCGTCTTCAATTTCATCGGGGTATACGTTTTCGCCGGATTCGTTGATGATCAGGTCCTTGGTGCGGCCTTCCACGTACATGCGGTTGCCCTTCTTGAGGCGCACGATGTCGCCGGTACGGTACCAGCCGTCGGCGTCCAGATCCGGGGGCAAAAGCTTGCCGTCCACCAGACGGCCCGTATGCACGGTGTTGCCGCGGATGTACATTTCGCCCACGTTGGGGTCATCGCCGATGGGCTCCACCTTGTATTCGGCGCTGGCCAGAGGCCGGCCCACGGAACCGGAGGTGCGCTTGATGACGTTCTTGCCCGTTTCCACGCTGGTGATGCCCGTTTCCGTCATGCCAAAGCCGCTGACGGCATAATAGCCCAGGGCGGAAAGGGTGCGCATATGCTTGGAGGGGGTGTGGCTGCCGCCCAGGATGATGCACTTGATATCGGGACCCAGAATCTGGCTGACCACGTTTTTGAACATAAACTTCCGGGCAAAATCCAGGCCCAGGCCGGGGGTGACGGACTGCAGCGCCAGGGAAGTGCCCTTCATGGACTTGAAGGCCGCCCGCTTGAAGCGCTTTTCCTTGGCCACCTTCTTGTTCAGGGCGATGGACAGGTTATTGGCAAGCAGGGGAACGGCCAGCAGATGGGTCACATGGAAGTGCTGGGCGGTTTCCTGGATGGTTTTGGGACTGCGGTCCTTGAGATACACGTTTTCATAGCCCAGGAAGTGCAGCCACTGCATGCACACCATGAAGCCGAAAATGTGATGGAAGGGCAAAAATGCCAGGTTGCGGTTGGGTTTATCGTTGATGATGCGCTTGTTGGAGCGGTACAGAAGCTCGGAATTGAGCACCTGGTTGCAGACGGCGGCTTCGTTATAGACGAAGATGCGGCTGGTGGAGGTGGTGCCGGAGGTGCACAGGGCCACCATGGTGCCGAAGGCATGTTTGTAAGCGGGGGCGGCGGGGGCGGCCATCATTTCGTCCAGGGTGATCTGCACATACTGGGCGGGCAGGGCACGCTTCTGCTTTGCAATGACGGCAATGGCGCCGGCCTGCTGCAGCATATAGGCGGTCATTTCTTCGTTCAGGGAATAATCCAGCAAAATGGCCTGATGGCCGCTGGCGATCACGCTCCAGAACACACTGAACCACTGGGGGCAGGTATCCAGCTGAATGGCTACAAACTTGCCGTCGGTGTCCTCGGAAAGGCGGGCGTTCAGATACTTGGCGCAGGAAAGGGATTTTTCCTTGTACTGGCCGTAGGTGATCTCTTTATCTTCCCCATTTTCCTGATAGCGGGCGGCTACCTTTTCGGGGGTGGAGCAAACGATGGAAAACAGGTTTTCCAAGGTCATGTTCTGCTGCAGATTTTTTGTTCTCAAGAGAATTTCTTTCATCTGTTTATTCCCCTTTATTTGGTGGATTTCTTTTGCTTATAGTACATGGAGATGAAGCGGGAGAAGATTTTCACCGGCAGCACATCGTGCAGGACGACGGCCAGGTGCTGGTCCCACTTGGCAATGCACAGTTTGGCAGGCAGGTGTTTCTTTTGCAGGGCTTTGGCTACCTTTTTGCCCAGCCTTTCGGGGCAGGAGCCGTTTTCTTCATCATGGGCGATGACGGAGATGCCACGCTGCCAGGCGGCATGGTAGGGGTTTTCTTCGGTCATGTGCAGGCCGTGGCGGCGGTACACATGGCTGCCGGATCTGTGATCCCCCGGCTCCACCACCATCACCTCAATGCCAAAGGGCCCAACTTCCATCCGCAAGCATTCCAGATAGCCTTCGATAGCGTGCTTGCTGGCGGTATAGGCCCCCTCCCAGGGGATGCCCAACAGCCCGTTGACGGAGGAGAAGGCCACCACTTTTCCCTTGCCCTTTTCCCGCATCAGGGGAAGCGTGTGCCGCAAAAGGCGGGTGAGGCCGAAGAAATTGGTTTCCATCACCTGGCGGATTTCCCCGTCGGTATAGGTTTCGCAGGCGCCCAGGTTCAGCACTCCGGCGCAGTGGATGACCGCATCGGGCGCGCCGGTCAGGCGCAGGGCTTCTTCTGCAAAGGCCTGCATGCTTTCTTCGCTGGTCACATCCAGGGGCAGGCACATTTCATCCAGCCGTTTTTCGGGCTGACTGTAGGAGCGGGCGCCGGCAACCACCGTGAACCCTGCTTCCCGCAGGGCGTTGGCCGTATGCAGCCCCAAACCGCTGGAAGCGCCTGTGATCCACACTTTTTTGGACATAATCACCCTCCAAAGTTGACAAATCAACTATGATTATAACACGAAATGTGTTATAATGCAATCACTCCGGTCAATTCCTTGGCGCCGGAGACATAAAAAAGACAAAATGAGGCAGAATTATGGCAGATGTGATCTTGCTCCCCGGCAAAGAAAAGCGTGTTTTCAGCGGCCATCCCTGGGTGTTCCGCAGCGATATTGCCAGAACCAAGGGCGACCCCCAGCCCGGCGATACCGTGCGCATGACGGCCTCCAACGGCCGGTTCCTGGCCATGGCGGTGTATAACCCCAAATCTCAGATCGCCTTGCGGATCCTCAGCCGCAAGGACGAAGTGATCGATGATGATTTCATCCGGGGCCGGGTACGCCGGGCAGTGAATTACCGCCGGGCCTTTGCGGATATGCAGTCCTGCCGGGTGATCTTTGCGGAGTCCGACGGGCTGCCGGCGGTGATTGTGGACAGCTTCGGGCCGGTGCTTTCCATGCAGTGTCTGTGCCTGGGCATGGAAAAATACAAGGACGTGATCTGCGATACTTTAATGGAAGAATTGCACCCCATGGGCATTTATGAGCGGGGCGACGTGCCGGTGCGCACGCTGGAGGGCCTGCCGCTTCAGTGCGGCGTGCTCCGGGGGGAAGTGCCGGACAAGGTGGAAATTCAGGAAAACGGCGTGAAGTTCCTGGTGGACGTGAAAAACGGCCAGAAGACCGGCTTCTTCCTGGATCAGAAGGAAAACCGGGCGGCCATTGCCCCCTTTGTGAAGGGCAAAACCGTGCTGGATTGCTTCACCCACACCGGCTCCTTTGCCCTGCACGCGGCCCGGTACGGCGCCGCAAAGGTGGTGGGCGTGGATATTTCCGAATTCGCCTGTGAATGTGCCCGGGAAAATGCCGCCCTCAACGGCTTTGACAATGTGGAGTTTGTGGCGGCCAATGCCTTTGATTATCTGAAGGAGCAGTGCGCGGCCGGAAACCGGTTTGACGTGGTGATCCTGGATCCCCCGGCGTTCACCAAATCCCGGGCCAATATCGATGCGGCCACCCGGGGCTACAAGGAAATCAATCTGCGGGGCATGCAGCTGGTGAAAAACGGCGGGTATCTCATCACCTGCAGCTGCAGCCAGCATATTCTGCCGGATATGTTTATGAACATTATCAAGTCCGCCTCCCAGGACGCCCGGGTATCCCTCTTCCAGGTGGAATACCGCACCCAGGGCAAGGACCATCCCATCCTGCCTGCAGCCATTGAAACCCAGTACCTCAAGTGCGGCATTTTCCGGGTGGACAAATAAGACAAATACAGCAAAAAGACGATTCTTTCGTTGACTTTCCTTTGGCGCCATGATATTATTTCCCCAACGGCAATGACGGAGAGGGCCGGAAACTGATGCTTCCAGAGAGTTGGCGGCGGGTGCAAGCCAATAAGCGGGCGTTTCCAGGGGTCTATGGCTCCCGAGCCGGAGGTTCGAGTGACGAAAAAAACGTCTGTAGGGCCTTCCGTATGGCTGCGTGAAAGCACAGGGCGTAATGGCGCCCGATGAGGTGGCATCGAAACGATGCAATTTGAGTGGTACCGCGGGTATTTTCCACCCGTCTCAAGTGTTTTCTTGGGACGGGTGTTTTTTCTTAAAATAGAAAGGATGAATGGAATGAGCAATATGAAGATCGAAACCAAGTGTGTCCAGAGCGGCTATACCCCCGGCAACGGCGAGCCCCGGCAGATTCCCATTATTCAGTCCACCACCTTCAAGTATGCCACCAGCGAAGCCATGGGCCAGCTTTTTGACCTGGAGGCTTCCGGCTATTTCTATTCCCGGCTGCAGAACCCCACCTGCGATTATGTGGCGGCCAAGATCTGCGATTTGGAAGGCGGCACTGCGGCTATGCTCACCTCCTCCGGCCAGGCGGCCAATTTCTTTGCGGTGTTCAATATTGCGGGCAACGGCGACCATGTGGTGTCCACCTCCGCCATCTACGGCGGCACCTACAACCTGTTTGCCGTCACCATGAAGCGCATGGGCGTGGAATTCACCTTCGTTTCCCCGGACTGCACGGAGGAAGAACTGAACGCGGCCTTCCGGCCCAACACCAAGGCGGTGTTTGGCGAAACCATTGCCAACCCGGCTCTGGCCATTTTCGATTTTGAAAAGTTCTCCAAGGCGGCCCATGCCCACGGCGTGCCGCTGATTGTGGACAATACCTTTGCCACTCCTGTCAACTGCCGGCCTTTTGAGCACGGCGCCGATATCGTGACCCACTCCACCACCAAGTACATGGACGGCCACGGCGCTGCGGTGGGCGGCTGCATTGTGGACAGCGGCAAGTTTGACTGGCTGGCCCATGCCGACAAATTCCCCGGCCTGTGCACCCCCGACGACAGCTACCACGGCATCACCTACGCCGAAAAATTCGGCTTGGCCGGGGCCTACATCACCAAGGCTACGGCCCAGCTGATGCGGGACTTTGGCTGCACCCCTGCCCCCCAGAGCGCGTTCCTGTTGAACCTGGGGCTGGAAAGCCTGCATGTGCGCATGGCGCGCCACTGCGAAAACGGCCAGGCCGTGGCGGAATACCTGCAGCAGCATGACAAGATCGCCTGGGTGAATTATGCGGGCCTGCCCGGCAACAAGTATTACGATCTGGCTCAGAAGTATCTGCCCCAGGGCACCTGCGGCGTGGTATCCTTCGGCGTGAAGGGCGGCCGGAAGGCGGCGGAAAAATTCATGGCTGCGCTGAAATTGTGCGCCATTGAAACCCATGTGGCCGACGCCCGCACCTGCTGTTTGCATCCCGCCAGCGCCACCCACCGCCAGATGAACGAAGAAGAGCTTATCGCCGCCGGCGTGCCCGGAGATCTGGTGCGCCTCTCCTGCGGCCTGGAAAGCAAGGATGACCTGATTGCAGACCTTGCCCAGGCCCTGGAACAAGTGTAAGGAGTATTTGAATTTATGCCCATCAAAATTCCAAACGGCCTGCCGGCAGCCGCCACATTACAGGAAGAAAACATCTTTGTAATGACGGAGCTGCGGGCCGCGTCCCAGGATATCCGTCCCCTCCGCATCATGCTGCTGAACCTGATGCCCACAAAAATCGATACCGAAACCCAGCTTTCCCGCCTGCTTGGCAACACCCCTTTGCAGGTGGAACTGACCTTAGTGAAAACCGCTTCCCATCAGAGCAAAAACACCTCCGAAGAGCATATGCTGGCCTTCTACAAAACCTTCGATCAGGTGAAGGAACAAAACTTCGACGGCCTGGTGATCACCGGTGCGCCGGTGGAGCAGATGGAATTTGAAGAGGTGGATTACTGGGGGGAACTGTGTGAAATTATGGAGTGGAGCAAAACCCACGTCCATTCCACGTTCCACATCTGCTGGGGTGCCCAGGCCGGGCTGTATTACCATTTTGGCGTGCCCAAAAAGCCGCTGGAAAAGAAAATGTTCGGCGTGTTTCCCCATCGCAGGGATTACGAAAAATCCATCCTTTTCCGGGGGTTTGACGACGTGTTCATGGTGCCCCACAGCCGGCACACCACGGTGCTGCGGGAGGACATTGAGAAGGTGGCGGAGCTGAAGATCCTGGCTTCCTCCGAAGAGGCGGGGGTGTATGCCATTGCCACCAAGAACGGCCGGCAGATCTTCATCACCGGCCATTCGGAATATGACTCCATGACGCTGGACAAGGAATACCGCCGGGACGTGGCCCAGGGCAAGCCCATCGAAGTACCCCAAAACTACTACCCGGACGACGATCCCGCTCAGGCGCCCCGGGTGTCCTGGCGCAGCGGGGCCAATCTTTTGTACTGCAACTGGCTGAATTATTTCGTCTACCAGACCACGCCCTTTGACCTGGGTGAGCTGAAATAAGCTGAAAAAATGCAAAAAACACAGGTTTTGCCCCTTGAAATTTCCAAAAAGCCTTGCATTGGGCCAAAAACCGTGTTATAATCATCCCTGCGGCTCATGGGCAGCCACCCATGAATCTGCCATCCGTAATGGAAAAAGAGGTGAAATTGGCATGAAGGAAAAGATCCATCCGAATTATCAGAAGGCGATCGTACGCTGCGTGTGCGGCGAAACTTGGGAAACCGGTTCCACCAAGAAGGAACTGAAGGTTGAAATTTGCTCCAAGTGTCACCCCTTCTACACCGGCAAGCAGAAGCTGGTTGACAGCGGCGGACGTGTGGACCGCTTCAAGAAGCGTTTCGGCATCTGAAGCACATAAAAGCAGCATGGCTCAAAAGGCTTTGCTGCTTTTTGATTTGTTACAAAGGAAAAATCCCTGTTTCAGCAGGGATTTGAGTGGGGTATATAGAATAATATCATGTTACAGGCGCTTGTCGCCTGGCAGGAAGAGGATCAGGCACTTTTGTGCAGAAGGAAGGTTTATTCTTTATGGCCAAGAAGGAAAAGAACGCCTGCCCCCGGGTGGATATCGGCGGCCAGGCTGTACTGGACGGCGTGATGATGAAAGCGCCGGACGCCATTGCCGTGGCGGTGCGCCGGCCCGATGGCGATATTGTGGTGAAGCGGGACGATTATGTGGCCCCCTCCAAGAAGCATAAGTGGATGGGCCTGCCCTTTATCCGCGGCACGGTGAACATGGTGGATATGCTGCGGGTGGGTATGCAAACTTTGACCGACAGCGCCTCCATGGTGGGGGAAGAGCAGGTGGAAGAGCCCACGAAATTTGAAAAGTGGCTGGCGGAAAAGCTGGGCAAGAACGTGGATAAAGTGGTGATGGGCGTGGCGGCGGTGCTGGCCGTGTGCCTGAGCCTGGGCCTCTTTGTGCTGCTGCCCAACCTGGCCGTGTTTTTCTTCCCCAAGGACGCCAGCGGCTGGATGCTGGTATTGAAGAACCTGGTTTCCGGCATTGTGCGTATTCTGATTCTGATCACCTACATCGGCCTTTGCGGGCGCATTCCGGAAATGCGGCGCACCTTCCAGTACCACGGCAGCGAACACAAAACCGTGTACTGCAACGAGCATAACCTGCCCCTGATTCCCGAAAACGCACAGAAGTTCACCACCCTCCATCCCCGCTGCGGCACCTCTTTCCTGGTGCTGACGTTTGTGATGAGCATTCTGTTTTTCTCCGTCATTGACGTGCTGGTGAAGGCCGTCACCGGCTTTGATCTGGGCAGCAATTATTTCCTGCGCATTCTTTCCCGCATTGTGCTGCTGCCCTGCATCACCGGCATCGGCTATGAAATGCTGAAGCTGCTGGCCCACAAGGAAGGCAAGTGGGTGGATATTCTGCGCTGGCCCGGCATGCAGATGCAGCGGCTGACCACCAAACAGCCCACGGATGCAATGTGCGAAGTGGCCATCATTTCCATGAACGCTGCCCTTCACGGCCTGCCGGAAGGGGAAAAGACGGAAGAAGGCTGGGTGGTATTGCATCAGGCCGATATTGACCGGCTGATCTACGGCAAGGAAACCGAAGAAGAAACAAAAGAAGAGGAAGAACAGGCGTGAACATCACCGTATTTCAGGCGCTGAACATGGGGGAGGAACAGCTCCTCTTTCATCAGGTGCCCGATGCACGCCTGGATGCGGAATATCTGCTGGCCGGGGTGCTGAAGGTGCCCCGGCTTCCTTTATTGCTGGATAAGCAGCGGGTATTGACGGAAATGGAATACGGGGCCTATTGCGCGCTGCTTCAAAGGCGGGCCCAAAGAGAACCTTTGCAGTACATTCTTCAGGAGCAGCCCTTCATGGGCCTTTCCTTCCGCACCGATCCCCGGGCGCTGATCCCCAGGAACGATACGGAATGTGTGTGCGAGGAAGCGCTGCGGCATATCCGGGGGAGGATGCAGGTGCTGGATTTGTGCACCGGCAGCGGCGCCCTGGGCATTGCCATCAAAAAGCTGCGGCCCGGCTGTGATGTGACCCTTTCTGACCTGAGCGAAGAAGCACTTTCTCTGGCCCGGGAGAATGCGGACAGGCTGCAGGCAGACGTGCGCATCCTGCAGGGGGATTTGTTCGCCCCGGTGCAGGGGGAAAAATTCCACCTGATCGTATCCAACCCGCCCTATATCCCGGATATGCTGCGGGGAAAACTGCAGGCAGAGGTGGAAAAAGAGCCGGAAATGGCCCTGTTTGCCGGGGCGGACGGTCTTGCCTTTTACCGGCAGATCGCCAAGGAAGCGCCCCTTCATTTGCAGGAAAACGGTATGCTGGTATTGGAGTTCGGCGACGATCAGGCGGCGGATGTGTGCGCCCTTTTGCAGGAAGATTTTGAAAACATCGTTGTCATCCGGGATATGGATGGCCTTGACCGGGGCGTCAGCGCCCGGCTGAAAGGAAGGGATGGGCAGTGATCGAAAGCCGGTTTGAGTCGCTGGAGGGCATGTACGAAGAAATGCAGGAGGCCTCTGCCCAGCCGGAGATCATTGCCGATGTGCCCAGGTGGCAGAACATCTTAAAAGAAATTGCCCGGTTGGAGCCGGCTGTATTGGCCTGGCGCAGCTATCAGGGCCTGCTTTCCGAAATTGAGCAGGCCAGGGAAATGCTGCAGGATGCGGACATGAAGGAAATGGCGGAGCAGGAGCTGAAAGCCCTTTTGCCCCGGCAGCAGGAGGAAAGGGAGAAGCTGAAACTGTTCCTCATTCCTCACGACCCCAATGACGACCGCAGCGTGGTGATGGAGGTGCGTCCCGGCGCAGGCGGGGAGGAAGCGGCGCTTTTTGCCGCATTGCTTGTGCGGATGTACCAGCGCTATGCCGAACGGAAGGGCTACCGCTTTGAAGCGGTGGATATTTCCGAAACGGAGCTGGGGGGCGTGAAGGAAGCGGTGTTTACCCTCAGCGGCGGCAGCGCCTTCAGCCGGATGAAGTTTGAAAGCGGCGTGCACCGCATTCAAAGGGTGCCGGTGACGGAGGCGGGGGGCCGCATCCACACGTCCACCGCTACGGTGGCGGTGCTGCCGGAAGCGGAGGATGTGGAGGTGGAAATCCGCCAGGAGGATATCCGCATCGATACCTACCGGGCCTCCGGCCACGGCGGCCAGTACATCAACCGGACGGACTCCGCCGTGCGCATCACCCACATGCCCAGCGGCCTGGTGGTGACCTGCCAGGACGAAAAAAGCCAGCTGAAAAACAAGGAAAAGGCCATGAAGGTGCTGCGCAGCCGGCTGTATGAGCTGTACCGGTCCCAGCAGGATGCGGCCTATGCCCAGAACCGCAAAAGCCAGGTGGGCACCGGGGAAAGAAACGAGCGCATCCGCACCTACAATTTCCCCCAGGGCCGGGTGACAGATCATCGGGCCAACCTGACCCTCTACAAAATCGAAAGCGTGATGGACGGGGAGCTGGACGAGATCATTGACGCCCTTTCCATGATGGAACAGCAGGAGAAACTGGAAAAACTAAGCATTTGAGAAAATTATTTCCAAAAACACGCAACAAAAACTGCGTCTTCTTCGTCAAATAAGTAGAACGAGCAAGGGAGAGAGAACCATGAAGAAACTGACTGCATTGCTTCTTGTCCTGGTGACGATGATTGCCCTGGCCGCTCCGGCCCTGGCACTGCAGAACTTGGAATACTATGCCTCTGCCAAGTTTACCAAGAATTATCCTGTCTATTCCGGCCCCGGCGAGGAGTATTACCGCGCCAACAGCGGCAAGGCCCTGTACGGCCGCGGCGGCAAGGCACGCATTTACGGCGTGGTGGGCAATTGGGTGATGATGGGCTACGGCCTGAGCAACGGGGATTACCGCATTGGCTACATTGCCAAGGATTGCCTGAACAATATGGAAAACCTGACCGGCAATATCAATTACAACCTGGTGTTTGACAACCAGGTGATGTACACCAAAACCGACGTGCCCCTCACTGACGACCCCATTGTGAAATGCACCAAGCTGACCACCGTCAAGGGCGGCAGCCGGGTGATTGCCCTGGGCATCATCGGCCAGTGGGCCTATGTGGAGCTGACGGACCAGCCCCAGAAAATGCGGGGTTTCATCCGGGCGGATCATCTGGTGGACCAAAGCGGTGCCGCCGTGCCCACCGTGACGGCTGCCCCCTATTACCCCATCGTGACGGCAGCGCCCACCCAGATTCCCTACTATCCCACCGCCACCCAGGCCCCCAGCTACACCGGCAACGCCCTGCTGTCCGGCCTGAAGCACAACTGCCCCAACACCGGCATTATGCTGCCTGCCAATTTCAGCCCCTACCAGACCACCTATCTTCTCACCGTGGCGGACTGGGTATCCAAGCCCACCTTTACCCCCACCGCCTATGACCCCAATGCCACCATCACCGTCAACGGCCAGGTGGTGCGCAGCGGGCAGACCAGCCAGGCCATCACCATGACCGATAAGCCCCAGGCGGTGACCATCTCCGTCCGCAGCGGCACGGCCTCCACCACCTACACCATCTATCTCCAGCGCCGTCCCAGCGAAAAGCGCACCCGTGTGAGCGCCGGCTATATCACCAATTTCTACACCAAGAATAATGACTGGCATCTGGTTGCGGACCTGGGCACCATTTCCTACCTCACCAGCGACTATACCACCGGCAGCCGCTCCACCTTTGAAAACAAAACCACGGACAGCTACGATTATGTGGTGTCCCCCAACTGTATGTTCTACTACGGCACCCCCCAGAACCCCATCCGCCTGAACACTGTCAGTGAGTTCATGAACTATTACCGGGTATACGGAAGCACCCTCTATACCATCGTGTATATTGAGGATGAGATCGTAGCGGTGTTCCCCTATGGTGCGGAGAGCCAGGTATACTATTGATTCTGCAGGCAACCCCGGCGGCTGTGAAAACAGCCGCTTTTTCATTGACATTTTTTCGGCCCGGTGATAGCATGAAGGCATCCAATCATCATAGCGGAGGAACCATTATGAAAAAAATTCTGGCGGCGGTTTTGCTGGTATGCCTGATGGCTGCGTGCGGCACCGCCCTGGCGGCGCAGCGGTGCAGCACCCGGCAGGAACTGATTTCTGTCCTGAAAAATGAAGCGGTATACCGGCCCGACACCATCACCTTTCAGTTTTCTTCCGGTTTGTATGATTCCATTGCCGATGAGGACTGGATGGGGGAGGTGCTGCCTTATGCCGGTATCCTTTCCGCCGGATGGAGCTATTCCGCCAGCCAGTGCACCCTGAAAAATATCACGTATCTGGACATGGTGTATTGCGAAAGGGAAAGCGATGTGACCCAGGCCCTTCAGGGCAGCGTCGGGAGCACGGTGAATCTGCATTTTTCTTCCGATCTGTACACAGCCCTCAGCCGCAATTCCTTTGAACGGCTGAAGGAGATCATGGGCGCCCTTGGCATCAGCAGCAGCTTCACCTACTACACGCCGCCCCAGCGGGTAGTGATTTTTAAGAACCTGGAAAGGGAAGAACAGTTCCTTTCCGTTTCGGGGTGGGAGGAACTGAAAACGCAGCTTTACCGCCGGACCGAGCAGCTGCAGCCCTCCTTCAGCTTTCATCTGCCAGAAGCGCTGTTTGATGAACTGACGGCTGCGGATAATGACGACCTGGCCGTGCTGGAAAACAACTGCGGCATTCTGGACAGAAAAATGGTGTATTACCCCGACAAGCAATTGATCACTTATTCCGACGTGGTGTATTATCCCGGCAAGCGCATTGTGGCCGCTGCCCGGCTGCAAGACGGCTCCATGCTGACGGAAGCGGAATGGGCATTGTACCGGGAGGCGGGGGATATTGTGAACGCCATCATCCCCAATTGCCGGAATGAATACGATTATCTTCTGCAGGTGCATGATGAGATCATCCGCCGCTGCACCTACACCACCGGCCTTACCCATAATGATACTGCGGAGGGGGCGCTGATGTACGGCGCGGCGGACTGCGACGGCTATGCCGATGCGCTGTACCTGCTATGCAATCTGGCGGGGCTGGAATGCCATTATCAGCATGGCGACGTCCTGTACAGCCGCAGCAGCAATACCACCCATATGTGGAACGGCGTGAAGCTGGGCGGGCAATTCTATTGTACCGACGTCACCTGGGATGACAATGACGGCAGCGCGCCGGCACCCTATTATGCGTTCATGAACATGGGGCGGGAGCAGGTGAAAAAGTGCTATGTATGGGATGAGCGCATGGCGCTTTTTGTTCCCGCTGCTGCCAATAACGCCTATTCCTACTATCATCTGAACGGCACCGCCTTTTCTTCCGTTTCCGATGCCGCCCGCTATATCAACGGCTATGCCGCCCCCGGCGTTTCCCTGAACCTGATGCTGCCCATGAACGGCATGGACAAGGAGGATGCCATGGAAGCGCTGATGGAGGAAGTGCACACCGGCGGCCGCTGCGTCTACAAGGATGCGGGCCAGAACCTGTATGTGATCTTTACCGGGAAATAAGGGGAGAGCGATCGAATTTGAAATTCGGAATTCGGAATTGTAGTGTGTTATGAAAATGTAGGGGAGGGGCTTGCCCCTCCCGTTGCTTGTGCACAACTTGCAGGGGCGGCCGTTGGCCGTCCACCTGTTTTGTGCTATCTGACGGTGAAGAAGACAACCGTGTCAGTTGGGTGCAGGCACTGCCTGCCGGAGCAGGGGGCTCCTCGCCCCCTGGCAGGGACAAACGTCCCTGCACCCAACTCGCGAAGCGGTTGCGTGTGTAAACAAGCTGTTTCCGCGTGAGGCTTGGGGAACGAAAGGGGCCTGCGCGGCCCCTTCACCCCGCGGCAGGATCATCGACCCTGCACCCATCCTGCGACGTACAGGCTTATAAAACAAACGTGTTTCCGCACGAAACTTGAGGAACGAAATATGTGCCCACGGGCGCTATGAAAACGAAAAAAGAGCGGTTGAGAGAATGAATTCTCTCACC
>JAFQHP010000059.1 GCA_017397895.1 Clostridia bacterium
CAGCCCGTGGGGTGGCGGGGCCACACCCATCTCACAATACTACAATTTTCTTTTTTCAATCGGGCATCTGCGTGTTTCTTGTAACAGCGGGAAATTGCTCGTCCCACCGGCCAACCGCTTCCGCCACTGGGTCCAGGGGCGATGCCCCTGGTGGGGTGCAGGGGGGAACCCCCGCATGGTCCCCCAAGCCCCAGCGGGAAAGTGCCGGCTCGACCAGCCAACCGCTTCCGCAGCCGGGTCCAGGGACAATGTCCCTGGTGGGGTGCAGGGGCGAAGCCCCGCAGGTCTCCCCAAGCCCCAGCGGGAAATTGCTTGGTCTGTACGCCAACCACTTCCGCAGCCGGGTCCAGGGATGAAATCCCTGGTCACTCATTCGCCAGATGGTAGATGTTCAGCACATCCTGCCAGTACAGCTTTTTCAGGCCGCCCACGGGATGCTCGGCGCCAAAGGCAGCGCCGGTGCACTTTTTCGCCATCAGTTCGAAATCCTTTTCCTCGATGCCCATTTCGGAGAGGGTAGCAGGCTGGCCCAGGCTGAGGAAGAACATCCGCAGCTTTTCGATGCCCTCCAGGATCATGGCGTCCGGCTCCCGCATGGAGCCCTCCACGCCCATCACCTGGGTGGCAAACTGGAGGAACATGGGGATGTTATCCTTGTAGACATACTTCATCCAGGCGGGGGTCAGCACAGCCAGGCCGGCGCCGTGGGCCACGTCGTAAATGGCGGAAAGCTCGTGCTCCATCATATGGCAGCCCCAGTCCTGATCCCGGCCGCAACCCACCAGCCCGTTGTGGGCCACAGTGCCCGCAAAGCCGATTTCGCACCAGGCGTCGTAATCCTCATGATTATCCATCAGCTTCTGGGCATTGTGCATGATGGTCTTCAGGGTGGCTTCGCACAGCCGGTCCGTCAGTTCCACATGGGTGGTGTTGGTGAAATAGCGTTCAAACACGTGGCTCATCATGTCGCTGATGCCGTTGGCCTCCTGGTTTTCCGGCAGGGTGAAGAACAGTTCGGGGTTCATGAAGCTCATCAGGGGACGCAGGTGATTGGAGCCGTAGCCGTATTTCAGCTGCTTTTCTTCGTTGGTGATGACGGTATCGCCGCTGGCTTCGCTGCCGGCAGCGGGGATGGTGAGCACGGTCACAACCGGCAGCGCTTTTTCGCACTGCACGCCCTTTTCGTACATATCCCACACATCGCCGTCGTACAGAACGCCCATGGCGATGGCCTTGGCAGAGTCGATCACGCTGCCGCCGCCCACAGCCAGGATCAGGTCCACCTTTTCCTTTTTGCACAGGTCAATGCCTTCGTACACCAGGCTCAGCCGGGGATTGGGCACCACGCCGCCCAGGGTGCAGAAGGGAATGGCGGCCTTTTCCAGGGAAGCGGTGATGCAGTCATACAGGCCGCTCTTTTTCACACTGCCGCCGCCAAAGTGCAAAAGAACTTTGGTGCACTTGCCTTTCAGCATCTCCCCCACCTTGTTTTCCACGCCCTTGCCGAATACCAGATGGGCCGGAGAATAAAATTCAAAATTGTTCATGATACAGCCTCCTTATTTGATGTTGATATGGTATTGTTTGCCCAGTTCACGCAGATAAGCCGTCGCTTCCACGTAGTTTTCGTGATGATCATAATGCTCGGTAAAAACGGTGGTATCATCCCCCAGCTTCTGGGCTTCCTCCAGCGCCACATGCAAGGGCAGGGCGCCCTTCCCCACCATCACTTCCCGGATGCAGCAGGGCAGTTCATCCCCCAGCCGCACATCCTTGAGGTGAATGGAGCGGATATGGGGCCCCAGCAGGTGGAAGCAGCGGCGGATGAAGTTTTCCGCATCATGGTAGCGCTCCACGCCGTTTACCATGTTGGCAAAGTCCAGATGCACGGAGAATCCGGCCCGGTCAATATCCTGCAGCAGTTGCAGGTACTGCTCCGGGGAATCGGGCACCATCCAAGGCATAGGCTCCAGAGAATAGCTGGATTTTTTCGGGTTCACATCGTCAATGATCTCCCGGGTGATGCGGATGATCTCTTCATAGGTTTCCCTGCTGTAATTGCCGGGGGCATAACCGTCCCACAGGGTGGGGCTTAAGGAGCCCACAATGTTCACACAGCAATTGGCCCCCACCCTTTCTGCCATGTGCAATTGGGCCTTGGCATAATCAATAGCCGCCCGACGCTCGTTTTCGTCGGCGGAAAGCACGTTTTTCCACACGCCCACCTCGCCGATCACCAGGTCGTTTTCCCGGCAGCACTGGGCATATTCTTCCTGCAGGGAAAGGGGTGCAAAGGAATCCACCGGAAAAATCACCGTGGAATAGGTAAGCTGCTTTACTTCCTTCAGCCATTCCTCCGGGCTGTGATAGGGGCGCATGATACTGCCGCCAAGCCGCATAGGGGTACCCTCCTTATCTTTTCCATTTTTTCCTGATGATATCATACCACAATTTTTCCCCGCTGTAAAAGACAGAAAAGAAAAAGAATGTGCCTGATTGCACATTCTTCAGTGTGTCAAAAAAATTTCTTTGACACACTGCGATTGAAAATCAGCAAATGCTGTTTATCAATCGGAACATCACATTTACTGTAAAAATGGGTTTTCAGCCCCTGGCAAGAGGCTGAAAACCCTATTTTTACGGACGTAAATTGATATAGGAAGCGCCATGGGCTCCTGCTCACAATTCGGCATTGTCGCCTGTTGCTGCAAGCAGCACAGGCTCTGTGCCTCATTGGGCTTGCACCTGCCTGCATCCGCCACCGGCGGCGGCAGGTTTGGCCCTCGGGGCGGCCAAGCCACCCCTGCGGATTACACATGAAGGGGCAACAGCCCCTTCATACATCCCCAAAGCAGGTTTTGTACTCCTCAGAAAATACGTCAGTTTTCACATTCTTTCCTTCAAAAACAGGGCCCCGGCAAACGCCGGAGCCCTGCGAAAAATTATACAGTTGCAGCAATTACTGCCAGTCGATCTGGTTGAAGGTGTTCACCCGGGGATCACGGAACCAGTAGGTGGAGGTGTTCCAGGGCACGTCGTTGTACTTTTTCACCTTCTTGGCAGCAGCCTCACCCAGTTTCCGCAGCTTGGTGCGGGCCTTGGTCAGGGCGGATTTCAGATCGTCGTTATCGAAGTCGTTGGCATAGGCGTCATAGGCTTCGATGGTGTCCAGGTAAGAGGCCTGCAGTTCATCCAGGGCCTGCTTCTGGGAGGCGGTGAGGTTTTCCAGGCCATAGCCATAGTCCAGAATCTGGCGGGCAATGATAATCTGACGGCCCACGGGGAAGCCGGTGGCCAGCAGCCACTTGGTGAAGGCATAGCTCACCTGGGGCAGTTCCTGGGCATCAATGCCGAACACTTCCTTCAGCACGGCCTGGCGATGGGGCTGGTCGGTGATGGTAAAGTTCCAGTGTTCCATGGTCAGCTTGTATTCACCGGTGAGCATATAACTACCAACGGAATCATTGCCCAACGTAAGCATCAGCTCCACCAGGGCGGTGAAGGTTTCATCGTCCACATTGGTGAAGAAGTTCAGATCCCCGCTGGTAGCCTTGTCCCACAGCTTCACCAGATGAGAAGGATCGTTCATGAACTTTTCATAGACGGTGATGAACATACGGCGGTTGCGGTCGCACCGGCCGATATCCAGGCCACTCATGATGGTGGCGTTCTTGCGGGCACGCAGGTAGTCAATCATGCCCTTGCCGTTGAGGGTCACCTGGCCCTTCTGGTAGCGCTTGCCGGTATGGCCGGTGTAGGTCATATCCAGGTCGTAATCCAGGCCGCCCATCAGATCGCCCAGGGTTACCAGCGCGTCCATATCCAGCGCGGCATAGTAGTCAATCTTGATGCCGCCCAGCAGCCAGCTGGCGGTTTCCCGGGTGATTTCCAGGCCTTCGGGAATGGTGGGGGCGCAGTTGACAGCGCAGTTGAGCTTGTACACGCCGCGGATGCCGGGCAGATAGCACAGGGTGTCCCGGGGCAGGGAAATGAGGCTTACCTGGCCTTTGGTCTTGTTCACGGCAATGACCATGTTGGCGTCGGTATGGGCCTTGATCAATTCCCGCTTGTTGCCACTGCCGCGCCAATCACGGTTTTCGGTGAAATCCAGGCCGCACAGCAGGATGGTGACAAATTCATCCTCCGGCTCCACATAGGTCACCTCGTTCATTTTCAGGAACATGGTGGTGGATTCGGGCACAAGGGTGTTTTCCCCGTCTGCCAGAGAGGTGGGCATCATACCCGCCAGCAGCACAAGGGCCATCATAGCGGACAGGACAACCTGCCAGAAACGCTTCTTCATAGAGTTACCTCCTGATACAGTTTGTAGATCATCAGGGATATTATAACAATCAGGTTACATTTTTGCAATACTTGCTTCACAAACATGAAGATTTTACATTTGTTTCAGCACTTCATCCCCAAAGGCTGCACAGGTATTACCCGGAATGGCAGCATCCACAGGCTTCACGGCCCGGGCTGCCTGAATGGCTGCGGTCAGCTTTTCCGCCTTTTCCGCCAGGCCGATATGGCGCAGCAGCATGCAGGCGGCGGTGAGGATGGATTCGGGATTGGCATAATCCCCCAGGCCCTCCGCAATCAGCCGGGGAGCGGAGCCGTGAATGGCTTCAAACATGGCATATTCCGTGCCGGTATTGGCACTGCCGGCCGTACCCACGCCGCCCTGGATCTGGGCCGCTTCGTCGGTGATGATATCGCCGTAAAGGTTGGGCAGCACAAACACCTGGAAATTGGAGCGGATCTGCTTATTCACCAGATTGGCACTCATGATATCGATGTAATATTCGTCGGCCTGGATCTCCGGGTATTCCGCAGCCACTTCATGGCAGATGGCGGAAAAGAGGCCGTCGGTCTTTTTCATGATGTTGGATTTGGTAACGATGGCCACATGGGTTTTGCCGTTCTTTCTGGCAAACTCAAAGGCAGAGCGGGCAATGCGCCGGGTGCCCTCCACGGTGGTCACCTTGAAATCCATGGAAAGCAGCCCGGGAATTTCAACGCCCCGGCTGCCCAGGGTGTATTCGCCTTCGGTGTTTTCACGGAAGAAGGTCCAGTCGATGTTTTCTTCCGGCACGCACACGGGCCGCACGTTGGCATACAAGTCCAGCGCACGGCGCAGGCTCACATTGGCGCTTTCCATCTTGCCGCCGGAGGGGGTGGTGGTGGGGCCTTTGAGGAGCACGTCGCACTTTTTGATTTCTGCCATCACCTGATCGGGCACCGCCTGGCCCAGGGCCAAGCGGTTTTCGATGGTGAGGCCTTCGATGACCCGCAATTCGATTGTGCCGGCGGCCATTTCATCCGCCAGCAGCTTTTCCAGCGCTCTTTTCGCTTCTGCCATGATGATGGGGCCGATGCCGTCGCCGTCGATGAGGCCGATAACAGTTTTGTTTTCATCCTTCTGCTTTTTGGCAGCGTTCAGGTTTTCCGCACGGGCAATCTGCTCCCGCAGAAGCTGTTCATAATGCGCAACAGCGTTTTTGATCATGGTTTCCATTATTCAGCCATCTCCTTCGTGTACTGCAGCAGGCCACCGGCTTTCAGCATATCCCCCTGACGCTTGGTCAGGCTGCACAAAAGGGGAATTTCCTTACCGGTGGTGAGGCTGCGCAGGGTCATTTCGCCGCTTTCCAGACCGGCATAAATGTTTTCGATCACCAGGTCTTCATCCTGACTGAGCAGATCATAATCCTCGGGATTTTTGAAGGTCAGGGGCAGGATGCCGGCATTGATCAGGTTGGCCACATGAATGCGGGCAAAGCTCTTTGTAATCACAGCCCTGACACCCAGGTGCAAAGGCGCCAGCGCCGCATGCTCGCGGGAGGAGCCCTGGCCATAGTTCATGCCGCCGATGATGAAGCTGCGCTTGTTTTGAAGCGCCCGGGCGGGAAACTGCTCATCGCAGACAGTGAAGCAGAATTCGGAAAGCTTGGGCACGTTGGAGCGGAAGGGCAAAATCTTGGCACCGGCGGGCATGATATGGTCGGTGGTGATATTGTCCCCCACTTTCAGGGTCAGCTTCGCCGCCAGGGTATCCGGCAGGGGTTCGCCCTTGGGGAAGGGCTTGATGTTGGGGCCGCGCTGAACGGTCAGCTTCACGGCTTCCTGGGGATCGGCGGGCATGAGCACACCGCTGTCATCCGCCGCAAACACTTCGGGCATGGCGATTACCGGGGCATCGCCCAGGGTGGACGGGTCGGTAATGAAGCCGGTGAGGGCACTGGCAGCCGCCACTTCGGGGCTGGCCAGATACACCTGGGCATCCCGGGTGCCGCTGCGGCCTTCAAAATTGCGGTTGAAGGTGCGCACGGAAACACCGCCGGAGGAGGGAGAAAAGCCCATGCCGATGCAGGGGCCGCAGGCACATTCCAGAATCCGGGCGCCGGCAGAGATCATGTCTTCCAGCGCGCCGCAGCGGCTGAGCATGGTGAGCACCTGGCGGGAGCCGGGAGAAATGGACAGGGACACGGTGTCCTTGATCTTTTTGCCCTTGAGGATGGCCGCCACCCGCAGCATATCCGCAAGAGAAGAATTGGTGCAGCTGCCGATGCACACCTGGGTAACCGGAATATCGGAAAGGGCAGCGGCTTCCTTCACATGATCGGGAGAATGGGGGCAGGCAAGCAGGGGCTTCACATCCGCCAGATCGATATCGATGATGCGGTCATATTCCGCACCTTCATCGGCAGAAAGCTCCTGCCAGTCCGCTTCACGCCCCTGGGCGGCCAGGAAGACCCGGGTCACTTCATCGGAGGGGAAAACGGAGGTGGTGGCGCCAAGCTCCGCGCCCATGTTGGTAATGGTGGCACGCTGGGGCACAGTGAGGTTTTTGATGCCCTCGCCGCTCCATTCCATCACGGCGCCCACGCCGCCCTTCACGCTCAGGATGCGCAAAAGATACAGTGCCACGTCCTTGGCGGAAGCCCAGGGGTTCAGTTTGCCGGTCAGGCGGATATTGAACACTTTGGGCATGGGAATATGATAAGCCCCGCCGCCCATGGCCACCGCCACGTCCATGCCGCCGGCACCCATGGCCAGCATGCCCAGCGCACCGCCGGTGGGGGTGTGGCTGTCGGAGCCGATAAGGGTCTTGCCAGGCTTGCCAAACCGTTCCAGATGCACCTGATGGCAGATGCCGTTGCCGGGGCGGGAATACCTGACGCCGAACTTGCGGCATACGGACTGGATGAACTGATGGTCATCCGGGTTTTCAAAGCCGCACTGGAGGGTGTTGTGGTCGATATAGGCCACGGAAAGCTCCGTGCGCACCCGGGGAATATCCATGGCTTCCAGGGCCAGGTAGGCCATGGTGCCGGTGGCGTCCTGGGTGAGGGTCTGGTCAATGCGCAGGGCAATATCCTGCCCCTGGATCATTTCGCCTTCCAGAAGATGTGCGGCGATCAGTTTTTGTGTCAGGTTCATAGCCATTATGCTTCCCTCCCCAGAATACTGTCTCGTGCATTTTCGATGTGCCGGCGAAGCAGCCGCTCGGCCTCGTCGCCGTCCCGGTTGATGACGGCCTGCAAAATGGCCCGGTGCTCGTCGTAGGACTGTTCCGCGCGCTGCTGGCCGGAAAGCGAAGCCCTGCGGTATTTCACAATGCGGCGGTGCAGGGGCGCCAGGGTATCCAGCAGGGCAGTGCTGGCGCTGGCGGCATAGAGCAGCTCATGGAAGCGGCTGTCAGTATTTTTCAATTGCTCCGGCGCCGCCTTGGTGGTGTAAAATTCCTGCAGATCCAGCACTTCCTTCATGGCGGCAATGGCCTCGTCGCTGGCCTTTTCGGCAGCCCAGCGGGCGGCCAGGCCTTCAATGCGCAGGCGGATTTCAAAAATATCCCGGATGTCGTCCGGCGTAATGCCGATCACCCTGGCCCCCTTGGGGGTGATTTCGATGATATGCTCCTGGTCCAGCCGCCTGAGGGCTTCCCGGATGGGGGTGCGGCTGACGCCCATCTTTTCGGACAACTTGATTTCCGTCAAAAGTTCATCCCGGGCATAAGCGCCAACCAGAATATCCCGCTCCAGTTCTTCAAATACCTGATCCGCAATGGATACCATTTTATGTTCCACAGGATTGCCTCCTTACTTATTGACTTTCAGATTTCCGCCGGTCAGCTGGCCGATCTTCTTTTCCAGTTCCTTGTTGGAAAGGGAGGTGGTGCGTCCGGCAGCGTACAGTTCATCAATCCATGCTTTCAGATCCAATACCAGCTGGTCCTTCTTGGACACCTGCTGATCGCCCTTAAGATTGTAGTGCTGGTTGATCCAGTAGGCGATGCCGGCCAGGCCGGAGGTGTTGGAGATCATGACGGATACCGGCCGGTTGAGCAGCTTGTTGGTATCGAAAATGTTGTAGATTTCTTCGTCCTTCAAAAGCCCGTCGGCGTGGATGCCCGCCCTGGTCATATTGAAGGCGGAGCCCACAAAGGGCGTCATGGGCGGGATGTTGTAGCCCATTTCCTCCTGGAAATACCGGGCAATTTCGGTAATGACGGTGGGGTCCATGCCGTCCAGGGAGCCCCGGAGAGAAGCGTATTCAAACACCATGGCTTCCAGGGGGATATTGCCGGTGCGCTCGCCGATGCCAAGCAGGGAGCAGTTCACCGCGCTGGCGCCGTACAGCCAGGCGGTGGAGGCATTGGCCACTGCCTTGTAGAAGTCGTTATGGCCGTGCCATTCCAGCAGTTCGCTTTCCACATCGGCATAGTGCTGCAGGCCGTAAATGATGCCGGGCACGCTGCGGGGCAGCGCCACTTCGGTATAGGGCACGCCGTAGCCCATGGTATCACAGGCACGGATGCGCACGGGGATGCCGGCATCCTGGCTCATTTTCATCAGCTCATTCACAAAGGGCACCACAAAGCCGTAAAAGTCCGCCCGGGTGATGTCCTCCAGGTGGCACCGGGGCATGACCCCGGCTTCAAAGGCGTCCGCCACGGTGGCCAGGTATTTTTTCATCACCTGGGAGCGGGTCATTTTCATTTTCTTGAAAATGTGGTAATCACTGCAGCTGACCAGAATGCCCGTTTCCCGGATGCCCAGGTCCTTCACCAGCTTGAAGTCCTCCCGGCTGGCCCGGATCCAGGTGGTGATTTCGGGGAACTGCAGCCCCAGGTCCTTGCAGCGGGCCACGGCTTCCCTATCCCGTTCGCTGTAGATGAAAAACTCCGTCTGGCGGATGATGCCGTAGGGGCCGCCCAGCTTGCTCATCAGTTTGAACAGATCCTCGATCTGCTTGGGGGTGTAGGGATCTACCGACTGCTGCCCGTCCCGGAAGGAGGTATCGGTAATCCAGATTTCCTCCGGCATATTCATGGGCACGCGGCGGTGGTTGAAGGGGATCATGGGCACCGTTTCGTAATTATAAATATCCCGGTACAGGTTGGGATCGGGAATATCCTGCAGGGAATAGCGGTAATTCTTCTGCTCCAAAAGGTTGGTTTTGCGGGAAATTTCCAGCATGGGTGCACCTCCGAAAATTGGGATGTATACAAGTATATCCCAATGCCGATGTTTTGTAAACAAAAGTACAGCGAAAGCACAATCAAAATGCAACTATATTTTTCTCTTTTGCATTTTCGCCGTCAAACAGACAGATTTGTGCTATGTTTTTGCAATTTCTCCTGCTTGCGCACGCAAAAAGCCCCGCCGAAGCGGGGCCGGGAAGCATCAAAAATCATTCTCCAGGGATAATATTCAGTCCTGCCAGTAGGATTTTTCTGCCGTGCGCATGAGCAGCGTCCAGCAAAGCCAGCCGATCACACCCAGCACTGCGGCCATAACCAGCCCATAGACCATAAGCCCAACATTGAGCAGGAACAGGCCAACGCTTGCGCCAGCCACAGCCAGCAGAATGCCCAGGCCCACCAGCATACCCTTGAGGGTGCCGGTGCCCTGCTTGATGGCTTCGGTTTCGGTCATCCAGTCCAGCTTGGGGCTGCGGATATCAAACAGCAGGGACAGGGCATTGGTAATGAGGCAATAGAGAATGCCGATCACCAGCGCCACCGCAATATCCGGCAGGAAACCGGGCATCAGCACAGCGGCCACGATGGAGGCCGCTGTCACGCCGCTCACGCTCAGCAGCATGCCCACGGCCATTTTGGCCTTGGCATACACCTGGGGCTTCACCGGAAGAGAAGTGAGCATACCGTGGCCGTTACGGCCTTCCCGGGAAACAGCCGTGGCAATGGCCGGATTGATCCCCGCCATGAAGCACATCAGGCCGGCCAGCACCGCCGCCACAAGACCACCGGGCAGCCCGGCAGTGGACAGCGCCGTTTTCAGTTCCCCGGCACCGCCTTCGCTCATGAGCATATAGCCGATCATGCCCACAAAAATTACCGGCATGAACGCTGTGGGGAACGTGTTCAGGGCGTAGGTGGATACCCGGCAAATCTGCCGCCATTCCCGTTTGAAGCAAGCCATGAAAGGCGTGGAGGAACGGAAGTGCTTATCGTCCTTGAGCACCTTTTTGTTTTCCGGCACCTGGGTCTGCAGAAGGGACAGCTTCCGATAAGGCCCGGACAGAGCAAGCACCGTAAAGACGGCCGCCGCCGCATTCACCGCAAGGCCCAGCACCAGCTGGCCCCAGTCGCCCAGCAAGCCATCCGTCAGCCATACAGCCGGGGGGAACAGGCGGGTGGCCTGCTGCAGGGTAGCTTTGTTGTCGGTAAGCAGCTGCATCATCATGGCCGGATCTTCCATGGCGTCCATGGGACCGGAACTCATGGAAAACACAAACACGAAATATGCCAGCATCATCAGGATACCGCCCACCGTCATCATGGTTTCCCGATGTTTCCACAGGGAAGACAAACGGATGAGCAGGGTGGAAAGGAAGGCCACAATGCAGATGGGCAGAATGGATACCGTCAGCCACACCAGCACCATGCGCAGGTAGAACATAGCATCCACCCCCACCCGGATGCCATAGATAATGGAAGCGGGCAGGATGAAGAGGGTACTGATCAGCGTTTCACTGATCCACACCTGGGTCAGCTTCGCCGAAAGGACGGTACGGCTTTTGATGGGCATGGCTGCCAGATAGGCCGCATCCTTGCCAAAGTACAGGCTGGTCATGATGAAAAAAAAGCTCATGATCAGGGTACACACCATGCTGAGGGTCACCGCCAGGGCCGGCAGCATTTCTTCCATGCCCAGCTGGCTGAGCAGGTTCATCATGAACAGTTCGTAAGGAATGATCATGCCGGCAAACATGACCGCCACCAGGATATAGGCCAGGATGGTGCTTCTTGCCTTTTTCTTTTCCTTGGGATCGGTGATCTTTTTCAGGTTGGAGGGCTTCAGGTCCGCATAGCGGGCCAGCAGCTGAATACGCAAAAGCGCAAAGAATTTACGCATCCTCTTCGCCTCCGTCGTCCGTCAGCTCCAGGAACAATTCTTCCAGGCTGGCGCCCTTTTCGCCGGAACGCAATTCTTCCAAGGTGCCTTCCGCCCGGAGGGTGCCCTTCTGGATGATGCCGATGCGGGTGCACAGCTTTTCCGCCACCTCCAGCACGTGGGTGGAGAAGAAGACGGTGTTGCCCTTCTGGCAATGGGCCCGCATTTCTTCCTTCAGAAGATGCGCCGCCCGGGGGTCCAGCCCGCCCAGAGGTTCGTCCAGCACCCACACAGGAGGATTATGGATCAGCGCGCCGATCACCATGATCTTCTGCTTCATGCCCTTGGAATAGGTGCGGATCTGGCTGGCAGCGGCATCTTCCAGGGAAAAGATGTTCAGGTACTTTTCGATGTGCGCTTTGCGGTCCGCCGCAGATACGCCGTAAATATCCCCCATGAAGTTCAGGTACTCCATGCCCGTCAGCCGGTCATAGAGGTCATTGTTGTCTGGCACATAGCCAATCTGCTGCTGGGCGGCAAGGCGGTCCCCGGCCACATCATGCCCGGCAATGCGCACGGTACCTTCATCCGGCCGCAGAATACCGCACATCAGCTTGATGGCGGTGGATTTGCCGGCGCCGTTGGGGCCGATAAAGCCGTACAGTTGGCCGCCCTCCACATGCAGGTTCATATTGTCCAGCGCTTTGGGAGCGTCCTTGTGGTAGCGCTTGCTTACATTGATCAGATCAATCACGGTGTTACTCCTCCTTTTTCTTTCCGTGGAAAAGTATACCATGCCTGTTTTTCCGCCGCAACCATTTGGATACAAATGCCCCATCCCACTGCCCCAAAACAGCATATCTACGTTTCAAATAACAAAAAACGGAAGGCATTTACGCCTTCCGGGGGCCGTGTGCAGGGACGTACACACAGCCATAACCATCAAACGGCCGGCAAAAGGCAGAGGGGGCAGCACATTTGCCACAATACCGTTGACTTCCTTGGGATGATGAAAGCATATCCCAAAATCGTGGCACAATAAAGGCAGGTTTCCGTCAAAAGGAAAACAATTTTGTCTTATTCTTTTGCCTTTTTGCGAAAACTGTGCTATACTGTTTCCATCTTTCGTCTGCAGGGAGGAATGTGCCGTGCCTTTCATTCACACCCGGGTGAACCGCCCCATTGAAAAGGAAACCGAACAGCGGCTGAAAAAGGCCTATGGGGAAGCCATTTCCCTGCTGCCGGGCAAAACGGAAAAGTGGCTGATGCTGCAGTTTGAGGATAATTGCCGGCTGTGGTTCCAGGGGCAGGACGATCAGGCGATGGCCTTTGTTGAGGTCAAGGTATTCGGCGGCGCTTCCGCTTCCGCCTATGATGCCCTGACCGGCCGCATCTGCACCCTGCTGCAGGAAGAAATGCACATCCTGCCGGAAAACATCTATGTAAAATATGAAGAAACGGATCATTGGGGCTGGAACGGCTCCAACTTTTAAGGGCTCTTTTGCAGCCCTTTTTGTATACATTCAAAGGAGAATGGCATGAAAACAGCGTTCATTTCCGGCGGTTCCCGGGGCATCGGAGCACAGATTGTACGCACGCTTTCCCAAAAAGGCTGGCGGGTGGCCTTCACCTATTTCAAAAGCGAAGACGCCGCCCTGGCCCTGGCCCGGGAAACCGGCGCCCTGGCCATCCGCGCAGATGCACGGGATGAGGGCCAGGTAAACGCTGCCGTGGAGCAGGTACTGGGGGCTTTCCGCCATGTGGATGCCTACGTGCATAACGCCGGCACCGCCTGGACAGGCCTATTGCAGGACATGAAAACAGAAGAATGGGACAACCTGTTTGCCCTGCACGTGCGCAGCGCCTTTTTGCACACCCGGGCGCTGCTGCCGGGGATGATTTCCAACCGGCATGGCAGCATTGTGTTCATCTCCTCCATGTGGGGAGAGGTGGGGGCTTCCACCGAAGCCGCCTATTCCGCCTGCAAGGCTGCCCAGATCGGCCTGATGAAGGCCCTGGCCAAGGAAGCAGGCCCCTCGGGCATCAGGGTAAACTGCGTGGCCCCGGGGGTGATCGACACCGATATGATGCGCGCCTATTCCCGGGAGGATAAGCAGGCGCTCATGGAAGAAACGCCCCTTGGTCGGCTGGGCACCGCCGCGGATGTGGCCGGCGCCGTTTCCTTCCTGCTTTCCGATGAAGCATCCTTCATCACCGGCCAGACCCTGTCCGTCAACGGCGGCATGGTGATCTGACAAAACGGAAAGCGCTTGTAATTGGTCATGAAAAAACCGTTTTTGGGCAGCAAACGCTCTTCTCAAAACCACGGTTATCATGTATAATATTGTCGAACCATAGCATTGCACATCGAAAAGGAGTGGTTAAGGTTGAATCGTTTCTTAACTGAGTGGGGCAAAGATCTGAACTCTATTCCCGTAGGACCCCTGGGGCTGGTTGCCATGCCCGGTTGCGAAGAGCTGGGGGAAAAGATCAACGCCTGGCTGCAAAAATGGAACAAGCTGCAGGAAGTGCAGGACGAAGAATTCTTTACCGTACCCGGTGCAAACCGTGATTCCTTCCTCATCAAGGCCTATTGCCCCCGTTTTGGTACCGGCGAAAGCAAGGGCACGCTGAAGGAAAGCGTGCGCGGCTACGACGTGTATATCCTCATTGATGTGTGTGCATACAATAAAACCTATAAAATGTACGGCCAGGAAGTGCCCATGTCTCCCGACGATCACTTCCAGGATTTGAAGCGCATCATTGCTGCCATCGGCGGCAAGGCCAAGCGCGTCAACGTCATCATGCCCATGCTGTACGAAAGCCGTCAGCACCGCCGCACCTCCCGCGAAAGCCTGGACTGCGCCATGGGCCTGCAGGAATTGGAAAACATGGGCGTGGACAATATCATCACCTTCGACGCTCATGACCCCCGTGTGCAAAACGCCATCCCCCTCATCGGCTTTGAAAACGTGATGCCCACCTACCAGATGGTGAAGGCCCTGTGCAAGGCGGAAAAGACCCTGGATATCCGCAAGGAAAACATGATGGTCATCTCCCCCGACGAAGGCGCCCTGAACCGCAATATCTACTACGCCTCCGTTATGGGCGTGGACCTGGGCATGTTCTATAAGCGCCGGGACTATACCACCATCGTCAACGGCCGCAACCCCATCATCGCCCACGAATACCTGGGCGACAGCGTGGAAGGCAAGGACGTGCTGGTGGTGGACGATATGATCGCCTCCGGCGACAGCATTCTGGATCTGTGCAGGGAACTGAAAAAACGCAAGGCCAACCGCATTTTCGCCGCCGCCACCTTTGCTTTCTTCACCAGCGGCATTGATGCCTTCAACAAGGCCTACGAAGAAGGCTATCTCTCCCGCGTGATCGCCACCAACCTCACCTACCGCCGCCCCGAAGTGCAGGCAGCGCCCTGGTTTGTGGAAGCGGACCTGAGCAAGTATATCGCCTACCTCATTGCCACCTTGAACCATGACCGCTCCCTCCATGACCTGCTGAGCCCCTATGATAAGATCAAGGCGTACCTGAAAAAGTACCACGATCAGCAGATGGCGGAAGGCATCCGTTTGGTGTAAGCTGATGAGCGTTACGGAAAACAACAACCTTCCTGCGCCTCAGGAAGAGAAAAAAGACCTGATCCATTCCGCCAAGGATTTTGTCAATAATATCTTCCAGCCCCTTAAGGGAAAGGACCTGGGCCAGGCGGTGGAGGAATTTTCCGCCGAGATGACGCTGGTGGCCGAAGGCCTCAGCGAGGACCAGGAACGCCTCTCCCAGCAGACGGAAAAGCTTTCCGCCCAGCAGACCATCCTGGAAGAAACCATGCTCTCCCGGCTGCATGACGCCGATTGCGCCCTGAACGATATGCGCAAGGAAATCAAGGCACTGCAAAAGCGGCTGGAGAAAGCAGAAAAAGCCGTGGCCGATAAAAGAATCAGCAAGGTGAACGGCTTCACCGGCCTCCTGCGCCAGGCCACCTGGCTGGCCGGCATCGTGATCGGCGGCTGGATCATCGTCACCCTCATCAAGGCGTTCTTGTAAACCAGGGGACTATGCGGGGCGTTGCCCCTGCACCCCACCAGGGACATTGTCCCTGGACCCGGTTGCGGAAGTAGTTGGCGTGGCGAACAAACAGTTTCCCGCTGTAACATAAGGAACCATGCGGGGCGTTGCCCCTGCACCCCACCAGGTCATTGACCCTGGACCCATTTTGCGGCCAGGGTGGTACCCTGGACCCAACTGCGGAAGTGGTTGGCCGGATGAACAGGCATTTTCCCGCTGAAGCATGGGGGATACCAACAACACGCAGATACACCATCGCAAAGGACGATTGTCATA
>JAFQHP010000009.1 GCA_017397895.1 Clostridia bacterium
CGCTATGTTGTCGTGCTGCTTGCTCTTCTTGATATATTTCGCTACGGAATCCGGGGAGCGTTTGATCTCTCTTGCTACGGCGGCGTATGTACCCAGCTTATCGTACAAAAGGATCATCTTCTCAATCTCTTCCGGCGTAATTCGCTTCGCGCCCATAAGATCACCTTACTTCGATTCGTTCTTAGGCGTGCGCTTCACCACCACGTCGCTCTGACGCTTCAAATTCGTGTCCGTATTAGACATTGCTTTCTCAAAGCATTCACGGATGTATTCCATCGGCTTCACTTCGGGAACGCCATTCTCACGACGGAAAGCGTTCAGCTCTTCGATCTTGGCAAAGAACTTGTCGGGAACAATGATGTACTTCTTATCGGTATCAATGGTAATCTTCATGGGGAATCCTCCTTCTTTTGTCCGGCAATGAGCTGCCGTTGCTGTACTTCCATTGTAGGAGGATCACCGGCGAAAGTCACGATACATTACCTGATACCGCGATACAATTTCGATAATATCAATGTATCAAGGCATATTTACAGCAAAAACCGCCCTGTTACGGGCGGCGTATCACTTTATTCGGCCAATTCCTGCGAAAACTGGACAAGAGTGCGGAATTGCAATTCATTTCCGTTGGCATCAGTACCCTTTATCAAGATACCCATATGCGTTATCGCTTGTACCGGCATGCCTGAACCTAAATACTGAACTCCATTTGCCGGAATGGTATTGTCGCCCCATGCAGAGGTAATCCATTCGCTATTTTCTGTCTTTGCGCTCTTCGGCATGTCACCATTGAACGGCTGCATAGTTAATTCAGTGACAGTAAACGGAATTCCATTATGTTCCACAAGAATAATCTGATAATACCAGATATTTCGATCGCCACCATCAGGATTTGGCTGCGCCATAACCGGATTCTGGTCTGGCGTGATAGTGATAAATGCTTTTCCCTCTTCAATCACATCAGCTTCTTGGAACCAAGCGAGAGAATACGGCGTTATAACCGGTTGCGTCAATGCATTGATTTGCTTCTGCAAATTGGATGTTGTGCAGAGCATAATAACCAGCATTGCGGCGAATACACCGCCTACAATCGCAGCGCAGAGCCATGCAGGAACATTTTTCTGCAAAAGCGCATGGAGAGAGGATTTCTTTTCTGCGGAAGCAGCCTCACCCTGCGAATCAGTCGCTTTCGCAGTTTGTCCCTCGGGCGATTGTGCTTGCTCTTGCTCTATTACAAACTTGCATTGGAGAACTTCTTCCAATTCTCTGATTTCTTCTGCTTTCGGCGGTCTGAGTCCCGTTTCCCAATGAGAAATCTTGCCGCGTGATACATGAATCCGTTCGGCAAGATCATCTTGGCTCATACCCAGACGATTTCTTGCTTCTCTGATCTGATCTCCGATCTTCATAGATGTAATTTCTCCCTACGCATAGGATTTTTACATCTAATATTATACTAAAACGGGCCATTTTCTGCAAGATGAGGCGATTTCAGATGAAATTGAGCTTGTTTTGGCTAACGTTTGATAAATATTGCAGTTATTCCACCAATTTCAATGAAACTCACAAAAACAAAAGAAAACTCGGAGAAATTCGCAGGAATAGCACCAAATACATACTTCGCAATAGTGTGCTAATAGGTGTGCAAGGTGAATTTCTCCGAAAAATTTTTCTTTTTCGCAGAATTAGCTTGATTTCTATGCACTTGCTCTTGACCATAAAGCAAAACGTCCCTCGCGAGAGGGACGCTTGCTTGTAAATGGTTGCTTCATTTCACACCATCTTGGCATGTATTCTTGATCTGATTGGCGTAAAATTGGCGTAAGATTGGCGTATTTGGCGTATTTCAGCGACCATCAACGCCCGAAAACCCTTGAAAATCAAGGCTTTTTTAATTCTGCGGCTTCATCGTGGGGAACAGGATGACTTCGCGGATGGTATCGCTGCCGGTAAGCAGCATCACGCACCGATCAATGCCGATGCCCATGCCGCCGGTGGGAGGCATACCGTATTCCAGGGCGTTGAGGAAATCTTCGTCCAGCATTTCAGCTTCATCATCGCCCCGTTCACGCAGCTCCAGCTGCTTTTCGAAGCGGCTGCGCTGGTCGATGGGATCGTTCAGTTCGGAATAGGCATTGCCCATTTCGCTGTGGCAGATGAAGGCTTCGAAACGTTCGGTCAGCCGGGGATCCTGGGGGCTGCGTTTGGTCAGCGGGGACACTTCCACGGGATACATGGTGATGAAGGTGGGCTGGATCAGGTGTTCTTCCACCTTCTGATCGAAGCAGGCATAGAGGGCGTTGCCCCAGGTCTTGTCAGCGGTTTCGGCCAGCTCCACTCCCTTTGCCTTAGCAGCGGCCACGGCTTCGGCATCGTCGGAAATAGTGCCAAAGTCAATGCCCACATATTCCTTCACCGCTTCCACCATGGTCATGCGGCGCCAGCCGGGGGCCAGGTTGATCTTTTCGCCCATCCATTCCACTTCGTACGTGCCCAGGATTTCCTTGGCAGCGCCGGAAATGATACCTTCGCAGATGTCCATCATGTCATGGAAATCGGCATAGGCCTGGTACAGTTCCACAGAAGTGAATTCAGGGTTATGCTTGGGGTCCATGCCTTCGTTTCGGAAAATGCGGCCAATTTCGTACACCCGGTCCATGCCGCCAACGATCAGCCGCTTGAGGGGCAGTTCGGTGGCGATGCGCATGTACATATTGATGTCCAGGGTGTTGTGGTGGGTGACGAAAGGACGGGCAGTGGCGCCACCGGCGATGGTGTTGAGCACCGGGGTTTCCACTTCGATATAGCCCATATTGTCCAGGTAATTGCGCATGAACTTGATGAACTTGGAGCGGATGATGAAGTTCTTCTTCACGTCCGGGTTCACAATCAGGTCCAGATACCGCTGGCGGAAGCGCAGGTCGGTATCCACAAGGCCGTGGAACTTTTCGGGCAGCACCTTCAGGGACTTGCTGAGCAGTGTCATTTCCTTCACATGGATGGACACCATGCCGGTCTTGGTGCGGAAGGGAACGCCCTTCACGCCGAAAATATCGCCGATATCGCTCTTTTTGAAGGCCGCATAGGCTTCTTCGCCCAGGTCGTCACGGGTGACATAAATCTGGATATTGCCCTGGCGGTCCAAAAGACTGGCAAAGCTGGCCTTGCCCATCACGCGGCGGCTCATCATACGGCCGGCCACAGAAACCTCCACAGGCTCCGCATCATCCGCAAAACTGCCGATGATGTCCTGGCTGTAGTGGGTCACGTCGTAATGGGTAATTTCAAAAGGATCCTGGCCGGCGGCCTGCAGGGCAGCCAGCTTGTCCCGGCGGATTTGTTCCTGTTCAGAATAGGAAGGGGTATTCACTTCCTGAGCCATGTTCATCATTCCTCATTTCTTGCGTGTGGTTGATCAGGCGCGGATGCCCAGAATCTTCAGCGTCATCAGCCCGTCAGGTGCATCCACCGTAACGGTATCCCCCGTCTTGTGGCCCAGCAGCGCTGCACCCATGGGGCATTCGTTGGAGATTTTGTTGCACAGGGGATCGCTTTCCCGGGCGCCAACGATCGTGTATTCTTCTTCGTCGCCGTCTTCCACAAACAGCACCTTCACAATGGTGCCCACGTTCACGGAATCGGTGGATACGTTTTCATCATCGATCACGATGGCGGTGCGGATGGCGTTTTCCAGCTCCATAATTTCCGCTTCCAGGCGGCTCTGCTCGTTTTTGGCTTCGTCATATTCGGCATTTTCGCTCAAATCGCCAAAACCCCGGGCAATGCTGATCTGCTCAGCCACTTCGGCCCGGCGAACGGTGGTCAGGTACTGGAGCTTTTCTTCCATTTTCCGCATGCCTTCGGGAGATACCACGGTCTTATTCAGGTGTTCATGTACTTCGCTCATTTTTCTTCCTCCTCATTCTTTCCGGGCAGATAATTTTCGAAGATGACCATATCGCAGATATGCCGCACCTTCTCTTCTTCTGCTTCCGAACGCACCGTCCACACAGCCAGCGGGGCCCTGAAGACGCGGCGCATCATTTGATAACATAACTTTTTCGTGTCCGTATGCTGATAAGCCACATAATCGGGCACAGATATCCGGTCAAACATCAGGTTGCCGGCCAGGATTTCTGCCATTTTCCTGATGGAAAACCCATCTCCCTTGGGGCAGGCGCGGGCTAATTGCCCACGTACCGTATCCTTTGCATGGTTTTTGAAATAGCGCAGCTGGAAGGGGTCAAAGCTTTGCACGGCATAAGGGCCACGATAGCATTTCAGCACTTCCCATGTTTTTTCCGCAACAGAGGAATCCCCCATCCGGTGGCTTTTGATTTCCACCAGCAAGGGCGCCTTTCCCTGCACCAGGGACAGCACATCCTCAAAAAGAGGAATCCCCTGCCCGTCCGGCAGGCGCAGCCTTTGCACTTCCTTCAGCGTCATCTCCCGGACGGACCGCCTGTCGCCGCACAGCCTTTCCGGGGTATCGTCGTGGAACACCACCAGACGGTTGTCTTTGGTCAGCCGCACATCCAGTTCGATGCCGTATTCTTGTTCCATGGCCAGGCGGAATGCCGCCACAGAATTTTCGGACACGCCATTGCCATGCAGGCCCCGATGGGCATAATACGTCTGCCCCATCAGCCGCCCTTTTCCTTTGCTTCTTAAAGCAGGCGCTGCCAGCAGAACATACATAAGCACGCAGCAAACAGCCGCAGCGATGATCACCGCCATTTGTTTCCTCCGTTGCCATGCGCACCAATGGGCATACCACGCCCATTGAACAGCATGATCTATTATACATGAAACACCCTGAAATTGCAACCGGCGCAGCCCTTCTTTTCACTGCCTCAAAGGGCTATTTTCCGCCGTTTTTTTGCATTTTTCTTATCTTCTTGTGTTGATGCGGTATTGCAGGCGCTTGAAGGCCATTTTTCCCTGCAGATACACATCCTTCCCCAGGAACAGGAAAAACGGAAGCAGGCTGAACGCCATCCCGATGCGCCCCGCCCATCCGCTTTGCAGGAACATGATCACCAGCAGCACCGCATCCGCAATGCCGATCCATTTGGCCTTGATGGGCAGAAAGAACATCACCATGAACTGATGATCCGGATACAGGGCGGCAAAGCACAAAAGAAGGCTCAGGTTCAGATACTCGTTGGTGGCATAGCCGGTAATGAAGCCGGCAATGATATTGCACAATACCCCAATCACATAATACAACATGAACCTGGCACTGCCCCACCTGCCCTCCAGGGAAGAGCCGATGAAATAGTAAAAATACAGGCTGAACAATATCCAGATGAAGGACCCTGTGGGCGGCAGGGCAATGAAGGTTACAAGCCGCCATACCTGCCCCCGCATGATCAGATCCCGGTTAAAGTACAACAGCTGGGACGCACTGCGCAGCATGGGCAGATAATCCAGCACAAACACACCCAGCATGGCAATGCACACATATTTCATCAGATCCCTGACGGCAAAGCGGTTTATTTTCCATTCCATCCGGTTCAGAAACTTCTGCATTCTTTGTTCACCTCTTTCCCAGTATACTCCCGGGCATTTCCAATGTCAATTGCTGCCCCATTTCCGACAAAAAAGGGGGGAAACCGCCAGGCAGTTTCCCCTTTGTATTGTCCCTGATAAAATAAATAATGGAATTAATGGGCGTTGGTATTGGCCAGCTGCAGGGCCTGCATGAAGCTGGCCACGATGATGGAGCAGCTGGTCTTCATATCAGCGTCAACCAGCTTGCCGTCTTCAGCCAGTTCAAAGCCCAGCACTTCTTCCACAGTCTTGCCGATGCAGAAGGATTCGAAAGCAGCAGCCTGGGTGTACCATTCACCGGCGGGAGCCTTGGCGTAGGCCACCATGCCATAGTTTTCCTTCAGTTCCACCTTGGAAGCGATCACGCTGTTGGCTTCGTTCAGGGCTTCGCCCTTGGCATTGAAGCCCAGCTTGGACTGGGTCATGTCAAAACGGATGGACTTGATCTTGCCATCGTCGCCCAGCACCAGGGCGCAGGTGGTGGTTTCCACGGTATAGCCGCCGTCGTAAGCGTCGCCGTCTTCTTCATAGGCGCTTTCCACGCTGGTCAGCACAGTGTAGGCGCCCAGGCCAACGGTTTCGGCAGAAGCAGTGCCCACGCTCACAGCGCCCAGCACCAGGCATACAGCCAGCAGCATAACAAGCAGTTTCTTGGTCATTTGGGGTTCCTCCTCAGTTGTATTTTTATTGTATGTCGCTATTATATACCATTCTGCCCGTTTCAACAATACTCTCAGAAAATTTTTCACTGCCATTTTCTTCAGTATATTTGCCATTTCTATGGAAATGTTTCGTTTTATTGACAATTGCTCATTTCGCTTGCATACAGGACATTTATTTGCTATAATACTCTGTGGCATTTAATATTGAATAAGCCCATTTTTTCCATCCAAATCCTCAGTCAGAAAGGATCGCAGCCATGAAGCGATTGTTTTCTCTCCTGCTTGTGCTGCTGATGATTTTCCCCCATCCTATTGCGATGGCGGAAACAAAATACTCCCGCAATATTTTCGGTTATTTCGATACGGTCATCTCCCTCATGGGCTATACCGATTCCCAGGAGGAGTTTGACCGGGTCTGCGATGAAGCAGCGCAGCAGCTCAAATACCTGCACCAGCTTTTTGACGGCTATAACAGCTATCCCGGCCTTCATAACCTGTGGTATGTGAACCGCCATGCAGGAAGCAGTCCCGTGCAGGTGGACCAGCCTTTTTTCGATCTTTTGTCCAAGGCCAAGGAAATGCAGTCAAAGCCCGGCTATGAAAAAGTCAATATCGCCATGGGCGCCGTGCTGGTTCTGTGGCATGAAGCCAGGGAGGAGGGCGTTCTGCCCGATGCCAAAGCATTGGAAGAAGCCTCCCGCCATACCGACATTTCCCAAGTGATCCTGGACGAAGAAAACCGCACCGTCTACTTTGCCGATCCCCTCATCCGGCTGGATCTGGGCGCTGTGGCCAAGGGCTATGCGGCGGATTATGTGAAAGCCCTGCTGGAAGAAAAAATGCCTTCCTTCCTCATCAGCCTGGGCGGCAATGTATACGCCGGAGATGCACCCCTGGACGGCCGGAAAAGATGGGGCGTCAGCGTGCAGTGCCCAGACGGTGTGCCCCCCATCCAGTTCGGCAGCGATATGCTGGAAGTGTTTTATACCACCCGCATGTCCCTGGTCACCAGCGGCGACTACCAGCGCTATATGGAAGTGGACGGCGTACGCTATCATCACATCATTGATCCCGACACCTGTATGCCGGCAACCCACCTTCGGGCAGTGACCATCGTATGCGAAAGCGGCTTTCTGGCCGATTACCTGTCCACACTTTTGTTCCTGCTGCCTTATGAAGACGGCATAGCGCTGATCAATTCCATCCCGGATGCCGGTGCCCTGTTTGTGCTTTCGGACGGCAGCGTCACCATGTCCGAAGATCTTTACCCCATGGCCTATACCCACGGCGCCGGCGCCAGGTAAGGAGGGGCCATGTTCAAAAAGAAGGATTTATTGCTTTTCTTACTTGTATTGGCATTGGCAGGCGTGCTTTTCCTGCTGCAATACATAAATGCAAAAAACACCACCGTCCTTGGCATCGTGCGCATCTGGGCGGACGGGAAGATTTACCGGGAAGCAGCACTTGGAAAAGAAGAAACCATCGTCATCCGCCAGGACAACGGCTGCGAAAATGTGGTGCGCCTGACGGAAAACGGATTTTTCATGGAAAGCGCCAACTGCCACAATCAATTATGCATCGGTCAGGGGGAAGTAACCACGGAAAACTATCCCCTTCGCAGCCTGGGCACCCATGTATTGTGCCTGCCCAACCGGGTGGATGTGGAGCTGGTGGTGGAAAACAGCACCGATATGGATATCCCGGATATCTGATCAAAACGGAGGGTGCATGAAAACAACAAAACTCACCCAGCTTGGCATCATGCTCTCCCTGATGCTCATTCTGGGGTTTGTGGAAAAGCAGTTTGTGCTGGTGCCGGGTGTGCCGGGCATCAAGCCGGGGCTGAGCAATGTGGTGCTGATGTATGCCCTGTGTATGCTGGATAACAAAAGCGCCCTGGCGCTGTTGGTTGTGAAGGTATTGCTCAGCGGCATCCTGTTTGCCGGGGTCAGCGGCATGGCTTACGCCTTCTGCGGCGGCATCCTGGCCATCCTCATCATGATGCTGCTTCTCAAAACAAAGGCCTTCGGCCTGCCCGGCGTCAGTGTGTCCGGTGCTGTGATGCACATGCTGGGGCAGATTGCCTGCTCCCGGCTGCTGCTTGGCAGCTGGGCGGCTGCGGCACAGCTCCCCATTCTTCTCGTTTCCGCCGCAGTGACCGGCGTTCTCAACGGCGTGATTGCATCCCACGTCATCGCCGCCATGAAAAAAACCATACTGTCCTCCCCTTCCGGGCGGGCAGATAAGGAGGAAAAAACCAAGTGAAAAAGCAACTCCCTGCCTATCTGGTACTGCTGATCATCACCCTGATCGCCGGGCTGATCCTGGGCGGCACCTACCAGATCACCAAAGACCCCATTGAACAGCAGGCCATCCTCTCGGCTGAAAACGCCCGGAAGGCCGCCCTGCCCGAAGCAGAAACCTTTGAGCAGCTCACCCTGGAAGAAAACAGCGGGCTGGACTGGCTCTATGCCGGCAAAAAGGGCGATGAAATCGTCGGTTATGTGGGCCAGGCCACCGTGCAGGGCTTCGGCGGCGAAGTGGAAGTCATTGCCGGTATGGACGAAAACCTCACCATCACCGGTGTCAGCGTGGGCGGCAGCAATTTCAGTGAAACCGCCGGTCTTGGCGCCAAGGCCAAGGAACCCGCCTTCACCTCCCAGTTCGCCGGCAAAACGGCGCCCCTTCGGGTGATCAAGGCCGGGGACGCCCCCGCCGATAACACCATCGACGCCATCACCGCCGCCACCATCACCTCCGGTGCGGTCAATTCCGGCGTCACCCGCATTGCCAATTACGTGAAAGGCCTCACCGCTCCCGCCCAGGACGCCCAGCCCGTCACCGGCGCAGTGTTCGGCGCATCCGCCAAGGGTTACAAGGGCCCGGTGTGGGTGGACGTTACCTTCGATGCCGAAGGCAAGATCACTTCCCTTTCCGTGGGCAACGATAAGTTCAAGGAAACCGAAGGCGTGGGCACCCAGGTGAAGGAACCCATCTTTACCGAACAGTTCATCGGCAAGCAGGCCCCCCTGGCCCTGGAAGATATCGACGCCGTTTCCGGCGCCACCGTCTCTTCCACCGCCGTGGTGAACGCCGTCAACAAGGCCTATGAAAAAGCCCAGGCCACGGACGCTCCCGCTGCCGATGCCCCTGCGGAGGCTGCCCCCGAAGCGGCTGCCCAGCCCGTCACCGGCAATGTGTTCGGCGCTTCCGCCAAGGGCTACAAGGGCCCGGTGTGGGTGGACGTCACCTTTGACGAAAGCGGCAAAATCACGTCCATTTCCGTGGGCAATGATAAGTTCAAGGAAACCGAAGGCGTGGGCACCCAGGTGAAGGAAGCCTTCTTCACCGATCAGTTCATCGGCAAGCAGGCCCCCCTGGCCCTGGAAGATATCGACGCCGTTTCCGGCGCCACCGTCTCTTCCACCGCCGTTGTGAACGCAGTCAACAAGGCTTATGAAAAATCCCTGGGTCAGGAATAAAATTATCAGGAAACGGAGGCGCTTTCCTTGCTGAAGAAAACATTCAAACGGGGTATTCACCCCAAGCAGCATCGGGGCAGCAAACGCCCCACCCAGGATGCACCCATTGAAAATTATGTATCCGACAGCGTGGTCATCCACATGGCCATGAACATCGGCACCCCGGCCACTCCCTGCGTCAAAAAGGGCGATCAGGTGAAGATCGGCCAGGTCATCGGCACTGCCAACGGCTTCATGAGCGTTCCCGTCCACGCCAGCATTTCCGGCGAAGTGACGGCGGTGGAGCCCATCCCCTACCTGGGCGAAGGCAACGTGACAGCCGTCACCATCAAGAACGATTTTTACGACACCTGGGTGGATGATCTCAAACCCCTGGGCTCCGTGGAAAATGTGGATCCCGCGCTTGTGATCCCCGCCATCCGTGACGCCGGCATCACCGGCATGGGTGGTGCATCCTTCCCCACCCATGTGAAGCTCACCTTCAAGGAAGGGGCCGTGTGCGATACCATCATCGTCAACGGCGCCGAATGCGAAACTCACCTGACGGCAGACCATCGCCTGATGCTGGAAAACAGCGTGCGCATTGTGGACGGCCTGCGCGCCGTCATGCGTGCCCTGAACGTGGAAAAGGGCATCATTGCCATTGAAGATAATAAGCCCGACGCCATTGCTGCCATGGAAAGGGCAGCGTTCGGCCGGGTGGGCGTAAGGGTTCAGGTGCTGAAGGCCAAGTACCCCCAGGGCGGCGAAAAGCAGCTGATCACCGCCGTTACCGGCCGTCAGGTGCCTGCCGGCAAATTGCCCATTGACGCCCATGTGGTGGTGCTGAACGTAGGCACCTGTGCCGCCATTGCCGATGCTATCATTGACGGCAAGCCCCTGGTGAGCCGCATCTGCACCGTCACCGGCTGCGTGAAGGAACCCAAGAACCTGCGCATTCCCATCGGCACCATTGTGGAAGATATGATCGGCGCCTGCGGCGGCTTCTCGGAAGAGCCGGGCAAAATTTTCTTCGGCGGTGCCATGACCGGCATTGCCATCCCCAACATCCAGACGCCCACCGCCAAATCCACCAACGGCGTGGTGGTTTTCAATGAAAAAGACGCCAAATCCCTGGACGAAAGCGCCTGCATCCGCTGCGGCCGGTGCGTGGCCGCCTGCCCGGTAGGCCTGAACCCCTACAAGATCAAGGTGGCTGCCGACGCCAGCGATTTTGCCGCTGCCGAAAAGCTGCATGTGATGGACTGCATGCTGTGCGGCTCCTGCGCCTATATGTGCCCCGCCCGCCGCTGGCTTACCCCCTCCTTCCGCTTTGCCAAGGATAAGATCACGGCAGAACGCCGGGCCGCCGCCCGGAAGGCTGCCGCTGAAAAAGGAGGCAATGACAAATGAACCTGAGAATTTCCACCGCTCCCCACATTCATCATCCCGTTACCACCAAGCGGCTGATGATCTATGTGCTGCTTGCCCTGCTTCCCGCAACGGGCGTGGGCATTTACGCCTTCGGCCTGCCGGCGCTTTTGCTGATCGCCATTTCCTGCCTCACCGCCGTTTTGTGTGAACTGATCTGGCAAAAGGCTGCAAAAAAGCCCGTCCGCATCAGCGATTGCTCCGCCCTGGTCACCGGCCTTATTCTGGCGCTGAACCTGCCTGCCAATGCCCCCTGGTGGCTCGCCGTGATCGGCAGCGCCTTTGCCATTCTCCTGGTCAAGCAGCTCTTTGGCGGCCTGGGCGATAACTTCCTCAACCCCGCCATGGCGGCCCGTGCGGTGCTGCTGGCCTCCTGGCCTGTGCACATGACCCGCTACGTGGCCCCCACCTTCTTCTCCGGTGTGGATGCTGTTACCGCCGCCACTCCCCTGTCCACCAAGTCTGCCGAACTGATGGATCTTTTCCTGGGCACCATTCCCGGCTGCATCGGCGAAGTCAGCAAGGTAGCCATCCTGGTGGGCCTGCTCATTCTGCTGTTTACCCGCACCGTCACCTGGCACATTCCCTTTACCATGGTGGCCAGCGTGTTCGTTTTCTCCTTCCTGTTCGGCCTCGGCAATGAAGAAGAGCCGCTGATGTTCGCGCTTTACTCCATCCTCTCGGGCGGTGTACTGTTTGGCGCCGTATTCATGGCCACCGATTACGTTACCACCCCCATGACCCCTGTGGGCCAGATGATTTACGCTGCCGGCATCGGCCTGATCGTCGCCGTGATCCGCAATTTCGGCGCCTATCCCGAAGGCGTCACCTACGGTATCCTGCTGATGAACATCGCCACGCCCCTGATCGACCGCTTCCTTCCCCGGAAGATTTACGGCTACCAGAAGGAGGGTAAAAAAGCATGAGTGAAGAAAGAATGAGCCTGGGCAAGGTGATCAAAAACGGTATCATCACCGAAAACCCCACCTTCCGCCTGGTGCTGGGCACCTGCCCCACCCTGGCTGTCACCACCAGCGCCATCAATGGCCTGGGCATGGGCGCTGCAGCCACCTTCGTTTTGATCTGCTCCAACCTGGTCATCTCCCTGCTGCGCAATTTCATCCCCGATAAGGTGCGCATTCCCGCGTTTATTGTGGTCATCTGCACCTTCGTGACCATGGTGCAGCTGCTGATGCAGGCCTTCGTTCCCTCCCTGTATGATGCCCTTGGCATCTTCATTCCCCTGATCGTAGTGAACTGCATCATCCTGGCCCGCGCCGAAGCTTTTGCCAGCAAAAACGGCCCTGTGGCTTCCGCCTGTGACGGGCTGGGCATGGGCATGGGTTTCACCATTGCGCTGGTTATCATGGGTGCCATCCGCGAATTGATCGGCAACGGCAGCGTGTTCGGCATGAATGTGCTGGGAAATTCCTACGAACCCATGCTGCTCATCGTATTGGCCAGCGGCGGCTTCCTCTCCTACGGCCTGCTGCTTGGTATTTTCAATCTGATCGTGAAAAAAAGTGAAGAAAAAAGAAAGCGGAAGGAGGCTGAAGCAGCATGACGGAACAGATGAACATCCTGCTTTTCTTCGTCAGCTGCGTGCTGACCAATAACTTCATCTTCTCCCGTTTCCTGGGCTGCTGTCCGTTCCTGGGGGTCAGCAACAAGGTGGAAACCAGCGTCTCCATGGGCCTTGCCGTGACGTTCGTTATGGCACTGGCATCTCTTTTCTGCTACATGATCTACAACTGGCTGCTGGTGCCCCTTGGCATCACGTTCATGAGCACCATCGCCTTCATTCTGGTGATTGCGGCACTGGTTCAGTTCGTGGAAATGTTCCTGAAAAAGTCCAGCCCCACGCTGTACTCAGCCCTGGGCATCTATCTGCCCCTGATTACCACCAACTGCGCAGTGCTTGGCGTGGCCACCCTGAACATGAACAATAACTATGACCTGCTTTACTCCGTGCTCAACGGCACTTTCTCCGCCCTGGGCTTCACCCTGGCCATCGTGCTGATGGCAGGCGTGCGGGAACGGTTGGAAAGCAGCCATATCCCCGAGTGCATGAAGGGCTTCCCCATCACGCTGGTTTCTGCCGGCCTGATGGCCGTGGCCTTCATGGGCTTCAGCGGCCTGGTATAAGGAGGTAAAAACATGATTATTGTATATGCCGGTCTTTTGCTGGGTATTCTGGGCCTCATTTTCGGCGGGGTGCTGACCTTCGCCTCCAAGAAATTCCACGTGGAAGTGGACGAACGCGTGGGTCAGATCAAGGATTGCCTTGGCGGCGCCAACTGCGGTGCCTGCGGCTATGCCGGCTGCGACGCCTTCGCCCAGGCCGTGGTGGATGGTAAAGCCCCTGTAAACGGCTGCGCTCCCGCCGGTGCCAAAGGCATTGAAAAAATCAGCCGCATCATGGGCGTGGAAGCCCCTGAAGGCGAACGGCTGGTGGCCCGGGTGCTGTGCCAGGGCGAAAGCGGTATCGCACTGGACCGCTATGAATATGACGGCTACAAAAGCTGCGCTGTGGCGGCCGGTCTGGCCGGCGGCCCCAAGGCCTGCCGTTTTGCCTGCATCGGCCTTGGCGACTGCCAGGACAAGTGCAAATTCGACGCCATCCGCATGGAAAACGGCATTGCTCATATCGATCCCGATAAGTGCACTGCCTGCGGCGCCTGCGTCAACGCCTGCCCCCGCAGTGTCATCTCCCTGATGCCCGTTTCTCAGTCTGTTATCGTTCGCTGCCGCAATACCGACACCGCCCGTGCTGCCCGTGCCGTGTGCATGGATGCCTGCATCGGCTGCGGCCGCTGCAAGAAGCAGTGCCAGTATGATGCCATCATCGTGGAAAACGGTCTGGCCCGTATCGATAACGAAAAATGCACCCGCTGCGGCGAATGCGCTGCCGTTTGCCCCTGCAAGTGCATTGTGATTGAATAAAAAGCTGAAAAAAGTGACAAAAACTGCTTTTTAGCAGGAAAAGGCATTTCTTTGCAGAACATGAACAGAGCGGTAAATTGCTTATCGCTCTGTTTTATTGCATAAGAGATGGGAGAATTTTATGAAAACCTATGAAAACCTGACCTTGGATCAGGAACGTGCCCTTTATGGCATTGAAAACGCCTCCGTTATCCGCTGCCTGTTTGACGGTCCTGCCGACGGCGAATCCGCCCTGAAGGAAACCCGGAACATTCGCATTGAAGACTGCGATTTCCACCTGCGCTACCCCATGTGGCATATGGATGATTCCGCCATCGTCAATTCCCGTATGACGGAAACCTGCCGTGCCGCCCTGTGGTATGACAAGAACCTGGAAATCCATTCCTCCGTTCTGGGGGGCATCAAGGCCCTGCGGGAATGTGACCGCACCACCATCACCTCTTCCCAGATCAATTCCACCGAATTCGGCTGGTATTGCCGGGATCTTGCCATCTCAGACAGCGAAATGGTGTCCGAATATCCCTTCCTCAACAGCCGGGATATGGAATTCACCAATTTTACCATGACCGGTAAATACTCCTTCCAGTATTGCACCAATGTGGTCATCCGCCATTCCCACCTGAAAACCAAGGACGCCTTCTGGCACGCAAAGAATGTCCGGGTGGAAGACAGCATCGTCCAGGGCGAATACCTGGGCTGGTATTCCGAAAATTTGCACCTCATCCGCTGCAAGATCATCGGCACCCAGCCCCTTTGCTATTGCAAGAACCTGATCCTGGAGGACTGCGAAATGGTGGATTGTGATCTCAGCTTCGAGCGCAGCAGCGTACAGGCCACCGTCCGCGGCCATATCATCAGCGTGAAAAATCCCCTGGCCGGCAGCCATATCCTGGCCGATTCCATCGGCGAAACCATCCTGGATGAAGGCTACGAAAACTGCACCGTGGCCCAGCGATAATTTTCCCCAAAATCACACTGCCTTCCGGTATTCACCGGAAGGTTTTTTTGTATTCTTATTTCTGATTTGTTACAAATTTTGTCGAATTCCATTCTTTTGGTTCATATTTTATTGATATTTATATTCTTTTATTTATAATCATTGGTGCAGGTGGAAAAAAATGTTTATCCATGGACGTGACAGGAGAAAAATGTTTGAAACCTGCGAATTCACATCATTATGAAGGGGTAATCAATATGCAGCAACTGAAGGTAGCCATCGTAGACGACAATGCAGAAATCCGGGAACAGCTTTCTCACTATCTGGAGGAAGAACGTTTTATCACCGTAGTTGGTCAGGCCGAAAATGGCCTGGAAGCCCTTTCCCTCATCCGTGATGAAAAGCCCGATCTGATTCTTCTGGACATGATTATGCCTGAATTGGACGGCTTTGGCGTTCTGCAGCACATCCAGCTGATGCCCAAAGAACAGCGTCCCCGTGTGATCGTCATCACCGCTCTTGGCCGGGACGATTTCATCCGCCGTGCCATTGCCATGGGCGTATCGTATTACATGGTGAAGCCCATTGATGTCAATATCCTGCTGGATCGGATCAAGGATGTGGTCCGCCTGAGCGAACCCGCCTCCGCGCCCCTTCCTCTCCTTCCCCTGCCCGGCCAATCCATGGACGAAAAGCTGTCCAACATCTTCCTCTCCGTGGGCATCCCGGCCCATATCAAAGGCTACCAGTTCCTGCGGGAAGCGGTGAAGCTGGTGGTGAACGACCATAACATGATCGGCGCCATCACCAAGGAACTCTACCCTTCCATCGCACATACCTTCGGCACCACGCCCTCTAAGGTGGAGCGCGCCATCCGTCACGCCATCGAAGTGGCCTGGAACCGGGGCCGGGTGGATACCCTGAACAAAACCTTCGGCTGCACCGTGGCCCTCCCCACCGAAAAGCCCACCAACGGCGAATTCATTGCCCTCCTGGCGGACAAGCTTTCCGTGGACCTGCCGGCGTAAAAAGGCAATTTGAAAAGGCAGCCTGCATGATGCAAGCTGCCTTTTTGCATATCCAATTATTCCAGTGCATCCGCTGCCCCGTCAGGAGACAAGCTTTGCAGATCAAAGGGCAGGAAGGTAAAGCTGAATTTCTTCTCTTCCTTCAGATACAGCCGTTCCTTCTCTTCCGGTTCCGGGCCGCAGGAATTACTGCCCAGGGGACCCATCACCCCATCCACCAGAAGGGTGATATCCTCATCCCGCTCCAGCTCATAGGTATGCTGGGCCCGGGTGAGCATTTCCGGCGTGTAGTGATGGACGCTGAAGCTGAAATCCTGTCCCTTCACCATCAGCGCCATTCCCTGCATATCCGAAAGCACGGCGAAGGTGCAATCCTCATGGGCGCCGTTTTCCTGGGGCCGCACATAGGGCTCGTGGGTATCGTCCACCATGCACTCCCAGCGTCCCTTCAGCGCCGCCGTCTTCTTGTCAGGATAGCTTTCCATCATGCCCCGGCCTTGCCAGATCAGCCGCTCTAAGCCGCCTTTGATGCCCATGCGCACGCCAAGGCGAGGCAGGTATTCCGCAATCTCCCGCAAGGGCTCATAGGCAATTTCCAGCCGGACGGCGCCGTCGCCGCTTACCCGATACTTCTGCTGCACCCGGAAAAGGGGCGGCGTAGTCTTTTGCCCATAAACGCCGGAAATCACCACTTCTGCGCCCTTTTCGCTCAGGCTGGCCTCCAGCAGTTCACTCCGGCAAAGCAGCCTGTCAAGGCCCATTCTGCCCCATTTGCCGCTGATGCCGGCAAAGCCGTTGTCGTTATCGGTGGGAGCGCGCCAGAAATTGGCTTTCAAACCGGAAGACAGCATGTCCTTCCCCTGATAGCAAAGGCCGCTCATACCCTCCCGGTCAAAGGTAACCAGGGTTTCCCCTGCCTTCACCTGATAGCCAAAGGGCATTTTTTCCAACTGCACAGGGGCCTTGGGCAGCGGAAGCGCCCGCTTGACTTTGCCCGTCTTCAGTTCCACCTGATCCTCCGCCGCCACATGGCCGCACTTTGCCCACATAGTATCCTGCTGCAGGGTGAAGGTAAAGTTCAAAAGCGCACCCTGATCATAAGCCTTCAGGCTCAGCTGTACGGTCTCCTTCTCCCCGGGCCCGGCAGACAATTGCAATTCACCCTGCTGCAGCACGTCCTTCCCCTGCAAAAGCTGCCAATGGCATTGGAAAACGGAAAGGGGTGCAAAATTCATGGTATTCCAGAAGGTTACCAGGCCCTTTTCTTCATCCGCCAGTTCTGCCCGCACAGGCCGCAGTACATGCTTGTATTCCTTCAGGCCGGTATGGGGCGTTCTGTCCGGATACACCAAGGCATCCACGCAGAAGCAGCTGTCATGGGGCCATTCGCCAAAGTCGCCGCCGTATGCGTAATAGGGCACGCCATCCTTTTCCTGCAAAATGCCATGGTCCGCCCATTCCCATACGCAGCCGCCCAGCATGCGGTCATCCGCATAGAAGCGCTGCCAGTAGCTTTCCAGCCCGCCGGGGCCATTGCCCATGGCATGGGCATATTCGCACTGGAAGAAAGGAAGCGGGGCAAACTGATCCGCCACATCCTTCATACTGTCCAGCCCTTCGTACATCCGGCTGTACACATCGGTGGTCAGCCCCGGCTTATCCCCTTCGTAATGGATGGGCAGGTCGTCCACTGCCTGCATGGCCTTTTTCATGGCCACATGGTTGCACCCGTAGCCGGATTCATTGCCCAAACTCCACATGATCACGCAGGGATGGTTACGGTCCCTTTGCACCATGCGCACGCCCCGGTCCACAAACTGCTTTTCCCACCGGCTGTCCGTTGCCATCAGGTCAAAGCTGTCAAATTCCACCACACCGTGGCACTCAATATCCGTTTCGTCCACCACATACAGGCCGTACCTGTCGCACAGTTCCAGGAAGCGGGGATCGTTGGGATAATGACTGGTGCGGACGGTGTTGATATTATGCTGCTTCATCAGCACAATGTCTTTCACCATCTCGTTCACCGGGGTATAAAAGCCCAGCACCGGGTGGGTATCATGGCGGTTGACGCCCTTCAGCTTCACCTTGGCGCCGTTGAGATAATATACGCCGCCCTTGATTTCCACCTGCTTGAAGCCCACCTGCTGGCATTCCGCCTGGCCGTCAATGGACACAAGCAAAGTGTACAGGTTCGGGTATTCCGCACTCCATTTTTTCACATTGGCCACCAGGCCCTGTACGCACCCTTCGCCATCTTCAATGCATACCGTCCCTGCGGCCACTTCCTCCTCGCCGTCCAACAGACGATACTTCGCTTCCAAAGCACCCCGGACCTTTACCTTCAGCGTGAAGGTGCCCCCCTGCAGGTCATCGGAAAGGCCGGTTTTCATCACAATGTCTTCAATGCACTTTTCGCCGAAGGAAAGCAGGCTCACATCCCGGAAAATGCCGTTGTGCCGCCACATATCCTGGTCTTCCATATAGGTAACGCCGGAATACTGCATCACCACCACCTTCAGGGCGTTTTCTCCCTCCGTCAGGGCAGCCGTGATATCAAATTCGCTGCTCAGATGGGGGCAGGTGCCAAAGCCGACAAGCTGTTCATTCACATATACATAGAAACTGCTGCACACCCCGTCAAAACGGATCACCGTCTTCCGGCCGGCAAAGCTTTCCGGCAGCGTAAACCGGCGTTCATACACGCCCACGCAGGTATCATCGGGAATGTGGGGCGGGTCATAGGGAATGGGGAAACGCACGTTGGTATACTGGGGCTTGTCCCAGCCCTGCAATTGCCACACGCCGGGCACCCGGATAACGCCCTTCTCCCCTTCTCCCTGAATACCGGACAATTCCTTCACTTCCTTCCAGGAACGGTAGAAGGTAAAATCCCACCGGCCGTTGAGCAAATGGAAATAAGGCGAAAGCGCCCGCTCCCCTCTCCTTGCCGTATCTTCCGTCGGGTAAGGCACAAGGGTAGTGCGCATAGGCAGCCGGTACAGGCTTGTGCAATTCAGATCCTGAAATTCCTGACGCATAAAAAGTTTCCTCCGGATGCATGTTTGTTTTTGATTATTGTACCATACTCACTTGTTTTTTTAAAGCAGGAAAAAGAAAAAGCGCAGCATTTTCCACTGCGCTTTTTGATTTTTTACACTTCCTGCAGCCACTTTTCGCCCATTTCCACGGCCTTCATCACCCTCTCCGGAGCCGGGCCGCCAATCAGGTTCCGGGCGGAAACACAGGTGTTCAGGGAAATGGCGTCATACACGTCGGTATCGAAGGCGGGGTTGATTGCCTTCAATTCCTCCAGGCTCATTTCATCAATGGCACAGCCCCTTGACAGGCACAAGGCCACCAGCTGCCCCACCACGCTGTGGGCATCCCGGAAGGGCACCCCCTTTATCACCAGATAATCGGCGCAGTCGGTGGCGTTGGCAAAGCCGTCGTTGGCGCTCTTTTTCATATTATCGGTGCGGAAGGTGGCGCTGGCCAGCATTTCATGGAACACGTGCAGGCACTTCACCACTGTATCCCGGGCATCAAAGAAGCTTTCCTTGTCTTCCTGCATATCCTTGTTGTAGGCCAGGGGAATACCCTTCATCACCGTCAGAAGGGCCATCAGATCGCCGTACACCCGGCCGGTTTTCCCGCGGATCAGTTCCGCCACGTCCGGGTTTTTCTTCTGGGGCATCATGGAAGAGCCGGTGGAGAAGCCGTCATCCATCACCATGAACCCAAATTCCAGGCTGCTCCACAGTACGCATTCCTCACAGAAACGGGAAAGATGCATCATGCAGATGGAAGCGGCAGAAAGGTACTCCAGCAGGAAATCCCGGTCGCTGACGCCGTCCAGGCTGTTCATGGAAACGGAGGACAATCCCAGCTCCTCCGCCACAAATTCACGGTCCAAAGGATAGGTGGTGCCGGCCAGAGCGCCGCTGCCCAGGGGCGATACATCCGCCGCTTTTTTCGCATTCTGGAAGCGGATAATGTCCCGCTTGAACATTTCAAAATAGGCCAGCAGATGATGGCCCAGCGTCACCGGCTGGGCACGCTGAAGGTGGGTGTAGCCGGGCATTACGTCCCCGGCGTGTTTTTTCGCCATCTTCAAAAGGGTTTCTTCCATTTCGCACAGCAGCGCAATGGTTTCGTCGCAGCAGTCTTTGGCATACAGGTGCATATCCAGCGCCACCTGGTCATTGCGGCTGCGGCCGGTGTGCAGGCGCTTGCCGGCGTCGCCGATGCGCTCGGTCAGCAGGCTCTCCACGTGCATATGGATGTCTTCACTGCTGGCAGGAAAATCCACTTTGCCAGCCTTGATATCTTCCAGAATGGATGCAAGGCCGGCCTGGATGGCCGCTTCGTCTTCCTGGGAAATGATGCCCTGCCTGCACAGCATTTTGGCATGGGCCTGGCTTCCCCGGATATCCTGAGCATACAGCCGCTTGTCAAAGGAAATGGAGGAATGGAAATCGTCCATCAGCCGGCTGGTTTCTTTTGCAAATCGTCCGCCCCAAAGCTTCATAATTCTTACTCCTTTATCTTCTGATAGCGGCCCTCATACCAGCCGCACACATCGTTTTTTTTGCAATAAGCAATGCCGTCATGCTCGAATATCAATTGAATCACATCGCCCGGCTGCGCCGGCAAACGGTAATCTGTCAGGTTATAGCATTTCCAGCCGCTTTCTTCATCCCCCTGCAGAAAATGCAAGGGAATCTCCATCCGATAGCCGTGATGCAATACCGTCGCCCATTTTTCGCTCTTTTCCACCAGCTCCACATCCGGGTCGTGCCAGCGGATGTTTCGGCAGACAGGAGAAGCCGCCTGAGCGTCCAGCGCCCGGATCTTTTCCCTGTCCGTGGCAGAAAGATGGATAAACTGCTTGGCTTCCCAATCGGTGATGACCAGGTTCAGCTGTCCGTCCCCTCTTACGCCGCAGCCGCCGTCAATGGCAAGGATGCGCCGCTTTTCATCCATCACAGGGCCATGCTGCAGAATATCCGCATTGTACAGCGCCACCGGCCAGTGGCCCGCCACCATCCATTTCTCAAAGGCCGGCTCGCTTGCCAGAAAATCATCATACTTCAGCAGGCTGAAGGGGTTCATCCCGGCAATCTCATCCATCCGCTCATGGGGCAGGCCGCCGTGGACAAAGTGAAAATGCTCCGTTTCCAAAGCGGTGGGCAGCGCCCGGATAAAATCCAATTCTTCTTTGAAATGCTTTCGGATAGCGGAAAAGAATGCCGACAAGTCGCCGTTTTCATCCATATCCAGGTGCATCTCCCGGGTCATCTCCCCCACCAGGCTGCTGCCCCACCATTTTTCGGCATTTTTGGAAAACCGGATGACTTCCTTCAGTTTTTCCGCATCCGTTTCTTCCATCAGGCACAGCCGCCAAAGATCCACATTGCCCATCAGGGGGAACACATTTTCCTGCCGGGAAAGCTGCATCACCTGGCGTAAAGTACCCAGGCTGTCCGGGCCCTTTTCCACCATATCCCCCACAATGATCAGTGCATCGTCGGGGGAAAACGCCGCTTCCTGCAACAGCCTTTTCAACAGATGCCCGTGGCCGTGAATATCGCTGGTCACCAGCACACGCCTGTACTGCTTCAATTCCGCTTTTTGGACGGATACCTGCACGCCGCTTCCCCCTTTCGTTCGCAACTGATATATTATACCATTCCCTCCGCCTTTTCACAAGCAAAAACCGGACGGAACGGTGTTCTTTCACTGTTCCGCCCGGATGGGGTTTGATTGATTACTTATCCTGCTTCTGGGCTTCTTCCAGGGCCAGGGCCTGAACTTTCAGCGGCAGGCCGAAGAGGTTGATGAAGCCTTCGGAATCGTGATGGCTGTACAGATCCTCGCTGTCACCAAAGGTGGCGATCTTTTCCATGTACAGGCTGCACTTGGCGGTCACGCCGGCGCCGAAGCAATTGCCCTTATACAGCTTCAGCTTAGAGGTGCCGGTCACGTTCTGCTGGGTGCTGGTAACAAAGGCAGAGAGAGCTTCCCGCAGGGGGGTATACCACTGGCCGTTGTACACCAGATCCGCAAACTTCAGGGCCACCTGCTGCTTGTAATGCTGGGTTTCCTTGTCCAGGGTGATTTCTTCCAGGTTGTTATGGGCAGCATACAGCAGCGTTCCGCCGGGAGTTTCGTACACGCCGCGGCTCTTCATGCCAACCAGACGGTTTTCCACCATGTCCACAATACCCACGCCGTTGCGGGCAGCAATTTCGTTGGCCTTTTCCAGCAGGGCCACAGCGTCCATCTTTTCGCCGTTGATGGCCACGGGAACGCCCTTTTCGAAATCAACCGTCACATATTCGGGTTCATCGGGGGCATCTTCGGGCAGGGTGCACACCAGGGGCACGTGCTTGGGCATTTCCAGTTCGGGATATTCCAGTTCGCCGCCCTCATGAGAGAGATGCCAGATGTTCTTGTCCATGGAATAAGGACGCTTCTTGGTCACGGGCACGTCAATGCCACGGGCCTTGGCGTAGTCGATCGCATCTTCACGGCTCTTGATATCCCAGATACGCCAGGGGGCGATGATCTTCATGTGGGGATCGAAGGCCTTGATGGTCAGTTCGAAACGAACCTGGTCGTTGCCCTTGCCGGTGCAGCCGTGGCAGATGGCGGTGCAGTTTTCCATGTGGGCAATTTCCACCAGCCGCTTGGCGATGAGGGGACGGGCAAAGGAAGTGCCCAGCAGGTATTTATTTTCATACACGGCGCCGCACTGCAGGGTGGGCCAGATGAAGTCTTCCACAAATTCTTTCTTCAGATCGGCGATGTACAGCTTTTCGGCGCCGGTCTTCTTGGCTTTTTCGTGAAGGGGTTCCAGTTCTTCGCCCTGACCCACGTCACCGGCCACGCAAACCACGTCGCAATCATAATTTTCCTTCAGCCACGGAATGATGATGGAAGTGTCCAGACCGCCGCTGTAAGCCAACAAAACACGCATTTTAGCCATTGCTTTTGCCTCCAAATTCAATTTACTGGCATAGTATACATCCCTTTGCATAAAATTGCAATAGGTTTTGGAAAATTTCTTTAATTATTTTATTTATATGCAGAAAATAGTGTATATTCCGTATAAAACCAATGTTTGACAAATTTTTTTCCCTCTGTTAAAATATGTTCATCCAGTTGATTACAAAGGAGCGTTTCCATATGAAGCACACCACCTATCCCCTGCACGTGGCCGGCCTCACCCGCGATTTGCCCATCTGCCGTGTCAATGACAACCTCTACATCGGCGCCTTCGTGATTTTCGGCGACGTGGAGCTGACCGAATGCTGCGCCCGGGACCTTTTGAAGCTGGCCCCGGAGCATGATATCATCATCACCGCCGAATCCAAGGGCATCCCCCTGGCCTATGAAATGGCAAAACAGAGCGGCAACAACCGTTACCTCATCGCCCGGAAAATCCCCAAGCTGTATATGAAGAACGTGTTCACGGTGAAGGTGAACTCCATCACCACCGCCAAGGAACAGACGCTGTGCATCGATGAAGAGGACGCTACCTTCATGAAGGGCAAGCGGGTGCTGATCGTGGACGACGTGATTTCCACCGGTGAATCCCTCTATGCCGTGGAGCAGCTGGTGGAAAAAGCCGGCGGCAATATCGTAGGCAAAATGGCCATCCTGGCCGAAGGCGATGCCCAGGCCCGTCCCGACATCATCTATCTGGAAAAGCTGCCCCTCTTCCATCCCGACGGCACCGTGATGGAATAAGATCGAATACAATCAAACATAAAACACGAGCATCCGGTCGTATCCCGGATGCTCGTGCTTTTAAGGCGAGAAATAATTCATATCTCCGCTGAAATAACAATGCTGTGCCCTGTATTCCGCATATTCCTGAGCAAACAACATGGCAGCGAAGAGCAGATACATTTTTTGCTCCGCTTGTGTTAATTCATAATAGTTCATGGTGCTTTCATCAATCGCCAGAGTTTTGCAAGCAAAAAGACCGCTTTCCTTCAACATTTGCTCCAGCAGCTTGCCATCCTCTATCTCTGCCATTTTGCACAATGCAGGTATTGTGAAGGTGAGCATTCTCTTTTTCAAAATCACAGCCATGGCTTTTCTGAAATCGTTGTCTGCCAGCAGCTGCAGCATCCGCTGGTTGTTTTCATTGGTAAACAAGCTGTTCCACCCCGTCTCCGGCCGCTTAATTGCCATGGTTCCCAGTGGCTCCCGCATGTAAATAACGCTGCCGTTTCCGCTTTGAATCACACTGCGTGAAATGCCGTCCTTCAGCGATGAGCGAAGTTCCTCCGCCAGTTCATCAACATCTGCCTTGCTGTTTCCGCCATAGAAGCACCGCACAATAATACGGCGCATCTGTTCCATGGCTGCATCCACCGCTTCTTCACGGAAAATTCGCTTTTCTTCTATTATTCTGCCATACAGGTCATCCACGGTCACACCAAAGAAATCTGCCAGTACGGGCAGCAACATAACATCTGGACAGGTGGTGCAGTTTTCCCATTTGGAAATGGTTTGTGCAGTCACACTCATACATTCTGCCAGGTTTTCCTGCGTCATTCCGCGCTCTCTGCGAAGGCGCGCAATCGTTTCGCCAATACTTGTCATCATTCATCCTCCTCGGCAATCTTTTGATTTCATTATACACCCGATGCACGTGCTGCTCCATCGCTCAGATTGCGAGCTACTCGCTTTTCCGGCAAGCCGTCAGGCATTGTTCATTTGATCTATGCATGGAATTCTGAGCAGGGCAGCTATCTGCTGGTTGAGTTTCACACATAAAAACCGTTGTTCCAGTTTGGGAGCAACGGCTTTGCAACGGCTTTTCTGCTTATTTTCTGTTGGGCCTTCTTTTGATTTTCAGCATCGCAAGAACATCTTCCTGACAAAGGGATGCATTCAAAGGAATCCACAGCCATTTGCCGTCATGGAAGGTTTCTGTGTGATCATAAATCTCTTGCAATGCGGATGAAACAGAAGCACGGATAGCTTCAAACTTTTCCCTCTCCGCTTTGCCGTAGGTGATCAGCAGCACACCCTCGCCTTCTTTAGCATAAAAAGTACACAGGGTTTTGCCGCCCCGGCGGTATTTGTATTCCACCTGCCATTGACCAAAGCCCTTGTCCCACAATCTGTCCATATCATACAGGGCATCAATGGCCGCGGTCATCCCTTCCCAAATCTCTGCCGTTTTTTCCGGCAATAAAGAGATGAATGTTTCTTTCCAATGCTCACTCACGTCTTCTTCTCCATTCATGGAAATTCATACAGGACGGCATCTTTCCGTACGCCTCCTGCCTTTTTATAGCAGGCACAGGCAGCATGGTTCCCTGCTTCGGTTAGCAAAAACATCTTGCTGCAACCCATTTTCTTTACATATTCAGTAATATAGCACATCAGGCCGGTTCCATAACCATGTTTCTTATAACCATCCATCACATCGATGGCATGCAGATAAAATGCACACCGCCCATCCGGCTTCATCATTCGGTACCCAAAGGCAAATCCAACAATCTTTTCGGATTCCGCTGCCACAAAGCCAACTGCATTTTCCTGATGCAGAAAATCCATAACCTGCTCATGGGTGTAAACGGTTTGCTGATCGTCCACAAACGCCGCCATCAGCATAGCATCCTTTTCTTCCAACAACCTGTATTCCATCAATCCAGTTCCTTCACAAAGCAAATAATCCGGTTGGCTTCTTCAAATCCGCAGGCCAGATGAAATTGCAGGCTTTCGGTATTGTCCAGCTCACAATCGCTGGCAAATTCACGACAGCCCATTTCCTTTGCCCATTCCTGCGCCTTGCCAAGCAACGCCCGGGCTACGCCAAGGCCCCGCATGGCATCCTCCACATAAATACCTTCCAGATACCCAACCGGGCTTCCTTCCGTGCCTTCCACATAATCATGCCGCAGGGAAGCAAGGCAGATGCCGCAAAATGCACCTTCTTCCCGGGCGAGAAACGCAGCCTTTTCCGCTTCGCCGATGTATTCCGCCGCACATTCCAGCATTTCTTCTTCCGTATTCCCGGGCCACAGCTTCGTCAAAAGGACTGCAGCGCTTTTTGCATGCTCTTTTTCCGCTTTCATCAGCCGCACGATGCTCACACCCCTAAATTTTTAAATACGCAAAAAACCACCTTTGTTTCAGGTGGTTTTTGCAGTGCCGGAAAAAACCTGTGAATCAGGCTTCTTCGGTGACCACAGTCTGAGTGGCGGCGCGCTGCACATAGCCGCTGCGCAGGCAACGGGTGCACACGTTCACACGCATGGGACGGCCGTCCACCACGATGCGAACCTTCTGCACATTGGGAGCCCAAGTGCGGTTAGACTTGCGTTCGGAGTGGCTGACGTTGTGACCGCTCATACGGCCCTTGGCACATACTTCACAAAACTTGCCCATTGTAAATTACCTCCCGGGGTAAATTGCTTGTGGTGACGCAGTTGCCTGCGATACATCCATAATTGACAGCTTTGCTATCATAACACATTCTGTTCCCAATTGCAAGCTTTTTTTCACATTTTCCAGGTCCATTTTTTCCGTTTTTTGCTGTTTTTCCCTTCTTTTTTTCTTTTTCTGTGTTATCTTCCTATTTTAGCTATTTTGTGCTATACTGTTTTTACCAACACAAGGGAGCGTGTATTCATGCGCATTGCAGAACTGCCAAGAGAAAAATTTGAAGGATACGAACTGGTCTTCTCCTATGACAGCCGGGCCTATTATGACCTGCGCATCCGGTCCACGGAAAATGTGTTCTCCGTGGAGTTTGTGCGCACCCCCTGCCCCCTCATTCACAAGGAATCCACCGATGCCCTCTTCGCCCCCTATTGGGATGATCCCCGGGCATTTGGCCTGTGGGACGGGCAAAAGCTGCTGGGCGTGATGGAAATCACCCCGGAAAACTGGAACAACCGCCTGCGCATCACCAATCTTTTTGTCCAGGACGGCTTCCGAAGAAGAGGCTACGGCACCCTGCTTATGACCAAAGCCCGGGAGATTGCCAAGGCCCAGGGCCGCCGCGCCCTTATCCTGGAAACCCAAAGCTGCAACAGCGCCGCCATTTCCTTCTATCTTTCCCAGGGCCTTTCCTTCATGGGCTTCAATGCCTGCGAATATTCCAATGAAGATAAGGAAAAGCACGAAGTGCGCATTGAAATGGGCTGTTTCCTGTAATAGCCTTTTGCTCATCCTGCCGGAAGCATGGTTTTGATGGCTTCCGGCTCTTTTTTGTCCTTTTTCCGGGCAGAAAATTATTTAGTATTTTTTGATACTCATTCATAAATATACAGCCGGTTTTTTGGCATAATAGGCAAGTACCCCAGCAAAAGGAGGAAAACCACCATGCAATTCAGGCGTATCCGTGATTTGCGAGAGGACGCCGACCTGACCCAGACCCAGATCGCTGAACACCTTGGCATCGCACAGACTGTTTACAGCCGTTATGAGCGCGGCTACCAGACCATTCCCCTGCAGCTGCTTATTCGTCTGGCTGATTATTATCAGGTTTCACTGGATTATCTCACCGGCCGCAGCGACCAGCCCCGTCCCCTTCCCTTTACCGAAAAGAAGGACAAGCGCTGATATTACAATTCCATCTTCCCATAAAGAAAGAACAGGCTCTCCCCGGAAAACCGGGACAAGCCTGTTCTTTTTGCATCAAATTACTTATTTGCGGGGGCCATACCAGAAGGTGAGCTCGATGGTCTTGATTTCAGCCATGCATTCCGCATTGCGGTCCAGCGGCGTGGGGGTCACGCCGGTCAGGTCGCCAAAGCGCACACGGGCGCTTTCCCTGGGCACCTTGGTCACCCATTCGTTGAACAGGTTTGCACGGGTGCAGATACCGTTATCGGAAGTGGTATAGGGGCGGCCTTTGAAGCGATACACTTCGCCGTTAATCTTGCATTCGGTGATATCAATCACCCAGCCGGGATAGAGAATTTCGCCGTTGGCAATGCCCAGCGCAGAGAAGGCCGTGGAGGAAGAAAAGCCCTTGTCGGAGCCGGTGAAATCCAGCGCCACCTTGTAGGTGCCTTCCCCGTCGATCACCGCATCCGTCGCCACCACGCCGGGGCTGATGGTATCGGGCTGGTATTCGTCGCCCACGCTGTAGGAAAGGGCCCAGCTGCCGTCGCTCCACATAATCCAGGCAACAGCCTTGTCATCCCCGGCCAGCACCACGTCGGTGCGGAAGGAATCGGGGGCGTCTGCCATCTGTGCATCCAGCCTTGCTTTCGCTGCCTGCTTCACTTCTTCTTCCGTCCTATCCTTTTCGCTTTCCGCATTGCGGCCGGCATACATCTTGCCCAGCTCTTCATCGGAAAATTTCAGTTCCTTGCGGATAAAGAAGCCGCTGCAGTCCCACAGGCAGGAGGTGTAGCCGTAATAGTCGCACAGGTCCAGGAAACGGGTGTGATAGTTGAGGGTGTTGTCTTTCAGGATGCCGTCGCCGCCGGGCAGGGCGCCGTATTCGCCAATCACCACGCCAATGCCCTGCTTGGTGAACTTTTCCATGCGGGCCAGGGTTTTGTCCATGTTTTCATAGTCCCGCTTGGTGCCCCAGGCAGTGGCGCTGGCGGCATCGGAATCACCGCAGTAAGACCAGGGATCATAAAAATGCACGGAAATGAGCAGCTTGTCTTCCGCCGTATCGATGGGCATTTTGAAGCGGTTATCGCAGGTCTGGGCAATGTTGGTGCCATAGCCGGGAATGAGCAGGAAACGGGTGGCGTTGTTGCCGCCGGTGGAACGTACGGTATCCACAAAGGCCTGGTTCACTTCATTGGCCAGGGCATAGCGTTCGTCGTCGGAAAGGTAGCTCTTGACGGAGTCGTTGCAGTACAGGGCAGAGTCCTCGTCAAAACGGGCGCCGATTTCTTCGTTGGCGCCTTCGAAAATGAGATAATCGGAATAATCACGGAAATATTCGGCAATCTGCTTCCACATGCCCTTGTAGGCTTCCATGGCCAGGGCCCGGGTTTCAGCGCTTTCGGAGCCGAACATGCCCCACCAGCCGCCGTCCCAGTGGTCATTGATGATGACGTACATACCGGCATTGCGGGCATAATCCACAATTTCTTTCACGCGGGCCAGGTAGGGTTCGTCCAGGGTGTAGTCCCCTTCGTTCAGGTGGGAGGCATTGGTCATCCAGGCCACGGGAATGCGGATGGTATCAAAGCCATAGGCCTTCATGCCATTGAGCATTTCCTGGGTGGTCACCGGTTGGCCCCAGCCCACTTCGTATTCCGTGGGCGCCTTGCCGGTATTGCCGCCCAGGCCGAATTTACGGGCGTCGCAGGCTTCCATGGTGTTGCCAAGGTTGGTGCCGTTGCCCATCAGGCGGGTGAGCTCCAGGGAGGAGATACCTTCCCGCATCACGCCGTCATCCGCGCTTTCCGCCACAGAAACAGCGGGGCACATCATCGCCGCCAGCAGCAAAACGCTGACCAGCGTCCGGAGCATTTTTCCATTGCCAAACATTGCTTTTCATCCTTTCAAAAGTATTGTAAACGTTTTCATGCCCTTATTATACCAATATTTGTCCCATTATGCAATGCGTTTTTTCACATTTTTCCTTTCATCCCGCCCCATTTTCTGCTATACTGCCTGTATCATTCAATTGAAGGGGAATGCGCATGGAAATCCTGCACAAAACAGACGCATTTGTTATCTGCCAAAAGCCCGTGGGGCTTGATTCGGAAACGGAATGCCCAATGAAGCTTCGGGAAATGCTGGGCGGGGAAATTTTCACCCTGCACCGGCTGGACAAAAACGTAGGGGGTGTGATGGTATACGCCCGCACAAAGGCCGCCGCAGCCACCCTGTCCCGCTGCATTCAGGAAGGCAGCATGGTAAAGGAATATGTTGCCTGGGTTCACGGCACAGTGGAAAAGGCAGGCGTGATGGAGGATCTGCTTTTCAAGGACAGCAGGAGCAACAAGGTGTTTGTGGTAAAGAAAAGGCGGGCCGGCGTAAAGGAAGCAAAGCTTTCCTATCAGCTGCTGAAAACGGAAAACGATCTGAGCCTTGTCAGAATCCGCCTTTTCACCGGCCGCAGCCACCAGATCCGGGTGCAGTTTGCCAGCCGGAAGCATCCTTTGCTGGGGGATCACAAATACGGCGCCCGGGACGAACATCCCGCTCCCCTTCTTTTTTCTTTCCGCATCACCTTCCCCTGGCAAGGGGAAACTTTATCCTTCTCCGCCCTGCCGGAATGGGCAAAATAAAAAAAGAACAACGTCCTCAAGACGCTGCTCTCCCCAAGATGCCGCTGCCCTCTATTTTTTCACCCGCTATGTAAAGCAGGCTGGTGCCCTGCGATGATTTTTTGCCTTCCCCTGGCATGCCTTGCGGCAAGGGGGCCTGACAGCCGACCACACGACCCGGGCTCCATTTTGTGAAATGTGGGTAAAAACAGAGAACTGGCGAACACCTCAGGTTCTGTCTTCATTATACATAATGCACGCCGGCTTGTCAATCAGAAATCCATCTTCTCCTCCAGCGTTCTTCGGATCTCCCTGTCATAAAAATCGCATAATTCGTTGGCAGCCTCCATATCCGCCGCCTCGCTCATAATGCGCACGGAAGGCCGGATGCCGTCGGGCACAATGGTGGCGCACCCCTTTTCGTGCTGCACCTGCATCCCTCTGTCCAGGGTATACGGCAGGGCAGCTTTTTTGCACAGTTCATACAGAATACGGCTTTTGTCCTGCTCCCGGCATTCCACCTCCCGGCACACAATGTGCGCCCCGGGCAAGCCCTTGAGCAGCATTTCCACAGGCCCGTTTTTCATCCCTTCGCATATCTGCCACAGCCCCCACAGCCCGTCCTCCATCCTGCGTTTTTGCTGCAGGCACATTTCGCTTTCGTCCGCAGCCTTCACCGGGCACAATTGCTGCGCTGCCCTTGGCACATCCGGTAAATCATACAGGCATCTTTGCTCCCCGGCCATCAGCTTCAGCAGCAATAGGGTCAACCGGGTTTCGTCCACATTCCCCCGGGATGTGATGCACACAGTTTTCTTACCGTCATCGGTCAATACAAAGCCGGTTTCCCCCGGTCGCAGCGCCTGCCGGCTTCCCAGTGCCTGGCGCACTTTCACTGCCCCCAGTCTTTCCAGGCCCTCCGCTGCCAGTGACAAGATTTTTTTGTTTTCGCAAAAAAGGGCAACCGGCGAATGAAGCTTTCGTTTTTCCCCTTTGGGCAGCACCCTGGACAAATAGATTTCCCGCACACTGTCCAGCCGGTTCATTTCCCCGCCTTTCCCCGCCGGGAAAGCTGTTCCCTCCAGATACAGCCCTTCCATTTTCCGGCGCAGGTCATTCCCTGCCGGGTTACCGTGCCCGTCCACAAAAATGAGCATATCCTCCACTGCCAGAATGCCGCCGTCCGCCTGTAAGGCCACCACCGCTTCCCGAAGCATGCTTTCGGTCATATACGGCCCCTGCATCACCTTCACGCCCAGCATTTCAAGCGCACCGGACACCACCGCCTGCATTCCCGGGGCGTCCCGGTGCCCGGTGATGATGGATTTTGCCCTGATTCCCTTGGCAAAGGCAGCAGCCATCCGGCAGGCGCTTGAGGGCTGGGTACAAATTGCACCGTCCGCTTCCCAGCAAAAGCCGCATTCCCCTGTATGTACGCTTTCCGTCAACACAGCCCCAGAGGGCACCTTCACCCCCGGCCACAATTTCACCCCGGCATGGATCAGGGCATGGGCCCCTGCCTGAGCACCCTGGCCCAGGGTGCAGCCGTTTCGGATTACACATCCTGCCTTCACTATGCTTCCGTCACAGGCCACGCAGCCCTCCAGCCGTGCCTTTGGGCCAATCTGCACCCCATCCCACAAACAGCAGTTTTCAATCACCGCACCGCTGCCGATCATGCAGTTTTCCCCGATGACAGAATTCCTGATTACGGCTCCCGATCCGATCTGTGCATCCCGGCCAATAAGGAACGCCCCCTGCAGATGGGCCCCGGGCTGAATTTCAGTATCTTTGCCGATGCCCCTTTCGCAGGGAAGGTTTGCCTTGCCGGAAAGCAAATCCGCCTGGGCCTGCAGGTAGGCCTCCTGGCTGCCCACATCGCACCAATACCCCTGCATTTCATAGCCGTAGATGGGCAGGCCGCTTTTCAAGAGCGCCGGAAACACATCCCTTCCAAAGTCCGGCGCGCCTTCTTTGGAGATATGTTCAAAAATTTCTTTTTCCAATATGTAAATACCGGTGTTCACCAGGTTGGAATAGGCATGGCTCCAGTCCGGCTTTTCCAGGAAGCGTACAATACGTCCCCCCTCCTCCGTCATCACCACCCCATACTGCAGCGGCACCTTCACACGCTTGAGCACCAAGGTGGCCAGGGCGCCCTTTTCCTTGTGGAACGCCAGGGCTTTTGTCAGGTCACAATCCGTCAGCCCGTCCCCGGATAAAACAAAAAATGTATCGTCCAGCTGCTCCATGGCCATGCGGATACTGCCCGCCGTGCCAAGGGGCGCCGTTTCCTCAAAGCAGGTGATGCGCATGCCAAACTTTTCACCGTTTCCCAAAGCGGCACGGATTTTTTTTGCCTGGTAGCACAGCGTGGCGCCCACGTCGCAGATGCCGTGTCGCTTCAATAAATCCAATGTATAGGCCAGCACCGGCTTGCCCAGCATGGGCACCAGAGGCTTGGGCCTTGGCAGCGTCATGGGCCTGAGCCGCACCCCTTCTCCTCCTGCCATGATCATCGCCCGGATTGCCAATCCCATCGCTCCTTCTCATTTCCTTTTGTCCTATATTATGTGCGCAAGCAGCGCGGGATATGCCGTTTTCCTTTCTCCATATTTCGGTCATAAAAGGTTTACGAATTCGCTCTTGCATTTTAATGAAAAAAGTGTTATTACTTAAGGAGAATGCATTTGCATCCTTATGTTCCATTTTATGGTAAATTTACAGAAAAGGACCCAAAATCATGGAAATCAACTGGTATCCGGGGCATATGGCCAAGGCCAAACGCCTTTTATCCGAACAGCTGAACCGGGTGGACGTGGTGGTGGAGCTTTGCGACGCACGCCTGCCTTTTTCCAGCCGCAACCCTGACCTGGCCAAACTGACCGAAAAAAAAGAAAAGGTGCTCATCCTTGGCAAGGCAGACCTGGCTGACCCGAACCTTACCGCCCAGTGGCTGCGCATTTTCCGGGCAGAAGGAATCCCCTGCGCTGCCCTGGATATGAACAAGCAGGCCAAACAAGCCCTGAACCTCATCGACCGGGCCGCCAAGGAAACGGTGGAGCGGGCCGCCCAGCGGGGCATCCGCAAAACAGTGCGGGCCATGGTGGTGGGCGTTCCCAATGTGGGCAAATCCACCTTCATCAACCGGCTCCACGGCGGCAGCATTGCCAAGGTGGGCGATATGCCCGGCGTCACCCGCTCCAACCAGTGGGTGAAGATTTCCCCCTACCTGGAAATGATGGACAGCCCCGGCCTCCTCTGGCCCCGGCTTGACGACCAGGTAGCCGCCAAGCGCCTTTCCTATATCGCCGCCATCCGGGACGAAGTGCTGGATACGGCCCACCTGGCCATTCAGCTGCTGGAGGACTTGAAAATCATGGCCCCCAAAGCCATGCAGGAAAGATTCAAAATCAAGGATATGTCCCTCTCCGGGGCGGACTTATTGGACGCCGTATGCCGGGGCCGGGGCTTTCTGATGAAGGGCGGCGTGATGGACTGGGAGCGCGCCTGCAAGATTGTGCTGGATGAATTCCGGGGCGGCAAGCTGGGCCGTATCACCCTGGAAGCCCCCAGGCAGGAGGAAGAAATCCATGAATAAAAAGCGCATGGAACGGCTGCAGGTGCTCACCCGGACGGATATGCCCCTGTGGGAGCAGGGCATCCTTTTTGCCGGTATGGACGAGGCTGGCCGGGGCCCCCTTTGCGGCAATGTGGTCACCGCCTGTGTCATCATGCCAAAAGAACCCCTTCTCGAATGGGTGGACGACAGTAAAAAGCTGTCTCCCAAGCGCCGTGAAGAAATGTATGACCGCATTATGGAAGAGGCCCTGTATGTGGGCATCGGCCAGGCGGACCCGGAGGAAATTGACCGGGTGAACATTCTGCAGGCTACGAAAAACGCCATGCGAAGGGCTGCCGAAAACTGCCCTGCTTCCCTCTATCTCATCGACGCCCTGCAGGGCCTTGGGTTAAACGGCGAAGAAAAGGGCATCATTCACGGTGACGCCGTGTGCTATTCCATTGCTGCCGCCTCCATCATTGCCAAAGTGACAAGGGACCGGCAGATGGAAGAATTGGACCGGCTTTACCCCGGCTACAATTTCCAGCAGCATAAGGGCTACGGCACTGCCCAGCATATTGCTGCCCTGAAGGAGCTGGGCCCCTGCCCTGCCCACCGCCGCAGCTTCATCAAGAATTTCCTATGAATATCACAAAAATCGGCCTCCTGGGGGAATTGCGTGCCGAGTATGCCCTGAAAAAGCGGGGCATACGCATCCTTCATCGCCGCTTTCAGACGCCCCACGGAGAAATTGACCTGATTGCAAAAGACGGCGATGTGCTGGTATTTGCCGAAGTGAAATACCGCCCCTTGGGCCGCATGGGCGAAGGGGCGCAGGCTGTGGACACACAAAAGCGAAGGCGCCTGCGCTATGCCGCCTCCCGTTATCTTTCCGCTCATCCTGTCCCTTTCTTCCGCTTTGATGTGGTGGAAATCACCGCCGCCGGTGTGCGGCATATTCCAAATGCTTTTTAAGGAGCCGTTATGCTTTCAAACAAGAAACGCACGCTCATCGCCCTGGGCATCCTGCTGGTTGTGGCACTGGGGATTTATTTCATTGCCCGTCCCGCCCCCTCCGATGCCACATACGAAAACCTCATCGAAAACGGCAGCTTCCTGGATACCGACGCAGAGGGCATGCCCGCCTCCTGGTATACCAGTTCCTATTTCCATAAAGATGAAACCGCCTATGATGTAACGGAAGAAGGCGCGCATATCGTCAATTCCAGGCTCAACGACGCCCGCTTTGCCCAGACGGTGTCGGTAGCCCCGGATACGCTGTATTGCCTGCGGGGCTACATCAAGGCGGAAACGGAAGGCGGCCGGGGCGCCAATCTTTCCATTGAAGATGTGTACGCCTTTTCCGAGTCCGTTTATTCCACCGGCGGGGAATGGCAGGAAGTGGTTTTGTACGGCCGCACCGGCCAGAAGCAGGACCGGCTCACCGTGTACGCCCGCCTTGGCGGCTACAGCGGCGAAAGCGTGGGCGAAGCCTGGTTCCGGGATATCACGCTGAACCGGGTGGATACCGTTCCCGAAGGCTATTTTGCCGAAGACTTCTTCCCCTATCAGAATGAAAATGCCGCTGCTTCCGCTGCCGGGGAAACAACCGGCGCTTTCACCATTGCTCTTACATGCCTTGCCTATTGCGCCGCCTTCTTTTTCCTGAAAAAGCGGCTGCCCCAGGGCCCGGTGTACGAAAAGAAAAAAGGCCAGGCGGCCGCTGCCCTGTGCGTGATGCTGCTGGCGTTCGCCTCCCGGCTCATTGCCGCCCTGACGGTGCCCGGCTATGACGTGGATATCGGCTGCTTTATTTCCTGGGCCAATCACATGGCCGAAGTGGGCCCTGTCAATTTCTATAACACCATCAGCTTCTGCGATTATCCCCCCGGATATATGAATATCCTGTGGGTGATTGGTATTTTGGGCAAAATGCTTGGCGGCGTAACGGAATGGATGGTAAAAATGCCCGCCGTGCTGTGCGATGTGATGATCTGCCTGGTATTGTACCGGGAAGGCAAAATGCGTGCCAATCACCGCACCGGCCTGCTTGTCGCTCTCTTTTTCGCCCTGAACCCTGTTTCCTTCGTTTCCGGCGCCTGCTGGGGACAGACGGACAGCCTGATGGCACTGCTTTTGCTTGTTGCCGTGGTCAATCTGCTCCGCAGCCGGTGGATGTGGGCGCTGCCTGCCTATGTGGCAGCGGTGCTGATGAAGCCCCAGGCGCTGATGTTCGGCCCCATGGGCGTCGCTGCACTGGTTCTGCATCTGAAAAACGAAAAGTGCAGCAAAAAGAGCCTGAAGGATGTAGGGATGGGCCTCTGCCTTTCTCTCATGGTTTTCTGCGTCCTGGCGCTGCCCTTCATCGTCAATATCCAGGGGGAAAAGACAGGTCTTTCCTTCCTTTTGAACCTCTACGGCAACACCATGGGTTCCTACGGCTATACCACCATCAACGCCTGCAACCCCTATTTCCTGCTGGGCCTGAACTGGTACCCTTCCGAAAATAACGCCTCCGTCGCCGCTATGATCGTGACGGTGCTTCTTTCGACGGTGCCCGCCCTGTTCGCCTGCCTCCAAAACCGGAAGCAGCCCTGGAAGAAGGATTTTTCCCTCCTTTGCACCGCCGGCCTTTCCGGATTGCTGTTTGCGGTGGTCGGCGCGCTGTTCATCAGCAATTCCCTCACCTATGCCTCCCTTTCCACCTGCATGATCGTCTACGCCGTGGCCCTTTGCTGCGTACAGTTTCTGATCAAAGGGGACATGAAGCAGCTGCCCGTCATAGCCGCCGCCATGTTGATTTTGCTGTTCTGCTGCGCCGGCATGATGCACGAAAGGTACCTGTTCCCGGTGGTGGTGCTGCTGATGCTGGGCTACGCCCTCACCAGAGACCGCCGTCTTCTGTCCCTTTCCCTCCTGGTCACCCTGGCCAGCTTCATCAATATCGCCTGTGTGCTGGACCGCAATATCCGCATCGGCGGTGTGGAGGCCCATCTGACGGCTCCTCTGTGCGCCATTGAAAGCGATATGACATGGCTGGAATATCTCTCCGCCCTTCTTACCTCCCTCAGCGCCCTTTTGTGCGTATATACCGCCCTGTCCCCCGCGCCTGCCATCCAGGAAGCAAAGCGGGAATCTGCCGTGCAGGAAAAGCAGCCTGCCCCTGCCTATGAAAAGCCCCATATCCCGGCGTTTACCCTGCGGGATTTCATCATCATGCTTTGCGGCACAGTCCTGTACGCCGTGCTGGCCTTTACCAATCTCGGTTCCTTAAAGGCCCCGGAAACTGCCTGGGTAACAAAAAGCGATACCGAATCTGTCCTTGTGGACCTGGGCGAAGAAAGAACCTTCTCCGTCCTTTACCATCAGGGCATCCACTGGCAAAACTCTACCTTCACCGTGGAAGCCGGCACCGATCAGCTCATCTGGGATTCCCGCGATGCCTCCCTCAATTACGGCGACTGCTTCAAGTGGCAGTATGTCACCGGTACCAACCATACCCCCCTCACCGGCCGGTACCTGCGCATCACTGCCGGCGCTTATGACCAGACCATCCACGAAATCATCCTGCGGGACTATGAAACAAAAGAAGCAATCCCATACACCATCATCGAAAACTACGCCAACGAAACGGTAAACCATATTCTGGACGAGCAGGACACCCTGGAGGGCGAGCCCGGCTGGTATAACTCCACCTATTTTGACGAGATCTACCACGCCCGCACCGGCTATGAGCATCTCCATTCCCTGCCCACCTACGAAACCAGCCACCCGCCCCTTGGCAAGGTGTTCATCAGCTGGGCCATCGGCATTTTCGGCATGAATCCCTTTGGCTGGCGCTTTGCCGGCACCCTGGCCGGGGTGCTGATGCTGCCGGGGATGTACCTGCTGGGCCATCTGTTGATCAAAAAGAAGTGGGGCGGCGCTTTCGCCATGCTGATGATGGCCTTTGACACCATGCACTTCACCCAGACCCGCATCGCCACCATCGACAGCTTTGTGGTACTGTTCATCATCTGGGCCGTATACTGTATGCTGTACTGGTTCCAGATGGATTTCTATGGCAAGCCTTTCTGGAAAACACTTGTGCCCCTGGGCCTTTCGGGGCTGTTTTTCGGCCTTTCCATTGCCAGCAAGTGGACGGGCGTATACAACGGCGTGGGCCTGGCGGTGCTGTTCTTCTGGGGCATCTGGCGCAGGTTCAATCTGTGGAAGGATGCCAAAGCCATCCCCGCCGCAAAGCGCACCGAGGAAGAAAAGAAAACGGCTGCCAAGGGGCACACCCTGCTCCTTTCCGTTGCCAGCTGCCTTGTGTTCTTCATTGCCATTCCGCTGCTTATCTACTACCTGTCCTACATCCCCTATTTTGCCTGGGAAGGCGGCGTCACCGTGAAAAAGGTGATCGAGGCTGCCGTGGGTGATTATTTCACCACCGGCCAGGTGGGCGGCATGCTGGGCTACCACGGCCAGCCCGGCCTTGGCATGGACCACGATTTCTATTCCCCCTGGTACGAATGGCCCATCATTGCCAAACCCATGTGGTACTGGAACTCCTCCTACAACACCCCGGAAGCCTCCTCCACCCTCATGGCTCTTGGCAATCCCGGCGTGTGGTGGGTGTGCCTGGCAGGCCTTGTGGGGATGGTACTGCTGTTCATTTTCCGCCGTGTACGCTGCGATGTGCAGCTGACGGAAGACAGGCAGCTGACGGGCGGCCTGTCCTTTGCCCTGTGGCCCAGAGAAGATGACGCCCGCTACGGGCTGATCCTCATCTGCTTCCTGGCCCAGTTTGTGCCCTGGGTGCTGGTGCCCCGCGGCACCTACATCTACCACTACTTCCCCAGCATCCCCTTCATCATCCTGGCAACTTCCCTGTGCCTGGAAAGGCTGCAGCAAAAATGGCAGAAGGCCGGGCTGATCCTGGTGATTGCCGTGCTTGCAGCGGCGATTTTCCTCTTCATTGCCTTCTTCCCCTATGCCAGCGGCGCCGTAGTGCCCCAGGCCTGGCTGGAAAGCATGAAGTGGTTCCCCCGCTGGCTGTGGTATTAAGAAAAACAAAAGAACAAGGGAGGTGATCCTCTTGCCCAGGGAAACAATGCTTCAATTGGAAAAGGAATGGGCTGATGCAGCCGGTATGCTGGAAAGCATCACATCCGCCATGCCCCTTTTCGCCTTGCCGGAGGATCACCCGGCCCATGCCCTCACCCGCCTGAAGGACGCCTGCGACCGCCTGGCGGGGCTATTGCAGGAAACATCCGCTGCACCTTCCTTCCCCGCCGGTGCAAAGGACTGCATCCTGCAGGAAATGCAGCAGCTGCCCCGGCTGTGCGCCCCCCTTGCAAAAAGCTGGAGCGGTGCTGCCGGCGACCGTTTTCTCTCCTCCCTTCTGGAGCTGCAGCAGAAAACCACCGCGCTTCTTTCCCGGATCACCCTGCCTGCCGATACTGCTAATGGAACCTTCGCCTTTTCCCTGCCCGGCCTTTCCGGTAAGCGTATCATCCTCCGCTGCGGCAACCTGGCTGCCAGCGAAGAAATGTACGATGCGGTTATCTGCTCTGCATTCAAGAACGAATATTTTCCCCTTTCCCACACCCTGATCGGTGCATTACTGGAAGAAAAGGGCATCAGTGTGGATGCGCTGGCCCGCCGTCCGCAGATCGACCTGAAATCCATGGGCTGCTGGCTATCCGAAAAACTGGAAGGGAATTTTTCCCGCATTGGGTGTATTGAGCTGTTGGATTACCGCAATCTGCAGTATGAGGAGCAGATGGGCGATATGATGCTCAAAAGCGCCTTTGCCACGCTGCGCTTCCTGCTGGAGCAGGCCAGCATCCAGGGCATCCCCATCCGGCGCATCGCCCTGCCCATTCTCGGGGCAGGCAGCCAGGGCATCGAGCTTTCCTACCTCATTCCCCCGCTGTACAATCAGTTCCTGGCCATGTTCGCCAATATCGACACCCTGGAATCAATCGATGTTTATGACCTGCGGGCGGACCGTATTGACCAGCTTTCCCGCTATATCACAAAGCTGCAGCAAACAGGAAAGGGCGCTGCTCCCAGCGTGTTCATCAGCTACAACAGCAGCCAGAACGCTTTTGCCCATCAGGTATGGCAGGCGCTGAAAAATGCCGGCATTTCCGCCTGGATTGCGCCGGAATCCATCCCCTCCGGCTCCGATTATACCAGTGAGATTTCCAGGGCCATTTCCGGTGTCCGTGCCCTGACGCTGCTGCTCACACCCCAGTCCCAGGCTTCCGGCTGGGTGCGCAAGGAAGTGGTTTCCGCCATCGGCGCCAACAAGCTGATTCTGCCCATGCAATTGTCCCCCTTCCCGCTGAACGACAGCTTCCGCTATCTTTTGTCCGATGTACAGATCTATCCCCTGTGGGATCAGGACGAGCAGGCAAAGCCCGGCCTGATTGCCCGGGAAATCCAATCCAAGCTGTAATCCTTCATACCAAAGATCATCCATGAAACGGAGGGAATGCCATGCTGGCACGCGCATTATGCTACGCCCTGCAGGGGGTGGACGGCCAGCCGGTGCAGGTGGAAACCGATGTGTCCGGCGGCATGGGCCAGTTTTCCATTGTAGGCCTGCCGGACGCCGCCGTCCGGGAAAGCCGGGACAGGGTACAGTCCGCCCTGCGCAATTCCGGCTATGCGCTGCCCATTGGCCGCATTACGGTGAACCTTTCCCCGGCCGACCTGAAAAAAGAAGGCGCTGTGTTTGATCTGCCCATTGCCGTTTCCATGATCGGCGCCAGCCGCCAGGCAGCCATGCCAAACCTGGATAAAACCCTGCTTCTTGGTGAGCTTTCCCTGGACGGCACCTTGCTTCCCATCCGCGGCGCCCTGTCCATGGTAATTTCCGCTATGCAGCATGGGGTGGATCAGGTGATATTGCCCCGGGAAAACGCCCTGGAGGTGCAGTCCATCAGCGGCATTTGCGTCTATCCCGCCGCCCACCTGAAGGAAGTGGTGCGCCATTTGAACGGCACCGAGCCCATCCTGGCCCAGCAGCAGCTTCCCTACGACGGCACCCTGTCCGCCCTGCAGACGGCCATGGACCTCAGCCAGGTAAAAGGCCAGCAGGGGGCGCGCCGTGCCCTGGAAGTGGCAGCCGCCGGCGGGCATAACCTGCTGCTGATCGGGGTGCCCGGCAGCGGCAAGACCATGCTGGCCCGGTGCCTGCCCGGCATTCTGCCTGCCATGACGTTTGAAGAATCCTGCGAAACCACCCGCATCCATTCCGTGGCCGGCACCCTGCCCGCCGGGCACGGCCTGATGAAGGAACGCCCCTTCCGCACGCCCCACCATTCCATCTCCATTCCGGCGCTGGTGGGCGGCGGCAGCGACGCCAAGCCCGGGGAGATTTCCCTGGCCCATAACGGCGTATTGTTCCTGGACGAAATGCCGGAATACTCACCCCATGTGCTGGAAGCCTTGCGCCAGCCCCTGGAGGACGGCAGCGCCACGGTATCCCGGGTGAAGGCCCGGGCGCAATACATGGCCCGTTGTATGCTGGTGGCGGGCATGAACCCCTGTCCCTGCGGCAACTTTGGCAGCCGCATCCGCAGCTGCACCTGCTCCGACAGCGCCATCCGCAAATATCTGGGCCGCATTTCCGGCCCCCTGCTGGACCGCATTGACCTGCAGGTGGAGGTGGACGCCGTGCCCGTCAGCGAAATTCAGTCTTCCGCCCCGGCGGAAAGCTCCGCCACAGTGCGGGAAAGGGTGGAAAAAGCCCGGCAGCTGCAGCACAAGCGCCTCTCTCCCTTCGGGCTGTACAATAACGCCCAGATGTCTTCCGCCGCCCTGAAGGAGCTTTGCCCCCTGTCCGACCCCTGCCAGATGCTGCTTGGCCGGGCAGTGGAAAAAATGGGCATCACCATGCGGGGCTATACCCGCATTATCAAAGTGGCCCGCACCATTGCGGACCTTTCTGGCGAAGAAATGATCTCCCCCGCCCATATTGCCGAAGCTATCCAATACCGGGCGCTGGACAGTAAGTATTGGGGGAAATGATATGGAATATACCAAAGCGCAACTGGCCCGTATATGGCTGCGCTGTGCACCCCTTGGGGCATGGCGGCGGCTGGATAAGCTGAAGGAAAAACTGGGCTCTGCGGAAAATGTATGGGATTGCTTCACACCGGTGTATTACCACGAAATCGGCCCGGAATATTTTGCCCAGCTGGCGGATTTGCGGGCCGAAAAGCTGCGCAGCGTGCTGGCAGCCATGGAGGCCTTCCGGGTGCGGGCGGTGTTCCTGGGGGATGAAGAGTACCCTTCCCTCCTCTCCCATATTCCGGACCCTCCGGACGTGCTCTTTGTGCAGGGCAACCCGAGCGCCCTGAACGCAAAAAGAGCGGTGGGCATTGTGGGCTCCCGGCGCACCAGCCGCTACGGTTCTTCCCAGGCCCGGAAAATTGCCGGGGAAATGGCTGCCGGCGGCGTATGCATCGTAAGCGGCCTGGCGCTTGGCATCGACACCGCTGCCCATGAAGGCGCATTAAAGGCCGGCGGCTGCACCATCGGCGTGCTGGGCTGCGGCCATGCCCATTTCTACCCTGCCGAAAACAAGGAAATGGCAAAGAAAATGATTGCCTCCGGCGGCGCTGTCATCAGCGAATACCCGCCTGATACCCCGGGGCTTCCCTACCAGTTCCCGGTCAGAAACCGCATCATTTCCGGTTTATCCCATGCCCTGCTTCTCATTGAAGCGGCGGAAAAGAGCGGCACCCACTCCACCGTGAACCACGCCCTGCACCAGGGCAGAGAGGTATTCGCCCTGCCCGGCAATGTGGATTCTCCCGGCAGCGCCCTGCCGCTGAAGCTGCTCAAGGAAGGTGCTTCCATCTGCACCTGCGGCAATGACATCCTGGCCGCCATGGGCTGGGAGGAAAAGGCGCCCCTGCAATTATCCCTCATGGAAAACGACCCGGATGCGGAGAACGACGTGATCCTCTCCGCCCTGGCCGTGGAAGAAAAATCCCTGGAAGAATTGATTGAAATCACCGGCCTGCCAGCATCGGAATTGAGCATGCAGCTGACGCTGCTGGAATTGAACGGCCGTGTGGAGCGCCGTGCCGGCAGGGCATACGCCCGGGTGCGGTGACCAATATAAAAAAACGCTTATTTCATAAACGGAGGAACAAAAACGTGGCACAAACCAAACTGATTATCGTGGAATCCCCTTCCAAGGCACGCACCATTGCCAAATTCCTGGGCCGCGGCTACAAAGTGGAAGCCAGCCAGGGCCATGTGCGTGATATGCCCAAATCCCAGCTGGGAGTGGACGCCCAGAACGATTTTGAAATCAAATACATCACCATCCACGGCCGGGGCAAAATTCTGGCCAAGATCCGCAAGGAAGCCAAAGCTGCTTCCAAAATTTATCTGGCAACCGACCCTGACCGCGAAGGTGAAGCCATCTCCTGGCACCTGGCCCAGACCCTGGGCATGGACGTTGAGGCCCCCTGCCGCATCGAATTCCATGAAGTGACCCAGAAGGCCGTGCAGAACGCCCTGAAAAACCCCCGCTCCATTGACCTGGACAAGGTGGACGCCCAGCAGGCCCGCCGCGCCCTGGACCGGCTGATTGGCTACAAGATCAGTCCCCTCCTGTGGGCCAAGGTAAAAAAAGGCCTGTCCGCCGGCCGTGTACAATCCGTTGCCACAAGGCTGGTGGTGGACCGGGAAGAAGAAATTGAAAACTTCATCCCCGAAGAATACTGGGATGTCACCACCACTGCCCTTTTGCCCGCCGCCCGCGGCCGCAAAACCAATTTCCGCCTGCGCCTTGCCACCCTGGACGGCAAAAAGGCGGAAATGCATAACGCCAAGGAAGCCGCCATTGCCAAGGAACGGGTGGAAAACGCCCATTTCGCCGTCTACAATATCAAAAACAGCGAACGGCACAAGCTGCCCTCTCCCCCCTTCACCACCTCCTCCCTCCAGCAGGAGGCCAGCCGCAAGCTGAACTTCACCACCCAGAAAACCATGCAGGTGGTGCAGCAGCTCTACGAAGGCATTGATCTGGAAAAGGAAGGCACCCAGGGTCTTGTCACCTATATCCGTACCGACTCCGTACGCATTTCCGATGAAGCGCTGCAGGCTGTGCGCGCCTATATCCCGGAACGCTTTGGCAGCGAATTTTTGCCCGATGCTCCCAATGAATTCAAGGGCCGCCGCAATGCCCAGGACGCACACGAAGCCATCCGCCCCACCGATGTGACCCGCACCCCCGAGTCCATCAAGGGCAGCCTCACCAAAGAGCAGTTCCAGCTGTACCGGCTCATTTATTCCCGTTTTATCGCCAGCCAGATGAAGCCCGCCATCTACGATACCCTGTCCATGGATGTAGAAGGGGCCGGCGTGGGCCTGCGTTTCTACGGCGAACACAAACGCTTTGCCGGCTTTACCTCCGTCTATGAAGAAAGCACCGATGAAGATACCGAAACCGCCGAATCTACCCTGCCCGCCTTTAACGTGGGCGACCCCGTGGTGATCGAAAGCGTGGAAAGCCAGCAGCATTTCACCCAGCCGCCGCCCCGGTTCACCGAAGGCAGCCTGGTTCGCACCCTGGAAGAAAAGGGCATCGGCCGCCCCTCCACCTACGCCCCCACCGTCACCACCATCCTGGCCCGGGGTTATGTGATGCGGGAAAACAAGCGCCTCTACCCCACCGAGCTTGGCCGCATGATCAACGCCATGATGATTGAGCATTTCGGCGAAATTGTGGATGTGGATTTCACTGCTCAGCTGGAAGACGAACTGGACCAGGTGGAAGAAGGCAGCATGGAATGGAAGAACGTGCTGCGCAAGTTCTACCCGCCCTTTGAAGAAATGCTGGAAAAGGCGGAAGACGCCATTGAAAAGGTGGAGATCAAGGACGAGCCCAGCGACGAAGTGTGCGACAAGTGCGGTGCCCAGATGGTGTACCGCATGGGCCGCTTCGGCAAGTTCCTGGCCTGCCCCAATTTTCCCGATTGCCGCAACACCAAGCCCATCCTTACCTACATCCAGGCCCCCTGCCCCAAGTGCGGCGGCAGGCTGCTGGAAAAAACCAGCCGCAAAAACCGCAAGTTCTACGGCTGCGAACATTACCCGGAATGTGATTTTGTTTCCTGGGAAATGCCGGTGGAAGAAAAGTGCGAAAAATGCGGCAGCTACATGACGCTGAAAACTTCCCGCAGCGGTGCTGCGTTCCATCTGTGCAGCAACGAAACCTGCCGCCACAAGGTGGAAGTGGCTCAGGAAAAGACGGAGGAATAATCCATGCCCCACGCAACTGTTATCGGTGCCGGCCTGGCCGGGTGCGAAGCTGCCTGGCAGCTGGCGCTGCAGCGTATTGAAGTGACACTGGTTGAAATGAAGCCGGCAAAAATGTCCCCGGCTCATCACAGCCCCCTGTTTGCCGAATTGGTGTGCTCCAATTCCCTGCGGTCAGACCGGCTTACCAACGCCGTGGGCCTTCTGAAGGAAGAAATGCGGCTGTGCCATTCCCTCGTCATGGAGGCGGCAGATTTTGCCCGGGTGCCCGCCGGCGGTGCCCTGGCCGTGGACCGTGACGCTTTTTCCGGCTACATCACCGAAAAACTGAAAAACCATCCCCTGGTATCCATCGAATACCGGGAGGTGACGGATATTCCCTCCGGCCCGGTCATCATCGCCACCGGCCCCCTCACCTCCGATGCCCTCAGTGAAAAAATCGCCGCCCTGCCCGGCCTTTCCACCCTCAATTTCTACGATGCCGCAGCCCCCATCGTCACCCTGGATTCCTTGAACATGGACCGTGTGTTCCGTCAGAGCCGCTACGGCCGGGGGGATGATTACCTCAATTGCCCCATGACGGAAGCGGAATACCACGCTTTCGTCCAGGCCCTGATTGCTGCCGAAACGACGGAAATTCACGGGTTTGAGGAAACGAAGGTCTTCGAAGGCTGCATGCCGGTGGAATCCATGGCCAAGCGGGGCCCCATGGTGCTGGCCTTCGGGCCCCTCAAGCCCGTGGGCCTGATTGACCCCCACACCGGCAAGGAAGCCTATGCCGTGGTACAGCTGCGCCAGGATAATCAGGAGGGTACCCTCTATAACCTGGTCGGCTTCCAGACACGGCTGAAATGGCCGGAGCAAAAGCGGGTGTTCGGCATGATCCCCGGCCTGGAAAATGCGGAATATGCACGGTACGGCGTTATGCACCGCAACACCTTCCTACACTCCCCCGGCTTTTTGAATGCCCATTTTGAAATGATTTCCCGGCCGCAGTGCTATTTTGCCGGGCAGATGACCGGTGTGGAGGGCTATGTGGAAAGTGCGGCCAGCGGTCTGCTTTGCGGCCTGTCCCTGGGCAGGGACCTGAATGGCCTTGGCACGGTGGAGCTTCCCGGCATTACAGCCATGGGCGCCATGGGCCGGTACGTCAGTACCCCCAACAGCCATTTCCAGCCCATGAACTGCGCCTTCGGCCTGATTGACGGGCTGGTGGTGGACAAGCAGCACAAAAAAATTCGCAACAAGCAGGAGCGCTACACCGTGATATCCGAACGTGCCCTCTCGTATATGGAAGCCTGGGCCGATCAGATGTACCCCCACCCCATTTCTGACACGTCAGCGCCATGATTTTCCGCTATCCTGCATTATAGGAGGAGATACACTTTATGAGCATCGAATTAAAGGGCACCACCATCTGTGCCGTAAAAAAAGATGGAAAAATTGCCATTGCCGGTGACGGCCAGGTAACCATGGGCGAAACTGTCATTTTCAAGTCCAACGCCCGGAAGGTGCGCCGGCTGTTTGGCGGAAAAGTGGTGGCCGGTTTTGCCGGTACTGTGGTGGACGCCTTCACCCTCTTTGATAAATTTGAAGAAAAACTGACCCAGTGCAACGGCAATCTGGAACGTGCCGCCGTGCAATTGGCCCAGCTGTGGCGCACGGAGCAGGGCATGCGGCAGATGAACTGCATGATGATCGTGGCGGATGCGGAGCAATTGCTGGTACTTTCCGGCACCGGAGAAGTGATGGAGCCGGACAGCGGCGTGGTGGCCATCGGTTCCGGCGGCAATTATGCCCTGTCCGCCGCCCGGGCCCTTGCCGAGAATACCGACCTTTCCGCCCACGAAATTGCAGAAAAGGCGCTGCATATCGCCGCCTCCATCTGCGTATACACCAACCATAACGTCATTGTGGAAGACGTGTAAGGAGGCACTTCAAGATGGCTGAATTAACGCCCCGGGAAGTAGTCCGGGAACTGAACCGCTATATCATCGGCCAGGACGACGCCAAACGCGCCGTGGCCATTGCCCTTCGCAACCGCTATCGCCGCTCCCAATTGCCTAAAGAGATGCGGGACGAAATTTACCCCAAGAACATCCTCATGGTTGGCCCCACGGGCGTTGGCAAAACGGAAATCGCCCGTCGCCTGGCCAAACTTGTGGATGCCCCCTTCATCAAGGTGGAAGCCACCAAATTCACGGAAGTGGGCTATGTTGGAAGGGATGTGGAATCCATCATCCGGGACCTGGCGGAAAACGCCTTCCATATGGTCAAGCGGGAGCATGCCGAAAAAGTGAAAACCCGTGCCCAGGTGCTGGCGGAAGACAGGCTGGTGTCCCTTCTGATCCACGCCCCCAGGAAAACCAATTCCAATCCCCTGGATTTCCTGCTGGGCCGCAAGCCCGAACCCGAAGCCACCCCTGAAGAAACGGCGGAAATCAGCCGCAAGCGCAGTGAGGTCCGGGAGCAATTGCAGCGGGGCGAACTGGAAGAAAAGGAACTGGAGATTGAAGTGGAGGAGTCCTCCCCCCAGCTGGAAGTGGGCGGCGCCTCCATCAGCATCGGCGATATGATGGGCGGCATGATGCCAAAGAAAACCAAGATGCGCCATGTAAAGGTGAAGGAAGCCCGGCAGATCCTCATCGATGAAGAATCTGCCAAGCTCATTGACGAGGACGCCGTGAAGGAAGAAGCGGTGCGCCGCTGCGAGCAGAACGGCATCATCTTCCTGGACGAAATTGACAAAATTGCCGCCAGGAACGGCCAGGGCCACGGCCCGGACGTAAGCCGGGAGGGCGTGCAGCGGGATATCCTGCCCATCGTGGAAGGCTCCACCGTCAATACCAAGTACGGCCCCATCCGCACCGATTTTATGCTCTTCATCGGCGCCGGCGCGTTCCATGTGGCCAAGGTGACGGATCTGATCCCCGAATTGCAGGGCCGCTTCCCCGTACATGTGAACCTGAAAAGCCTGACCAAAGAAGATTTTGTGAACATCCTCACCAAAACCGATAACGCCATCACCCGCCAGTACACCGCCCTGCTGGAAGTGGACAAGGTGCACCTGACGTTTGAAGAAGAAGCGCTGAACGAGATTGCCGCCATTGCCATGCGGGCCAATGAAGAGGGCGAAGATATCGGTGCCCGCCGCCTGCACGCCGTGTTTGAAGAGCTGCTGGAGGACGTATCCTTCAACGCCGGCGGCGAAAACATGCCCGACGTTTACCTTTCCATCTCTGCTGATTATGTAAGAGAGCATCTCCAGGCTGCCAAGCAGGCGGATATGCGCCGCTATATTCTGTAATACGAAAGCGAGGTTTTTTTCCATGAAGCCTTTGACCATCGCCATTGACGGCCCTTCCGGCGCCGGCAAATCCACCGTGGCAGACGTGGTCTGCCAGAAGCTGAACATCCTGCACCTGGATACCGGCGCCATGTACCGTGCCGTTGGCCTGTGCGCCCTGGAAATGGGCATTGACCCCTACGACGAAGCCGCCGTATCCAGGATGTGTGAAGAAGGCAAGGCCCTGGTGGATGTGAAATACCAGGACGGAAAGCAAATCACCCTGCTCAACGGCCGGGACGTCTCCCCCCTCATCCGCACCCAGGAAGTGGGCGGCGCCGCCTCTGCCGTCAGCCGTTATGTGCCGGTTCGCACCATGCTGGTAAAGCGCCAGCAGGAAATGGCCGCTGCCCAGCCCATGCTGCTGGACGGCCGGGATATCGGCACGGTGGTGCTGCCGGATGCCACGGTGAAAATTTTCCTCACCGCTTCTGCGGAAGAACGTGCCCGCCGCCGCATGCTGCAGCTGCAGGAAAAGGGCACCTTTACCCCATTTGAAGAGGTGCTGGCGGAAGTGAACGCCCGGGATTTGCAGGACACCACCCGGGATCTCACCCCTCTGCGCCAGGCGGAGGACGCCATTTTGGTGGACGGCACCAACATTACCTTCGACGAAACCGTCGAAATCATCCTGAAGCTTGTGGAGGAGAAGTATGGAAAATAATACTGCCAAACAGAAGAAAAATATCCCCTACAATATTGTACGGGGCATTGCCTGCTTCCTGTCTCACACCCTCTACCCCGCCACCTTCCACAACCGGGAAAAGCTGAACATGGACGCCCCCTACATCCTCATTTCCAATCATCATTCCATGCTGGACCCGCTGTTCCTTTCCTATGCCTGCAAGCGGCACTACATCCGCTGGCTGGGCAAAAAGGAAATTGAAAAAATGCCCGTCATCAGCTGGTTTGCCAAGAAAATGAACATGATCCATGTGGACCGGCACAACACGGATATGGCTGCCATGCGCCAGTGCATGAGCGCCGTAAAGGGCGGCGAGGTGCTGGGCATTTTCCCGGAGGGCACCCGGCACCAGCCCAGCCTGATGTACGAAGTGGAATCGGGCACCGCCTTCATCGCCCTGCGCGCCGGAGTGCAGCTTTTGCCTGTGTACTTTGACAAAGGCCTCAAGCCCTTCCGCCGCGCCCATGTGTATGTAGGCCAGCCCATGGACATTTCCGACCTGAAGGCCCAGGGCCTGAACACCGAAACCGTCAGCGCCCTGTGCAAGCGCATCCAGAAAACCTTCTGGGTCCTTCGGGATGAAAATGCGAAGAAATAACGGTTTATTCAGAACACGAATGGACAAAGTTGCAGTGCTTTGTGTATTTTCATAAGGAGAAAATCATGATGAAAATCAACATACGCTCACAAACACTCGATCCAATGCTAGATTGGCTGAAAACAGCCAGGGAACAGAATGTCCGCAATGAAGCCAGACTGCGTGAGATTCTTCAAATGGAGGATTACCGGATAGAATTTGCCCGCTATGGCATGGAGGGATTGCCGGTCTGCGGAATTTCATTTGAAGAAGCGATTGATTTCTTTCTGAACTTCGACCGTAAGGAATTTTCCAATCCCCGGCTGCAGGCAAAAAAAGAAAGCTTCCTGAAGTTTTACGAGAACATGGATGCATCGCTCAAGACAATGGACTTGTTCTCTTCTTTCTCGGAAGCCGAAATCGCTCACATCGAAAAACTGCTTGCCAACGGTCTTCCCGATGAACTTTTGTGCCGGAATATCGCTATGAATATTATTCTGATTGTCTCCATCGGGAATTCTTTCGGTTGGCCCTATGAAAATTACATCGATTTCGATGTGGCCAACCTGTGTTTCGTTCACAGCAAGAAGGAACTTCTGCATCTGATTGCCCATGAAATCTATCACACCTTCTTCGATGCGTTGATTCCGAACGAAATGAAGCCGGAGGAATTTTTCCTTCTGAACTTTGCCTTTGAAGGGCTTGCCGTCCACTTCACCAACAATCAACCAACGGTCAACAAACCCGCCAAATACCCGGGCGACGTTTACTGCATGGAAGCAGCGGACATGACGCTATATGAAGCGGAGTTTGACGAGCTGTTCGCCATGCTGCAGGAAGATCTGAACACAGCCCGTACGCTGAGTGTGGATCAGGTTGCGGAATTGGTGGGCAGTCACTATGAGCGTTTTTCCTATCGAAGCCCCAGATCGGGCAAGGAACATGCCATTTCCCAATACCCCACCTACTACCTGGGCTGCTATCTGTTCGGTCTGATCGATCATGTTTTGGGTAAGGAGCGGCTCTTTGAAGCGCTGAAGCATCCAGAACGAATAATCGATACCTACAACGAAGCAGTCCGTCTGACCGCAAGCAGTAAATTGCTGGCCTGATAAAAAGGAAGATTTCCGGCAATCAGCGTGTTCCAAATAATAAGGATTTTTCTTCAGTCTTTAGGACAACGCCGGTAAATAGCAACAAAAAATGAACTGTCATGAGATAGTTCTTTTTTATTGTTCTCAGTCCGCCTGGCGGATGCGGGTCACATTATGCGCGCCGCACACCATGCACTCCCGCACATAATTGACAAACTTGTCGTTGCTGGAAGAGAACACCGAATAGCTCCATTCATGGGGTTCCAGGGTGTAGAGGATGAACTCTTCGTAATCGCAGCGGGTGCATTTTTCCAGGTAATGCTCCTGCTCCGTGCAGGTGGAGCACACATTCTCCGCCGCGCCCAAGGCATGGCCCAGGGTTGCTTCATACGTTTCCTCCACATATCCGCAGCGGCCGCAGGTGCGGCTTTCCATTCCCTCTGCGGTGCAGGTAGGGGCAACGGCGGTGCTCATGTTATAGGCATAGCCCAGGGCCGCTTCGGTAGTTGCGGTGTTTTCCTTTCTGCAGCGGATGCACCGCAGATGGATATACCCAGCTTCCGTACAGGTGGCATCCACCACGTCAACAGATTTCATATTGCAACCCAGGGCATCGATGGGCTCGGTTTTCACCAGCTGATCGGACGCCTGGCAGTATATATATGCCGTACCTTCCCTGTCGCACCAGGGCGCAGTCACCTCGACATAGGTGGCGGCGTGTTCCTTGGTGGCGGCCACGTTGCAATACTACTCGTTCAGCATTTCCCCGCAGTCATTGCACACCAGGGAATAGTATCCCATTTCGCAGCAGCTAGGTTCCTTTGTCAGCACAGCCCGGCTGCCGGCATGGCTGCAGGCCGCCATGGCATTGCCCCAAACCAGCACGCCACCGCCATCACCAGCACGGCAAACCATCGATTTATCCTTTTTGCAGTGAAGTTATCCTCAATTACACCCTCTATCTTTCGTAAAATGACGCAGATGTGATCATTTTTCCCTGCGCCCTCGTCTGTCAAGTTAAATATTCCATTAACTTCCCGCAACCTTCCCAGATATCCCCAAACGCAATATCGAACCGATCGGAATACCAGGGGTCGGACACTTCGCCAGGCCGGTCGGTATAATCCATCAGAAGATGCACCTTCCCCTCCGGGTCTCCACCCAGCATCCGGTGGAGGTTCCGCACATTATAATGATCCATGGCAATCAGCAGGTCATATTCCTGATAATCCTTCCATGTCACCTGCCGGGCGCCCCGCTTTTCCGCCATAATGCCATGGCGGTTCAGTTCTGCCCGGGCCGGCGGATAGATGGGATTGCCAATCTCCTCGGTGCTGGTGGCAGCGGAGGCAATGGAAAACTCCCTTTCCAGCCCCGCTTGCCGCACCATGTGCTTCATGATCATCTCCGCCATGGGACTGCGGCAAATATTGCCGTGGCAGATAAACAGTATTTTCTTCATCGTTTTATCCACTCCCCAAGTGTTTTCCCATGCATTATACGGCGTTTTTTCCGTTTGTGCAACTGCCTGTCCATACAGCAAAACCAAGCAAATTGGCTTTCATGCAATGCTTTCGTCTCCCGGCTTCGACAAAATAGATGGATTTTTTGGATATTTTTTACCCATTTTTTATATCAAAATACTTGCAAAGGTAACTTTTGCGTGTTATCATGTAATTAACAGAAGCCCCCATGAGAGGGGTAATATAACAGGAGGTACCCGTTATGAAGAAACTCGTTGCCCTGTTGATGGCTCTGGCGATGCTGCTGAGCATGACCGCCGCCTTCGCTGAAGACGAAGTGGTCACCCTGAAGGTCAGCTCCATCTGGTCCGCCGAAACGGAAGCCAACCGCAAGCCCATGCTGAAGACCATTGAAGAATTCGAAGCCGCTTATCCCAACATCAAGCTGGAAATCGAATGGTTCGAAGCCAACTCCTGGAAAGAAACCGGTGAAACCCTGGCCCTGAGCGACAGCCTGCCCGATGTGTTCTACTGGAACGCCGGGGGCGTGCTGTGGAACCTGGTCAGCTCCGGCGACATCCTGGCCCTGGATGAATACCTGACCGACGAAATCATGGCCCGTATGGAACCCGGCCTGCTGGCTGACATGACCTTCACCGTGAACGGCGAAGAACACGTCTATCAGCTGCCCTACACCAAGGCCGCTTCCATGCTGTACTGCAACACCGAGCTGTTTGACAAGTACAGCGTGAAGATCCCCGAAACCTGGGAAGAACTGATCACCGCCATCGAAACCTTCAAGGCCAATGGCGTCACCCCCATGACCGTTGGCGGCGCTGACCAGTGGCCCACCAATATGTACACCGACATCATCGCCCTGCGCTTTGCCGGCGACGAAGCCTGCCGCGCTGCTTACTACAAGACCGAAGGCGCCACCTTCATGACCCAGGACTGGATCGACGGTATGGCCGCTTTCAAGCAGCTGATTGACCTGGGCGCTTTCCCCGAAGATGCTGCTTCCCTCACCCGTGACGAATCCGAAGTGGCCTACTTTGCCGGCGAAATCCCCATGTATGTGCACGGCCAGTGGTTCTCCGGCTCCCTGTCCCCCGAAATGCAGCAGAAGGTTGTTGCCGTGAAGTTCCCCGCCGTGGGCCGCGGCTATGACAACCAGTACATGGGCGGCGCCGCTGAAGGCTTCACCGTTGCCGCTTACACCGAACATCCTCAGGAAGCTTTCATTGCTGCCCAGTTCTTCGCAGAAAACCTGTCCAAGAACGGCTACATCTCCGGCGCCGGCCTGCCCGCCTGGAAGTATGACTTCTCTGAATACACTGACCTTAACCCCGTGATGGCTCAGATCAAGGAAGCCACCTCCACCGCCGATTCCATGCTGCTGTGGGGCAACACTGCCCTCACCGGCGAAGATGCCACCCTCATCGGCCAGACTGTGTACGAAGTGCTCACCGGCGAACTCACGCCCGAACAGTGGTGTGAAGACATGGAGACCATCTTCGAATAATTTTCAAACCCAATTCCACCGGGGGTGGCGGTCACACCGTCACCCCCCTTTCCGTACGTTTGATGCAAACAAGGAGGTCCGCTTTTGAAACGAGTTTTATCAAATAAGTGGAGCATTGCGGTCTTCGTCCTGCCGACCGTCCTGTTTTTCACCTACATCGTCATTATCCCCATTTGCAAATCCTTCTACTACAGCCTGCTGAGCGAAATTCCCGCCAAAGTGGGCGATCAATCGGAATTTGTATGGTTTGATAACTACATCAAAATGTTCACTCCCGGCCGCCGCAACGATTTTCCCGGTGCGGTGCTCAATTCCCTGAAATACGCAGCGCTGTCCGTTTTTGTACAGCTTCCTTTTTCCTTGCTCATTTCCCTCATCCTGGCCAACGGCATCAAGGGAGAAAGCCTGTACCGCAACGTATTTTTCATTCCTGTCGTCATTTCTTCTGTGGTAATCAGTCTTCTGTGGCAGCGCATCTACAAGGACCTGGTTCCCGCAATTTACGAAATTCTCAGTCTCGATTTGCCTAAAAACGGTTTCCTGGCCAATAAGGACACCAAAATGATGGCCGTGTTCCTTCCCAGCCTGTGGCAGTTCGTAGGGTATCACATGCTGCTGATGTACGGCGCACTCAAATCCATCCCCACGGATATCATCGAGGCCGCCACGGTGGACGGCGCAGGCGGTGTGCGCATGGCCCTGCGGATTCAGATTCCCATGATTAAGCCCATGCTGAAGGTGTGCCTTTCCTTCTCGCTGATTGGCTCCTTCAAGTTGTTTGATACCCCCTGGATACTGCTGGAGCGTGCCAATAAGCAACTGCCCGCCCTTTCCATGTACGTGGAAATGTTCTCCAACCACAAATACAGCTACGCCAGCGCCCAGGCCATGTTCATCGTGTTTGAATGTCTGGCCTTCACGGTGCTTTTGAATATGCTGTTCAAAGACAGGGACGGCATCGTCTCCAAAAAGGGAAGGAGGCGCCTGTCCGCATGAAGAAAAGATTCTCTCTGGGAAAAGTGGTTTCCACGGTTTTCCTGGTCCTGTGGCTGGTGCTGAGCCTGTTTCCTCTGTACTGGCTGCTGTGCTTCTCTCTGAAGGACACCCAGGAGATTTTCAGCGGCAACCTGATTGGTCTTCCCACCCAGTGGCTGTTTTCCAATTATGCCAACGCCTGGGGCAGCGGCGGCAATATCAGCCTGTTCCTGCTCAACAGCGTCATTGATACCGCGGCCACACTGGTGCTCACAAGCCTGTTTGGCTTCATGTGCGCCTACGGCCTTCTGCGTATGCGCTGGAAGGGCCAGAAGCTGGTCATGACCTACATCATGATGGGCATGATGATCCCCATGCACGCTGCCCTCTATCCCCTGACGGAAACGCTGCTTCCCCTGATGAAAACCCATTGGGCGCTGATCATTCCCTACGCCGCCTTCAATATTCCCATCACCATCCTGATCCTCAGCGGCTTCATCACCTCCATCCCCTACGAAATGGAAGAAGCCGCCTGCATTGACGGCAGCGGCATCTACCGCACCGCCTTCACCATCATCCTGCCCATGATGATCCCCGCCATTTCCACCGCAGCCATTTTCGTGTTCCTGCAGGTGTGGAATGAGCTGCTGCTGGCCACCATTTTCACCACCGGCAAAGTGCGCACCCTCACCGTGGGTATCCAGCAGATGTCTGGTCAGTACCAGACGGACTACGGTTCCATGGGCGCTGCCCTGGTCATCGCCACCCTGCCCACGCTGATTCTCTACATCTGCATGAGCGGCCAGGTGCAAAAGAGCCTCATTGCCGGCGCTGTGAAAGGCTGATCCTTCACAGGCCCGCGCCTTTTCCGAAAGCCCTTCCGGCCTTTCCTGCCGGGAGGGCTTTTTTCATTGGATTGATGCAGGTATACAATTGCACAATGCTGTGCGCCGCTGACGGACAGCTATTTTTGCATATTTATAGGATAAATACCGTTTAAGTACAGAATTCATCTTGTTTTTCCAGCACATTTCCGTTATTATATAGAAGAATATTTATACATTTTAAGGAGGATTTCCATGAAGCGCATGATCGCATTCCTGCTGGCTATGGTCATGATGTTCAGCGTGGCCGCCACCTCTGCCCTGGGCGAAGACGTGGCCGCTGCTGCCGAGGCCATCAAGCAGAGCAAAACCTACGAAACCACCTACAACACCTACTTCTCCTCTTCCTATTCTTCCTTCAACTATTTCTCCACTGCCTACGCCACCGTGCGTGAAATCGTGGCCAACTGCATCGACGGCCTGGTGGAACCCGATATTTACGGCGTCTATGCTCCCTCCCTGGCTGAAGACTGGGACGTGAACGAAGACCAGACCGTGTGGACCTTCAAAATCCGTCAGGGCCTCAAGTGGATTGACCACAACGGCAACGAAACCGAATACGCCCTCACCGCCCAGGACTTCGTGGACGGCATCCGCTACATTGGCGATCCCAAGAACGACGCCTATTCCCTGCGCGTGGTACGCAACCTCATCTCCGGCCTGTATGATTACTACTGGCTGCTGGACGATATCGATTGCGGCCTGGTGACCGACAAGAACCGCGACGACGTGGTGGCCTCCTTTGACGAAATGGTGGGCGTGAAGGCGCTGGACGAATACACCGTGCAGTACACCCTGGAAAACAGCGCTCCCTACTTCCTGTCCCTCATCGAAAGCAGCATGCTGATGCTGCCCGTGGAATACGATTACGCCATGGCCCTGGGCGATGACTTTGCTGTGGATAACGAGCACATGCTCTACTGCGGTGCCTACTACGTTTCCGCTTTCGAGCGTGACAAGGCCATCACCCTCACCGCCAACCCCTACTACTGGGACAAGGAAAACATCACCCTGGATACCGTGGAATACCAGATGATTCCAGACGGCACCACTTCCCTGGAAATGTTCAAGCGCGGCATGATCGACTACACCTCCGTGGAATCCGAAGCCTATGATTCCCTGCAGGGCACCGAATATGCCGATAACCTGCTGCCCACCAGCCACTCCTTCTCCACCAACTACCTCTGGCTGGACTTTGACGGCGAAAACGCCGAATTCAAGACCTTCATCAACAACGAAAACTTCCGCAAGGCCCTGCTCTACTCCATGGACCGTGAAGTGCTGGCCGCCCTGCGTGAGCCCGTGGATCCTGCCCGTATCCTGCGCAACACCATCAACGCCGAAGGCGCCATCTATGACAGCACGGGCAAGGATTACACCGATTACAGCCCCCTGAAGGAAATCAAGGAAACCAATTACAACAACCCCGAACTGGCCCGTGAATACATGGAAAAGGCCGTGGCCGAACTGTGCGACGAAAACGGCAACATCAAGGGCGTTGAAGCCACCACCGTGGATTACCTGCCCGTCTGCTCCTTCGATATCGACGGCAAGCTGCCTGTCACCATCTGCTACGTGGGCACGGATGACGAAGAAGAAATCATCATGGCTCAGCTGTTCAAGGCCATGATCGAAGAATCCATCGGCGCCGATTACATTGACTTCCAGATCCAGGCTTTTGCCGGCTGGACCTACGGCACCGTGGCTGACCCCCTGAACTACGACATCTACTTCGACTCCCTCTCCACTGGCTATGCCGATCCCTCCGGCATTCTCACCCGCCTCACCACCGACGGCGCTGAAAACGTGGGCTGCTACAATGTGCCCGAATATGATGCCCTGATCGAAAAGGCCCTGGCTGCCGAAACCTTCGAAGAACGCCTGCAGTACTTCGCCGAAGCGGAAGCTTACCTGTGCGGCAACGGCTTCGTGATCCCCTTCATTTCTTCCCTGCGCGGCTACTACATGAGCAACTCCATCCCCTACACCAGCCCCCGTACCCTCTACGGCAACGAAAAGTACAAGGGCACCCTGGTGATGGCCGAACCGCTCACCCAGGAAGAATTTGAAACCCTGAAGGCCGCCTACGAAATCGAACGCGAAAAGGCTCTGGCCGGCGAATAATTAAAACCCACATCGCTTCGTCCTGCTCCATGCGGGCAGGACGAAGCTTTTTCACAGGTAAACCATGATTTTTTTCCGGAGGCCGTTATGGGCAAGTATATCTTAAAACGCACGTTGAACTCCATCCTCACCGTCATGATTGTGTTCGTGGCGGTTTTTATGCTGCTGAGGCTGATGCCCCTCAGCGGTTATTTTCCCCCGGAAATGATCAAGGAAACGGATGAAGCCACCCGTATGTCCTACCTGCGCAATCAGGGCCTGCTGGACCATCCTCTGGTGCAGCTGGGCCGCTTCATTGGCCAGCTGTTCCAGGGCAATCTGGGCCGCAGCCTGACGGTATACCCCAAAGTACCCATCGCCACCTTGCTTGCCGAAAAAATCCCCGTAACGGCTGCCTTTGGCTTTGCCAGCATGATCATCGGCATCGTGCTGGGGCTGAGCCTTGGTATGCTGATGGTCCGCTTCAAGGACCGCTGGGGCGATCATCTGGGCACCGGCTACATTCTGATGGTCCGGGCCATCCCCAGCCTCATTTACCTCTTCTTTATCCAGGTGTGGGTTTCCCTCTGGCTGAACCTGGATATGGTATTTTACGACGATAAGCCCACCTCCTGGATTCTGCCGGTGATCTGCCTGTCCCTTGGTAGCATTGCCTGGTACGCCCTGTGGCTGAGACGATTCATGGTGGACGAAGAAAACAAGGATTATGTGAAGTTCGCCCTGGTGAAGGGCCTTTCCAAGAAACAGGTGTGGCGGGAACACATCTTCAAAAACGCCATCATTCCGCTGGTCATCTACCTTCCCAGCGATTTACTGTTTATTATTTCCGGTTCCCTGGTGATTGAAACTTTGTATGTTATTCCCGGCACCGGCGGCCTGCTGACCACCGCCATTGAAAAGCAGGATAATAACCTGGTGCAGGTGATTGTGCTGATGTATGCCGTGCTCAGCGTGCTGGGCGTGTTCCTGGGCGACCTGCTGATCGCCGCTGTTGACCCGCGTATTACTTTGACGGAGGATAAATAAGCAATGGAGAACGAAAAGAAAATGCCCCAGCTGAATCCTCTCAAGTTCCGGGCCAAGGTGTTTGACCAGATGCTCAGCGAGGACACCGGCTACTCCAATTATTCCTACTGGCGCTCCACCTTCCGCACCTTCTTCAAAAGTAAGGCCGTGGTGGTGCTGGTGGTGCTGATTTGCGCCATCATCCTGATGAGCTTCATCTATCCCCTGGTTTCCGATGTGGACCCCAACAAGGTGGCCCTCAAACGCAAAATGTGGAATAACCGGCCCTCCTGGGAGCACCTGTTCGGAACCGACGGCCTGGGCCGGGATATCTGGACCCGTGCCTGGTACGGCGTGCGCAACTCCTTCCTGCTGGCGTTTTGCATTGCTCTGTCGGACGTAGGCATCGGCATGATCGTGGGCGCCATCTGGGGCTATAATAAAAAGCTGGACCCCATCATGATCGAAATCTACAATATCATCACCAATATTCCTTCCACGGTGTATCTGGTGCTGCTGGCTTACATCATGAACACCAGTTACCTCACCCTGTTTATTTCCATGGCCAGCCGCGGGTGGATTGTGGAGGCCCGCTTCTTCCGCAACCGCATCCTGTCCATCCGCGACAGCGAATACAATTTGGCATCCCGGTGCCTGGGCACGCCCATGCGCCGCATCGCCACCAAGAATATCATCCCCCACATCATCAGCCTCATCATCATGGAAGCCGCCCTGTGCATCCCCTACTCCATCGGCTCCGAGGTGTTCCTGGGCTTTGTGGGCATCGGATTGCCGGTGGACGCCATCACCCTGGGCAATATTGTCAACCAGGGCCGCGCCTCCTTCACCCTCCACCCCTACCAGATGCTGCTGCCCACCATCATTCTGTGCATCATCACCGTGGCGTTCTACGTGATCGGCAATAAATTCGCCGACGCATCGGACCCCCGCAACCATGTGTAAAGGAGGGCCTGAATTATGCAGCACAACGGACATTTGGGCCCCTGTATCTTCTCCGCCAAGGATGTGGAAATCCAGTTCAACCTTCGCGGAAAAACCCTCACCGCCGTGCGTAAGGCCTCCCTGGATCTGTACCAGGGGGAAACCATGGCCATCGTGGGCGAATCCGGCAGCGGCAAATCGGTGTTCACCAAGTCCTTCATTGGTATGCTGGATAAAAACGGCGCCGTCACCGGCGGACAGCTGCTTTACCGGGGTCAGGATCTTACCCAGTTCAAAACCGAAAAGGAATGGCTGGCCGTCCGGGGCAAGAAAATCGCCATGGTGTTCCAGGACCCCATGACCTCGCTCAACCCCGTGCGCACCATCGGCGAACAGATCACGGAAGTCATCACCTGGCATTTTGGCACACCCCATGCCCAGGCCAGGCAGGAAGCCATCGAAATCCTGAAAAAGGTGGGCATTTCCGACGCCGAAACCCGCTATAAGCAGTATCCCCATGAGTTTTCCGGCGGCATGCGCCAGCGGGTGGTCATCGCCACCGCCATTGCCTGCCGGCCTGAAATTCTCATTTGCGACGAGCCCACCACCGCCCTGGACGTTACCGTACAGGCCCAGATTCTCAACCTCATCCGGGAATTGCAGCGTGAATTGAAAATGACCGTGGTCTATATCACCCACGACCTGGGCGTGGTGGCCAATGTGGCGGACTGGGTCAGCGTCATGTACGCCGGGCAGATTGTGGAAACCGGCACTGCGGAAGAGATTTTCTCCTCCGCCGTCCATCCCTACACCAAGGCGCTGCTTCGCTCCATGCCCCAGCTGGGGGTAAAAGGCCACGATCTGTACTCCATTCAGGGCACGCCCCCCAACCTCTTCAAGGAAATCAAGGGCGATGCCTTTGCCCCCCGGAACCCCGACGCCATGGAAATCGATTTTGAGGAAGAGCCGCCGCTTTTCCAGGTAAGCGATACCCATTTCGCCAAGACCTGGCTGATGCACCCCTATGCCGCCGAGCATCGGGACGCCCTGGCCCTGCAGGATGCCAAGGAAAAAGAAAAGCAAAAGCCCGCCGCGCCCTTTGATTATCAGAACGCCGAAAAGCTGTTGCAGGTGCAGGATCTCACCGTAAAATTTAAGTTGGGAAGCCGGGAATTTAAGGCCGTGAACAATGTCAGCTTCGATATCTACAAGGGTGAAACCTTGTCCCTGGTTGGCGAAAGCGGCTCCGGCAAAACCACCATCGGCCGCGCCATCATGCGCATCTATAACAAAGTAGACGGCAGCATCATCTTCGGCGGCGAAAAAATCAACGGCAAAATTGATAAGAAAAAAGCCAAAGAACTGCACATGCAAATGCAGATGATTTTCCAGGATCCCATGGCCTCCCTGAACGAGCGGGCCAAGGTGGACTATATCATCTCCGAAGGTTTGTACAATTATCACCTGTTTGACAACAAGGAAGACAGGCTGAAGAAAGTGGAAAACATCATGGCCGAAGTAGGCCTGTCCAGCGATTTTTCTTCCCGCTTCCCCCACGAGTTTTCCGGCGGCCAGCGCCAGCGCATCGGCATTGCCCGCAGCCTGGTTATGAACCCGGATTTTGTAGTGGCCGATGAACCCATCTCCGCCCTGGACGTTTCCATCCGTGCCCAGGTGATTAACCTGTTGAACAAAATGAAGCGGGAGCGCAGCCTCACCTACCTCTTCATCGCCCATGACCTTTCCGTGGTCCGCTTCATTTCCGACCGCATTGCCGTCATCCATAAGGGCCGCATTGTGGAACTGGCGGAATGTGAAGAGCTGTTCCGCCATCCGCTGCACCCCTACACCAAGGCGCTGCTTTCCGCCGTGCCCTACCCCGATCCCAAGGTGGAACGGAATAAAACCCTCATCTCCTATGATCCTTCCGTCCATCAGTACGACGCTTTCCCGCCCAACTGGACGGAAATTACCCCCGGGCATTTCATCCTGGCCAATGAAGAGGAACTGGAAGGCTACCGGAAGGAACTGTAAAAAATGGACACACAGGAACGCAAGCAATATTTCCGGCTGATCTTCCGGCAAACCTTTCAATACCTGTCCGTGCTGCTGGTCATGTCCCTGCTGATCGGTTCCCTGCTTGGCGGCGGCATCTACATGGTGCATGCGCTGTGCGCAGCCGGATTTGTGATGCTGTGCTGGGCCTGGTTCAATTACCTGAAGCTGGACGGCATGCACTTCTTCAACCGCAAAAAGAGACAGGGGCAAAAGGTACCCTATATTCACCGCCGGGACAAGGGCAAAAAGGACCACCGTCCGGCCTTCATGATGAACAGCGCCGACCATGACGACGACCTGACTTCTGCCACCGTTGCCGAAGCGGAAAATTTTACCGACCGCCAGGCAGAAACAGCCGCCGCCATTGCCCGGTCCATCTGCGGCGTACTGCTCATCATCGCATCCTTCCTCATTCCCATGCAATAAAACAGGAGGCATTTCTATGCGCATTCAAAACGGCATCCTGATTACCATCGAAAACGGCCGCTACGAAAAAGGCTATGTGGATTTCGAAAACGGAAAAATCACCGCCTTTGGCGATATGGCGTCCGCCGCACCCTATGACGGCGAAATCTTGGACGCGGAAGGCGGCTACATCATGCCCGGCTTCATGGACGCCCACACCCATATTGGCATTTCCGAAGAAGGCCTGCGCTGGGAAGGGGAAGATTGTAATGAAACCGTCCACCCCATCACCCCGGATATGCGGGTGGTGGACGGCATCAACCCCTTGGATATTGCCATCCCCAAGGCCCGCCGTGCCGGCGTTACCAGCGTGGTGGTGGCTCCCGGCAGCACCAACGTCATCGGCGGCCAGGCAGCCGTGATCAAATTGTGCCAGGAAACCAATGCGGAGCGCATGGTGCTCAAAGCCCCCTGTGCCATCAAGTGCGCCACCGGCGAAAATCCCAAGCGCAATTACGGCGAAAACAAGGGTCGCTCCCCCATGACCCGCATGGGCACCGCTGCCGTTTTCCGCAAAACCATGGAAAACGCCAGGCGCTACATGAAGAAAAAAGAAGACGGGGAAGACGTGTACGATCCCGAATTCGACGCCCTGATCCCCCTGCTGAAGAAAGAAATTCCCGCCCATATCCATGCCCACCGGGCCGACGATATTTTAACGGCCATCCGCCTATGCAAGGAATTTGACCTGCGCCTTTCCACCGTGCATACCACCGTGGGCAAGCATGTCATTCCCGAAATTGCCGCTTCCGGCATTATCCCCATTGTGGGCCCCTGCATCGGCCCCGCCGGCAAGCCGGAAACCGTGGGGGGCGATCTGGCCATGGGCGCCATGCTGAACGCAGCCGGGGTGGAATTTGCCCTCTGTACGGACCATGACGTGGTGGCCTTGTGGCTGCTGCCATATCTTTGCTCCATTATGGTGCGGGAAGGCCTCAGCGAGGACGCCGCTTTCCGTTCCATTACCATCAACGCCGCCAAGACCGCCGGCGTGGAAGACCGGGTGGGCTCCATTGCCATTGGCAAGGACGCCGATATCGTGGTCCATTCCGGCCATCCCTTCCATTATCTCACCAAAACCAAAGCCGTGTTCATCAACGGCAAGCGTGAGGATTGACCCATGAAAAATCCCTTTACCGTGGCCGATGGCCTGTTTGAAGATACAGTACGCATCCGCCGCCGCCTCCATCAATATCCCGAACTTTCCGGCCAGGAGCAGCAAACCCTGGCCTTTATTCGCGCACAGCTGGACACCCTTTCCATTCCCTATGCGGAGTACAAAAACGGCGGCATCTGCGCCATAATCGGGAAAGGCGACCGGGCCGTGGGGGTTCGCGGGGATGTGGACGCCCTGCCTGTACAGGAGGAAACTAACCTTCCCTACGCATCTGTGCACAAGGGCGTCATGCATGCCTGCGGCCATGATATCCACACCGCCCTGCTGCTTTCCCTGGCCCGGGCATTCAAAGCGGAGGAAGACACTCTCCCCTACATGGTAAAGCTCTTTTTCCAGCCCGCCGAAGAAACAGTGGGCGGTGCCAAGGTGATGGTCGATAGCGGCTGCATGGAAAGCCCGAAGGTGGAAAAGGTGCTGGCCCTGCATGTGGACCCTGCCCTGCCCGTGGGCCATGCTGCCTACCTGCCCGGCAAAATGAACGCTGCCGTGATTGAACTGGATATCACCGTCAAGGGCAAAGCCTGCCACGGGGCCCATCCCGAAATGGGGGTGGATGCCATCGTGGCTGCTGCCCACATGATTTGCGCCCTGCAATCAATTCCCAGCCGCTTCACTGCCCCCACCACCCCGGTGGTTCTGTCCATCGGCACCATCCACGGCGGCAATGGCCGGAACATCATAACCGGTGAAGTGAAATTGCAGGGTACGGTGCGGGTATTGGATATGGAAACTGCCCGGCAGGTAAAGGAGCTCATCCGCCGCACAGCTGTTGCTTCCGCCGCTGCCTTTGGTGCTGAAGCGGAAGTCACCCTGACGGACGATTATCCCGCCCTCATCAACCACCAGGCCCTCACCCTGGCACTGGCTGCCCATGCCAGGGAGCTTCTTGGCACAGATCATGTAACGCTTCTGGACACCCCCAGCATGGGCGCTGATGACTTTGCATATTTCACAAACGCTGCTCCCGGCTGCTATTTCAACCTGGGTGTGGCAGGTCAGCAGGGCTGCGCTTCCCTGCACAGCCCCCATTTCGCTCCGGATGAAGGCTGCATCCGCACCGGCCTGGCCCTTTTGTACCAGCATCTGTGGGCCTGCATGGAGGGTAAGGTATGATCCCGGGCGATACGCAAATCCGCATTTCCCTTGGTGCCATCGGCGCCAATATGGACGCCCTGCAGCGCTTGATCGGGCCGGATGTGGCCATCATGGCGGTGGTAAAGGCCAACGGTTATGGCCACGGTGCGGCGGAGATTGCCCCCACGCTGCTTCGCCACGGTGCTGTGTATCTGGCCGTGGCCCGGATGGAAGAAGCCCTTCCCCTGTGGCAAGCTTACCCCGATGCGCCGCTTTTTGTGCTGGGCCGCACGCCGGATGGGCAACTGGAAGAAGCCGTAAAGAACCGTATTACCCTGACAGTTTTCTCCCTGCAGCAAGCCCTGCTTTTGAATGAGATTGCCGGGAAGATGGGCAAAACAGCCTGCATCCACCTGAAGGTGGAAACGGGCTTCAACCGCCTGGGCACCGATAACGTGGAGGAATTAGCAGCCATCCTGCAATTACCTCACCTGTACGCAGAGGGCATCTATTCCCACCTGGCATTATTGGACCGGGCCCATGACGAAGCACAGCTGCAGCGCCTGCTGAATACTGCAGATGCCCTGGAGAAAACGGGCCACCACTTTCGCTACCGCCACATTGCGGACAGCATCAGCGCCGTGGATTACCCGGATTTTCGGCTGAACATGGTGCGCCCCGGCGCTGTTTTGTACGGTATGAAGGGGTTTGAAAGCAATGCTCTGCAGCCCCGTCCCGCCCTCACCTTCCAGACCCGCATCACCCGCCTGCGCGATCTTTCTCCCGGCGAAGGTGTGGGGTATGACCTTGCCTGGCAGGCCGCCCGCCCCTCCCGCATTGCCGCCCTGCCGGTGGGCTATGCCGACGGCTATCCCCGTTGCCTTGGCGGCAAGGGGTATGTTACCGTCCGGGGCGTGAAATGCCCGCTGGTTGGCATCATGTGCATGGATCAGTGTGTGGCCGATGTGACGGATGTGCCCGGCGTGCAGGAAGGGGATCCTGTCATCCTCTACGGCGACGGCACAAACAATACCCTGTCCATTGCCGAAGCCGCATCACTTGCCGGAACAAACAAAAACGAATTGCTGGCCCGTCTGTCTGCCCGCCCTGCCCGCATCTATGAAGACTAAAAAAAGCGTTTTGCCTTTTCGCAAAACGCTTTTCTTTTTCAGCAGAATTTCAGCATATTTTTCACATAATCCAGCTGCATTTTTAATTCCCCGTAAATATCCCCGTCATAGGCCTTGTCATGGTCCAGGGTGTACCACTTTGGCTGCACCAGCTTTTCGCACAGCGGCAAAATCCTCGCCCAATCCATCACCCCATAGCCCACCGGGCGGAACAGATGCTCCTTCGTTGTATCAAAGCTATCCCGCCAATAGTCCTTCAGGTGCACAATCTCCATCCGATGGGCGTATTTCTCAATCTGCCCTTCACACCGGCACCCGCCGATCTCCATCCATCCCAGATCCGGCTCAAAGCGCATCAGAGGATGTGCCCTTGCCATGATATAGTCCATTCGGAAACCATCCTGCCACCGGTTCAGGTATTCCTGGGCATGGTTGTGATAATGGACGGTAAGGCCCGTTTCCTGCGCCAGCGCCACCACCCGGTTGATTTTCGCCATCACATCATCGTCCATGGTGTCATCCGGTAAAAGAAGCCCGATGTATTGGCAGCCGATTGCCCTCACATACTGTAGCTTTTCCAACGGGGTTGTACCCTGCATCACCAGCGCCTTGTCAAAATCATTCAGCGCCTGCACATCTGCTTCCGTTTCCTCCCCCGTCAGTTCCTTCAGGCGCACAAAGGCACTGAAGGGCAATAGGCCGGCCTCCTTGCACCAGGCAGCAATTTTCCCGGCATCATGGCCGAAAAAGCCCAACAGTTCAATACCCCCGTAGCCAAGGGCAGCCACTTTTTTCAGCGTGCCCGGCATGTCCCTTCTCATTTCATCCATCAGGATGAACCCAGGGGCCGCAATTTTCACATCCCGCGTCACAATTCCTCCCTTATCCCAGAAAATGCGTCATCATCAGCATCAGGCAAAAGCCTGCCAGCAGCGCATAGGTGGCCCCCCGCTCGCTGCCGTGGGCATGGGTTTCGGGGATCATTTCGTCGCTGATCACATACAGCATGGTGCCCCCGGCAAAGGCCAGGGCAAAGGGCAATACCGCCGCCGAAATACTGACGGCCAGATACCCAAATAAAGTCCCCACCACTTCCACCAATCCTGTCATCAGCGCCGCCACGAAGGTGCGGCCCCGGCTCATCCCGGCGGCCAGCATGGGCCCGATGATCACCATGCCCTCCGGAATGTTCTGCAGTGCAATCCCTGCGGCAATGGTCACGGCTTCGCCATCATTGCCTGTACCAAAGCCCACACCGGCAGCAATGCCCTCCGGCAGGTTGTGAATGGCAATGGCCATCACAAACAAAAGCACCTTGTTCAATTTCGCCGTCTGGTCCGGATGGGCCTCCTGGTCCAGCCCGGACAGCTTGTGCAAATGGGGCACCAGCTTATCCAGCACGTTCAAAAACAACGCCCCGCAGAATACACCGGCCACAGTAATCCACAGATTGCCGTAATCCAAGGACGGAATAATCAGCCCGATCACGGCTGCCGCCAGCATCACCCCGGCCGCAAAGGAAAGCACAATATCGCTGAACTTATGCGAAATTTTCTTGAACACAAACCCCAGCCCGGCGCCTGCAACCGTAGCACCCCCTACCCCCAGGGCCGTTAACCATACCATTTCCATGAGCATTTTTCCTTTCGTTCATTTCTGTTCCAGTATATCACGGGACGCTCATCTTCGCAATTGCATCCTCTGAATGATATATACCCTGTTTGCCGTCCCATAAACAAAAAGCGCCGCAGCAATCATGCCGCAGCGCATTTTTCGTTTATTTCACCGGCGTAACCTGCCACCACTTGGCCTGCACATCCCCAGCAAAGAGAATGTACAGATCGGTCACGCCTTCCGTATTCCGGGTGTCCGCGGTGTATTCCCGCATATCCCCAGCTTCCACCGTGAATTCACACAGCACCTGGCCGTCAAAGCCGCCGGTCATCACCCGTACGGCGCCGCCGCCCTGGGATGCAGCGCACAGGGTAAAGGCGCTGCTGCCGCTATGGAAATCCACGTTTTTCAGCTGCATCCAGTCGCCGCTTTCGGCAACGGTCACCGCATCGGGGCCATAGCCGGTCACTTCAATGCCCGCTTCCCGGTACATGGTCTGGGCGGCCACCTTTTCATAGGGATTGAAATCATGCAGCTGGGGCGTGCCCTGCATGGTACCCTTCTTCACAAGGATGGAGCCGTCTTCATTAACATCCATCACGTCCATCTGGGGAGAGCGGTAATTGCCGGTGATGCCCATGCTTTTTTCCACAGGCCGGTTGTGGTACAGCAGGTAATGCACGCCCTTGAACTCCACAATGCTGTGGTGGTTATTGCCGTACAGACCAAAGAACTTGCCCTGATTGGCAAATACCTGGCCGCCATAGGTGAAGGGGCCCAGGGGATTTTCGCTGGTCATATACTGGATCGCGCCGCTTTCCATGCCGTAGGCATTGCCGGTGGTGTTCCAGTTGGAGCAGTAGCTGTAATAATAGGTATCGCCGATGCGGTTCATGCCGGAATCCTCAAACACAAAGGGCGCATCGATCACCTGAGGTTCCCCCACGATGGAGATCATATCGTCTCCCAGCTGCACGCAGCGGATGGTGCCGGGATGGGCATCCTGGCCCTTGGGCACACCGCCGCCAAAGTAGAGATAGCCTGTGCCGTCCTCTTCCACAAATACAGCAGGGTCAAACAGCCACACCACATTGGCGCAATTGGGAGTGGAACGGGTGATCAGCCCATGGCCCAGGGGATCCCGGAAGGGGCCGGCAGGGTCATCCGCCACCAGCACGGTCACACCGTTGCCGCTGTTACAGGAATAGAGGAAGAACCGGTCCTTCCCGTCCACCACCTTATGGGCAGCGGCAGGGGCCCAGGAATTATTGGCCCAGGTAAGGATACCGCTTCTGCCGGCCACGGGAATGGCGCCATGGTCCGTCCAGTTCACCAGGTCGGAAGAGGAAATGCAGTTGATCTTGTTGATCTGGCCATAGGTATTTTCCTTCACCTTACCGTCCGCACCGTATTCCACCAGGTCGTTTGTGGTGTACACATACAGCCTGTTGTTCCACACCAGGTATCCGGGGTCAGCGCCAAAACGCTGGGTATACAGGGGGTTATACTCCCCATTCTTTTTGTGGCTCTTGTTCCACACCATTTCATCAAACAGCTTCTTCAATGCTTCTTCTCCCTCCGGCATCTGGAAAGGCGCCCTTTCCTGAGCCTGTCCCTTTTGTCTGGCTGCACCCTGCAGCGTGAAATTACGGATGGTAAAGGGCGTATCCGCTTCCCCGCCCTCCACATACAAAACAAAGGTGTCATAATCTCCCGCCACCCAAGCCGCAGACAGGGTGACCCATTTGCCCTTTTGCAGCGTATCACTTACCAGGTTTTCATAGGAAACCTTGCCGTCCTTTTCATGCTCCACCGACAAGATAAACCGGCCGGAGGCAATAGCATCCTGCTTCACTTCCACGCTGATGCGGTAGCTTTCCTGGGGCACCAGGTCAAAGGCGTGGCCGGGGGAATTCCAGGTGGCGTTTCTCCCGGTGATCAGCAGCCCTTCCTCCGTCACTTCAAGGGCGGCCCCGCCGCCGCTGCGGGCATACCAGCCATCGGTACCGGCGGAAAAATCGGAATGATAGTCCATTTCCTCTGCCTGTACAGCACCGCAAAACAGCGCCAATACCATTACCAGCACCAGAAAAATGTATTTTTTCATGTACTCCCCTCCAGCTTTTTTCTCATGTAAGCTTCCTTTTTCTCTTCAAAGCCCATGGCGCCATACAGCGCCTTGGCCGCCTCATTTTCACAGCCTGTCAGAAGGTGCATTTCACAAACGCCGTACGCCCCCTGCAAGTGCTCCGTCATGAAGGCAAGCATCGCACGGCCGGCGCCCTTTTTCCGGTGCGCCGCATCCACATACATTTCGGTTATTTCGGCGCAGGGCGCGTTATAGCAGAAGGAATGATGCACCTGGGCGCAGCAAAAGCCGATCAGCACACCCGCTTCCTCCGCCACCGCAACCACTTCCCGTCCAGCGCCCAAGGCAGCCCGAATATCCGCTTCCCCCACATCATCCACTTCATTGAAGGCGCGGTTCAATTGCATCAGCATTCCTGCGTCGCTTTCCGCAGCCAGCCGTATCCGCATCCCTTTCACCTCGTCCTTCCTTATGTTCATTTTAGCACATTTTTTTCTGCATGAAAACCCAATTTCTCTGCCATTTCGGGGACAAAAATAGCGCTGCATTTTTGCAGCGCCGCTTTTTATTTTTCCAATGCGCAGGGTGTACGCCCCACGTCCGTATTGTCCTTTTTTCTGTTTCGCAGCACCGCAAGGGGATGCTCCTCCACCTGGAAACGATAATCCTGGCCGAAATTTTTGATGTGCTTTTCAATCACCTGATGGCTCATCACGCTGTTCAAATCGCAGTTGACCATCTGCTGATAACGGAAGAAATCAGCATCCTTTTCCAGGCTCTCCACGGCAGCATAGCTTTCCCTGCAGGCTGTCACCTGCACCGTGCCTGAAAGCACCGCCCTCACATGATCGATATTGCTTTCCAGCTTCAACGGCGCCGGGAAGGTCCCCTCTCCCACCACCTGGGGATAATCCTTGCCCTCCACATGCCGCAACAGCTTCACTGCTTCATGCAAATGGCTGATTTCCACATCCAGCATCTGCGCCCACACCTTCCGGATGCTGGAATCCGTTTCCGTTTCGCAGCAGCTCCAGTACAGATAGCACTCAATGTACTGGTGCATCACCAGGTTCTCCAGCCACGTGGCGTTCACGTCCAGCAGGCTGCCGTAATGGGAAACGTGCTGCTCTTCGATCATGCCAATTTCCCGATACAGCGCCCGGCCCGGGGTATTGGGATAGGCGGCGCACACGTTCATGTAGTAGTTCATGGTCTGCTGCTCAGCGGCGGTGATAATGCCCACGCTCAGCTTCGTCTGCAAATCGGCTTCCTTGTTTTTGATGGGCCGCTTCACGCTATCAAAGGGATAGCGGTGATGGGCAATGGTGGGCCGGCCGGGCATAATTTCCGTATAGCAGCCCACCAGCTTCTCTGCGTGCCTTCCGTTTTCCAGCTCCATCAGGTCGGCGTAGCGGTACAGATGGTCAAAATCCTCCAGCAGGGCAAAGTTCAGCGCATTGCGCACATATTCATCCGGCTCCCGCTTGGCCAGATGGGCCGTCAGGTCCACCGCCAGCTGCTCATAGCCAATGGTGTGCTCCAGCATATCTTCGTCATCCGGCTTCAGGGCCGCCACCAGCTTTTGCTGCTGCTGTTCACTGCGGCGTATCAGCGCTAGGGCCCGGCACACATCGCCGTCTGCACAATTTCGATGGAACTGATGGGTGAACCATACGTTTTCAAACTCCGTTCCGTTCATCAGGATCACCCGGGTGCGGGTATAAGGATCCACAGTGTGCTTGTCATAAGGGCAGGGGGACATATCCGTCCAGTTCATCAGGTGATCATCAATCCGCTTGGGCTTTTCTAAAAATGGATTCATCATGCGCCTCCTGTCTGTTTCTCATCTTCAGTTTACACACCCTCCCCCTTTTCTATACCTTTTCTGTGCAGGTAAATAAAAAACCGGCACGCGTTAGCGCACCGGCCTCTATCATTACAAAAATTTCGGTTCGTCAAACACCACGCCGTTTTCCATCAGATGCTCCAGCAGCACCTGATAATACTTCGGAAACAGCGCTTCCGTTTCGTCGTGGGCATGCATTAGCAGGATATGCCGCTGCCCTTCCCCAAACAACACCGCACCATTCACAGGCGCAGCATCGTGCATTTTTTGCCATATACTTTCTTTGGTAAAGCCCGGCTCGCTTTGCATCCGGTATTCCGCAAAATCAAAGGTCCAGAAGGTATCGATGTCCTGGTGCAATTCATACTCTTTCCACCAGGGGTAATGAATGTGCCGGTCGTCCACCTTGTGAAAGCCCTGCGCCTTCAGATAATGCTGCAGGGCGTCCTTGTTCTGCCCGCCCTTATCCCCATAGGGAAACCGGAAGGGCCGCCATTTTCTTTCCATGCCGCTGTCATGGTACAGCCGGTTTAATACCTCTTCGCACTTTTCTATTTCGGCCACAGCTTCCTCCATGGAAAGACCGGAAAAGCCAGGATGGGAATAGCTGTGATTGCCCACAATCATGCCCTGCCGCACCGCATACAGGGCTTCATCGTAATACTTTTCCACGTTCTGCCCGGTGGCAAAGAAGATGGGCCGGATGCCCTTTCCCTTCAGGTAATCCACCAGCGCCGGGGTATTCCCGGACGCAAAATCATCAATGGTCAAAAGGGCGCTGTTCATCTTTTTTCCCTCCGTTCTTTTCAGAAAAATTCAGCTGCGGCTTGTATCGCAGCTGAAGAGATCGTTTCAGTATGCCTTTGTCCTTGTGCGCATCACCCGTTCAGTCAGTGCATCCTCCGTCTCGCCGTCCCGGATACGCCGGGCTGCAATCACCTGCCGCTCGGTATCATCCGCCACGCAGGTCATCATCAGCAGGATCTGGTCACTGGGCTGCACGTCAATGGTGTTGGTGTACATAGAATGGTTCTGCAATGCACGGATGGCTTCCTGCCGCCAGCTGACAGTGGAGGAAGACAGCTTGGCCAGGTCCAGGTAATCCCGGTCATAGCTTCGGGTGCTGATGGTGCCCACGGCAAAAATCACATATGTGCCGTCCTCAAAGGCAGTATCAAATGTGACAAAAGGATGCATCTGGTAATATCCCAGGGTGTCATAATGCCGCATAAAGCCAAACATGGCCCCGGTTTTCATATTGTGCCCATACAAAACCAGGGTATAGGGCCGGGTTTTCAGCGTGCAGTTCTCATCCAGGAAAATGGCCCCGTTCTGGTTATGGAAGCCCAGGTAATCCCGCCGCAGATAGTATTCGTTATCCCGCTGCACCACCGCTTCGTCCACCACGCCCGGGATGGTCAGCCAGCCTATAATATCCTTGTTCTGCTGCTGCAATTTGCGGAACCGGTCGCTGACATGGGCATATTTGTTTTGGGGATACTGCACCACCGGCAAAATGGAGCTGCCGCTGTACTGGGGCGCCACCGTGCCGAAGGGAACGGGCGTAGCCTCCGCCGCCTCCGGCACCGGCGTTTCCGTCACCTGGGGCACATAAGACGGCGCAGGGGTATTCTTCGCCTCCCGGTTCACCTGTTGCAGCTGCTGGGATACCCGCCTGCTGGCCAGATACCCCCCCGCATATTCGCCGATTTTAAACGCACAGAAAATGAAAACGGCAGCCAACAGCCCCAAACCCAGCCACACAAGCCACATTTTCTGTTGCTTGAAATAATTCCTGGCCCGGTTTTTCCTGTTCAGCCGCCTGTTTTTCATGCCATTATGTTCCTTCGATTATTCAGCCTTCCGGCGCTTGCCCACAATCAGCATCATACCCGCTGCGCACAGCACCAGCACAGCCGCATACAGCGCCACATGGCCTGCATCGCCGGTATCCGGAGGTGCGGTGATGGTATACAGGTTTTCAAACTTCAGCGTCAGGTCGGTGGTGTCCTTGCCATCCAGCTTCACCTTGGCCACCGGCTCGTTCTGATCGTTCATGGCAATATCCACCTGGATCTCATACACGATCTCGCTGTAGGTCACATTTTCTGCGCCGTCGTTCAATTCGTACACATTATAGCAGAAATGCATGCCTGCGTCCACACCGGTGTAAGGAAGAGAGAAGCTGGCCTTGCCCTGGAAATCGCTCACAGCCTGCATCTTTTTGCCGGTAGCAATCTCTTCCAGCACAAACGTGAACCCATCCGGCCCGATGCCTTCTTCGCCTTCCGGCACCGTGTTGATCACCGTCTTCACCACGTCCACCTTCAGCGCCGTCTGGTTGTTCAGCCCTTCCGGCGGCACAAAGGTGTTCACCACTTCGTCCGTATTGTCAAACACATAAGAAAGCGTAAACGGCACCGCAACAGCCACCACTGCCGCCACACAGAGCAGCAGCGCCGTCTTCATAAACCGGCTGCGGAATTTCATATCGCTTTCCCCCCTATCCATCATTCAGTCCGCCTCAGAAAGGATTAAATCCACTTTCCAGCGGCATCGTAGCGTTCAGCGTTTCTACTGCGCCGGGCCGTACGTCATTTTCCGTCAGCGTGTCCGCATCCACCGCCAGCGCCTTGATCTTCAAAAAGTCGCTGCCGGCCTTTGCCAGGTCCGCATTGGTGGCTTCCTTCACCAGGCCCACCTGCAAAAGCGCAGGCACCGATACCTGGCCGGGCTCCAACGCCGTCAGACACGTGGCCACCATCATCTTATAATCTTCGCCGTCAATTTTAATATCCTGCCAGCCGCTCCACTGATAAACGGCCGCATCCCTGTTGAAATTGAACCGCAGCAGCGGGAACATATCCGCATCCACCGCAAAGGCCACCCGGAAATAGGCGCTCTTGGCTTCCTCTGTGCTCAGGTTATTCTTCACCGCAGTGAACTTATCCACCACGCCGTTCACATCCCACAGCCCGTAGGTTTCGCCGCCCAGCGTTACATTCTTCTTTTCCGGCTCCGTTTCGCTGTTCTTGCTGAACCCGGCAGGATACAGGGCTTGGCCTGCATCCCCTTCCACCAGCGTATTGCCGCTGCGCTTATGATGCACCAGCTTCACATCCAGCTGTGCTTCATTATGGGTGGGTGCATTGTTCATCCCGATGGTCTTGAATATATTTTCAATGGTTTGCGCAAGCGTGCCGTTCACTGCCAGCAAGCCCACCAGCAGCACGCACACAGCCAAAATGAACGTTCTCTTTTTCATTTGCGCATCTCCTTTCGTTCATCTGCCACAACCTACGGCAATCAAAAGGCACCGATTATTACAACCCACGCCCTTTGATCGCCGCCCCACCCCCGAAGGGGCGGGACAGCATGCAATGCGTTTTATCAGTTAATCGCAGAAACAGTCCAGGTGGTACCATCCTTCACAGCCTGATAACCGTCTGCCATCCAAGCAGAAGGATCGAAGCCGAAGGTGCCGCCGGTGATGATGATATCACCATCGCCGAGAATACCGGCAGTATAGCCGCTGCGGGCAGAAGCAGGACCGAAGGTGCCGCCCTTGACATAAACCGTTGCACCGCTGCCAGCGTAAATGTAAGCGCGCTTCTGATTCAGGGTCTTGCTGAAAGAGAAGGTACCATCTTCAATGGTAACCACGGTGCCTTCGCCTACAACGTAGAAGTTATAGCGGCCAGAGGTGCTGGCGGTATTGACAGCAACGCTGCCGCCATTGAATGTGACCTGAGCACCGTCAACTGCGCCGATACCGCCGCCAGCGGAATCGATATCCACATTATCAAAAGTCGTTTCGGAACCGGCACCGAGGATAGCCGCATAATCAGCCGTGCTGCCAGCGTTCATGACCACATCGGTGAGCGTTGCTTCGCCGTAGTTTTCAATACCAACGGCATCGTTTTCGATGTTACCGCCGCTGATGGTCACGTCACCGTTGTTCATAATGGTGCCGTTCATGGTATTGCTGTTCAGCATGATATCCGCAGCGACGTTTTCGTCAATGTTATAGTAGGTTTCAGTGGTAATGCTGTCGCCCAACGTGATTTCGTTGTAGCTGCCCAAAGCGCCATTCAATTCATCCTCAGTGTAAACGGTAATCTTGAACACAGGAGGATTATTGGTGTCGTTCTTGTCACCGGGGGTGCCGATTTCCATGGTGCTCAGCCATTCCACAACGCTTTCTTCGGTGGCGGGGAAAGCAGCGTCGAAAGCTTCCCAGGCGGTGTCGAAACCGTCAGCCTGCACAGCCTGAGACAGCACCAGCACTTCCAGCTTGCTGATGTCGCCCAGGTCAAACTTCTTGCCGTTCTTGGTAACGTAGTAGTTGATTTCGCCGTCAACCAGTTCGTTATCCACAGCAGCATCCAGGTACATACCCACCAGCGTGGGAGCGGTGGTCTTGCCGGGGGCCAGAGCATCTACGTTGGTGGCAATGTACACCGTGTACTCTTCGCCATTGATTTCTACATTGTAGAAAGCGTTCCAATCCATGGTGTTATTGGGCCATTCCACACCATTTTCTTCCGTGCCCCACATCCAGCCATTGTTGGGGGTGGTATCAGTATTGGAAACATAATTCCAGTGCAGCCATTCGTCGAAGGCCAGTTCGCCGGAATCATAGCCCTTGGTGGGGAACGCCAGCAGGGTGCGCACATAGGCTTCGGAAGAGCCGGTGTTGGTCACGGTGACGATCTTATCCACATAGTTGCGATAGGTGTCTTCGTCACGCATGGTGATTTCCCAGCCATTCACATCCTGAGGAATTTTCACCATACCCTTGTCAACGATGGGCGCCATGGCCTTGTTCTGTTCGAATTCTTCCAGTTCGGAGTTTTCTTCGCCCTGATCCACGCGCTGCTGTTCGTTCTGGGTGATCTGCACATTGCCGACAACCATCACGTTCACGTCACCGTCATCATCCGTCAGGTAGGCCAGGGTGCCGCCCAGGCCCAGGGAAATGGCCAGCACCAGGCTCAGGATCATGATCAAAGTAGACTTTTTCATGATTTTTGTTACTTCCTTTCAAGACTTTTTCATGCATTCAGCATTCATTTTGTCTTTTATCTCCCCTGCCCGCCCCGAAGGACGGGCTGAGGATTGAATCAGTTCATTCAGGGCTTGGCAATATCTTCCCAACCGTCATCGGCAAGATAACGACCCAGATAGCCATTGAAGGTGCCGCCGGTAATGGTCACATTTTCAGTATCGCCCTTGTAGCCGCCGCCGAAAGCAACATTGCCATTGAAGGTACCGCCGGTGATAGTCACATTGGTATTGGCAAAGCTGTCGCCGTAGGAGTAGGAATAGATAGCATTATCCACATCAGGCTGCAGAGAAGTAATGGTACCGCCGGTGACGGTCAGATAAACCGGCCTTACATTGGCGGGATTGCTGCCGGGCAGCTGGATCCAGATGCCGCGCTTACCGGAAATCTCGCCGCCATTAACGGTAACACTGGTGGCCAGGGTATTGCTGTTGGCAAACATGCGGATGGCGCACTTGTCATAACCCTTGATTTCGCCGCTTTCGATGATCAGTTCGCTGCCCTGATAGCAGTCGATGCAGTAGGAAGCACCGCCGGCAGCAGTCTTGTTTTCAACAGTAGGACCATCAATGATCAGTTTACCAAGGTTCTTGATGGTGTTGTTGGCATAGCCGGGGAAAGCAGGCTGGCCTTCGCCGCCCCATTCAGTGTCAGGCTTGGTGGCATAGAAGGTGACCAGACCTTCGCCCTTCAGTTCAAGAGTTGCACCGGCCTGCACCTCAATACCGTAGCTGGTAGTGCTGGAAGTGGAGGAAGTGCTGATGGTATTGCCATTCATGTTGATGGTAACTTCCTTACCGGAAGCGATGACCACAGGTTCATCAGCCAGCGTCAGGTCAGCAGTCAGGTAATATTCGCCGCCGTTGGCAATGGCAGCCACCAGTTCATCAGCAGTGGAAACCATCACAGGGAAAGCAGGAGTGCCATTGAGGTCTTCGCCACCCTCTTTCCAGGGGTTGTTGTCAACAGTGATGGGGCCAAAAGCGGTATCCAGAGCGGTCTTGGCATCGGCAAAGCCCTGCGTCTGCACGGCCTGAGACACAACCAGAATATCGAAAGTGCCGTTGCCGTTGCCATCCAGGGCAACCATATCTTCGTTGTTGGCTTCGGGCTTGAGGTACACCTGAGCCAGGCTGCAATAGGTGTATTCGCCGGCAGGCAGCACGCCGTCCACATGACGGGTATCAGCACCGGTGTACACGGCTTCCATGAGGAAGTAGGTGTTGCCGTCAATCACAGCGGTGCCGATATCGGTATACTTCCAGGGCTTATCGCCGTTGTTGGTGAAAGAACCAACGGAGGTTTTGAGAATTTCTTCCCAACGACTCTCTTCCATGGTGCCCATTTCAAAGGCAAAAATGGTGCGCACATAGGCGTCGGACTTGCCGGTGTTTTCAACCAGCACGAACTTATCCTGCGCATTCTGGATGCCGTCCAGAACAGCCTGGCTGCCGGAAGCGCCTTCACCCAGCTGATCGAAAGCAACGATCTCGCCGTAGTCGGTCACCTCACCGACGGCGGGATACAGGGGCTTGCCCTGGGTGAATTCCTGCAGCTTATAGCCTTCGCCGTACTTTTCGGAGTTCACCATTTCGTAGGTGCCATCTTCATTCTGTACACGTTCGTATTCGTGCTGTTCAATGTACACATTGCCCAGCGTCATCACGTTGACGTCTTCGTCAGTGTCCTGCAGGTAGGCCATGGTGGAGCCGACGCCGATGGCCACAGCCAGCACCAGGGACAGAATCATGATCAATGTAGACTTTTTCATGATTATGTTCTCCTTCTATTATTTTTGTTTATTTGGGGGGCTTCCCCAAGTGGTTTTGTCGCGCAGCGCAGCACAGCCGGGGTTACGCTTTGGCGCAGCTGTGCTGCGCCGCGCTGCCTTTGCGCTTTACTCTCCCCCGCCGCCCCCCGAAGGGGGCAGGCAGCGAAGGGAAGTTGCTTTGAATTACACTTCGTGAACGACGGGCACTTCGGTGTTCCATTCAATGGTATCATGTTCCACCTTGCCGCATTCGCAGTAGTACATGGTGCTGTCAGAGCCGCCGTTTTCGATGGTGTTGCCGGTGCCGTTGATCACGCAGTTGTTGCAGCCGTAATCAGCGCCTTCCAGCTGAATACCATAGACGAAAGCCTTGCCGTTTTCGCCGTTGATGATGGTGTTGTTGTTGAAGTTGATGATGGCCTTGTCCAGCTTGGTAGCGGTGGAGGACTTAGCAGTCAGCTGCACAGCATAACGATAGGGATCGTTGAAGGTGGTGTCTTCAACGGTCACGTTAGCGGTAGCGCGGATGGGGCGCTGGCCGTTGCAGTTGAAGGTGCAGCCCTTCACGGTGATGGAGGTGCCTTCATTGGTGTCCCACCAAGCGGTGATGGCAGTGCTGTCCTTGAGGCTCATTTCGAAGGTCACATTGGTGCAGACAACTTTCTGGTTGCCCCACAGAGCGATGGCAGACTTGCCAGTCTGAGAGATGCCGGTGCTGTCCTTAATGCTGTCATCAACCTTGTAGGTCAGGTTGCTCAGGGACAGGGTGCCAGCTTCGGAGGTGGTGGAAGCAATCTGGCCGGAGAGGACAGTGTTTTCACCGTCACCGATGATGGTGATATCGCTGCCGCCTTCAATCTTGAAGTTGGTTTCGAATTCACCGGCGGGCAGCATGATGATAGCAGACTTACCGGCGGCTTCTTCGATAGCCTTGGCCAGTTCGTCGCTGTTCTTAGCAGTAACGGCAGAAGCGTATTCAACGCCGCCGTTTTCGCCCCACTGGATGCCGTAAGCTTCGTAGGCTTCTTCAACGGAGGCAAAGCCTTCGGACTGGATGCCGTAAGCGGCAATGTAGATCTTGGGATTGCCGTCGTCATTCAGGTTATAGCCCATATCGGTGGCCACACCGTTTTCAACCCAAGCCAGGTTGCCTTCGGGATCGATGTCCACATGGGGATCCATGTACACCTTGTGGAAGGAGGGCAGGGTGGTTTCGCCGGGCTTGAGGGGGGTGGCATACTGGAAGAGATAGACGTTGTATTCAACACCGTCGATTTCCTGAGTGGTAACGGGGGTGGTGCCGTCCAGCTTCCAATAGTCGCCAGCCTGAATCTGTTCGATGGTGGTGCCTTCGGGCAGATAGCCCTTTTCGATGTAAGCATCGATGTCAGCCTGAGTCTTGCCGTTCATGTAGGCTTCGTCAGTGCCGCCCAGCCAGTTCCAGTGGAGCAGGTTCTTGGAGGCATTGCCGTCGGGATCTTCCAGACCGGCGGGAACAGCAGCGGTCATCCACACATAGGCATCATTGTTGCCAACGTTGGTGATGACGGGCTTCTTTTCGATATCCTTGCCGGGAACCAGTTCAGCGCCCTGTTCGAAGTCTTCGGTCAGGTCGATGTCCACGTTGCCCACGGTGAAGATGTTGGTTTCGGAGTCGCGGTCGGTGAAGAAAGCCAGGGTGCCGCCCAGACCCACAGTCAGAGCCAGAACGAGGCTGACAACCAGGATAAGAGACTTTTTGCTCATTTTTGGTTACTTCCTTTCAGTTTTTGCCATTGGGGTTTGTGTTGCTTGGGGAAACGATGTTTCACAGAAAAGCAGGAACGCATTTTGGAGGGTAAATGTGCACAGTTTTTTACTCTTCACCTGCGATCAGCTGCCATGCAGCTTCTGCCGTATCCACGCCCTCCCGCTGCACTGCGTAAGCGGTGAAGGAGAGGGTGGGATAATTTGCTTCCGTGAGGGCCGCAAGGTCTGAAAGCGTGACGGTTTCCAGTACGGAGACCTGGTTGTCCTTCAGGACAAAGAAGCTCTGGGCTTCTTCGCTCTGATCCACTTCGCGGACAAACAGGCGGCCGTCTTCGCCTACAGGTGTCCAGCCGTCAGCGATGGCGTAGTCCATGAAGTCGGCAAAGTTAGCCGATTGATCAACGGCCACGAAAAGCCAACAATCCATCGACCAGGCGTCCACTGTAACGCATGGATCCTTATCAATGACCGCGCCAACACCCATCCTGTATTGATTGGTGTTCACGTCCTCGTCATTATCCAGCCCCGTATCTGTTTCAGTGAGGCTGATGCTGATGTCCCCCACGGTAAAGGTATTGGTTACCGGGTTGCTACCAGCCTGGATCCACGCCAGTGTGCCGCCTGCAACGCTTGCCAGGGTCATGGAGAGTGCCATAAACAGAACCAGCGCTTTTTTGCTGATTTTGTCAGACAATCTTTGGCACATGCGCTTCAAACTGTACACTTGCGTTCCTCCTTTCCTGTCAGTAGTGGTTATTCAAAGCGGGTTTGCCGCTGTGAATCATTATGAAGGGGATTAAGCCAGGTTGCCGCCGTTCTGGCCGTCAAAGGCCTTCCATGCAGCTTCGGCATCATCGAAGGAAGCAGCCTGAATGGCATCGCCTTCAATGATCATCTGCATGCCGGCCAGTTCCTGCAGCTGTTCGCTGGTCACTTCGCCGGGCACGCCAACGGTTTCGAACAGAGCAGGCAGTTCCTTGTCGTAGGACTTGGAAGGTTCAACGGTGACGAATTCGCCGTTTTCCACATACCAGAATTCCAGTTCGCCGTCGCCGTTGGTCTTGACATACTTCCAGTTATCTTCGTTCAGATCCTTCACCAGGGTGTCAAAGGCATCCACAGCATTGGCGCCTTCGGGCAGAGCGGAGAAGCCTACGCGGAAACGCACATAGCATTCTTCGCTGTCAGCCTTCACGGTAATGGTGGGGTCCTTCAGATATTCCGCACCGGGAATCAGGTTATAGTCGTTTTCGTTATCCTTGTCGGGTTCCACCACGATGGTGTTGCCGTCCTTGTCGGTCACGATCACGTTGCCGTCTTCATCCACGGTGATCTTATCCTTTTCACCGTCGCCGTCCACGTCGGTATCGGGATAGGTGCCGTCGGGATTGGGCTTGATCACGATATCTTCGCAATCGGGGCAGGCAGGATCGATGGTGATGGTGCCGTCGTCGTCAACGGTCACATCGCCGGGCAGGATCACAGTGGGGTCGCTGCCGTTGCCGGGGGTCACGGTGATGGTGCCGCCGCCAACTTCGATTTCATCTTCCTTGCCGTCGCCGTCGATGTCGGTGGGCGGATATTTGCCGTCTTCACCGGGCTTGATCACGATGGGATCGTCGGTAGGATCGTCGGGAGTGGGATCAACGGTGATGGTGCCCTTGTCGTCAATGGAGATTTCCACATCGGGCTTGCCGTCGCCGTCGGTATCCACAGGATACTTGGGATTGCCGTCTTCATCCACGTCGGTTTCGTCAAGTTCGATCTCAACGTCGCCCACGGTGAAGGTGTTGGTTGCTTTCGCGGAGCTGGTCAGGTAAGCGATGGTGCTGAACACAGAGGTGGAAAGTGCCAGCATCAGGGCCACGGCCAGAATCAGCGAACGCTTGCCGATTTTCATCTTCAGGTTCCCTCCTTCTTCTATTTTTACGGTTCGAATTTTATATATTTCGACTCAGCCTCCCCCGCCGGGTGCACAACCGGATGGGAATACTGAAAATCGCTCAAAAGGGATCAGCTGCGGTTATTCTGCTGCGGCTGCTGCGGGGCGGCCTGAGCGGGCTGCTGCTGAGCGTAGGGCTGCTGGGGATATTGCTGGTAGCCCGGCTGCGGGTATTGCTGCTGGGGATACTGGTAACCCTGCTGCGGGTACTGCTGCTGGGGATATTGCTGGTAGCCCGGCTGCGGGTATTGCTGCTGGGGGTACTGGTAACCCTGCTGCGGGTACTGCTGCTGGGGGTACTGGTAACCCTGCTGCGGGTACTGCTGCTGGGGCTGGTAGCCCTGCTGAGTGTATTGCTGCTGGGGCTGGTAGCCCTGCCCGGTATATTGCTGCTGGGGCTGATAACCCTGCTGCGGATACTGCTGCTGGGGCTGGTAGCCCTGCCGGGTATATTGCTGCTGAGCTTGTCCCGGCACATAGCCCTGGCGCGTCAGCGGCTGCTGGGGAGGCGCTTTTTGTTTGGGCCACTGGATACCCACTTTGGCAAGCAGGTTGCTGAGCCAGGGCAGGTCGAGCTGCTTTTTGGGCTGCTGAGGCGCAGCGCCCTGATTTTTGCTCTTTTCATCGCCCGCTGCATTGTCGGTGATCACAACGAACACTACCAGCACAATGCCCAGCAAAATGGCCACATAGATGCCCGGGGGCTGCTGGATGTAGCTGGCCACGTTACCCAGATGCGGTACGGAGAAAACCACCTTGCCGATAATATCCGCTTCGCCCACCAGGGAGGCGTCCACATCGTCATTGGCATCACCCCGTGTACGGAAGCGCTTGATATTGGGGTTGTTTTCATCCGGCACCACTTCCACAATGCGGTGTGTAACCACCGTCTTTGCGGAAGCGCTGAAGGTGATGACATCCCGCACCTTCAGTTCGTCCACGTCACAGGCCTTTACATACACCAATGAGCCCACGGGATAGGCAGGCTCCATGGAGCCACTGAGCACGCCGTACACCTGGAAACCGAAAATACGGATGCCGGATATAAGGAAGGCGAAGATGATGGCAATGAACACCATCACCGTTGTAATCGTCCGGATGGTTGCCTTTGTCTGCTGGTTCACGCAATACCTCTTTTCTGCATTTGCGCATGGCTTTTGCGGCGTACATACAAGATGTATGTACTGCCGATTTGCACCCAAACATATCCTGTATATAAGCACAGGCATACTTTTACTATCGAATTTTACAATATATTCCTCATAAAAGCAACGTGTTTTCATCCAATTATTGTCATTTTAACACAATGTTTGAACTGTTTTATCTTTACGCAAAAATACTTTTAGATTTATTCATTTCTCCGTTTTCTTTTTGTAACATTTTCTTGTTGTTTTTGTAAATGTAATCACTTTCAGAGTTACACGTTCTAAATTGGCATCACTTTTATGGTGGTGAAAAGGTGTGCGTCGCCTCTTGCATTCATGGATAAATCTGTTACAATAAAAGGGACACAAATATCCAAATAGCCACTTATTTTTCGGAGGGATACATATGACAAACGCCAGGCGTATCGTGACCTTTATCCTCAGCCTGATCCTGATCGAATGTCTTTGTGCGTGCGCCCAGGCAGAAGAGGGCTTCTCCCTGTTTTTTGACGGAGATATTGCCGCCGGCCAGCAGGGCACGCTTCCTGTATATATATTGGAAGAGATGACGGTGAAAGACAAGACCGTCACCGTGGACGGCCAGACCCATATCACCGTCCAGGGCAGCAACAACCCAAAGACAGAAGGGGCCAACGCCAAGGGCAGTGTGCCGGACAGCGGCGCAGCGCTGTGTGTCATTGCCCCCGCTGACGGCATCATCACCATCCACGGTGTCAACGGCACCAATTCTGCAGACGGCAGCGGCAAAACCTTCTGGATCGTTCCGGAAGGCGGCGAAGCCACCTCCCTTTCCACCCCCGGCGAATTGCACGTGGATTATCACGCAGCAGCCGGCGAAAAGGTGTGGTTCTACGCAGCCGGCAGCAAATTCTGGTATTCCGGCGTTACTTTCACCCCCGCCTCCGCTCCGGAAGAAAGCCAGGATTTCCTTTTCGTCTTCAACGGCAGCAGCCTGGCCGGCGAATACGGCCCGGTGCTGATCCTGGAAGATATGGAAACAAAGGATGATACTGTCACCGTCGGCGGCGAAACGCTGCAGACGGTGCAGGGGAAAAACAACCCCAAATCCGAAGGCGCCAACGCCAAGGGAAGCATCCCCGATACCGGCGCTGCGGTGTGCGTCACCGCCCCTGCGGACGGTACCATCACCGTCTATGGCATCAACGGCACCAATTCCGCAGACGGCAGCGGCAAAACCTTCTGGGTAGTACCGGAAGGCGGCGATACCACGTCCCTTTCCACCCCCGGCGAAATATCCGTTTCCTATGACGCGGCAGTGGGTGAAAAGGTTTGGTTCTATGCGGCGGGCAGCAAATTCCGCTACGCCGCCATCTCTTTTGAACAGAAAGGTGCGGATGATATGAACGCAGGCCCCGCTCCCGATACCCGGCCCTGGCAGTTCACCCGCTTTGGCACCTCCACCTCCGATACCGCCAACCGCATCGGCGAAAACGCTTCCCTGGAAAACGGCGTCACCCTTTATTCCTGCACCTATGACGCCGACGGCAATATTGCCAAGAAGGGCGGCAAATTTGTGGCCGATGCGCCGGCCGACGGCATTTCCTTCTATTACACCACCATCAACCCCCAGAAAGAAAACTTCTGCCTCACGGCGGACGTGCATGTGGACTATATGAACCCCACCCCAGACGGCCAGGAGGGCTTTGCCCTGATGGTGCGGGATACCATCTCCGGCTCCGGCAGCTACTATTCCAACCTCTTTTCCGTGGCCTCCTCCAAGCTGCGCGTGAACGGCAAGGACACCAAGGGCGTGCTGGGCAGCCGCCATTATACCGGCATCCAGTCCAATGAAAATGCCGACCTGAATACCGTCATCGATACCCGTGTTGCCTTCACCCAGGATACGAATGATCTGGTCAAACAGGGAGAAACCTACCGCATCCAGCTGGAAAAAACCTCCTTCGGCTATGTGACCCGCCAGTTTGAAATCCTGCCCGACGGCACCACCGGCCAGGAACTGTATTCCTACACCTATTACATCCCCGCCAAGGATCCTTCTGCCACCTCCGTTTCCTCTTACAAGGAACTGAACGATCCCTTGTGCGTGCAGGAAGCAGAGAACGCTTACCTGGGCCTAACTTGCGCCCGGGGCGTAAACGCCACCTTCTCCAACATCACCTTCACCACCTCCCCCTGGAAGGCGGCGGACTGGCATATACAGCCCACCACCTACATAAACGGCCAGTACACCATCAAATCCCCCGGCACCTGCGCCGAGGATACCTATGAGCTGGTGTTCAAAACCAACGCCGACGGCACTGCGGTTGTAAAGATGGACGATGTGGTGGTGGAAGAAAACATCCCCGTCACCGCCAATACCCAGGTGCACCGCCAATACCCCATCACCGGCAATACCATCTTCACCGTAGATTTTACCCCCTCCCCCTCCTTTGTATTCTCCGCCTTTGAAAAGCTTGCCAGCTATGAAACAAAAACCCTCTACCAGCTGGTCAGGGTACGTCATCTTGGCGATGAGGACGGCACCATCTATGTATCCCCCAAGGGGAAAGCAAGAAACGGCGGCACCTCCTTTGAAAACGCCGTGGATATCCAGACAGCCCTGGATTACGCCTCCGCCGGGCAGACCATCCTGCTGAAAGCCGATACCTATTCTCTCCCCGGCAAAGCCCTCACCATCTCCCGGGGCCGGAACGGTACGGAAGAAAAGTGCATCATCATCACCACCGACGGCGGCTATGCCACCCTGGATTTCAAGGGCACCGGCAAGGGCCTCACCGCCTGGGGCGACTGGTGGCAGATGGAAAAGATCAATATCTGCAACACCGCCCCCCTGGAAAAGGGCATGCAGCTTTCCGGCAGCCACAACACGCTGCACAATATGAACTTCTACAATAACGGCACCACCGGCCTCCAGCTTTCCGGCACCTCCAACGAAACCATTGAAATGTGGCCTGCCCATAACACCGTCATCAGCTGCACCGCCATGAACAACGGCGATCCCGGCTACGAAGACGCCGACGGCTTTGCCGCCAAGCTCACCTGCGGCCCCGGCAACGTGTTTGACAAATGCATCGCCGCCTACAATGCCGACGACGGGTGGGACCTGTTTGCCAAGGCGGCCACCGGCCCCATCGGCAAAGTGACCATCCAAAACAGCGTGGCCTACAAAAACGGCTACCTCATGGTGCAGCCCGGCAGCCGCAAGGATAACATCCTCTTTGCTGAAATCAGCTGCGATGAAAACGGCCACCTCACTTTCACAGGAAGCGATATCCAGGCCGTGGAAGCCGGCAACGGCAACGGCTTCAAAATGGGCGGCACCAACATCCCCGGCAATCATCAATTGATCAACTCCATCGCCTACGAAAATAAATCCAAGGGCATCGACGCCAATTCCTGCCCCGATATCCGGGTGTACAATTCCACTTCCTTCAATAACGGCGCCAGCAACGTGGCCCTCTATACCGGCAACGCCTCCGCCGTCACCGCCTACGAGGCAAAGGGCGTTCTGTCCTTCCGCAGCGAAGGCGGCGCCGATGAAAACATTCAGCTGCAAAGCCAGCCCGCACAGGATGTGTACGGCGAATACAATTTCTACTGGAACGGAGAGAAAAACGTGTCTGAAAATACCAAAGCCGGCCCCTCCAAAGTGACGGAAGCGTGGTTCCATTCCCTGGATACTTCTGTTTCGCCCCGGCGCACTGCCGACGGCAGCATTGATATGCACGGCCTGCTGCTGCTCACCGAAGAAGGTCGCCGCTACGAAGCCGGCGCCCAGGGCGCTGCCTGGGGCCAGGAGGAGCACAAAAAAGCCACCATCTGGGTGGTGGGCGATTCCACCGTGTCCGCCTTCAACGACCAGTACTTCATCCCCCGCCAGGGCTGGGGCGAAGAAATCGGCCGCTATTTCCATGCCGATGTGTATAACCTGACCCGCTCCGGCGCATCCTCCAAGGATTTAACCGGCATGGAGGAATACGATGCGCTGATGAACGGCGCAGAGGGTGTTCCTGCCCTGGGCAGCAGTCAGCAGGAAATGTTCCTGCTCATCGGCTTTGGCCATAACGACGAAAAGACGGAGGAAGCCCGGTTCACCTCCCCCGTTGGCGACTACCTGACCGAAGGCTCCTTTGCCAACAGCATCTATATGAATTATGTCAAGCCCGCCCTGGACCGGTGCGTTACCCCCGTCGTCGTCACCCCCATCGTGCGGCTGACGGATGAAAACACCCTGGAATCCTACCAGTCCGCCTCCGGCCACATCACCGAAACCGTGCAGATCGGCGATACCGTCTATCCCGGCGGCGATTACGCCCAGGCCCTGCGCACCATGTGTGCGGACCTTTCCATCCCCTGCATTGACCTGACCGGCGCTACTGCCAGCCTGAACGTGGAGCTTGGCGGCTTTGCCCAGTACCTCCACGCTTTCAACGGCGCCAAGTATGATACCGACGGCGTAACGAAGATCCCCACCGCCATGGACAAAACCCACACCAACGCTTACGGCGCCAAAATGCACGCTTACCTGATTGCCAGCCTTTCCGAAGGCACCGCCCTTGCCGCATACAAGAAGGAAGGCAAGGTGGACCCCATCCACGAAATCGGCCTGGCCGACAGCGTGAACCCTGATTACGAAATCATCCAGTACACCGCCCCCGCTGCCCCCTCTGCCAACTGGCCCGCTTTCACCGATGCTGACGGCAATATCTGGTATGGCACCGTATTTGGCGACGTGGGCGGCGACAGCAAGGTGCTTTCCGGCGGCTTTACGGCCGAAATTGCCGACAGCGCCATCACCTTACAGGTGAAGGATAACCTGGGCAAAATTTCCTCCACCACCGACGGCTTCATTTTCTACTACACCGCACTGCCCGCCGGTACCCCCTTCACCCTCACCGCCACCGCCACCGTGAATGAGCTTTTCGCCAACAACCAGGTGTCCTTCGGCCTGATGGCAAGGGATGAACTCTACATTGACCAGAACATCCGGGATACCATGGGCGATTACGTGGCCGCCGGCACCCGCAACCAGGGCGCCTTCAACTGCTTTGGCAGAAAGAGCGGCTTACTCATGGACGGCCCGGCCGCTGAAAAGGTATATGGGGCCGGCGACACCCTCACCCTGTCCATCACCGGCACCCAGGACGGCTTCACCTTGCAATACGGCGAAAACGAGCCTGTCTCCGCCGGCTTCGACTACGCCCTCACCACCATCGACGCCGACACCGTCTATGTGGGCTTCTATGCGGTGCGCAACGCTTCCGTTACCTTCTCCGATATCCATCTCACCAAGTAAAGGAGCAGCTCTATGGACACCTGGACAAAACAGGCGCTGGACAAAACCATTGCCAAATTCCGAAAGGGTGCACAGGCGGCAGCCCGGCAGGGCATCATCCCCTACATCGGCACAAAGAGGGAATACCTTCCCTCCCCCTGGGGCTCCAACAGCTGGTGGACCGGCGGCTTCTGGCCTGGCATCATGTGGCAATGCTACAATGTCACAAAGGAAGATGCGTTTGCTGAAGAAGCCATCCGTGCGGAAAAGCTGTTGGTGGATGAACTGTACCGCTTTGAAGAGATGCACCACGACGTGGGCTTTATGTACCTGCTTTCCTGCGGTGCCCATCATAAACTGCTGGGAGATATGAAGGCCCGCACCTGTGCCCTCCTTGCCGCCTCCACCCTGGCCGGCCGGTTCAACCCCGAAGGGTTCATCCGGGCCTGGGAGGGCGAAGATAAAACCGGCTATGCCATTGTGGACTGCATGATGAACCTGACCCTCCTGCACTGGGCCACCAAGCAGACCGGCGACCCCCGGTTTGAAAAAGTTGCCCGCATCCATGCCGATACCACCATCCGGGAATTCCAGCGGGAGGATGGCAGCTGCTGCCACATCTGCATCTTTGATCCCAATACCGGCAAGGTGCTTGAGCGGCCCGCAGGCCAGGGCTACAAGGAAGGCTCCAGCTGGAGCAGGGGCCAGGCCTGGGCCCTGTACGGCTTCACCCTCAGCGCGATGAACCTCAAGGAGGAAAAGTATCTGCAGGCCGCCCGGCGCTGCGCCGATTACTTCATTGCCCACATCCGCCCGGACGGCCTGACGGACTGCGATTTCTGCCAGCCTGAGGATGAGGAGCGCATCGACAATATTGCCGGCGCCTGCGCCGCCTGCGGGCTGATTGAGCTGGCAAAAATCACCGGCGAAGAAACGTATCACGCTGCCGCCCTGAAACTGCTTTGGGGCCTGCACACCCTCTGCGCCGATTATTCCGATGATTGCATGGGCGTTTTGCAAAAGTGCACCGCCGCCTACCACAACGACGGCGCCGGCCGGCATATCAACATCCTCTACGGCGATTACTTCTACCTGGAAGCGCTGTGCAAGCTGCAGGGCACAGATGCCCGGCTGTGGATGACGGAGTGAAAGGGGACGGCATATGGGCATCATCCTGATTTTTGTTTTCCTGCCCATTGTGGGCATCCTGGCGGCCAACGCCATTTTCAAGCGCACCTACAAAGACGCACCCAAAGACAAGTATAAGTTTTGAGGAAAAACATGAAGTACAAATACCTGCTCATCGATAACGACAATACGCTGATGGATTTCCTGGCAGCGGAGCGCAAGGCCCTCACCCAGACGCTGACTGCCTTTGGCCTGCCTGCCGATCAGCATACCACAGAAAACTACCACCACATCAACAACGCCCTGTGGAAGGCGCTGGAGAGGGGCGAAACCACCCAGGGAGAATTGAAGGTGGAGCGTTTCCGCCAGCTTCTTGCCTTCCTGAACAAACCGGACATGGACCCTGTGCCCATCGCCGCCGCCTATGGCCAGAACCTTGGCAACTGGGCGGACCTGCTTCCCGGCGCCGAGGACTTTATCCGTGCCCTTCACGGCAGGATGAAAATTGCTCTCATTTCCAACGGCGTTTCCTCCATCCAGCGCAGCCGCCTGGCCCTTTGCCCCCTGACGGAGCTTTTTGATGTGATCCTCATCAGCGAAGAGGTGGGGGTTGCCAAGCCGGACCCCACAATGCTCCTCATGGCCATGGAGCAAATGGGCTGTACCGATAAAACCCAGGCCGTCATGATGGGCGACAGCCTGTCCGCCGATATCCCGGCGGCCATCCGTGCAGGGGTGGACAGCATCTTTTTCAGCCAGAAGGGCAAAACCTCTCCCCTGCCCACCTACACCGTCAATTGCTACGAAAAGGCCCTGAATATCCTGCTGGGCCGATAAAATGCAATCAAAAAGCGGATTCCCTTTTTCCGGGAACCCGCTTCTTTTTTGTTATTTACTTTTCATCCTGACAGCCGCAGCAGCAGCTGCAGGCGGTGCCGTCCTTCCTGGCAGAGCAGCCGCCCTCCGGACAGCCGATGCACTTTCGCCCGCTTTTCTTGGCCCGGATCACATACCAGGCAGCCAGGCCCAGGATAACAGCCAGCACGGCAATGATGATGAAGTCTGTCATGGAAAATACTCCTCTTGAATATCAGGTCAGCCCAGGGCGTCCAGCTTGTATTCCTTTTCCAGGCCCTGGTTGGCCTTGCGGATCAGGTACACAATCACGCCGGTAAAGGCTGCCACAGCAATTAAACCGGGGATGAAACCAGCGCCCAAAGTGCCGGCAGTGATCAGGGTGCCGATCTGGTACACCAGATAACCTGCCGTGAAGCCCACGCCCAGCTGCAGGCCGATGCCGCCAAAGAGCCACTTCTTGCTCTTGATTTCGCTGTTCATGGCACCGATGGCCGCAAAGCAGGGAGGGGTGAACAGGTTGAACATGAGATACGCCAGCGCAGCCACCTTGGTCAGCCCGAAAACGGCGGCCACTTCGGTACCGGCCCCTTCCATCAGGGCCAGTTCTTCCGTATCAATCAGGTTGGAAATGCCGTAGCACACAGCCAGGGTGCCCACCACGTTTTCCTTGGCAATGAAGCCGGTTACGGCGGCGGCAGCCAGCTGCCAGGCATGGTAGCCCACAATGGGAATCAGCACATAGGCAAAGGGATGGGCAATGGTGGCCAGGATGGAGGTGCTTTCAGCGCCTTCTTCCACCAGCTGGAAGCTCCAGTTGAACATCTGCATCACCTGCACCAGGGTGTTGCACAGCAGGATGATGGTACCGGCCTTCACAATGTAGGCCCAGCCGCGGGAGCACATGGACAGGAACGCACGCTTGAGAGAAGGCCACTTGTATTCGGGCAGTTCAATGATGAAGAAGGATTTGCGGGCCTTGTGGCCGGCAATCTTGTTCACCAGCAGGGCGCCCAGGAAAATCAGCACGATACCGGCAAAATACATCAGCGTGCCCACCCAGGAGGCGTCGGAGAAGAAAGCGCCGGCAAACAGGGCGATCACGGGCAGCTTGGCGCCGCAGGGCATGAAGGGAGCCAGCATGGCGGTGGCACGGCGTTCACGCTCATTGCGGATGGTACGGCTGGCCATAACGCCGGGGATGGCGCAGCCGGTGGTGATCACAAAGGGAATGACGGACTTACCGGACAGGCCCACTTTCTTGAAGATGGGGTCCAGCACCACGGAAACACGGCTCATATAGCCGCAGTCTTCCAGCAGGGCGATGAGGAAGTACATCACCATCACAAGCGGCAGGAAGCCAATCACGGCGATTACGCCGCCGATGATGCCGTCCACCAGCAAGCTCTGCAGAATGTCGGAGGCGCCGCTCACCCATTCAGCCACCATGCCCTGGAAGCCTTCCAGCCAGCCCACCAGCGTGTCGGCCAGCCATACGCCAAGGCCCAGAGGGCCGTCGGCCTGGGAAATATGGAACACCAGGAACATCACCGCAGCAAAGATCACAATGCCAAGGATGGGGTGGGTCACCACAGCGTCAATCTTATCCTGAATATTCTTGTCCTTCGTCAGCACCTTGCGGCTTTCCACCTTAGCAACGATCTTGTTCACAAACTGAAAGCGCTTTCTGTCCGCTTCTTCCACGGCAGCCTTGCTGGTCAGGTCAATATCCCCCTGGGTATAGGGAGCCTGCTGGCCTTTGCCGGCCTGGGCCATGGCGGTATCAATGACAGCCTTCAGGCCTTCATTGGTGGTGGACACCGTTTCCACCACAGGGCAGTTCAGCTTCTGGGACAGGGAGGCCACATCAATTTTCGTTTCCTTCTTTTCGTTCACATCCGCCTTGTTCAAGGCCACTACCACCGGGATGCCCAGTTCCAACAGCTGCGTGGTAAAGAACAGGCTGCGGCTTAAGTTGGTAGCGTCCACAATATTGACGATCACGTCGGGCTTTTCTTCCCGGACGTAAGCGCTGGTGATGGATTCTTCAGACGTGAAGGGAGACATGGAGTAGGCGCCGGGCAGGTCCACCGCAATGGGCTCCTGGCTGCCGGAGTAGTACACCTTTTTGATGGGATGCTCCTTCTTTTCCACGGTAACGCCGGCCCAGTTGCCCACCCGTTCGTTCCTGCCGGTGAGGGCGTTGTACATGGTAGTTTTACCGCTGTTGGGGTTACCGGTCAAAGCAATTCTCATACTGTTCCTCCTTGTACTTTGGCTATTCTGAACAGGCACAGCCTGTAGTTAGCGGCGTTTAACCCGCCGGGGTAAGAAATGCGGCAGGGCGCACCTTGCCGCCATGGGGAAGCCCTTCTGTTTACACGATAATGGCCTCCGCCAGCATGGAATCGATGCTGTAGCGGGCGTCTTTCACCGCCACCACGCAGCCCTTCCCCTTCCGGGAGATCACCGTGATGGGCTCGCCGCTGTAGCAGCCCAGAGAAAAGAGAAAGGAATTCATTTCTTCATCGTCCGTATCAATGCGCGAAATGATGTATTCTTTGCCTTCCTGCGCCTTCCACAAAGACATTTCCATGATTGCTGAAATCCTCCTGATCACTTCTGTCGGATGCAGTTAGTTTACCATAACTCCACCCTCAAAAGAACGGCCCAACCACAAGTTAGTCCCGGCCAACCAAATATATACCACCTTTTCTTCCGTTTGTCAACACAAAAAGTTTACTTTTGTAAATTTTTTTGAAAAGAAACGCCGTCTGCTTAATGCAAACGGCGTTTTTCCGTCAGGCTTCTGCCTGTAAAATGCTCATAAATTCTTCCCCGGTGATGGTTTCCTTGTCATACAAATGCCGGCTCAGGCGGTGCAACTGGGCTTCGTGGTTTTTCAGAAGCTGCTTTGCCCTCTCATACTGCTTTTTCACCGTTTCCACCACCTTCCTGTCCACCAAAGCCGCCGTTTCTCCGCTGCAGGCCAGGGACGCATCCCCGCCCAGGTACTGGTTCTGCACCGTTTCCAGCATCACCATGCCAAATTCATCGCTCATGCCGTAGCGGGTGATCATAGCCCGGGCCAGCCGGGTGGCCTTTTCAATATCGTTGGCTGCACCGGTGGTCACATTGCCAAAAACCATTTCCTCCGCTGCCCGGCCTGCGGTGAGGGTGGCAATCTTGTTTTCAATTTCCGCCTTGCTCATCAGGTTCCTTTCTTCCTCCTCCACCTGCATGGTGTACCCCAGGGCGCCGGAGGTTCTGGGAATGATGGTGATCTTGGTCACCGGGGCGGAGTCCGTCTGCAGGGCGGCCACAAGCGCATGGCCGATTTCGTGATAGGCCACAATGGCCCGCTCCTTATCGGACAGCACTTTGTTTTTCTTCTGATAGCCGGCTATTACCACTTCCACGCTTTCCTCCAGATCCCCCTGGCACACCTTTTCCCGGCCCATGCGCACAGCACGCAGCGCCGCTTCGTTGATGATATTGGCCAGCTCTGCCCCGGAAGCACCGGGGGTGGAACGGGCAATGGCGGCAAGGTCAATGCCGCTTCCCAGCTGCACCTTTTTTGCATGGACGGCAAGAATTGCTTCTCTCCCCTGCTGGTCCGGCAGCTCCACCGGGATGCGCCGGTCAAACCGTCCGGGGCGAAGCAGCGCCGGGTCCAGCGTTTCTGGGCGGTTGGTGGCCGCCAGGATCACCACGCCCTTTCCCCCGTCAAAGCCGTCCATTTCCGTCAAAAGCTGGTTCAGCGTCTGTTCCCTTTCGTCATTGCCGCCCACGCCGTGGCCGTCCCGCTTTTTGCCGATCGTGTCAATCTCATCAATGAACACAATGCAGGGGGCCTTTTCATTGGCCTGCTTGAACAAATCCCGCACCTTGGCGGCGCCCATGCCCACAAACATCTCCACAAATTCCGAACCGGAAATGGAGAAGAAGGGCACATTGGCTTCCCCGGCCACGGCTTTTGCCAGCATGGTTTTGCCGGTGCCGGGCGGGCCCACAAGCAGAGCGCCCTTGGGCATCACAGCACCGATTTTGCGGTATTTTTCAGGATCGTGCAGAAAGTCCACAATCTCCTGCAGCGCTTCCTTGGCCTCCTCCTCCCCGGCCACGTCCTGAAACTTGATGCCGGTGGCGGAGGGCACATACACCTTGGCGTTGGACTTGCCAAACTGCATCATGGGCATGCCGCCGCTGCCGCCCTTCATCACTTTTCGCATCAGCATCTGCCCCACAAAATAGAACAGCACCATGGGCAGCACCCAGCTGACCAGGAAGGACAGGAAGGGGCTTACTTCCTCCTCCACCACCTGCCCGAAGGCACAGCCGGAGGCATACAGCCTGTCCACCAGGCTGTCATCGGCAAAGGGCACGGTGCGGAAAATTTGTGGTTCTTCCTCCGTTCCCATCACAAAATAGATGTATTCCTTTTCCACCTGCACCATCCGCACGTCTTTCTGGTCCAGGCTGCGCAGGAAGGTGCCGTAATCCACTTCCGTAATGCCTGCCTCCATAATGGCAGGCAGAATAAAGGTGTTTGCAAGCAGAAGCACTGCCAGCACCACCACGTAAAACACAACCAGCGATTTTCTTGGGTTCTTTTCTACCTTCATGCTTTCTTTCTCCTCTGAATGGTGATGGGAAAAGCGCTCTTTCCCTTTATCTATATTCTGCAAAAAAACCTTTTTTCAATCAAGCGATTTTCCGCACGAAAATATGGCATTTTTCCGGCAGCAAATACCAGGAAACCGGCCCTCAGCGATTGACAGAACGTATTTTCGCATTTATAATGTAGAAGTTGCATCGGAGGGTCTGTGCCGCGTGGGGATGGTACATGGCTGGATAAGATGTCAGGTGAAATTCCTGCAGCTTGTCCGGCTTTTTTTGCAGGGGGGATGCAGAAAAAGCGCTCCGGCCTTTATTTCTCTTTTTCGCGCTATTTATTCAGGAGGAACATCAAATGCAAAAGAATGAACCCTCTGTCCGCAAGGCGGCGTTGATCTGGCGCTTCCTCAGGGGCAGCAAGGGCCTGTTTGTTATCAGTATGGTATTGGCCGCCATTACGGCCCTGACTGATATGATTACGCCCCAGATCATCCGCGCGGCGGTGGATAACGCCATCGGCGGAAACGAGCCCACCTTCGGCCCTGCTGTGATGCAGTTGGTGGAAAAAGTGGGCGGTTTTGAATACCTGGGCAAAAATTTGTGGATCATGGCCCTGGCCGTGCTCATCGTGGCTGCTGTGAAGGTGCTTTCCCAGTACGGCTTCCTGGTAAGCAATACCCGGGCTTCCGAAACCCTGACCAAAACCATGCGGGATACCCTCTATACCCATATCGAACGGCTGCCATTCAGCTGGCATATGAAAAACCACACCGGTGATATTATCCAGCGCTGCACCTCTGATATTGAAACCACAAGGAACTTTGTGGCCGGGCAGATGACCGGGCTTTTCCGCATCCTGATTCTGGTGGTGCTTTCCATGGTGTTCATGTTCTCCATGAACGTGAGCCTCACCCTGTTCGCCCTCATTCCCATGCCCATCATCGTGTGGTATTCCTTCCGGTTCCACAAAAAAATCGGCGCCGGCTTCAAGGAATGCGACGAAAGCGAAGGCCGTCTTTCCGCCATGGCCCAGGAAAACCTGACCGGCGTGCGGGTGGTGCGTGCCTTTGGCCGGGAGCGCTACGAAAAGGACCGCTTTGAAAAGCACAACGAAGAATACACCGGCCTGTGGGTGCGCCTGGCCAAGGTGATGAGCCGGTTCTGGAGCACGTCCGATATTCTCAGCGGTGTGCAGATCATGCTGGTGGTGGTGCTGGGTGCTGTGTTTTGCCTCAGGGGCACCATGACCGAAGGCGAATACATCGCCTTCATTTCCTACAACTCCCTGCTGGTATGGCCCATCCGCCAGCTGGGCCGCATGATTTCCGATATGAGCAAGGCCGGCGTGGCTGTGGACCGTATCGGCTACATCATTGAATCCGAAACGGAAAAGGACAAGGAAAACGCCCTCTGCCCCGATATGACCGGGGATATTGCCTTTGAGCATGTGAATTTTGCCTACGAAGGCTGCCCCCAGATGCTGCACGATATCCACTTCACCATGAAGGCCGGCACCACGCTTGGCATTCTGGGCGGCACCGGCAGCGGCAAATCCACCCTGATGCTGCTGCTTGACCGGCTGTACGACCTGCCCGGGGACTGCGGAAGAATCACCATCGGCGGTGTGGACATTGCCGATATGCAGCTTTCCCATCTGCGCAAGCACATCGGCATCGTGCTGCAGGAGCCCTTCCTTTTCTCCCGCACCCTGCAGGAGAATTTGTCCATCACCAACGAAAGCCTGACCCTTACCGACATCCGGGAAGCCGCCCGGGCCGCCTGCCTGGATGATACCATCGAAGGCTTCACCAAGGGCTATGATACCTTTGTAGGCGAGCGGGGCGTTACCCTGTCCGGCGGCCAGAAGCAGCGTGCTGCCATCGCCCGGATGCTGACCCAGAATACCCCCATCATGATCTTCGACGATTCCCTGTCCGCCGTGGACGCGGAAACGGATGCCAAAATCCGCAAGGCCCTGGAAGCACGCTTTGGCAGTGCCAGCATCATCCTCATTTCCCACCGCATCACCACCCTGTCCAAGGCCGATCAGGTGATCGTGCTGGACAAGGGCCGCATTGCGGAAATGGGCACGCCTGAGGAATTGGAAAAAGCCGGCGGCCTGTACCAGAAGATTTATGAGATCCAGTCCCTCACCAAAGAGGAGGTGGACGCATAATGGAAAATAAACAAGAAAAACGTTCCCTGCCCTTTTTCGGCATCGGAAAAATCCTGCCCTACCTGAAAAAGTACAAGCGGGTGATGCTCGCCATGGTAGGCTGCGGGCTGATGTCCACGGGGGTGGACCTGCTGATCCCCCAGTTTCAGCGCTATGCCCTGAACCACTTCATTGCAGAAGGCACCCTGGACACCCTGCCCATCTTCATCGGCATTTACCTGCTTGTCATCCTGTGCACGGCGGTATTCAACTATATCTCATGCACCTATGCCATGCAGACGGAAGTCAACGTGAACCGCGACCTGCGCAACGCTGCCTTCAGCCACCTGCAAACCCTTTCCTTCTCCTACTTCAATCAGAACAGCGTGGGCTACATCCACGCCCGGGTCATCAGCGATACCAGCCGCATCGGCTCCCTGGTCAGCTGGTCGCTGATGGACAGCGTGTGGCACCTTTCCTATCTGGTGGGCGCCGTGGTGGTGATGCTGGTGGTGAATGCCAGGCTCGCCCTGATGGTCATTGCCATTTTGCCCCTGATTGTGCTGCTGTTTTCCGTGTTCCAGTCCAGGCTGATCCGGGTGAACCGGGAAGTGCGGGAGCTCAACAGTAAAATCACCGGCGATTTCAACGAAGGAATCACCGGCGCCAAAACCATCAAAACCCTGGTGATCGAAGATAAAATGGCCAAAGATTTCCTGGCAGATACCGGCGCCATGCGCAAAAAAAGCGTAAAGGTAAGCCACCTGCGAGGTATGTTCTCCGCCACGCTGAACATGGCCTCCTCCCTGGCCCTGGCCATTGTGCTGTGGCAGGGCGGCTATATTGCCCAGAGCGAAGTAGGCACCTTCTCCATGTTCATGAGCTATGCCCAGGGCATGATGGAGCCTGTAAGATGGCTGATTGACGCCATTTCCGATCTGATCACCACCCAGGTGAACATCGAGCGCTTCTCCCGCCTGATGGAAACCAAGTCCGACGTTGTGGACAGCCCCGAAGTGATTGAAAAATACGGCGACGCCTTCCACCCCAAGCGGGAAAACTGGGAGGAAATCCGGGGGGATATCGAGTTCAAGAACGTGGATTTCAAATACCCGGACGGCGACGAATATGTGCTGGAAGATTTCAGCCTGAAAATCCCCTTCGGCTCCAACATCGCAATCGTTGGCGAAACCGGCGCCGGCAAATCCACCCTGGTGAACCTGGTGTGCCGTTTCTTTGAGCCCACCCGGGGCCAGGTGCTCATTGACGGCCGGGACGCCCGGGAGCGCAGTCAGCTGTGGCTCCATTCCGCCATCGGCTATGTGCTGCAAACGCCCCACCTCTTCTCCGGCACCATCCGGGAAAATCTGCTCTACGGGAACCCCCATGCCACCGACGAGCAGATTGCAAAAGCCCTGGAACTGGTGTCCGCCCAGGAAGTGGTGGACAAAATGGAAAAGGGCCTGGACAGCGACGTGGGTGAGGGCGGCGATATGCTCTCCACCGGCGAAAAGCAGCTGATTTCCTTTGCCCGTGCCATTCTGGCCGATCCCCGCATTCTGGTGCTGGACGAGGCCACCGCCTCCGTGGATACCCTGACGGAACAGAAAATCCAGTCCGCCATCGAAACCATCATCAAAGGCCGCACTTCTCTGGTCATCGCCCACCGGCTGAGCACCGTCAAGAATGCGGATCTGATCCTGGTAGTCCGGGACGGCAAGATTATCGAACAGGGCAAACACCAGGATCTTCTCCGGGCCAAAGGCCATTACTACAGCCTCTATACCCGCCAATATGAGGACGAGGCCATCTCTTCCCTCTTTGCGGGCAACTAAAAATACCATCCCCCACTGCCGGAATATTTCCGGCAGTTTTTTATTTTTTCCGGCAGGAAACAGGCGTGGTGCGGCGAATGTTTATTTAGTTATTATATTCTGTACGAAAGGAAGTCCAACCAAATGAAAAAAATGCTCTCTGTTCTCCTGGCCCTGGTCATGATCCTGTGCGCCTGCGCTCCCGCTTTCGCCACCGAAGCCGCCGCTGCTTTCCCCTTCACCGCCGAAAGCTACAACACCATGTTTGAAACCCTGGTTGCTGTTTCTACCCAGGCCACCTGCGAAACCGTAAAGGCTGACGATGTTACCTACGTCATCACCACCCTGGACACCGATGTGGTTGTCACCGCTGATGCCGACGGCAAGGTGCTCACCATGAAGCTGGAAAAGAGCTACACCCTGGATAAGCTGGATCAGTTCCAGGATGACGCTTACAACGTGGGCCAGGCCCTGGCCGCCATGGCGCTGGCTGCTGTGTGCACCGACAATATGGACATTCTCTCCGATGCCGGCATCAACCAGTACACCAACGACCTGGTAAGCCTCATCACCAACACCGTGCAGCTGCTGGACTTCACCCAGGCTGCCTCCACCGCTTCCGATTCCGTTTCCTACGGCGGCACCACCATCACCTGCACCTATTCCTTCGACACCGCGGCCAACAGCTTCGTCATGAGCTTTGTGGCTGTTCCCACTGCCGAATAATTCAAGTCCAACCAAAAAGAACGCTGCTTCGGCAGCGTTCTTTTTTATATATTGATTTGACCGGGCATTATTTCAGGTTCTGCGCATGCAGGCGCAATTCTGCATGGCGGCGTTTCTTTTCCTGATACATGGCTTCGTCGCTTTCCCGCACGCACTCATCCATGCTGGTATCCTGCTGCAGGGTGATCACCCTGGCGCCGATGGAAGCTCCCACCACGAACGTGGCCCCCTCATTGCGCTTTTTCAGGTGCTTTTCAAAGGCGGTGCGGAAGCTGGCCACGCCCCCTTCATCGCACTCAGGCACAAACACCAGGAACTCATCGCCGCCAATACGGGCGGCAATGCCGCCCTGAGGCATCGCCGCTTCGATGGCCCTGGCAATGGCAATCAGCGCCTCGTCGCCGCCCTGATGGCCGAAGGTATCGTTCAAGGGCTTGAGGTTATCCAAATCCAGCGACATGAAGCACACCGTGCGGCCCTGCCGGCACATTTCTTCCCACCGGGGCGACAACAGCTCATCAAAGCCGCGGCGGTTATTGATGCCGGTGAGCATATCGGTGATGGAGGAACGCCTGCGTTCCTCATACAGCGCTTCCAGCTTGAACTGGCTGGAAAGGGTGCGCAGAGCAATGGACACAATGATGTTCCAGTGCATATAGAACATGCTGGGCAGTTCGTTATCCTTCAGCTGCATGGCGGTATAACCGTAGGTGGAATCCCGCTGATGCAGAAGATGGATGTAGAACGCCTGGGGTTCATCCGGCCGCTCCGCCACATCAGGCAGAATCTGCCGCCGGGGAAACACCGTGCCGGGGGTACCCAGGTCCTTGCGGTCCTGAATGGCGGAAATGAGGCGCACATGATCGGTGATACGCTCCGCCAGTTCGCCGTTTGCATCCTCAAACAGGCATAGGTAGAAATCCCGCATGGCGGGAATATCCCCCAATTTCCGGAAGATGGTTCTGTGGATGCTTTCATAATCCTCCGACGCATTCATTTCAATGGCGAAATACGTCTGGCTCACTTCCCGCTGGCTGATGCTGCGCAGCACGGAATTCATCCGCATGGCATTTTCCAGCCGCCTTTCAATCAGGCCGGGCATTTCGCAGCCGCAGCTTTCCCGCAATTTCAGGCTGCCGGGCAGTGCCTGATGGCTATAGGGCAGTTTTTCTCCCTGCTCCCGGGCTACAATCCGCTGGTGCAGCCGGTCCACCGCCATACGCACCATTTTTTCGTAATCCTGGCCCACAGTGGTCAGCGCCGGGGTGGATTCTTCGGCGGTATCAATATTGTCAAAGCCCACCACGGCCACATCCTGGGGCACGCGATAGCCATGGGCAATGATTTCGTCCATCAGCGCCAGAGCCATATGGTCATTGGCACAGATGATGGCTTCGGGGATATTGTCCGGATCGGCAAAGAAATAATCGTATGCCTTATCAGCATTGGTGCTCCACATATTGCCGTAGTAAATGGCGTTTTCAGGCAGCGCAATGCCCCGCTTCTCCATTTCTTCCAGGTAGCATTTCAGGCGGATATCGCTGTCCACATGGTCCCGGTACCCGGCCTCAAAGCACACCTTACGATAGCCGTGATCATCCAGCATGTGGGTGATCAGGGGGCGAATGGCGTTGGCTTCATCGGTGAAGAAACTGTCATAACAGCTCTGGCTGTCACGGATGCAAACCACCGGAAAATCGGGTTTCCTTTCCAGCATGGCAAACAATGCTTCCCTGAAGCCCGGCATATCATAATCCCCCGGTGTTACCAGGGCACCATCCAGATCTTCAATGGGCGCAAAGGTGAACATACTTTTTTCCAGGGCGTCATAATAGTTTTCGCTGTCCCGGTAACCAACCGTGATGAAGTAAAAAACATCATACCCCAATTCCTTGGCACGCTGACGGGAAATCCGCTGCACCGTCTCCTGAAAGCTGGTGTATGAGCGGTTCATAAACACGCCCAGCGCTTTATGCCCTTTGGTGATCAATGTCTTTTACCTCCTTTCCATCCGCTGCGCAGCTGTGCGCTGTGTATCTTTTATGATTGAAAGCTTTCCAGCGTTTCAATAAAGCATTTCCATTCCTCGGTGGCGTCCATATAGGCATACTCACCGCTGCCATCGCCGTACTTGCCCCGCTGCACGCATTGCATGCCCAGGGCTTCACAATTGAGGATCATCCGGTCCGTCCCCTTCACGCCGAAGGCGATGTGATGGATACCCTCCCCGTGGGTGTCCAGAAAGTCCTGCCAGGTGCTTTTGACGCCGTTGGGTTCAATCAATTCCAGCTGCACGTTTTCCAGATCGAAAAACGCCATCTTGCAATTGGCCTCAGGCGCAGGCTGCCCCATCACCGTGGTGCCGGTTACGGCAAATTCGCCGCCGTCGCAAGTGGGCGGCACCGGCATACCGAAAAGCTCGGCAAACTTTACTTTCGTCTTTTCAATGTCGCGCACAATAAAGCCCACCTGGGCAAGGCGCAGCGTACCCAATGCACCCGCCATTCCCTGTTCCTTCTTTCTGTCTCACAATTGCATAACGGCGTAATCCTTCAATGTAAGTGTATTATAACACGGCTTTGCCGTACATTCAAGCACAGAAGAGACATTTTCGGTGTCAAAATAGAACATTTCTGTCTTAATCCATGTAATTTTCCAATAATCAATATCCGACGAATCAATCAACGGTGCGCCCATCCGCGCCTGCCCCTTTTCCAAGGCAGGGCAGCAGCAGGTTCTTTTTATCGTGGTTCAATTCCCAGATGATCACACCGCCCAGGCCCTGCTGATCGATATATCTTCTCTTTTCAATCAGCGACCTTCTGTCATCCCCGGTCATCAGCACATTTCCCTTCACATAATAGGCTGCAAGGGCCTGTTCGTCCCATTTTTCTGTCCATTCGATACCAAGATTGTCGTGGGGGATGTTCCTGCCCCGCTTTTCCATCCGGCTGCCAAGGGGCGCTTTTTCGTCCACCCCCTCGTATGCATGCAAATAGAAGGCTGCGCCAATGAGAATTTTTTCCCTGGGCACCCCTGCTTTTTCAAAATCCTCCGCCGATTGGGATGCACTGTAGGCAGCCCCGGCGCAGGGCATCAGGTTGGTTACATGGCCTGCCCTGTCCCCCATGCTCATGTCATAGGTCATCAGGTTTACAGTGTCCAATACCGGCAATGCTTCCGGCCAGATGTAATCGTTTACACGGTCCGCCCCCACGGCAATGGACTGCTCATACCGCTTGCCTGTGCAAAGGGAAAGCCCGTCCAATTTCTGCCGCATCAACACAAGGAACGCCGTCATGTTCTGAGGGTCAAGGGGACTGCATTTGATGCCTGCCGCATCGGACGAGGGATATTCCCAGTCCCAGTCGATGCCGTCCAGGTCCATCTGCCGCATCACAGAAATGGCGGACACAGCCAGCTTTTCCCGGCTTTGGGATGTGGCCACCGCATCGCAAAACCCCTCTGCACCCCAGCCGCCGACAGACAGATTGATCCTGATTTCCGGAAACATTTTCCGCAGATCTGCCAGCGCTTCCAGTTTCTGCAGATGGGCGATGCTTACTTCCCCGTCTTTAATCAGCCCGAAGGCGTAATTGATATGGGTCAGATACTGTGCCTGTTCTTCTTTCAGGGGCGCATGAAAACCCCAGTCTGCCAGATAGCCCACGATGCGTTTGTTCATCTTGTTTATTCATCCTTTATCATTTTTCTTCATTCTATCGTGAAACAAACATTTCGTCAAGGTTCGCCCTTTTGTCACCCTTTCCCTTTTCTTTGTCCGCCGGGGCTATTGCATCTCATCCCTTCCACGGCTATAATGGGGATGATCATTTTTTCGGAGGCATTTATCATGCATCGCACATCCTCCTTCCCCTGGAAGGATTTCATCCGGCGCATTGCCGTCATTGCCATCCCCGTGGCCCTGCAGAACCTGCTCACTACCACCGGCTCCATGGTGGACACCATGATGATCGGCGCTCTGGGTGATGAAAACATCGTGGGTGCCGTGGGCCTGTGCGCCCAGTTTACTTCCCTCATGTTCAGCGGCTATTGGGGGTTCGTGGGCGGCGGGATGCTGTTCTTTGCCCAATACTGGGGCGCCAGGGACGACGACGGCATTGACCGCAGCTACGGCATCACCCTGTCTTTCATGATGCTGGTAGCCGCCCTCTTTGCATCCCTGGCCATTCTGGCCCCGGAATGGGTGATGCAGGTGTACACCGACAAAACCGTCATCCAGGAAATTGGCGTCCGGTATCTGCGCATTGCGGGCTTTGCCTATCCTTTGCAGATTTTCTCCATGGCCATGAGCTGCCTGCTGCGCTCCACGGAGAAAGTGCGCATCCCCTTCTACGCCGCCATTGCTTCGGTGCTGACCAATATCTGCTTCAACTGGGTGCTCATCCATGGCAAACTGGGCTTCCCCGCCCTTGGCGTGGAGGGTGCCGCCATTGCCACCGTATTCGCCGCCTTTTTGAATGTGCTGGTGATTTTGCTGCTGGCAAAAATTCAGAAATACCCTTACCTTTTCCACTTCCGCCGGCATTTCAAATGGAACAAAGCCGCGCTCAATTTATACTTGGTACGCTGCTTTCCTATTATCTGCAACGAAGTGCTCATCGGCGTGGCCAACATGGTGATCAACATGGTGCTGGGCCGGCAAAGCGAGCAGGCCATTGCCGCCACCGCCGTTTTCCGCACCCTGGAGGGCCTGGTGATCGGCTTCTTCGCCGGTTTTTCCAATGCCGCTTCGGTGCTGGTGGGCAAATGCGTGGGCGCAGGCGAATTGGAAACCGCTTTCCAGCGGGCCAAGCGCATGGTGTACCTGTGCGGCAGCTGCATTCTGCTGGTGTGCCTGCTGCTCCTTCTGTGCCACAGCCCCCTCCTGACGGCCATGAGCCTCTCCGGCGAATCCTTCCGCATTTGCGTGGGGCTGCTGATCATCTACTGCGTGGCCGCCGTGATCCGCATGTGCAACTGGACCCAGAACGATACCTACCGCTCCGCCGGCGACGCCACCACCGGCACGGTGCTGGAAATCACCTTCATGTATGTGCTGGTGCTGCCCTGCGTATGCCTGGCCGGGCTGGTATTCAAAGCGCCCTTCCTGGCTATCTTCGCCTGCTGCTATATTGACGAGCCCATCCGCTTTGTGCTGATGCAGCGGCATATGTATTCCGGCAAATGGATCCGCCCGGTAACGGAGGAAGGCCAGGCCGCGCTGCCCGCCTTCCGGGAATGGCTGGCCCGGAACAAAAAGAAACAGGCCGTCAGCGAATAATCACTGAAAACAAAAAACGCCGTGAGAAGAAAGCATATTCCTCTCACGGCGTTGTTTTTTGCGTTCACCAGGCACATTCGCCCCCTGTTACGGCAAATTGTCCAGCAGATACAGGGCGGTCTTTTCCAGATAATACAGCCCGGTGCCGTTGACCGTCATCACGGCGTGCAGGCTGTCGTATGGGTAAAACGCCACCTGCCGCTGCCCCGCACTGCCAAGCAAAGTTACCGTTGCCAACGGTTCACCCTCCGCTTGCCAGCCTTCCTTCACCCGGCCGGAAAGCTTCAGCCGGTTCAATTGCACATACCAGGAAAGGAAGGAAGAAGCATCCATCCCCTTTCCGTCCTTTTTCACCTGCGCATCATAGAGCGTCCGGCCGTATTCATCAGTTTTGATCTGGTTATCCGCCCCCACGCTTTCCACCATTTCCACCTGGTATACCGCTTCTCCCTTTTCGGTTTTCACCGACAAGCTCTGCAGCTTTTCCACAGTGATATTCATAGGCGTTTGGGACAGATACTCCGCCGGCTGCATTTCCTTCCAGAACCCCAGCAGGAAATTGCTGGCCTTATACACACCGCCCTCCCAGCATACATACACAGCGCTTTCGCCGTTGTCCTTGCCAAGAAGCAGGGTATATTTTGTTTCCGGCACATCAATGGTTACCTGTTCGCTGTCCTGAGTTACGCCGGTGATGATGCTGGGGGCCTGGGTGATCACCACGGTTAGCGCCGGCGCATCCAGCCCCAGGGCTGCAAGGTCGTTTTCCTCCGGCTTTCCCAGGTACGCTTCAAAGGCCATCCTGCCGATATTGGACAAAAGGGTGTTCACCTTGGCCTCATTTGCCGGGTATTCCCAGGGCGCTTCCATCCGGAACCCGTCATGGGTGTACTGCAGGGAAAGCGTTACCTCCCCCGTTACATCCACCCGGTCGATCAGATCCGTCTGCAGCTGCGGCTGCTCAAAATACCGCAGGTATTCCGCATCATGGAACAGCACATCGCAGGGCTCTGCCAGCACCGTATACAGCACCCCGTCCGCCAGGCAGTAATACTGGGGCAAATCCGTCTGGGGCACATAATCGCCAAAGGAAATTTCCTTTTTCGTCCCGTCTGCCAGCGTCAGCACCGCTTTCAGTTCCGGCTCCTCCAGCCCGAAAGCGGCCAGGGGCACGTCCGTTTCATCCGTCCTGCCGATCACTTCCTGGGCCTCCAGGCGCCCTGCCGCCTCCAGCATTTCCTCCACCACATCGTCCCTCAGCTGCATATCCTCCTGCCCCATCAGCCGCATCCCTCTTTCGGTGCGCACCAGGGGGTAGGATATGCTGTCTTTGGGAGAAATGATCAGGCCCTCTATTTCATCCGCATCATAGGAAGCGATCCATATCTGTTCCGCCGCTTCGATCGGGGGCAGCGGCTTTTCCCGCAGCAGGAAATAAGCCCCTGTGCACAATAGCACCAGCGCCGCTCCCATCAGCAGCACCCGGCTCATTTTTCTGTCTTTTCTTCCTTTTTTCCGGGGTACTTTTTCCATCCTGTTTTACCGGCTCTTTCTGGGCAGCAGCACAAGCAGCGCCCCGCATAGGATCAATAGCGGAAGCATAATCACCACAATCACCGCCGGGGTGATGCTGGTGAGCTTCAGGCCCTCACGAAGGGCATTCTTGGGCACAATATCCAGGTTCACAGGGCTCTTCCCCTGCAAGGTGCGCAGCATTTGCAGGAAAAAGGAAGAAGCATGGGTATTGTTCTGCAGCCAATAATCGGTGAGCACATCCACATTGCCGATGATCAGCGCGTGGGAAATTTGCCCGTCCTCAAACATCTTGTCCGTCCATACGGCCAGGTTGAAATAGCCGTAGGGGTCGCTTTCCTGCCGGTCCGTGGTATCCAGGCCGTCGCTGAAATCACGGATATAGCTTTTGCCCGTTTCCAGCACGGGGTATACATTCGTGGCGTCGGTATTGTCCTCAATGATCTCAAAAGCCCGTGCCCCCGGCAGCAGCAGGATGTCCATGGCGCTTTCCATCAGGGGCAGCGTAGCCGTGGTTTCCTGCATATAGGGCATCAGCCACACCGGGGTATCGGTATAGTAGCTGTCTGTATCGGCTTCATCCGCAATCACAAGGCCGGGCAAAATTTCCACCCCATAGGCCCGCAGGAGGGCGTTGAAGTTTTCCATGTCCGCAGGGTCGCTGTACTGGGTGGCAATCAGAAAATCGCCCCCCTGCCGGGCATAGGCCATCAGCTTTTCCAGTTCCTGATCGGTAAAATCAAAATAGGGGCTCAGGATCATCAGCGGGCTTTCGGGGTCCGGTTCATCGGTGCCCAGCTGCACCCATTTCACCTGATAATTGGCCGATACCAGCAGGCTTTCCATATCCGCAGTATCCGCCTGGGTCAATTCCCCCTGACCGGTAAGAATCTGTACCACCGGCAATTCATCCTGGCTCACATACAAAATAGCCTCGGTAACGCTTTTTTCATAGGTCAGCCCCGCCTCGGAAAAGGTACCGGACTGGGTATCGTAAGAGTACACATAATAATCATCCGCATCCAGCACCCGGGACCTGTCCGTCTCCTGACAATAGATAATCAGGCAATCGGCAGACACCGTGTTTTCACCAATGGCATCGGAAAAGCGTTCCAGCAAAACCGGGTTGCGCAGAATGCTCTCCCGGGAAACGGTGACACGATCCGACGCTGCGTCATACCTTTCCAGCATCTGCATCAGGGTATCGTTCTCCCCCTCCTGCGGGATCACGGCATAGATGTGCACATCCTTTTGCAGCCCTTTCAGCACTGTCCGGGTCACATCCCCCTGCACCGTGGCGGCATTGAAGGAAAAATCCCCCGTCAGGGCAAAGCGGCTTTCCACATGATCCGCCGCCGCTGCAATGAGGATGCAGATTACCACCGCCAGCACCGTCAGCGCCACCGAAAAGCCGCCGCAGCGCAGCTTGCGGTTATTTTTTATTTTGTTCAGCCATGCTTTTATCTTTTTCATCGTCAGGCCTCACTCCACCGCCGGGCGTCCAGCACCCGCACACTCATAAACAGCATCATGCCGATAAAAATCAGGTTGTACAGCACATTGGCAAAGCCCAATTGCCCCTGGGTAAAGGGCTCAAACCGCTGGTAGAGGCTGATAAAGCGCAGGGCGTCTTCCACCGCCTTAATGGTGGTAGCGCCGGCCACCACGTCGGACAGCCACAAAAGCAAGTTCACCCCAAAGCCCAGCATCACCGCCGTCATCTGGGTTTTGGCAAAGCAGGACACAAACAGATCCAGCGCCAGGTAGCACAGCCCAAGCATGATCAGTCCCAGGTAGCTCACCGCCACCTCCCCCACATACAAGGTGCCCCAGAAGGCCACAATCACCGCATACACAAAGGTGATCATCACCGTGCAAAGCAGCACCACGGCGGCAGCCAGGTATTTGCCCACCACCATGCCCGTCAGGGAGCAGGGAGAAGAAAAGAGCAGCTGATCCGTCTTCTGGTGGCGCTCCCCGGCAATCAGCCGCATGGTGAGCACCGGGGAAAGCAGCATCCACAAATACCCCAGATTGGAAATAAGCAGTGTCAGGTCGCTGGAGCGGGCAAGCAGATTGCCCACCGCAAAAAAGACGCTGGCCAGCGCCACAAACACGCCCATGAATACATACGCCGCCGGCGTATAAAAATAGCTTTGTATTTCCCGCTTGAAAACGGCCCGCATGGCAGTTTTTCTCCTTTACGTTTACTGGGCTGTGGTCTGCAAAAAGATTTCTTCCAGGCTTCTTTCCTGGCTCTGCAGCCTTATCAGCGGCGCCTGCAGGGAGGATAGCAGGGTAAATAGCTCCCTCTCCGCCCCTTCTTCCCGGACGGTCAGCAGCACCTGGGTGGTGCCCGGCTCTCCGCCCCGGATCACTTCCACCTGGGAAAACTTGGTCAGCGACCGAAGCGGCGCCAGCAGCGCCTGCTCCCCGCCTGCGATCACCGCCCGCAGCTTGTTTTCCCGGGTCTTCAGTTCATTCAGCCCGCTGTCACACAGCACCTTGCCATGGTGCAAAATCAGCACCCGGTCGCACACGGACTGCACTTCGCTCAATATATGGGAAGAAAAAATCACCGTATGCCGGCCCCGGAGGGATAAGATCAATTGCCGCATTTCGCTGGCCTGCCTGGGGTCCAGCCCGGCGGTGGGCTCGTCCAGGATGATCACATCCGGGGTGCCGCACAGCGCCTGGGCCACGCCCACCCGCTGCCGGAAGCCCTTGGACAGATTGCCGATTTTCCGCCCCAGCACCTCCACAAGCCCGGTCCTTTCCGCCACCTGACGGATGTGCCCTGCAATGTGCTTTTTTTCTACTTCCTTCAGTTCGCACGCAAAGCGCAGATAGCTTTGCACCGTCATTTCGTCATACAAAGGCGCCGCCTCCGGAAGGTAGCCAATCATGCGCTTGGCTTCCCTGGGCTGCAGCAGCACATCATGCCCGTCAATCAGCACGCGCCCTTTTGTGGGGGCCAGGCAGCCCGTCATGATATTCATGGCCGTGGTTTTGCCGGCGCCGTTTTGCCCAAGCAAACCCAGCACCTGGCCTTTTTTCAGGGTGAAACTCACCTGATCCAATGCCTGGTGCGCACCGTAACGCTTGCTGATGCCGTCGAAAATGACCATGACGCAGCTCCTTTCCAAAGGGAAATATCCATCCAGTTTGTATTATACCACATTATCCGCCGTCATGCATGAACAAATTGTTAACCCTTTCATTGCCCGCAAAATACCGATATTTGCACATCCGGGCAAAATGTGCTATAATACCTTCCGTTCCCCCGGGAACAGATCAAAAAGGAGTATGCATTATGTACCGCAATACATTTCCCATGAACGGCAATGTGAACAACCGCCGCCGCTACCGCATTGTGCTGGCACTGTGCCTTGTGTTCATGATTGCCACCCTGGTGCTGGCCTTCACCGTGGGCAGCAACAGCGTCTTCCGCAGCAAAACGAACGCTCAATTGGAGCAGCGCACCGTCAACGCCGTTTCCTCCGCCATTGACGAGGTGAACCGCATGGGCGGCCTGGTCACATCCGGTACCGGCAGCCGCCTGGCCAAAGTGCGCCAGTATGTATACCTGGCAGAGCAGCTGAACAGCCTGGCCATCAATCTCTCCGGCGAAGGGGCCCGCATGGCGCCCGCTGACGCCTTCACCGCCATCTACAGCGCCCTGGATACCTACGAGGCACAAACCCAGGCCGGCACCTCCTCCACCCACGATATTCGCACCCTGCTTCTGTCCCACCTTACTCAATTGCAAACCATTCTGCTGGGAGATTAAAAAGCCCCGCCAGCCAGGAAAGAACGGGAAAGGTGATCTGCACTTCTTCCCCCGCCCTTCCTCCGCCGGCCCAACAGGCACTGCCGGGGTACAAAACGCCCCACCAGTTTCTCCCCTGCCCCTGCCCGATGGTGATGTACACCGTCTTGGCAGGGGCTGTGTTTTTATCCGGCTGCCAGATTCTTTCTGACACCCGGCAATCGGGAAAAAATGCCTCCAGCTTTTCCGTATCCGGCCAGCAGGCAATAGCTGCGTTTCGAACCAGCATTTTCTCCCGCTGGGCAGATGGGCTGTCATCCCTTGCCACCACCCGCATATACCGTATTTCTTCCCCCGCCGCACCGGACAAAGCCAATCCCATACACATCATCCATACCAGCAAAAAACGCATCCTTTCCCCTCCTTTTCAGGGGTTAGGATGCGCATTGCATTCAATGATTATACACGTTGTTACATTTCACGGACGATCATCAGGCTCACCGCGCCCGGGATGTGCACCTGCGAAAGCGGCACGCCGTTTTCGTTCATGAAGGAAACGGTGCCGCTATTTTGCTGGGCCAGCAAAAAGCCGCCGTGATGCAACAAAAAATCCCGGGGGAAGGTGCCGGGGGTGCGGATGAAGAAGGGCTTTTCCAGGGTGCCCCCCGCCTGCTTTTTGAACACAGCAATGCTGTCATGGCCCCGGTTGGAAAGGTACACATGGCCCGCATCCTGCCGCACGGCGGCCGCCGTATTGGTGGGGCCCCGATAGCCTGCCGGCAGAGAGGACAGCGTCTGCACGCACTGCCATGCGCCGCCCTTCATTTCGTAGCGGCTCATCCAGCCGTCCAATTCCCCCACCAGATAGAACGCATCCGGCCCGTCAAATATCAGATGCCGGGGCCCGCTGCCCGCCTGGCAGGCAATTTCCTCCAGCAGGGTGAGGGTGCCGTCGTTTTCAGCCTGATAGATAACTACCTGATCCGCCCCCAGGTCACACAGGAACAATTCCTTCGTGCCCGGCCGGAAGGATACCTGATGGGCATGGGTGCGCTCCTGGCGGTCCTTTTGCGGGCCAAGCGGCGCCTGATGCTCCAGGTACTGGATGCAGGGCAGAATATTGCCCGCATCATCCAGGGGAAACACCGCCACCGTGCCGTCGGAATAATTGGCGGAGTAAAGGAAGGTTTCCTCTTCGTTCAGGCAAAGATGGCAGTTGCCAAGGCCCGGGTCATCCTGCCTGGATACCAGGCGAAGCTTCTCATCCTGCCAGCGGTATGCCGCCACACAGGCATGGGCCCCGTCCTCCTGGGTGGCGGAAACATAAATCAGGCCGCTTTTTTTGCCTTGCTCCGCCCAGATGGGGTCCTTCACCTGACTGTTCGCATCCACAATGTCCATCTGGTCACCGGTCATGCGCACCATAGCCAGGCCCGGCCCCCCCATAAAGGTATAGCTGCCCACCAAGATCAGCATAGCATTTCCTCCATCGGTCAGATCATTCGGTAGTATTTCTTGGTCAGCTTGCCCTCTTTGTTCAGGGCAATCAGCCGCTCATAGCGTTCCACTGCGTTTTCCATCAGCTTTTCCCAGGGCACAGGAATGGTTTCTTGTGCGCACAGGCTGATGCGCCGCAGGGTTTCCTTATCCTCCAGCACTCCGCTGAGCACATCCCGCAGGCTTTCCGCCGTGTTTTCGCACAGGTAGCCGTTGTGCATATCCTGCACCACATCGGCGGCGCAGCTGCCCCGCACCAGCACGCTGGGGGTGCCCATCACCGCCGCCTCCCGGATCACCATGGGGGCGCTGTCGTACAGGGACGGGAAGGCAAATACATCCGCCCGGGCATACAGCCCGTCAAGCAGCTTCATGTCGGTAATGTGGCCGGCCAGATGGGTGCAGGGCTTCAGGCCCAGTTGATAGATGGTTTCTTCAATTTCCTTCATATCCGGCCCCTGCCCTGCCAGCACCAGGTGGAAATGCTTTCCTTCCTTGCGCAAAAGAGCACAGGCCCGCAATACCGTTTCGATGTTCTTTTTCCAGTTCATCTGGCCCACAAACAGGAACACCGGGTCATTCCCCAACTGCCAGCGGCGGTTCACCTCATCAATGGCGTCCTTTTCCACCATCCGCATGGCCACGCCGTTTGGCATCACCTGGATATCCCCTTCATAGCCATAACTGCGCAGCACGTCCGCCGTGCTGTCACCCACGGCCCACACTTCGTCGCACCGTTCAAAATAATCCACCACAAACTTAGTACCCAGCCGGGCAATTGTTTCGGACTTGGTAGCCTTCAGAAAATCATCATAATATTTGGAATGGAAGGTGCCCACCAGGGGAATTTTGCGCTGCACCGAAAGCCGCAGCGCTTCGCTGCCGGCGGTAAAGGGGCTGTGGGCATGGACAATATCCAAAGGTACCATGCGCATCCGTTTTCTGTAATGCGGGTCCATGGGTGCTTCGCCCTGCTTGTACTGCTTCATGCCGGGCAGGGGTGCGGCCTTGTAATCCACAATCTCAAAGGGCAGCCCGCCCCGGAAGCCTGTGTCATACATGGGGCAGCCCACCGTCACCTGGTGGCCCAGCTTGGACAATGTTTCCGCATACGCCAGGGCCACACGGCCCACGCCGTCCACAATGGGCAAAAACGTATCGGTAAACTGACCGATTTTCAGCATGTAAAAACACCTCCTGATGAGGTAGATTATACACGAAATGCAAATAAATAGCAATCCTTTCCCCCTTCATGCAACAATGAAAGAACATTTTCGCCCATCTTTTGCACGTTTCGTCTTTTTTCACGGCAGTAAAAAAGGCACAGCCTCAATAAATCCAATCAGCCCCATTGCGCCGTCAGGCAGGAAACAGCTGCTTATTTGACAAATACCCCCTGCTCATATACAATGTGAATTATCATTCAACGCTTTCAAACAAAAGAAAGGAGGCGCATTTTCTGTGCTTCCCCTTCCCCTTTTATTGCTGGCCATCGACAATGATTCCGACCGGACCTTTATGGAAAATATTTATGCTCAGTACGGCAAACTGATGTACCATCAGGCCAGGCTGATCTGCCGCAGCGACGCCGACGCGCAGGATACCGTCAGCGACGCTTTATTGGCGTTGATCAAAAAAATTTCCCTTTTGCGGGAGATGCCATGTAACAAATTGAAAAGCTACATCGTCATTACAGTGAAGCACCTGGCCATTGACCGCTACCGCAGGCTGAAAAAGGAAGACGTTTCCTGGGACGAAGAGGGCATTGACAGCGTGGACGACACCCTGCCGGACGCCCGTTTGATGGAGAATGCCGGTATGGAAGGCATCAAAGAAGCCATCCTTTCCCTGCCCGAAAGGGAAAAGGACGTGCTGATGATGCGCTATTTCCGCAGCCTTTCGGAGGAAGAAATTGCAACCAGCTGGCAAGTGCGCCCGGTGACGGTGCGGGTAACGCTGAGCCGTGCCCGGCAGCACCTGAAAACGCTGCTGCAGGAAAGGAGGGATGGGTAATGCGAAAGGAAGAACAGCTGCTTCAGCGGGCACTGGAATCCATTGCCTGGGAGGAAGCAAGGCAAACGGAGCTGGGCATGACTTTTTCCGATATGCAAAAGGCCAAAGCCATGCAGGACGCCCACAAAAAGCAGGCCTTGTCCCTCATCCGCCGCCACACCCGTACCTTCTCCCCCCTGCCCCTTCTGCGCACAGCCGCCATCCTTGCGGTCATTGTGGGCGGCGTGCTGCTGCTGCGCCCCGTTTCGGACCCTCGATTGCCCCTGCAAACCGCAACGGCCATCCCCCTGCAGCCCTATTTCTCCGCTTCCCCACTGCCTGCTACCCCATCGCCCATCGTGCACACCCCACTCCCCACTTCGACGCCCGTTTACACCCAGGAGCCAACCACTTCACCCACCCTGTCGCCAGTTGTCGCCATTTCTGCAACACCTTCGCCCACTATTGCACCACTTCCAACGAACGCTCCCGCCCCTTCGCCCACCCTTTCACCCACTTTGATTCCACTTTCGGCTGGGCCTGAAGGCTGGAGCGGCGCCTACTTCCCCCACCATCAGGCGGAAAGCTGGCAGATGCAGGAGGCGGAAATGGGCGAAAATTCTGCCGTACTGGACGATAATTACGTCTTCACCGAGTACTTATCTTCCGCACCACTGCCCACCCTGGCGGCAGACATTGCATCCTACCGCTATGTATCTGTCGGTGGCGCACCCGCCCTGCTGACGGAGGACAAGGCCGGCCGCTATACCCTCACCTGGGATGTGGAAGGCCGCACCCTGTCCCTCTTTGCCCCGGACGGCCGGGAGGATACCCTGCTACAAATTGCAAACAGCGTGGAAAAGGTGGAACTGGAATAACCCATCTGCGAAAGGAAACGCTATGAAACGCTTGTTCATGATTTCTCTTATGCTTCTTTTCCTGCCCCTTTTCGCCCTGGCGGAAGGGGCTGATATCACCTGCGATGTGCACCCGGAGGTGAAGGAGTTTTTCTCCCAGGAAAAATTTCAAAGCCTCACCGTTACCAACTACATCGTGGCGCAAGGCACGAAAAGCGGCGATTACGCCTTTGCCATCGGCCGGAAAAATGACCAGAACCTGATTTACGGCTTTGAAAAGAAAAACGGCGTTTTTCAATACTGGCTGGTGTCCGGCACCGCCCTGCCCCGGCAGGAAGGTACCTTCTCCCTGTGGACCGAAGAGGAATGGACCTACTATTCCGCATCGGAGGGCCACAGCCAGTATGTGCGGGGGCCGGTACTGATGATTGAATGGCACGACAAAAAAGATGAGACGCAAATACTGCTCATCTATGCCAACGAAGGCGCCTCCGGCCAGTGGCGGCTGAAATATGTGAACCAGGTTTCCACCAATAAGGAAACCCCTGTTTTCTCCATGCTGGTGTATGAGGATCATCTCCATTACCTTTCCCAGAGCGGAAAATCCCTGGGCAAGGCGGAAGGCTATGTGCAGACCAATATGCGCTATCTGAACCTATCCTCCCTGCCCGCCTCCCTCACCGCTGCGCAAAACAAGCTTTCCACCGCCCCCGCCGTTCCCTGGGGCAGTGAGCTGGTGGGCCAGGAAATTTCCTTCCCCGGCGGGCAGAAATTCCCTGTCTATTCCGGGCCGGGTACAAATTACGTCCGGGCCGCCGGCGGCAAGGCCACCGTTTCCACCAACGACTGGATTCAGGTTTTCGGCACGGAAAACGGCTTCGCCCTCATTCAGTACGCCATCTCCGCCAACCATATGCGCTTTGGTTACATTGATGAAAAACACCTGCCTCAGGGCCATAACGTCCCCGCCCTGACGCTGGAAAACGCTGCTGCCACCATGGTGAACCCCTGTGCCCTGACAGACGACCCGCTCTATTCCCGGCAAACCGTCCGGCAGATGGAAGGGGGCGAAGAAGTCATCTGGCTGGCCCAGCTTGGGAATGATGTGTACATCGAAACCAAGGGTGAAAACCCCCAGCGGGGTTTTGTGCATTTGGATAATGTAGCCAGGCATATTCAGGATTTTCAGCAAACCGCCACGCTGGAAAATGACCGGTACAAATTAACCGCCATCCTCACCCTGCAGGGCGGCGAAACCCGGGTGGATATGCTGCTGGAATTTGCCCAGGGCGAAACCCATCTGCCCGACGGCTATGCTGCCCTTTGCAACCAGAAGGTATCCGCCTGGAGCGATATGCCGGGCGTGGAATCGCCTGTTATCCATTCCTTCAGTATGCTTATTCCCGACGTGGATGAAAACACCCGTATCATTGCCCTTTGCCCCATGTACGACGGGCAATACGCCTTTGACGAAGTGATCCAGTTCATTCTGCCGTAGCGCAAAGGATGGTGCGGCCCCGGTTATCGACAGAAAGCCGGGTGATCATCCCAAGGGGAATTTGCATTGTTTCCTCCTCCACCAGCTGCATACACAAGATCACTTGGCCGTTTCGCTCCAGCGTAACGGCCTTTTCTTTTTCCAGCATCGAAAGCATTTCCTCCAGCCCCTGCCCGGATACATGTATCACCTTTGCCATCGGCTTTCCCACATATCTTAAGTGAATGTCCTCACAGGCGGCGCCTGCCCCTTCGTACACAAAGCCATAGCTGCCCATCTGTTCCGTCAGCCATCTGCCGGCAGCATTTCGCTGCAGGGCGTCCCGCCATCCCATCTGAAGAGTGCCTGTCAGCCGGATATCCACCGCCCAGCCCGTCTGGTGTTCGCTCTCACCGCCCTCCGGCACCAGCGCCATGGCTTCCGCCGCTTCCCTTCCCACCTTCTCATACCGCTCAACCGCCTCCTTTTGCCAGGCGTTCTGTTCCTCCCCGGTCAGCCCGCCCCGGATGATGGTAATCCCCTCCGCCAACGGGTAATCCAGTGCCATATCGCACAGGGCATAAATCACCTCCTCCCGCAGCATCACATCCCCTTCCACCGGCAAAAAGCTTCCCACCATGCTGCGAAGGGAACACAGCTGCGCATCGGGTACAGGATGCGCAGCATCCGGCAGGGCAAAAAGATCGTCCGCCGCCGGCAGCTTTTCAATGATCACCGTTTCCGTTTCCCCCTCCGGCAGGCCTGCGTACAATCGCTCGCTTCCCTGTCCAAACAATACCCGCCTGCCCTTCGTTTCTTCAGCCTCCGGCAACAAGCTCATTCCCGCCCAGATGCCCAGGCAAAATAATAGGACAAAGCCCATCCCGGCCGTTTTCTGTTTCATCCCTGCATCAATACCCCTTTCTTCGTGTATAGCTTCATTCGCCAGTATTTTGCACAGAATTTTTCATTTTTATCCTTTTCTTTATCTATAAATTATTGTATAATGAATAAAGATGAAATCAACATTCGGGAGGTTATTCCGCCATGAGCATTACCACAAAACCCTTTGGCGTGGACCTGATTGGCCGCACCATGACCCTCTATACCATGAAAAACAAGCAGGGCGCTTCCGTTTCCGTGCTGGATTTCGGCGCCACGCTGGTTTCCATCATTGTGCCCGATAAGGACGGCAAGATGCAGGAAGTGAACCTGGGCTTTGATTCCTATCAGGAATATGACGAAAAGACCGGCTTCCTGGGCGCTTCCGTTGGCCGCTTTGCCAACCGCATCGGCGGTGCAAAATTCACCCTGAACGGCGAAACCTACACCCTTTTCAAAAACGACGGCGAAAATACCCTCCACGGCGGCCGGGAAGGCTTTGACAAGAAGTGGTGGAAGGGCCAGGTGCTGGAAGGCGATACCGAAGACGCCGTTATTTTCACCTATGTTTCCCACGACGGCGAAGAAGGCTTCCCCGGCAACATGAAGGTGCAGATCACCTACGCCTTTGACGATAACAACGCCCTCACCATCCGCTACATGGCCCTGAGCGATAAGGACACCGTGGTGAACCTGACCAACCATTCCTACTTCAATATTTCCGCCAAGCCGGACATCCGGGGCCTGTTTGTGCAGGTGAACAGCGATTATATCACAAACGTGGACAAGGGCCTCATTCCCACCGGCGAGCTTCTGCCCGTGGACGGCACCCTGTTTGACCTGCGGGAAGGCGATTACATCGGCAACCGGCTGGACAAGATGGACGAATGCCCCCTGATGAAGGCCGTCAACGGCTATGACACCAACTTCGTCATCCGCGGCGAAGGCCTGCGGGTGGCTGCCGTGGTGAAGGACGAAGAAACCGGCCGCGTCATGACCGTAAAGACCACCGAGCCTGCCATGCAGATCTACACCGCCAACAGCATGGACCTCATCGGCCACGGCGGCGCCCATTACGGAAACTTCGCCGGCATCGCCCTGGAAACCCAGCACTATCCCGACAGCCCCAATCATCCCGAATTCCCCACCACCACCCTGAAGGCCGGCGATACCTTCCAGTCCACCACCATTTACGCTTTCTCCGTGGAAAAATAAACAGCGGCTTTTTCGAGGCACCCGGCGGCAGATATCGCCCGGCAAAGGCTTGACAAAGGCAGTATCTTCCGCTATAATGACGGTAATCAACCGGCAAAGTATGTGAAAGGAGGCGCGCCTCATGAAAAAGACCACCATGCGAATGTTCATGTGTGCGGGCCTGAACCTGCACTGTTTGTGCTGCGCCGCTTGAAATGCAATGCGTTTATGCAAGCCCGCTTCGCCAAACGTGCGTGAGCGGGCTTTTTCCATCCAAACACTACGAAAGGAAGGGCATCTTCCGTGTCTGAACAGCCCATCATTCAGATCAAAAATCTGAAAAAAATCTACGCCGTGCCCGGCGGTGAAGTAGTGGCCCTGAACGGCATCAACCTCTCCATCGAAAAGGGGCAGATTTACGGCATCATCGGTATGTCCGGCGCAGGCAAATCCACCCTGATCCGCTGCATGAACAAACTGGATACCCCCACCGAGGGCCAGGTGTTCATCGGCGGCAAAAACGTGCTCACCATGAGCAAAAAAGAGCTTTTGCAAACCCGCCGCCGCACCGCCATGATCTTCCAGCAGTTTAACCTGCTCATGCAAAAGACCGTGGCCCGCAACGTGCGCTATCCGCTGGAAATTGCGGGGGTAAACGAAGAAAAGGCTAACAAGCGGGTGACGGAACTGCTTCGCATTGTGGGCCTGGAAGAAAAGGCCAACGCCTTCCCCGCACAGCTTTCCGGCGGCCAGAAGCAGCGCGTGGCCATCGCCAGGGCCCTGGCCAGCGACCCGGATGTGCTCCTTTGCGACGAGGCCACCTCCGCCCTGGACCCCATGACCACCCAGTCCATCCTCTCCCTTTTGCAGAAGATCAACCAGGAAATGGGCATCACCGTGGTGCTCATCACCCATGAAATGGCGGTAATCCGCCAGATCTGCACCCGGGTGGCCATCCTGGACGGGGGGAAGCTGGTGGAAGAAGGCAGCGTGGACGATGTGTTCATGCACACCAAGTCCGCCGCCGGCCGCCGGCTGTTCGGCATCCTGCCCGAGCAGGAAGAAATTCCCCAGCAGGCTGCGCTTCGCATCGTCTTTGACGCCAGCGCCGCCGGCCAGCCCATGATCAGCAAATTGATCAAGGACATGGATATGGACATCAACATCCTTTCCGCCGATATCCGCCAGCTCAACGGCAAGTCCTTCGGACAGATGATGATCGCCCGGCCGGATAGCCCGGTGGACGTAAAGCGCGTGATGGATTATTTGCGGAATGAAGGACTGACGGTAGAGGAGGTGCATGCATCGTGAACTGGAGCGAATTGATTCCTGATTTATTGGAAGCGCTGAAGGTCACCCTGATCATGACCTTTTCCAGCAGCCTCATTTCCTACCTCATCGGCCTGCCGCTGGGCGTACTGCTTGTGGTCACCAGAAAAGGCGGCATCATGCCCGCCCCCACCTTCAATACGGTGCTGGGCGTGGTGATCAATTTCCTGCGCTCCATTCCCTTCATCATCATGCTGGCGCTGCTCTTCCCGGTTACCCGTGCTGTGGTGGGCATCGCCGTGGGCGAAACCAAGGCCATCGTGTTCCCCCTGGTGATCAGCGCCTTCCCGTATGTGGCACGCATGGTGGAAGGGAGCTTGGATGAAGTGGACCACGGCATCATTGAAGCCGCTCAGTCCATGGGCTCCACCAACTGGCAGATCATTTCCAAGGTGATGCTGCCCGAGGCTGTGCCCTCCCTCATCAACGGCGCAGCCATCTCCGTCACCACCATCCTGGCCTACACCGCCATGGCAAGCGCTGCCGGCGGCGGCGGCCTGGGCTCCATGGCCATCGTGGACGGCCTGAACGTGCGGAACTATTCCGTCATGTATTCTGCCAGCCTCCTCCTGGTTGCCCTGGTGCAAATCATCACTGTCTTCGGCAGTGGCCTTACCCACCGCCTGGACCATAAAAAACGCTAAGAAAGAAAGGTGTACAACATGAAGAAAAAGAACCTGATCATCCTGGTTGCCGTGGTTCTGATTGTGGCTGCGGTTGCGTGCGTGCTGCTGCTGAACAAGGGCGGCGAAAAGAAGAATGTTATCTCCATGATCGCCACCAAGAACCCCCATGCCGAAGTGCTGGAACTGGTGAAGGACGACCTGGCCGCCCTGGGCTATGACCTGCAGCTCACCGTGGTGACCGACTATGTGGTGGAAAACCCCGCTACCGCCGCCGGCGACGTGATGGGCAACTACTTCCAGCATATCCCCTACCTTGCCCAGTACAATGCCAGCGTATCTGAAAAGGAACAGCTGGTTGCCGTGATCGAAACCCACTTCGAGCCCATGGCTCTCTATGCCGGCACCAAGACCGATCTTTCCGCCATCGCCGATGGTGACAAGATTGCCGTGCCCAATGACCCCGTGAACCGTAACCGCGCCCTGCTGCTGCTGCAGAATGCCGGCCTGATCAAGCTGCCCGAAGGCACCACCCTGGAAAGCCAGTGCACCCCCAGCGACATCGTGGAAAACCAGTATAACCTGGACATCGTGGAGCTGAACGCCGAGCTAATCCCCGGCGCCCGCGCTGACGTGGCCTATGCCGTCATCAACGGCAACAACGCCACCCTGGTGAACCTGATCCCCAACAAGGACGGCCTGTATGTGGAAGCCGCTGACAGTGAAGCTGCCAAGGCTTATGTGAACATCGTGGTTGTGAAGCCCGAAAACGCCGATGCTCAGTGGGTGAAGGACCTGCAGAAGGTGATGCACACCCAGGAAGTGTACGACCTGATCGTCAATGCCGGCTTTGCCCCCACCTTTACCGTGGCCAAGTAAACGCTGCATAAAAACGCCCTGCTCTCCGAAAAGGAAAGCAGGGTTTTTTGTTTGTGGTTTTATCGTTTGTCCGGCGGTGCACAGTAGGCGCAGGGGGTCAGTTTCTCAAAGGTTTCAGTGTACAGGTCCGCATAGGTGATGCCGGTCATGGGTTCATGCTCATCCCGCACGCCGTAGCATTTTTCCTGGCTGTGATAGTTTTTGCCACCGTTCTCATTATAAAAGATGGGCGTGTCCATGGGCGTTTCGGGAATTTGCCGGCCTTCCCAGTCTTCCCAGATAACGATCTTTGTGTTCTTCTTGTAGTGGTTCCAGATCCAGGTCATGTTCACGCCCTCCGGGGTGCGCTTCCTTTGCACCCGGATGCAGCCGTGGCTGGCCCGCTGGCCCAACAGCTTTTCAAAGGACTCATAGTTCTTGTTGTCTCCGCTGCCGGTGTGGGGCACGGTGTGGATCAGATCGCCGAAGTTGAAGCGGATGCCCTTTTCGCAGGTCAGGTTGTCGCTTTTGAAATCCCCCACCGCACTGACAAACAGAAATTCGCCGCTGCGGGTTTCGTTGTAGGGCTGCTTTTCATTGGGCAGCCCGGTGGATACCTTCAATGTGCTGTACAATTCCCCTTCCACAAACACATACAGCCGCTGGGTCAGCTTGTCCACGATCAGGCCCATGTATTCATGGGGCACCACCGTCTTCAGCTTCTCCGTTTCCACATACCCCTGCACCAATGCGTTCCATTTCTCCGTCTTGCTGTCATGGAAGGAGCTGGAATAGCATTCCACCAGGCTCCAGCCGTTGTCCAGCCTTTCCAATACATGCACGCTCTGGCTATCGCAGGTGATTTCCCCCACGGCTTCTGCCTTTTTGTCCGGCTCTGCCCGCAGTATGTACTGGGTTTTCTGGTTACCGTCAATCACCGTCACCGGGCTTTGCAGCATAGCCCATACCCCTTCGGTATCGGATATGTCCATTTCCGTGGTCCAGTAGCAGTTTTCATGGCTGCAGGCCATACTTTGTGAAGGCGTAAACACCCCTTCCCCAAAGCCCCATACCGGCAGCATGCAAAGCGCCAGCAGCATCATAATGATTCTTTTCATTCGTTTCTCCTTATATACAGCATAGCAATAATACGAAGCAGGGGCTTTCACAGCCCCTGTACCCCGCGGCAGGGGGATTCCCCCTGCACCCATCCTGCGATTGGCAAAGTGATCTTCCAAACAATAACCGCAAGAAGCTTAAGGATGGAAAATTGCTTTACCACGGGCACTAAAAAACATAAAACTGCGGTGGGAAAATGGTTTTCCCACCGCTTGTTTTTTGTTTTTCCGGATGCCATGGCATCCATCTGGCGGCAGAATGCCGCCGTGCCCGTGGGCAACGATCCGTATGTCAATTCTCAAAAAGCATCGGGAAACTGTCTGCTCAACCAGCCGAAAAATATCCGCAGTTGGGTCCAGGGGCAATGCCCCTGGTGGGGCGAAGGGGCAACACCCCTCATATTCCCCCGTTCTTTCATTCTTATCAGCCCAGTTTTCCGCCCTTGATACCGCCCAGCTTGCCGCCCTTGGTACCACCCAGGGACACGCCGGAAAGAATATCGGAAGTGAAAGCAAAGTTGTTCTTGTGCTTTTCTTCATGGGCCTGCATGGCGCACTTCACCATTTCGTCGATCAGCTGGGGATATTTCAGCCCCGTTTCCGCCCACAGGTAGAAGGCCAGGCTGCCGGGGATGGTGTTGATTTCGGTGATGTAGTAGTGGTCGCTGTGGCGGTCCAGCATATAGTCGATTCGCACCACGCCCTTGCAGTCCATATCGCTGAAGATGCGGCAGGACAGCTGCTGCAGTTCCTTTGTCAGTTCATCGCCAATGGGGGCAGGCACAATGCGCTTGAGGCTTGCCATGCCCTTGCTGCCGCTGCCGGCCAGGTATTTTTCAGAAAAATCCAGGAAAGCGGAGCCGGTATTGGGCATTTCCAGTACGCTGGCCTTCACATCCCCGTCAAAGCCCAGCACGGAGCAGTTCACTTCGATGGGCATATCCAGCCCTTCCTCCACCAGCACCCGTCGGTCATAGGAGAAGGCCAATTCCAGCGCCCCTTCCAGTTCCTTTCTGTCCCCTGCCCGGCTGACGCCGATGGAGGAACCAAGATAGGCAGGCTTGGTGAACACAGGGTACGGCAGGGCCTTTTCCACCTGATCCATCACGGCGTTCTTATCCTGCTCCCACTGAGAGCGGGTCACGGCGCAATCGGGCAGGATGGGATAGCCCATACCCCGGAAAAAGCGCTTCATGGTGATCTTATCCATGCCCACGGCAGAGGCGGTAATGCCGCTGGAAGCGTAAGGAATATCCGCCAGCTCCAGCATGCCCTGCACAGAGCCGTCTTCCCCGTGCATGCCATGCAGCACCGGGATCACCACGTCCAGCCTGGCCACCACTTCTTCCTTCCCGCCGCCAAAGAGGCCCTTGGGGGGCACAAAGCGGATCAGAGCGCCGCTGCCGGCGGTCATATCCAGCCGGACAGGAAGAATGCCTTTGTTGAAAGGATCAAAAGGGGTATAGGTTTTCATATCCAGCAGCGCACTGCCGGTAAACCATTCGCCCTTCTGGCTCACATAAATCGGGATCACATCGTACTTTTCGGGATCGGCATTGCGCATCAGCTGCACTGCGCTGATGATGGACACTTCATGTTCACAGGTGCGGCTGCCGTAAATGACGCCCAGCTGAATTTTGCTCATATCTTTTCTCCCCTCAGCCCTCGCTGTAATGGTCGGGCAGGTCGTTTTCATACATCACCACGTCGCCGGAGCGCAGCATGGTCTGGTTCAGGCGGATGGCTTCATCCAAAGAAGATACCACATGAATATTCTCTGTCCTGAAGCCCTTTTCCTTCAGGCCCTTCACAATGGGCGCGGTGTGCTTTTTGCCTACCAGCACCGCGATATCCACGCAGTCGGCCATGTACGCGCCGAATTCTTCGTTGTACTTATCTTCCTCGGCACCCAGCTCCACCATACCGGGGGTGACAATAATGCGCCGGCCAGGGAAAGCTTTCAACACATCCAGGGCCTTCTTGGCAGAGCGGGGATTGGTGTTGAAAGCGTCATCGATCACCGTCACACCGCCGGCGGACTTGAGCAGCTGCAAACGATGCTCCACCGGCTGCAGGGCGGCTACGCCCCGGGCAATCTGGGCGCCGGTCAGCTTCAGGTGTTTGGCCACTGCCGCGGCGGTGAGGATATTGAGGATATTGTGTTCGCCCAGCATCCTGGTTTCGCAGGGGATTTCTTCACCGTCCCTGAAGCACAGGTTGAAGGAGGAGCCGGTGGAGGACACCTTCACATCCTCCGCCCATACCTCGCTTCCTTCCTTGCCCACCAGGCACTTTTGCTTTTCAGTCTTTTCATACAGCTTCGTAACAATAGCATCGTCGTTCAAAAACACGGCATAGCCGTCATCCGGCAGGGCCTGAATCAGTTCATACTTGGTTTTTTCAATGCGTTCAATGGTGCGGAAGGTATCCAGATGCTGGGGCCCGACAGCAGTCAGAATGCCGATCTGGGGGTGCACCAGGCTGGAAAGCTCCTTGATTTCCCCCACATGCCGGGCGCCCATCTCGCCAATGAACACCTGATGGGAGGGCTGCAGCCGCTCCCGCACAATGCGGGTGACGCCCATGGGGGTATTGAAGGAGGCCGGCGTGCACAGCACATTGTATTTTTGGGAAAGAATGGTGTTCAGCACAAACTTGGTGCTGGTTTTTCCGTAGCTGCCGGTGATGCCGATGCGGATGAGCCCCTTGTTTTGCAGCAGTTTCTTTTCCGCATCCTTAAAATACATACGGAAAATCATCTTCTCAATGGGCAGCGCAAGCAATGCGGATACCGCAACCAATAGCGGCAGCAGCATGGGATAGACAAACAACAGCACCATGGTTGCGGCGGAGGCAGGCATCAGCCCGATCACAAGCCCAAGGCCCACCACCACAATGAAATGCACAATGTACAGCCGCTTCACCCGGGCAGTAACCACAAAGGCTTTCTTGGCCGGGGCTTTTTTAGCATTCAGCCGCATGAAAAATGCAAATGCCGCCAACAGCAAAAACGCAACAGCCGCATACAAAAGCTTTTTCACTTCCCGGTTTTCCACCCGGATGTCTCCGGCTATGCCAATGAAATAGGCCGCCGCCAGCCAAACGGCAATATGCACCGCAGTCAAAAGCAGCAGCGGCAGCAGCACCTTTTTCTTCTGCCGCCACAGGGTGCGGAAATACCCCTGGAACTGATAGCTTTCCAGCTGGAAATAATGCATCAGCTGCCGGGAAACAAACAACATGGCCACAGGCGCCTGCAGCGCCAGGAAAACATTGACCCAAGTTTCCATAAACGGCCTTCCTCTCTTACAAAAATGCCCGTACCACTTTCACAAACCGGGACCACTGACGAAGGTAAGCAAAATGATCGTCCCCTTCGAACACCACCAGGCCTGCGTCCTTCATGTCCTTTTCCATCTTCTGCCCCATCCACAAGGGGGTATCCTGGTCCTTTTCCCCCCAGATGAGCAGGGCGGAGGCCTCAATGCGGGGCAAAAGCGGAGACAGATCCTCGCTGATTACCTTCACAAAGGTCTGCCGCATTTCGGCGTCCAGGGCGTTATAATCGGCAGAACCGTACTGCCTGCGCAATTTTTCCATGGCCTTATCCGCCAGGGAACCCACCAGCGGTAATTTTGCCAGGCCTTGCAGCAGCTTCTTCTTTTTCCGGAATGCGGCGCTGCGCTTTTTCTGCTCTTCCGTCTGTGGCTTTTTCAGGCCGGCACAGCCCGTCAATACCAGTTTATCCACCATTTGGGGATGATTAGCCGCCAGGTGCAGCGTCACCCTGCCGCCAAAGGAATGGGCAATGATGCTGCATTTTTCAATGTGCAACTGCTGCAAAAGCTCCTCCACGCACCGGGCATAGTCCCCCACGCCCCAGGGCATGGGCGGCCTGCCGCTTTTGCCATGGCCGGGAAAATCAATCACCGTCAGGCGATAATCGCTTTGCAAATCGTTGATAATGGGGCGAAAATGCTCCGTGGTGCAGCCCCAGCCGTGGAGCAGCAGCACGTCCTTGCCGCTTCCCGTCTGTTCACAGTACACCTGCGCGCCGTTTGCGGTAAAAATCATTTTCCCCCTCCTTTCATGGCATTCTCAGCCATTGTTAGTATATGTCCTTTTGTCTTCGTCATGCGTTTATGAAATGCGCCAGATATAGCGGCATTTATAGGGTGCACCGGCACAGATACCCCGGTATTCCCGGGGAACGGGCACAATACTCTCCAGCGTGCAGCCAAGGCGCTCCGCCGTCCTGCGGGACGGGGTGTTTTCCACGTTGGTTGTGATCACCAGCGAGTGCAGCCCCAGCCTTTTGATCAGGGGCAGCATCATCCTGCAGCCCCGTTCCGCCAGATGCATTCCCCGGTATTCCTCCTCCACCCGGTAGCCGATATGGCCCAGGTAATACAGCCCTTCGCTTTCCCCCAGCCTGAGGCTCACATAGCCCATATAGTGCCGGGTTTTTGCCTTGTACATATAGAACGTGAACCCGTCCACAATGCCACACATGGCGTCGGACACATCTTCGTTTGACAACACCAGGTCCACTTCCCCATCGGTAAACATGGGCTTCTTGGAAAACCAGCGCATGACCTTCATTTACTTCCTTTTTGCGTGATCAGAACAAAGCTTCCACAAATTCCTTGGCGTCAAAGGCCTGCAGATCGTCAATCCCTTCGCCCACGCCAATGTACCACACCGGCACGTTCAGTTCCTTTCGGATGGCAATGGCCACGCCGCCCTTGGCGGTGCCGTCCAGCTTGGTAATCACAATGCCGCCGATATCCGCCGCTTCCTTGAACTGCTTGGCCTGCTGGATGCCGTTCTGGCCGGTGGTGGCGTCCAGGATCAGCATGCAGCGCACATTGGCTTCGGGGTATTCCCGGTCAATGATGCGGCGCATTTTGGAAAGCTCGTCCATCAGGTTCTTTTTGTTGTGCAGCCTGCCTGCGGTATCCACGATGAGCAGGTCCGTCTTTCTCGCCTTGGCTGCCTGCACGGCGTCAAACACTACAGCCGCAGGGTCGCCCCCCTCCTGGTGGCGGATAATGGGCACATTGGCCCTGTCCGCCCACACGGCCAGCTGCTCGTCCGCAGCGGCACGGAAAGTATCGGCAGCGGCCAGCATCACGCTGCGGCCAATTTCCTGGAAACGCAGGGCCATTTTGCCGATGGTGGTGGTTTTGCCAACGCCGTTGACCCCCACCACAAACATCACCATGGGCCACTTGAGGGGCGGCCGGGGGATGTTCATTTCGTCAATGAGAATCTGCTTGAAAATTTCCTTGGCGGTATCGGCGTCCTTCACGCCCCGCTTGTCCACTTCCTGCTGCAGCTTTTCAATGATCTCGGTGGTGGCGGCAACGCCCACGTCCGCCAGGATCAGAATATCCGTCAGTTCGTCATAAAAATCGTCGTCAATCAGGCGGGTGTTCTTCACCAGTTCATCCACCTTATTGGTCAGCCCGCCCCTTGTTTTGGTCAGGCCCTGCTTCAGTCTCTGAAAAAATCCCATGACTGGAAGCCTCCTTTATTCATAGTCCTGCAAGTTCACGCTCATCATGCCGGAGATTCCCCTTTCCTGCATGGCCACGCCGTACAGGGAGTCGCACCGCTCCATGGTGCCCTTGCGGTGGGTAACCACCACGAACTGGGTGGTTTTGGCGTATTCCGCCAGATAATCGGCAAAATAGCCGATGTTGGCTTCGTCCAGTGCCGCTTCCACTTCGTCCAGCACGCAAAAGGGCGTGGGCTTGAGCTTCAGCATGGCAAAAATGATGGCAATGGCCGTCAGCGCGCGTTCGCCGCCGGAAAGCAGACTGAGCAGCTGCAATTTCTTTCCCGGAGGCTGGGCAATGATTTCGATGCCGCAGTTCAGGGCATCCTCCGGGTCGGTCAGCTTCAATTCCGCATGGCCGCCGCCAAAGAGGCGGGTGAAGGTCTCCTGGAAATACTGGCCAATCTTGGCAAACTCCACCACAAACTGCTTTTCCATCTGCCCCAGCAGCCGTTCAATCAGCTGCTGCAGGTCAATCTGGGCCTTGTCCAGGTCCTGCTGCTGGGTGGTCATTTCATCAAAGCGCGCCTTCACGTCGGCATACTCTTCAATGGCGTTGACGTTCACCGTGCCCATAGCCCGGATGCGTCCGCGAAGAGAAGCTGCTTCCCGTTCCCCATGGGTCAGTTCAAAGGGCGCTTCGCTTCGCATTTCTTCCGCCATGGCATAGGTCAATTCATAGCTGTTGAAGATATGCTCCGTCATCACCCGCAGATCGTTTTCCGCACGGTCGTGGGAAAGCTCGGCCTTATGCAGCTTCTGGGTATCTTCGTCGTATACTTTATGCAGCTCGTCGCCGAGGGAAACCAAAGACCTTTCCTTCGCCACCTGCTCCTGCCGCTTTTCCTCCAGCAGGTCCACCTGCCTTTGCCGCAGGGACAGGGCGTTTTCCAGCTCCCGGCAGGCCATATCCTGAGCCCGGGATTTTTCTTCCGTTTCCTGAAGCAGCTGCGTCTTTTCTTCAATTTCCAAAGACAACCGCTGCAGCGTGCCGGCCATGGCGGAAAGCTCCTGGTCCTGCCGTGCCTTATCCCGGCGCAGGGTATCCAGGGCATGAGACAGCTCCGCAAATTTCAGCCGCAGGGCGGAAACCACTTCACGCTGCCTGTCCGCATTTTCACGAGCCTCCACCAGCGCCTTTTGCAGCACTTCGGTTTTCTGGTCCATAGCGTCCCGGTCCACCGCTTCGTTTTCCGTCTGCTCCTGCACGGTGCGCAGGTCCCGCTCAATTTCTTCGATGCCCTCGGTCAATTGATCCCGGGCAGCCAGGGTGCGCTCCAGAGCCTGGGAAGCGGCGTTCAGTTCCGCTTTGGCGTTGAATACACGCTCCTGCTCCCGGGCTACGCCGATTTCTTCCTGGTGCACCCGTTCCATGGCTTCGTTGCGCAGGCGCTTGAGTTCTTCCCGGTGCGCCTGCATTTTTTGCAGTTCATCCCGCAGGGAGACCAGGGTTTTCTTCTGTTCCTCCAGGGTCTTTTTCAGTTCGGTGATTTCACGCTCCCGGCCAAGCAGGCTCACAGCGCTCTTTTGCGCTGTACCGCCGGTCATGGAACCGCCGGAGTGCATCACGTCGCCGGAAAGGGTCACCAGCCGGAAGGCATGGCGGCCCGCCCGCATGATGGGAATACCGCTGTCCAGGTCCTTTGCAATGACGGTGCGGCCCAGCAGGTTTTCCATCACGCCCCGGTATTCGGGGGCAAAGGAAATCAATTCACTGGCCACGCCGATACACCCGGGCATGGAAAGCAGCTTGCGCTCTTCATTATTCAGCACCCGCCCCTTCACGCTGGTCATGGGCAGGAAGGTAGCGCGGCCCAGCTTATTGTTCCGCAGATAATCAATCATCCGCTTGGCGGCGTTTTCGTCGGTGGTGACGATATTCTGCAATGCGCCGCCCAGCACCATATCAATGGCGGTTTCCAGTTCCTTGGGCACCTGCATCAGCCGGGCCACCACGCCTCGGACGCTTTGGTCCCCCTGGGCATACTGCAGTGCCCTTCGCACCGCCTGGTTATAGCCCTCCATTTCCCGGCTCATTTCGTCCATCAGGCGCAGGCGGGAAATGTTTTGCTGGTACTGCAGGTTCAGGTTCTGGGCATATTCGGCCTTTTCCTGGGTTTCCTGGGTGAGGGCACGCAGATTGCCTTCGCACAGGGCAGCGTCGTCTTTCAGTTCCTGCAGGCCCTTCTCCACTTCGGCAGCCTGCTTTTCGGCGGCACGCAATTGCTCCACAGCATCCTGCCGCTTCTGCTCACTTTCGGAAATGCCGGCGCAGATTTCTTCCAGCCGCTTTTTCATCTGGGCGCAGATGGCCTGCTGCCGGGCCTGCTGGTTCCGGGCGTCGGACAGCCGGTTCACCGCCAGCAGAATGTTCTGCTTGTGCTCATCCAGTTCTTCTTCCCTTTCCTGGGCCTTTTCCAGGTAGGCATCCAGCCGGGCCTGCTCTTTTTCCATTTCGTCCCGGGCATTCTGCAAGGCCAGGTCATTTTCCCGGGTATCCTCTTCCCCCTGGTCAAACAGCTTCTGCAGGTTTTCCCGGCGTTCAAGGGTATTCTGCTTCTCCCGCTGGATTCTTTCCAGGTTTTCCTTGAGGGAAATGATCTGGCTGTCAGTACGTTCCTTTTCCACGCGGGCTTCGTGCAAGGAATCGTTGCAGGCAAGATGCTCCTGCCGGGCAGTTGAAAGTTCCCCTTCCACAATGGAAATGGCCTCCGCCACCTTTTCACGCTCCGCCGCACTTTCGTTCAGCCTTGCTTCATGGTGCAGCAAAATATCCCGCAGCCCCTCCAGCGTCTGCTCCAGGGCGGCGATCTTTTCTTTTATCTTGTCATGGCGGATAAGGAAGATGTTGATCTCCAATTCCTTCAGCCGCTGGGCCAGTTCAATGTATTCCCGGGCCGTTTCCGCCTGGCTTTCCAGGGGCCCCACCCGGGCCTCCAATTCCGCCAGAATATCGTTCACACGGCTCAGGTTTTCCCGGGTCCTAGCCAGCTTGCGTTCCGCTTCTTCCTTGCGCACCCGGAAGGTCATCACGCCGGCGGCCTCTTCAAACACCTGACGGCGGTCTTCACTCTTGACGGAAAGAATTTCGTCAATGCGGCCCTGGCCGATCAGGGAATAGCCTTCCTTACCGATGCCGGTATCCCGGAACAGTTCCAGAATATCCTTCAGACGGCAAGCGGTTTTGTTCAGGTAATATTCACTGTCGCCATTGCGGTAAACCCGCCGCGTGACCATTACCTCAGCAAAATTGCTTTTCAGTGCCCCGTCCTCATTATCGAACACCAAGGAAACCTCGCAAAAGGAGGCCTGCTTGCGTTTTGCCGTTCCGTTGAAAATGATATCTTCCATGCGGGTACCGCGCAGCACTCTGGCGCTCTGCTCGCCCAGCACCCAGCGCATGGCGTCGCCAATATTGCTCTTGCCCGAGCCATTGGGCCCCACAATGCCGGTGATGCCTTCATGGAAGACGATCTCCGTTCTGTCCGCAAAGGACTTAAACCCGTGTATTTCCAGCTTTTTCAGCCGCATTTATGCCTTTTCCCCCAAGTGTTTGATCATTTGCAGTGCCGCCATGGCCGCATTCTGCTCCGCCCGCTTTTTGCTGGTGCCGCTGCCCCGGGCAATCTCCTGGCCGCAAAGCACCACCGATACCGTGAACACCCTTTCGTGGGGCAAGCCCGCTTCCCCCACCACCTGATATTCCGGCAGCGGGCGCTTTTTCCCCTGCAGATATTCCTGCAAAGCGGATTTTGCGTCCATTTCGTCTTTTTCGGTACAGTCGCCGATGAAGCGGGTTACCATTTTTTCCGCAGGCGCCATGCCCCCGTCCAGGTACACCGCCGCCAGCACCGCTTCAAAAGCGTCGCACAAAACGGAAGGGTTTTCCCTTCCCCCGCCGGCTTCGCAGCCCCGGTCCATCAACAGGTACTGGCCAAGGCCCATCTTCCGGGCCGCATCCGCCAGCTTTCCTTCCCGCACCAGCTTCTGCCGCAGGCGGGTCATGGCGCCTTCCTTCATTTCCGGGTGGGCGTGGTAGATTTTTTCGCTGACGCACATTTCCAGCACCGCATCCCCCAGAAACTCCAGCCGCTGGTTATGCTCGCCCCCCATGGAGGGGTGGGTCAGGGCGGTGAGAAGGAACTGCGGGTTTTTGAAAGCATAGCCCAGCGTCTTTTCCAGTCTGGCAAGCTCCGTCATTTCCATTTCCTCATAGTATCAGCTCCGGAGCCCGCAGAATTGGGGCCCCGAAGCTGATGTGCATTGCCTTATTGATGATCTTCGATGTACTTGACCACGTCGCCCACGGTCTTGAGGGTGTTGATGGCGGTATCGTCCACCATCATGTCAAAGGTGTCTTCCAGGTCCATGATCATCACCATCACGTTGGCGCTGTCGGCCTTCAGATCTTCCACCAGACGCTTTTCGGGGGTCACTTCGCTCACGTCAATGCGCAGCTGCTTGGCAATCATGCCGGCTACCTTTTCAAATACCATGGTTGTTTCCTCCTTGCTTGTTAAGCATTTTCATTGGTCTTGATCTGCTTTTCAATTTCCGAGGTGATGGTTTCCACCACCCGGTTTTCTTTCATGATCACCGCCTGGCGGATGGCGCAGGCGATGGCATGTGCATTGCTGGAGCCGTGGGCCTTCACCACCACACCCTTGACGCCAAGGAGGGGCGCACCGCCCACTTCGGTGTAGTCCATCAGCTTTTTCACCCGGCGGAAGGCAGGCTTGGCAATCAGGCCGCCAATTTTGCCCCGCAGATCGGCATACATTTCGTTTTTGATGATGCCCATCAGCGTGCCGGCCACACCCTCCATGAATTTGAGGATCAGGTTGCCGGAAAAGCCGTCGGACACCACCACGTCAGCCACGTCGTTTGTAATATCCCGGCCTTCCACATTGCCCACAAAATTGAAGGGTGCCTTTTCCATCAGGGGGTAAGCGGCCTTGGCCATTTCATTGCCCTTTTCCGCTTCCGCGCCGATATTCACCATGCCCACCCGGGGATTTTCCATTCCCCGCACGCACTTCATGTAGGCGCTGCCCATGATGCCGAACTGAGGCAGGTACTGGGGCAGGCAGTCCACATTGGCGCCGCAGTCAATCAGGCAGAAATAGCCCTTGCCGTTGGGAAGCAGGGGAGCCAGGGCAGGCCGGTCCACACCCTCAATACGGCCCAGGCGGAACATACCGCCGGCCAGCGTGGCACCGGTGGAGCCTGCGGACACAAAGCCGTCCGCTTCGCCGTTTTTCACCGCCAGCATGCCCTTCACCTGGGCAGAATTCTTCTTCTGCCGCACGGCCATCACGGGAGCGTCGTGGTTGGTGATGATATCGGTGGCGTCATCCAGCAGGATACGGTCCCGGATATCGCTGCAGTCATTCAAAAGCGGCTCAATTTCCGCAACCGGGCCGGCCAGGGTAATCTTCAGTTCCTTGTTCAGGCGCAGGGCTTCCTTGGCGCCCTCCACCGTACATTTGGGCGCATCATCGCCGCCCATGGCGTCCAGATAAATGTGGATCATCTTTCTTCTCATCTCCTACGTTTCCTTTGTATAGAAGGGAACAAGTTATTTTATCACAAAGTGCCCGAATTGACAAGGGATTGCCGTCCGTCTGTCGTCTATTTTCACATTTGGGCAGGCCTGAGAGGTGCCCGGATACAGTGTTGCTTGTTTTTTCATTGCGGATATAGTATAATGAAAGCGCAGAAAAACGAAAGGAAGCGAACCATTTGGGCATACTATCCGATTTATTGAGCGGCAATATGCAGGCCATTATTTCCCTTCTGTATCAGCTGCCTGCAATATTGATCGCCCTGACGATGCACGAAGTGGCCCACGGTTATGTGGCCATGAAGTGCGGCGACCCTACGGCCCAGATGCTGGGCAGGCTGACCCTGAACCCTTTGCACCATCTGGACCCCATGGGCACCGTGTGCATGTTCCTCTTTGGCATTGGCTGGGCAAAGCCGGTGCCGGTCAACCCCCGCAATTACAGGCATTTCAAGCGGGATGAGATTCTGGTTTCCATTGCCGGTATTGCCACGAACCTGTGCCTGTTTTTGCTGGCCAGTGTGCTGATGGTCATCCTGCAGCAGTTTATTTTCAATCCGGAATTGTTTACCATGGCCCCTTTCCTTTCGGACAGGAGCTTTCTCTCCTTTCAGGAAGGCTATTCATTTTTGCTGATGCAGGATCATAACCTGTCCTTATTTGCAGAAATGGGGCTGACTGCATTTTTGCAGAACGAATGGCTGCTGTACATTCAACGATTCCTGATGTATTTCGCCATGGTCAACCTGAGCCTGGCGCTGTTCAACCTGCTGCCTGTCCCACCCCTGGACGGGTATCACCTGTTCAACGACATTCTCTTCCGGGGCAAGCTGCACATCCCGGCCAGAGTGGCCCAGGGCATCTCCATAGTGTTCATGCTGGTGCTGGCCTTTACAGATGTGGTGAGCAATCTCCTGTCCGTGGCGCTGTTTTTTGTGCAGGACAAGGTGATCTGGTTTTTACTTTGGATTATCGGAGGGCTGTAAATGGCCATTACACTGCGTTTGGATCAATTCGAAGGGCCGCTGGATATGCTGCTCTTCCTGATTGGCAAGGCAAAAATTGATATCAAGGACATTTTTGTCTCCCAGGTGACGGACCAGTATATCCAGTCCGTGCAGGATGCCCAGGACCTGGACATGGACGACGCCAGTGCCTTCATTGCCATGGCGGCCACGCTCTTGGAGATCAAAAGCCGCTCCCTGCTTCCCAAGCCCAAGGATGAAACGGAGGAGGAAGACCCGGAGGCCGCCCTGATCCGCCAATTGGAAGAATACCAGCGCTTCAAGCAGATTTCTCAGGATATGCAGGGCTTTGAAAAGGCGGCGGCGCTGATGTACCAGAAGCTGCCGGAGGAATACCCCCTGCCGCCCCCCACCCTGGAACTGACCGGGCTCACCATGGACGGCCTGCTTGCCGCCTTTGCCCGGGTGATGGCCCGTATAGAAGAAGAAGCGGAGGAAGAGCCGGTGCAGACGACCCGGCGCATCATCCGGGATGAATACACTGTGCCCCGGTGCACGGCACACATCTTAAGGCATCTGAAAAAAGGCCCGGTGCGCTTTGAAAACCTGTTCAGCCCCCATCCCTCCCGGGACGAAGTGGTCACCCTGTTCCTGGCGGTATTAGAGCTTCTGCGTCTGGGCCGCACCCATGTGGTGCAGGACGGTATTTTCGGTGATATTCTGCTGGAGCCCCGGCAGCCGGATCATCCCACAGAAGGAGATATGACCATCGATGGATATGAATGAACTGGCCCATGTGATTGAGGCCATCCTGTTTGTGGCAGGGGAACCTGTGGAGGTGCACGAATTGCAGCGTGCCCTGGAAATTACGGAAGACGAAACCTGGCAGGCCATCGACGCCCTGGACAGCGATTACAGTTACCACCGCCGGGGCATCTGCCTGAAGCGGTTCGGCAACCATATTCAATTGTCCACCCGGGCGGATTACGCGCCTTATGTGGAGCGGCTTTTGCAGCCCATCCAGAAGCAGTCCCTTTCCCAGTCCGCCATGGAAACCCTGGCCGTCATTGCCTACCGCCAGCCGGTTACCAAGCTGGAAATTGAAGCCATCCGCGGCGTGAAATGCGATTATTCGGTGCAGTCCCTGGTGAACAAAAACCTCATCGAGGTGGTAGGCCGGAAGGAAACCCTGGGTCGTCCCATGCTGTACGGCACCACGGATTTTTTCCTGTCCCATTTCGGCCTTTCCTCCCTGAACGATCTGCCCGCCCCGCCGGACGCACCGGCCCAGGAAACAGAGGCGGAACCCCTTGTTCCTTGACAGAAAGGAGCCTGTTATGAAAAAAGTAACCCTCATCGTGCTGGACAGCGTGGGCGTTGGTGCCCTGCCGGACGCCGCTTCGTTTGGCGACGCCGGGGCCAATACCATCGGCCACATTGCCGAACAGATGCCCCTTCAGGTGCCCAACATGCTGAAGATGGGCCTGGGGCATTTGCCCGGCCTGCCGCTTAAAAAGGACGAAAACGGCTGCGGCGCTTATGGCCGGGCCATGGAAAAATCCGTGGGCAAGGATACCACCACCGGCCATTGGGAAATGAGCGGCATCATTCTGCCCCGGCCCTTCCCCGTTTACCCCAACGGCTTCCCGGAGGACGTGATCGCCGCTTTCGAACAGGCCATCGGCACCAAAGTGCTTGGCAACAAGCCGGCCAGCGGCACCGCCATTTTGGACGAATTGGGGGAAGAGCATCTGCGCACCGGCTATCCCATTGTCTACACCTCCGCCGACAGCGTGTTCCAGATTGCCGCCCACGAGCGCCTCTATCCCCCGGAAAAGCTGTACGAAATCTGCCGCATTGCAAGGCAGCAGCTCCAGGGTGAGCACGGCGTGGGAAGAGTCATCGCCCGCCCCTTCATCGGCGAAAAGGCCGGCGCCTTCACCCGCACCGGCAACCGGCGTGATTTCTCCCTGGAGCCCATTGCCCCCACCATGCTGGACGTATTGCACCAGCAGGGCTTTGACACCCTGGCAGTGGGCAAAATTGAAGATATTTTCGCCATGCGGGGCATCGGGAAAAGCAACCACGCCTCCGGAAACCCCGCCTGCATCGATGCGGCGCTTGATTACCTGAAAACCGATTTCAATGGCCTTCTGTTCGTCAATCTTGTGGATTTCGATTCTCTGTACGGCCACCGCCGGGACGTGGAGGGCTACGGCAAGGCACTGGAATATTTCGACAGCCGTATCCCGGAATTCACTGCCCTGATGGACAATGATGATCTTCTCATCATCACCGCCGATCACGGCTGCGACCCTGCCCACCACGGCACCGACCATACCCGGGAATACATTCCCATCCTCTGCTTCAAAAAGGGCATGAAAGGCCTTTGCGATATCGGCACCCGGGAAACCTTTGCCGATATTGCGCAGACTGTTTGCGATTATCTGGGGGCCAAAGCGGATTTTGCCGCCTGCTCCTTCTCAGAAAAACTGGAGGGCTGACAGATGGATTATATGGAACGCATCACCCGGGCTGCAAAGGCCATTGAAGAAAGAATCGGCACGGCGGAGATTGCCGTCATTCTGGGCAGCGGCCTGGGGGATTTCGGCAATACCCTTTCCGACGCAAAATCCATCCCCTACTCCGAAATTCCCGGCTTCCCCTCCGTTTCCGTGCAGGGCCATGCCGGGGTGCTGTCCGCCGGCATGAAGGGCGGCAAGCGCATCCTGGTCATGAGCGGCCGCTTCCACGCCTATGAAGGCCACCCCATGGAGGACGTGACCCTGCCCGTCCGGGTGATGGCCAGGCTTGGCGTGAAAAAGTTGATCGTCACCAACGCCGCCGGCGCCGTGAACACCGCCTTCTACCCCGGCGACCTGATGCTCATCACCGATTTTCTGAACCTTTCCGGCATGAACCCCCTCATCGGCAAGAACCTCAGCGAATTCGGCCCCCGCTTCCCCGATATGAGCAATGCCTTCGATAAGGGCCTGCGTGCCCTGGCCCTTTCCTGTGCCAAAGAGCAAGGCATCCCCCTGCAGCAGGGCGTGTACACCTGGATGAGCGGCCCCACCTATGAAACCCCGGCGGAAATCCGCATGGTGCGCACCCTGGGCGGCGATGCCGTGGGCATGAGCACCGTGCCCGAAACCATCGTTGCCAACCATTCCGGCATGAAGGTGCTGGGCATTTCCTGCTGCACCAACATGGCCGCCGGCGTTTTGGACCAGCCCATCAACCATCAGGAAGTGATGGAAATGGGCCTGAAGGCCCGGGACAGCTTTGCCGCCCTGGTCACCGCCGTGATCGAAAAAATGTAATTCCGCAGGTGCGCCATGGATAAAGAAATGCTTGATGATATTCGCGATGCCATTGAAGAAGCCATGGAAGATGCCCTGGATGATGCAACGGATGAACTGGAAGACCGGCTGCAGGAATTGATCAGCGATTCCATCAGCGAGTTTTTCGCCGAAGGACTGGAAGAAGTGCTGCACAATCATCAGTTCACCCTGAAAGACGGCACCGTTATCCAGCCCCGGCAGAGAACCAAGGTGCTCAGCCCGGATAAGACCCGTCTGTATGCCTGCTACGGCGGCCTTCGCATTGACGGCACCACCTTGCAGGTGCAAACCCGCATCAGCAGCTGGAACCCCCTGTGTACCTACCAGACCAAAGAAGAAGCAGTACAGGCTCTTCTGAAGGTGAAGAATGCCATGGAGCAGGGGCTTTCTATCATCGAGTTATAAGGGAAACCATGGGGTTTCACCCCACAAGGAGCATTGCCCCTTGCCCCATTTCCGGATACTGCTTGTTTTTCCATGCAAACAATTTCCCGGTGAAACAAAGTAACACGCAGAAACCCCTTCGCTGAAGAAAATTGTGAGTTTGCGTGTTGGGTGTGGCACAGCCACCCACGGGCTGGGCGGTGGAACACCGCCGGCCGGATGCTGTGCATCCGGGGAAAACAGAAAAAAAGGCGCTGGCGGAAATTCATTTCCAGCCACGCCTTTTTTCTGTTTTCATTGGGCCCGTGGGCTCTCTTTCCGTTTCCACAAGTAACATGCGGAAAACTGTTTGAAAAAACAGTCTACTTTTTCGCAGAAAGGGTCCAGGGGCAATGCCCCTGGTGCCGGGGGTACGGGGGGCGCGGAGCCCCCTGCTTGGTCCGTTCCTCACCTGGTATGCGGAAAAAAGTTTGTTTAATCAGTTTTCTGTATCGCAAAACGGGTGCAGGGCCAATAGCCCTGCTGCCGAGGGGTACAAGGGGCGAGAAGCCCCCTGCTTCGTTCTCACGCTCCTGCCTCAGGTCACCGCACGGTGCCGGGCACTTCGTAGCGGATGCGCATCTTGGGCGCTTCCTGCAGCGTGGCGTAGTAGTTTTCCGTCCAGTCAGCGCTGCCGTCATCCACGTTGACGCCGTCCACAGGCGTTGCAAAGATCTTCATGGTCATCTTGCAGGGGCCGGACAGGGGCTTGTCAAAGAAAGCGCTCATCATATCGATGGTTTTGGTGCCGGGAGCCTTGTAGAACCAGCGGCCGTTCAATTCCACCATCAGGCCGATATCCTGTTCCACGGTCATTTCGCAGAACTCGGGATTGCCTTCAAAATCAATTTCCATAGCCAGGCCGTCGGCGTCTTCACTGCCGCCCCAGCGAAGCTGCGCCGGGAAGGAAGTTTCTTCCCCTTCGGTCATTTCCGGCATGAACCAGGGATCATGGAGTACCTTGTCCCGGTATTCTGCCAGCATGGGCTGCTCAATGCCCACAGCTTTGTTGTTGGGGTCTTCAATTTCCAGGCCCAGGCGTCCCCGGTCCCGGAACTGATAGAGGCTGATGGCCTTGAACCAATCCACCTTGTTATCCCGCCAATAATGGGCAAAGCGCACAATGGATTCACCCTGCAGCCGGGGGCCGGTGACATCGCCGTCGGTATTGAATTCTGCGGTGATCATGGGCCGGTGTTCTCCTGCCAGCTCACAGGCACGCTTGTAGGTTCTTTCAAACTGCTGCACCATGTCCGCCACGCAGCCGCCCTTGTATCGGCCGCCGCCCACTTCGGCCACATCATAGGGCCAGCCGTAGTGCAGCGCCAGATACCCGTCGCAGCTCCATGCATCGGCTACCTTGTAGCAATCCTTGAATGCTTCTTCCTGTTCCACATGGCCGTCGGGCATGCCCCAGCCGCCGCAGAAAATCACACTGACATTGGGGGCATACTCCTTGATGATGCCGGCAAAACGGTTGAAAAACGCACCCACTTCGGGGTAGGTGTAGCGCTTGTTATGCTGGAACCAGCTGCCGCAGCATTCATGATTGATGCGGATCATCATCCGGCCAAAGGGCTTGAGCTGCAGGGCAATTTCCTTCAGTTCTTCATCGGTGCAGCCGCAATCCAGGGTCAAGGTCAGCAGCACTTCCTGGCCGTGGCGTCGGATATCCTTCATCTGCTCGAAGGGCTGGCCGTTCTGGCCGTAGGGGAAGTAATCGTCATAAGGGTAGTCCCACTGGAAGGAAACCTTTTTATCCTTCCATGCTTCGGAAATGCGGGCAGGCCATTCGGCATCGTGGGGATAATAGGTGTACATAATGTTCACGGCGCGGTGGGGCCGGCCCATTTTGTGCAGGATGTAATCCTGATTGACGTATTCGGCGCGTTCGCTGCCGTCGCCCAGGTCCAGCGCGCAATGGGCAGGGCCCATGTGAAGCTTTTTCATAGCTAATTCTCCTTCTGCGTATCAGTCGGTCTTCATCTTTCCTTATATTATCACATCTGCCTGCCTTTTTCTATAGCTTTTAGCAAAAAAAGCGCCTGTCTCCTTCGAAACAGGCGCTTGGAAAAGCGGGGATTACTTGCTCACCAGCTCCAGGGTGTCCCGGGCAATGGCGATTTCTTCGTTGGTGGGGATGACACAGATGAGCACCTTGCTGTCATCGGCGGAGATAACGGCTTCATGCACATTGGGCCAGGCCAGGGCAGCGTTCTTTTCCTTGTCCAGCTTGGCGCCCATGTATTCGAAACCGGCCATGATATCTTCACGCAGGCCGTAGTTGTTTTCGCCGATACCGGCGGTGAACACGATCACGTCCACGCCGTTCATGGCGGCGGCATAGGAACCGATGTACTTGCGGATGCCGTACACCAGCATATCCCGGGCCAGCTGAGCACGGGGGTTGCCTTCCTTTGCGGCGTTGTCCACGTCACGCATATCGTTGGAGAGGCCGCTGATGCCAAGCAGGCCGCTCTTTTTGTTGCACATATTCAGCATGTCCTTCACGGAGATGCCTTCCTTGTCGCACACAAATTCCACCACGGCAGGGTCCAGGTTACCGGAGCGGGTGCCCATCAGCACGCCTTCCAGAGGGGTGAGACCCATGGAGGTATCCACGCACTTGCCGTATTCCACAGCAGCCAGGGAGGAACCGTTGCCCAGGTGAGCGGTGATGATGCGCACATCTTCCGGCTTCTTGCCCAGGAATTCGGCGGTCCGCTTGCTTACATAGCGGTGAGAGGTGCCGTGGAAGCCGTAGCGGCGCACATGGTGCTTTTCATAAATTTCATAGGGCAGGCCGTACATGTAAGCCTTGGGGGGCATGGTCTGGTGGAAGGCGGTGTCAAACACGGCCACCATGGGGGTGGTGGGCATAACTTCCTGGCAGGCCTTGATGCCCATGAGGTTTGCAGGGTTATGCAAAGGGCCCAGGGGGATATTTTCTTCGATGGCGGCGATCACTTCATCATTGATGATCATGGATTCGGAGAACTTGCTGCCGCCATGGAGCACACGGTGGCCCACAGCGCTGATTTCGTCCATGGATTTCACAGCGCCCTTTTCCGGGTCGGTCAGTGCGGCCAGCATCATTTTGCAGCCCTGCACATGGTCCTTAATCTTGTCTTCGGCCCAGTCAACGATCTTTTCGCCGTTCACTTTGCATTCGTGATGGCCATTTTCCGCCATACCAATACGTTCCACCAAACCCTTGGCCAGGGTCTGCTCGTTATCCATATCGATCAGCTGATACTTCAGCGAAGAGGAACCTGCGTTCACAATCAAAACTTTCATTGCACAATACCCTTCTTCCTTTTTTTATCAGAAAAATACCAAATGTCATTATACAGGATATTGTCCTTTTTTTCAACCGATAAACCAAATATTTTGCAGAATTAAGCATAAAAGAAAGGAAATACCCCCATGCAACAGCTGCACCCCCGCCAGCTGCCAGGCTTTCAGGCCGCTTTCCTGCCAGTAGCGCAGGTTCTGCATCAGGATGGACAGGCCGCCAAAGGACACCGCCCCGCACACAAAAGGAAGCATATTTTCCGGCCCCAACCCGATCAGCCGCTTCACGCCGCCGGTCACCTCCATCACGCACTGCAGCCCCGCTGCCAAGCCTTTCCCAAGCCCCGGAAGGGCACACTGCATCATTCTGGCCCCCACGCACCCCAGCATCAATAAGAACGCCACGTTCAATAGCGCCTGCACGCTTTGATCCGTGCACTGCAAAAAGGAAGGGGGCGCACTTTCCCTTTTCTTCCCCTTTTCCTTCGGGAAGCACATCGCTGTCAGGAATGCCCCGGCCAGATGGCAGATGTAAACCAGCCATGCCGCCCCCTTGTCCCCCAGCCAGCCTGCCACGGCCCCCAGAAAAAACAGCGGGCTCATCACCCCGCAAAGGGCGGCGTCGCGCATGGCTCCCCCTTTTCCTTTCCCCTGCCCGCTCATCAGCTTCGCCCCGCCCGGTGACCCGCACAAAACCGACGCCGCCACCCGAAATATCTCCCCCTTTGCCCGGCTGCACAAATAGGAACTGAGGGCCATTCCGGGCCCCAGCCCCGGCGCCACACTGCCTGCCCACATGGAAAGCCCTTCCCTTGCGGCATCGGCAGCCTGAGCCGGAAAGATAAACACCGCCCCAAGCATCCCACCTGCCAGCACATACGGCAAAAACCCCATCTTTTCACTCCTCCCGTTCATCATATAAAAACAAGAGAAAAATATGCACATTTCCGGCATGCCGGCAGGAAAAAGGAAGAGCACGGCGTAAATGAAAAATGTGAATATGTGCGTTCTTTCCACAAAGGATGCATAATTGATAAAAACAGGAGTGTATGCAAAATGAAAGCGGTATGTTTTGGTGAAATCATGCTCCGTCTCAGCCCCGAAGGCTATCTTCGTTTCCCCCAGGCCAACAAGTTTGAAGCCACCTACGGCGGCGGCGAAGCCAATGTGGCCGTGTCCCTTGCCAACTATGGCAACGATGCCGCTTATGTAACGGCCGTTCCTGCCCACGAAATCGGCCAGAACGCCGTGAACGCCCTGCGCCAGTACGGCGTGGACGTAAGCAAAATTCTCCGTCAGGGCCCCCGTCTGGGCATCTACTACTGCGAAAAGGGCGCTTCCCAGCGCGGCAGCAAAGTGGTGTACGACCGCGCCGGTTCCTCCGTGGCCCTTTCCAAGCGGGAAGATTACGACTGGGAAAAGATCCTGGACGGCGCTACCTGGTTCCACTTCACCGGCATCACCCCCGCTCTGGGCGGCGAACTGCCTGAAATCTGCCTGGACGCCCTGAAGGTGTGTAAAGCGAAGGGCATCACCGTTTCCTGCGACCTCAACTACCGCGGCAAGCTGTGGACCCGCGAAATGGCCGGCAAAGTCATGGGAGAATTGATGCCCTACGTGAACGTGTGCATCGCCAACGAAGAAGACGCCAAGGACGTGTTCGGCATCGAAGCCAAGGATACCGATATCAACTCCGGCAAGCTGGATAAGGAAGGCTACGTCTCTGTGGCCCAGCAGCTGAAGGAACGCTTCGGCTTTGACTATGTGGCCATCACCCTGCGCGGCTCCATCTCCGCTTCCGACAACAACTGGAGCGGCATGCTCTACGACGGCGAAAAGGCTTACTTCGCCAAGAATTACCTCATCCACATCGTGGACCGTGTGGGCGGCGGCGACAGCTTTGGCGGCGGCCTCATCCATGCCATGAACAAGTGGCCCGGCGACTGCCAGCAGGCCATCGAATTCGCCGTGGCAGCCTCCTGCCTGAAGCAGACCATCGAAGCCGACTTCAACCTCTGCTCCGAAAAGGAAGTGCTCACCCTGGCCGGCGGCAACGCTTCCGGACGCGTACAGCGGTAACAAAAAGCAAAAAAATTGCCCTGTCTTCGGACAGGGCTTTTTGATTGCGTGGAGAGACGGGGCAGGGGCTTACGCAGCCCCTGTACCCCGGCGGCAGGGAGTTCCTCCCTGCACCCATTCTGCGATGGGGGGATTGTGAGGCACACACACAGCTTCCGCACGAAGCGCAAAGAACGAAATGCACCCACGGGCCAAAATGAAAACAAAGAGAAATCCGACATGGAAAGTGAACTTTCCAATCGGATTTTTCTTGTTTTCCCCGGATGCCATGGCATCCGGCAGGCGGCGGAACGCCGCCCGGCCCGTGGGGAAGGTAGTGCCGTTACCAAGAATTTCTGAGTGTTATCTTTTTGTTGGGAAATGGCTTGGAAGAGAGGAAAAGAAGCATCCAAAGGTGGGTGCAGGGACAATGTCCCTGCTGGGGGTGGAGGGGGCAAAGCCCCTCCATCATCCCTCGTCACCGCACAGAAGCAACATATCCATCCACCGCATCGGCATCGATCACGATTTCCTGCCCCGGCAGCACCTGACCGGATACCAGCAGTTTTGCCGCCAGCGTTTCCACCCGGCTTTGCAGCAGCCGCTTCATGGGCCGTGCGCCATAGACGGGATCATACCCCTGGGCGATCAGCCTTTCTTTGGCCTCATCGGTGAGGTGCAGGGACAATTGCTTGTCGGCAAGGCGCTTGCGAAGACGCTCCAGCATCAGGTCCATGATGCGTTCCACCTGCTCCTTCTGCAGGGGGGTGAACAGCAGGGTATCGTCAATGCGGTTCAAAAACTCCGGCCGGAAATGGCTCTTGATGAGGGCTTGTACGTTCTGCTTTACATTTTCAGACAGTACACCGTTTTCATCAATGCCCTCCAGAATCTGCAAGGAGCCCAGGTTGCTGGTCATGATGAGGATGGTGTTGGTGAAGTCCACCGTTCTGCCCTGGCTGTCGGTCACACGGCCGTCATCCAGGATCTGCAAAAGGATGTTGAACACATCCGGATGGGCCTTTTCCATTTCGTCAAAGAGCACCACGGCATAGGGCTGGCGACGGACGGCTTCGGTCAGTTGTCCCCCTTCCTCATAGCCCACATAGCCGGGAGGTGCTCCGATGAGCCGGGAAACGGAGAATTTCTCCATGTACTCCGTCATGTCGATGCGGATGATGTTCTTTTCATCGTCAAAGAGGGCTTCGGCCAGGGCCTTGGCCAGCTCCGTTTTACCCACACCGGTGGGACCCAGGAACAGGAAGGAGCCGATAGGCCTGTGCTCATCCGCAATGCCGGCACGGCTACGCAGGATGGCTTCGGAAACGGCGGTCACCGCTTCGTTCTGGCCGATCACCCGGTTGTGCAGCACGTCCGCCAGGCGCAGCAGTTTTTCCCTTTCCCCTTCCACCAGCTTGCTCACCGGAATGCCCGTCCACTTGGAAACGATTTTTGCAATCTCGTCTTCCGTTACCCGGTCACGAAGCAAAGTGGCGTCTTCAGAAGGGGCCTTTTCCGCTTCTTCCAGTTCGGCCTTCAGCCGGGGCAGCTTGCCGTATTTCAGTTCCGCTGCCTTGTTCAGGTCGTATTTGCGTTCCGCCTGTTCAATTTCGGCGTTCACCTGCTCTATCTCTTCCCGCAGGCGCTGCACTTTTCCGATATCGCTCTTTTCATTTTCCCATTTCGCCTGCATAGACTGGAACCGATCCCGCATATCGGAAAGCTCCTTGCGCAGGGTTTCAAGCCTGGATTGGCTGAGGGGATCCGTTTCCTTCTGCAGCGCCGCTTCTTCAATTTCGTGCTGCATGATGCGGCGGCGGATATCATCCAGCTCTACCGGCATGGAATCCATTTCCGTGCGGATCATGGCGCAGGCTTCGTCGATCAGGTCAATGGCCTTGTCGGGCAGGAAACGGTCGGTAATGTAGCGATTGGACAGGGTGGCGGCGGCAATGATGGCCGCATCCTGAATCTTCACACCATGAAATACTTCGTACCTCTCCTTCAGCCCACGCAGGATGGAAATGGTATCCTCCACCGTGGGTTCTGTCACCAATACCGGCTGGAAACGGCGCTCCAGGGCGGCGTCCTTTTCCACATATTTGCGGTATTCGTCCAGGGTGGTGGCGCCGATGCAGTGCAATTCGCCCCGGGCAAGCATGGGTTTCAAAAGGTTGCCGGCATCCATGGCGCCGTCGGTTTTTCCGGCGCCCACAATGGTGTGCAGTTCGTCAATAAACAGGATGATGCGGCCTTCGCTTTTTTTGATTTCCGCCAGCACCGCCTTCAGCCGCTCTTCAAATTCACCCCGGAATTTTGCCCCGGCAATCAGTGCACCCATGTCCAGGGAAAAGACGGACCTGTCCTTCAAAGAATCCGGCACGTCCCGCCTTACAATGCGCAGGGCCAGCCCTTCCGCAATGGCGGTTTTGCCAACGCCCGGCTCACCGATGAGCACCGGATTGTTTTTCGTTTTGCGGGATAGAATGCGGATCACATCCCGGATTTCGCTGTCCCGGCCGATGACGGGGTCCAGCTTCCCTTTTCTTGCCAGTTCCACAAGATCGGTACCGTATTTGGCCAGGGCGTCGTAGGTTTCTTCCGGGTTTTCGCCGGTCACCCTGGCAGAGCCCCGCACGGAAGACAGGGCGGAAAGAAAACCCTGTTCACCCAGGCCCACCGTATCAAAGAGCGCTTTCACGTCCCTGTCCCCTTCCGCCATCAGGCCCAGGAACAAATGCTCCACCGATACATATTCATCCTTCATCTGCCCGGCCCGGTCAAGGGCTGTGTTCATAACTTTATCCAGCTGGGCACTGATATACACCTTGCCCTCTTCCCGGCTGTTCAATTGCACCCGGGGCAGCTTTTGCAAAATACGCTCTGCACCCTGCTGCAACTGTGACAGACTGACACCGCATTTTTGCAAAAGCCTGGGGATCAGCCCTTCTTTCTGGTTCAAAAGGGCATGCAACAGATGGACCGCCTCCAGCTGCTGATGGCCCCATTCCTGGGCCACACGCTGCGCAGCCTGAATGGCCTCCAGGGATTTTTGCGTGTATTGATTGCCGTTCATATCGCACATCCTTCTTTCATTTACATACTTCGTCGGAATGTCAAATAATCTGACTTTCTTTGACCTTCCGGATTTATTCTACCACTTTCTCCCCTTTTGTCAAGGGTTTATGCAGAAAAAGTTACAGGAAACAAAAATTTTTACTAAAAAAGTCGTACGAAAAATGATTGTATTCAGGCAGAAAATATGTTATGCTATAAAAGCGGAGGCATATCACCATGGATGAAAGATTATTGAACGCAAAGGTTATCATTTTCGACATCGGAAACGTACTGCTCAGCTTCGATGTGGAGAAGGTGTGCAGATTGCTGCCGGAAGATATCCGCAGCGATGTGCAGCACGCCATGTTCCATGAAAAGGATGGCAGCTGCCTTTGGGCCCAGCTGGACCTGGGCGCACGCCCCAATGAGGATATCGTCCGGGATATAGCTGAAGCTTCCGGCCATCCCGGCTGCGAAAAGCACATCCATTCCCTGCTGGAAGATTTTCCGAAAACCATGGAAATGCTGCCCCTTTCCCATCTGATTCCTGAATTGAAAAAGATGGGAAAGCGTATCTTCGCCCTCACCAATTACCCCGAGCCCTCCCTCACCCGCACTGTGGAGCGTTTTCCCTTCTTTGCACTGATGGACGGCATGGTGGTATCCTCCAGGGAAAAAACGGTGAAACCGGAAGAAAAAATCTACCGCCTGCTGATGAATCGCTATGATATCCGGCCCGAGGAGGCCCTCTTCATCGATGACCGCCCGGAAAATATACAGGCAGCAGAAAAGCTTGGCATCACCGGCTGGCACTATACCGGCTGATGAAATTTTTTCCATGCTTCCGGGAACAAACCCACCCCCTTTTTCGTCAATATAATGAAAGCGTAATCAACAGGCCTCAGGCCGAATGTATTTGGAAGGAAGGATGACCCATGAACAATCGCCGTGCGGTAAAATGGATGCTGGCTGTAATGCTGATGGTGCTGCCGCTGATTTTGACCGGCTGTTATGTAACGCCGGATATCCAGACGGGCAACAACGGCAATACCGGCATTGGTGATTTCCCCACCTTTGCCCCCGCCACTACCCAGCCGCCCCAGATTCCCACCACCGCCCCCGCTACCAATGCGCCCTCCGGCAGCATCGTCCTGCCCGGGGTCAGCACCACGCCCGGCGGCAATAGCGGCGTAATTACCCTTCCCACCGATAACGGCGGCAATACGGGCTGGAACCCCATCGTGATGCCCACCGTGCCCACCGGCACCCAGGTGACCATCACCACCCCGCCCTTCACCCCCGAACCCACCGCCGCTGCTTCCGGCCCCCTGAAGCTGGGCAGTCAGGGCGATGCCGTGCGTGAAGTGCAGCGCAAGCTGAAAACCCTGGGCTTTTACGCCGGGCAGGCGGACGGCGATTTCGGCCCCGGCACGGAAGCTGCCGTGAAGGCATTCCAGGAGCAGTATAAGCTCACTGCCGACGGCGTTGTGGGCTCCGATACCCTCACCCGCCTCACCTCCGCCAACGCCACCAAGCGGCCTGACGTTACTACCACCCCCGCCACCTCTTCCCTGAAGCTGGGCGCCACCGGCGACGATGTACGCGAAGTGCAGCGGAAGCTGAAGTCCCTGGGCTTTTATAACGGCTCCGTGGACGGCGACTATGGCGAAGGCACTGAAAACGCCGTGAAGGCCTTCCAGAAGCAGTACGGCCTCACCGCCGACGGCAAGGCCGGCGCCCAGACGCTGAACGCCCTGCGCAATGCCCGGGCCACTGCCAAGCCTGCCAACAAGCCCGCCACTGCCGTTCCCACCTATAACGAAAACACCTACCTGCGCAAAGGCAATTCCTCTTCCGACGTGCGGAAGATGCAGGAGCGCCTTATTGACCTGGGTTACCTCAGCGGCAAGGCCACCGGCACCTTCGATGACGCCACCGAAGCCGCCGTTACCGCCTTCCAGAAGCGCAACTGCTCCTATTCCGACGGTGTGGCCGGTCCTTTGACCCTGAAGGAGCTTTACTCCTCCTCCGCCAAGGGCACCTCCACCGCTGTTGCCGTCATCGGCACCACCCTGCAGGAAGGCAGTGAGGGGGCAGATGTGCGCTCCATGCAAACCAAGCTCAAGTCCCTGGGCTATTACACCGGCACCGTGGACGGCAGCTACGGCGAAGGCACCAAGAACGCCGTGAAGGCCTTCCAGAAGGCAAACGGCCTCACTGCCGACGGCAAGGCCGGTTCTGCCACGCTGAACCTGCTCTACTCCGGCAAAGCCAAGTCCGCCTCCCAGGCCCGCGTGACGGCCACCCCCAGGCCCACCCCCACCCGTAAGCCCACCGCTACCCCCTACCGCACCGCCACCCCTCTGCCCGCCGGCACCTGGGTGAAGGTGACCAAGGCTCCCAACACCAAGTATGTCACCCTGCGTCAGGGTAACTACGGCAGCCTGGTGGAGGATCTGCAGCAGGAGCTGAAGGATCAGGGCTTCTACACCGGCACCGTGGACGGCTATTACGGCACCGGCACCGTAGAAGCGGTGAAGGCCTTCCAGCGCCGCTACGGCCTGAATGTGGACGGCGTGGCCGGCGCAGCCACCCAGCGTTACCTCTATGAAGGTGCGTTCCCCGAAGGCGCCTGATCGCAACATAATAAAAAAGCAGAGTCGAAAGGCTCTGCTTTTTTGATGTGCTTTTGATTTATTTGGTATCGCCATGCAGCTGCATCTGCTCGTTGAGCAGATTGATATTGCCGCAGCCCATGGTGAGCACCAGGTCGCCGGGCTGCCAATGCGCCCGCAGGTATTTTTCCGTATCGTTGAATGTGGGGGTATGGACGGCATCGATGCCGTTTTTCCGCATTCCCTCAATCAGCATTTCGGTGCGGATATCCCCGGGGTCCTTTTCCCGGGCAGCAAAAATATCGGTTACCAGGGTGAAATCCGCAGCGGCGGTGCAGGTGAGGTAATCGCCAAACAATCCCTTCACCCGGCTGTAGGTGTGGGGCTGCATCACGGCCCAGAGTCTTCCGGGCCTTTGCATCCTGGCCACATCCAGCGCCGCCTTCATTTCGGTGGGGTTATGGCCGTAATCGTGGTACATTTTCACCCCGTCAATGACGCCCGTCAGTTCAAACCGGCGGTGCACCCCGGTGAACGCTGTCAGGGCTTTCGCCGCCTCCTCCGCCTCCACCCCGGCACTGCGCACCGCCGCATAGGCGGCCAGGGAATTGAGCACATTGAATTTGCCGGGAACGGAAAGGGAAACGAACGCTTCCTTTTCCCCCTTGTACATCACGTCAAACCTTGCGCAGCCGGTATCGGAATAGGACAGATTTTCCGGGTAATAATCGCAGCCTTCTCCCATGCCGTAGGTGATGGTTTTGCAGGAAAGCTTTTCAAACAGCCCGGGAATCCAGGGGTCCTCCCCCCAGCCGATGGCCACGCCGTTTTCCGGAAGCAGGGCCAGGAAATTGCCAAAGGCACGGCAGATATCGTGGATGTCCTTGTAGTAGTCCAGATGATCCTCTTCGATATTCAATACCACCGCCGTGGTGGGGCTCATTTCCAGGAAACTGCCGTGGAACTCACAGGCTTCCGCCACAAACACATCCTTGCCCCCCACCCGGCTGCCGCCGCCCAGAGCATCCAGCCGGCCGCCGATATGGACGGTGGGGTCCTTGCCGCAATCGAGAAGGGCCTGGGCGATCATGGAGGAGGTGGTGGTTTTTCCGTGGGTGCCGCTGACGCACACCGCATGGGCATGGTTCTGCATCAATTGCCCAAGCAGCACCGACCTTTCCATCTCCGGAATGCCCAGGGCCTTTGCCTGCATCCGCTCCGGATTATCGGGCAGGATGGCAGCGGAGAAGATGATCAGGTCCTTCCCCTCCACATTTTCCGCAAAATGGCCCACCGTCACGGGCACGCCCTTTTGCCGCAGCCGCTCCACCGCATGGGAATTGGCATTGTCGCTGCCGGAGAGGGTATACCCTTCCTTGAGCAGCATTTCGGCCAGGCCGCTCATGCTGCTGCCGCCGATGCCGATCATGTGAATTTGTTTCCCTTTATAATCACGGATGTGAACCATCATGGCACCTCCAATTTCTTCACTCTTTCCCTATTATACGATGGACGGGCAAAAATATCAATCCTTTCCTTTTACGTCATCTTTCCCCTTTTTATCCGTGCTTGTATTTTTGTCATAATTAGGGTATAATTTGTATGGGCAAACAATCATGAATAATAAGGAGAGATTGCCATGTGTAACAACGAAGAAATGGACATCATTGAACTGGAAAGTGCGGACGGCGAAGTGCTCAAGCTCCGCGTGGACCGCTACTTCTTCTATAACGGCGAAGAATATGTGCTGCTGACGGATGACTGCGGCGATGTGAAGCCTGAAGAAGTGTCCCATTATGTGATGAAGGTGCAGCCCCTGGAAGACGAGGACGGCGAAGAAATGGAAGAATTCGTCCCCGTGGAAGATGAACTGATGGATCAGTTGATCCATGTGGTGGAATCCACCTTCGGCGACGAATAATTCATGAACGATCAGATTGCCCGGAAGCTGCGCCTGCTGCCTGATTCTCCCGGCTGCTACCAGATGAAGGAGAACGGGAAAATCATCTATGTAGGCAAGGCCATCAACCTGAAAAACCGAGTGCGCAGTTATTTCCATGGCCGCGACCACACCCCCAAGGTGGCGGCCATGGTTTCGCATATCGATGATTTCGATATCATCCTGTGCCGCACCAACCTGGAAGCGCTGATCTTGGAATGCAATCTGATCAAGCTCCATCAGCCCTACTATAACATCCTGCTCAAGGACGATAAGCACTACCCCTATATCCGCCTGGACCTGAAGGATATGTTCCCCCGGGTCACCCTGGCCCGCCGTCAGGAAAGCGACGGCGCCCGGTATTTCGGCCCCTACATCGGGGCCACGGCGGTGAAGGATGTGCTGGATACCCTTCGCAAGCTGTTCCCCATGCGTACCTGCAAGCATAACCTGCCGGAAAAGAAGCTGCAGCGCCCCTGCATCAATTATGAGATCGGGCGGTGTCTGGGCCCCTGCTGCAACAAATGCACAAAGGAAGAATACCGGCAGGTGGTAGACCGGGTGGTGCAGTTCCTGGGGGGCAAATACCAGGAAATCACGGCAGATTTGCGCCGGGATATGCAGTCTGCCGCCATGAAGCTGGAATTTGAAAAGGCCGCCAGGATCCGGGATCAACTGAACGATATCGAAGGCCTCATGCAGCGCCAGCAAGCCATTCAGGTTTCCGGCGCGGAGCAGGACGTGTTTGCCCTGTGGGGGGATGATATGGATTGTATGGCCCAGGTGATGTACGTGCGCCGGGGCCGTATTGTGGGGGGCGACAGCTTTGCCCTGCCCGGTGAAGGAAGGGAAGACCGGGGGGAAGTGCTGTTTGATTTTATTCTGCAGTTTTATGATGAACGAAAGCCGGCCAGGGAGGTGCTTTGCCCCCATCTGCCGGATGAAATTGCAGGGGATCTGGAAGCATGGCTGCGTCAGAAGCGGCAGGGTGCCTGTACCCTTGTGATTCCCAAACGAGGGGACAAGCGGGCGCTGGTGCTGCTTTCCGAAAAGAACGCCCGGGACGCTTTGCAAAAACGCAATGCCAAGCAGCAGGTACAGCATGAACGCACCATCGGTGCCTGCGAAAGCCTGGCAAAGGCCATCGGCCTTCAAAATACGCCCCGGCGCATTGAGGGCTTTGACATCAGTAATACCCAAGGGGCCCTGTCCGTTGCCTCCATGGTAGTGTTTCTGGACGGCGCTCCCGCCCCCAAGGAATACCGCCACTACCGCATCAAAACGGTGGAAGGGGCCAACGATTTTGCTTCCATGAATGAAGTGCTGGGCCGCAGGTTCAAGCGGTCCATGAACCCGGAAAGCGGCGAAAAGTGGCCGCTGCCGGACCTGGTGCTTATCGACGGCGGCCCGGAGCAATTGGCCTTTGCCCGGAAGGCCATGCTGGACGCCGGGGCCGACGTGCCCATGTTCGGCCTGGCAGAAAGGCTGGAAGCCATTTATCTCCCCGGCCGGGAAGAGCCCATCCTGCTGGACCATCACACCCCGGCGCTGCACCTCATCCAGCGCATCCGTGACGAGGCCCACCGCTTCGCCATCACCCATCACCGGGGCCTGAGAGAAAAAAACGCCACCCGCAGCGTGCTGGAGGATATTCCCGGCATCGGTGCTGCACGCCGGCGTGCCTTATTGCAGTATTTTAAATCTGTCAAAGCCATACGGGAAGCCGATATGGACGCTTTGCTTGCCTGCCCGAAAATGAACAAAACGGCTGCAGAAGCTGTCTGGCAATGGGCCCATCCCCAAGGCTGAAATTATAGGAGTTGAAAATATTTGAGTACATCACGTTTTGCCATATTTGTGGATCTTGAAAACTGCGGGGCCAAGGCGCCCACGCTGAACAATATTCTGGACAAGGTAAAAATCCGCGGCGATATATTGCTTGGCAAAGTTTACGGCTATACCGACCGCTTTTCCGAGCTGAAGGAGCTTCTGCTTTCCAACACCTTCACCGTGGTGCCTTCCCTGCGCCACGGCGTGGCCCAGAAAAACAACGCCGATATCCTGCTGGTATTGGACGCCCTGGAAGTGGCCTACACCAACCCACTCATTGATTCCTTCTGCATTGTGTCCGGCGACAGCGACTATACCCCCCTGGTGGGCCGGCTGAAAAGCATGGGCAAGTTTGTCCTTGGCATGAGCCGCAGCGAAGTGGCTTCTTCCATTTTCATCAACGCCTGCAACGAATTTCAGTTCCTGGAATCCGTTTCCTCCGTCACCCGGGACAAGCGCCGGGGCAAAAAGCAGTCGAAAGATGAACCGCTGGATGATGCCGGGCTCAACAAAGTGCTGGAAAGCATCCTGTCCGAGCAGACGGAAAACGAAGAAATGTACGCCAGCGAGCTCAAGGGCATATTGCTTCGCCTGCGGCCCGATTTCAACGAAAAATCCTTTGGCTGTGCTTCCTTCGGCAAGCTGCTCAACAAGCTGGCATCCAAGTTCGGCACCCTTCGTGTACGCAACGATAACTACAACGTGATGGTGTCCCTCAACGCCGATGCCCCCGAAGCCCCCGGCAAGAAGAGCCTTTCCGCCGATAACTGGCGCGCCGCCTTCTGCGAACAATTGCAGCGCTACAAGGACGATGGATTTGAGCGGGTGAACCCCTCCATTCTCAAGGCCGATATCCAGGCCGCCTATCCCGATTACACGGAGCATACCATCGGCTTCAAGCGCTTCTCCGACGTGCTCAAGCAAATGGAGCGGGAAAAGCTTTTGCAATTGGAATTTGACGAACAGAAAAACATGCTCATCAAAATGGTGTAAAGCACAAAGGAGGATTGCCCCATGCCCGAACTTCCCGCCTACGCACAAGAACTGAAAAAAATTGCCCTGGAGATGGGCGCTGTCAGCGCCACTCCTTTCCATATTTCCCAGATCTGCTTTGACAGCCGGACACTGCTCAAATGCATGTTCGGCTGCAACGACTGGGGCAAAGGCCTCACCTGCCCTTCCCGCCCCGGCAGCCCCACCATGGAACAGTATAAAGAAATGCTCTCCCGCTATTCCTGGGGCATCATTATCGGCGGCCACAACAAGCACATCACCCAGAAGGTGTCCTTCCATCTGGAGGGCAAGGCCTTCGGCGACGGCTATTATTTCGCTTTTTCCATGAGCGATTGCGGCCTGTGCAAAACCTGCGCCGGCCACACCGGCGGTGAATGCCGGCATATCCGTCAAGCCCGTCCCGCCTTCCACAGCGTGGGCATTGACGTGTTCAAAACCGTGCGTCAGTTCGGCCTGCCCATCAACACCCTCAAATACCCGGATAACGAAGAACAGAACTGGTACGCCGCTGTTTTTGTGGAGTGAGTTAGTTGGGTTCGGTCAGGGGGCTCCTCGCCCCCCTGTACCCCCACGGCAGGCCAGGGCCGTGCCCTGGACCCAATCCGCGAAGTGGTTGTTTGTGTAAACAAGCTGTTTCCGCATGAACGTTGAGGAACAAATACAAGAGAGCCCACGGGCGCAATGAAAACGTAAAAAATGCCGGCCGGGAAAGAGAACTTTCCCGCCGGCTATTTTTTCGTTTTCCCCGGATGCAAAGCATCTGGCAGGCGTCGTTCCGCCGCCCAGCCCGTGGGTGGCGGTGCCACACCCAATTCGCAATATTGCAATCGTCTATTCCAAAGGGTCTTGTGCGCCGTGCTTGTAACAGCGTGAAATTACCTGTTTTTCCAGCCAACCACTTCCGCAATTTGGTCCAGGGCACGGCCCTGGTGCAGGGGTGAACCCCCGCACTTCTCCCTCCCCGCATCAATCGTCCTCTTCGATTTCTTCCGTTTTTTCCGTCAGATGGGGATAAAGCAAAATTTCCTGTACGTGCCGGTCATCAGCCTTGACCACTTTCACGTCCCAGCTGCCGCAATGGAATTCTTCGCCCACATCGGGAATGCGTTCGGCAAGTTCCATCACCCAGCCGCCCACCGTGCTGGCATCGGCATTGGAGCCAAGGCCAAAGCGTTCTTCCATTTCCTCCAGGGGAGCACTGCCCACTATGCGCCAGCTGCCGTCCTTTTCTTCCAGGAATTCCACTTCAATTTCGTCATGTTCGTCCCAGATTTCGCCAACCAGCTCTTCCAGAATGTCTTCCATGGTCACAATGCCCACGGTGCCGCCGTATTCATCCACCACCACGGCCAGCTGGGATTTGGTGCGCTGCAAAAGGCGCATCAGGTCGCTGATCTTGGTGTTTTCCGTCACGAACACAGGGCTTTTCATAATTTCGGGCAGGTTCAGCTGCTCATCCTTGGTCTTGCGGTAAAAATCCTTCTGGTGGATCACGCCCACAATGCGGTCGATGGTTTCATCATAAACCGGCAGGCGGGAATAGCCGCTTTCCTCAAAAATTTCGCTGACCTCTGCATAGCTGGCGTCCTGGGGCACGCCCTCCACCCGCACGCGGGGCGTAAGGATATCGGAAACCTCCTGATCGTGGAATTCGATGGCGGAGCGCACCAGGTCGCTGTCATCGGCGTCCATGCCTCCCTCCTGCTCCACTTCCTCTACCATGGTGATCAGTTCGTCCTGGGTAAGCCGGCGGTCGTCCTTCACTTTGAACAGTTTGGACAGCAGCACCTTCCACTTGCCAAAGAGCCAGTTGATGGGCTTGAACACCTTGATCAGCCCGCCGATGATGCCGGAAACCGCCATGGCAAAGCTTTCCGGACTTTCCTTGGCCATGGACTTGGGCGAAATTTCCCCAAAGATCAATACCACCACCGTGGTAACCACCGTGGACAGCGTAGCACCAGCGCCGCCCACCAGGTTCACAAAGAAAATGGTGGCAATGGAAGCCAGCCCGATATTGACAATATTATTGCCGATGAGGATGGTGGACAATAGATCGTCATAATTTTCCGCCAGCCTCAATGCCCGCAGGGCTTTCTTGTTGCCGTTATCCGCCATGCTCTTGAGGCGGGTTCGGTTCAGGGAAGAAAAGGCCGTTTCCGTTGCGGAAAAGAACGCAGAAAGCATCACCAGGATCACCATGATCAGGATCTGAATACCCATTTTTTGTTTCGCTACTCCTTTTTTCAGACACAAAAAGCACGCCTATGGCTTTCGCCGCAGGCATGCTTGTGTTTCATTTTGTTACCGGGGTAAGGCTCCGGTTCTATGGCATTACTACTGCCATAATCACCCTCCACGGGGTAACCACGCTCCTTTTGGAGATATACTCCGTTACGAAGTATACCATAGCATATGCTTTCTGTCAACCGTCACACATCATACCGCTTCAGCAGTATATCCAGCGCTTCACGCAGCAAAATGGCTTCCCCGATGCCTTCCCGCTTGGACAGTTTATTCAGCCGCTTCAATTGGTCGGAGGTATAGTGGCTGGTTTTGGGCACCATCTTTTCCTCCCGGCACAGGGCCACCTTGTTGCTGCCGGCATATTTGGCCCGGAACATGGCGCTTTCCGCCTTGCGGTGCAGTTCCTGATAGCGGTTTGCATCTTCAAAGGCAGCGGCAATGCCCACGGAAATGGTAATCGCGTCACCCGCCGGCGTTTTCACGTCCAGGGTGCTGCGCAGCTTTTCCATCAGAAGAAATACGTCTTCCTTCTCCATTTCCCCCTGGAAGATGATGCCGAATTCATCCCCCCGGATGCGGTACATATCCCCACAGCCTTCCACGCCCTTTTCCAGATGCCTGCCGATGGCAATCAGAATATCGTCGCCGGTTTCGTGGCCGTAGGTATCATTCACCGCCATGAAATGATCTACATCCATCAGGGCAATCAGTACATTTTCTTCCTTCTCTTCCCCGGCCAGAATGGCACTGAGCCGCTCTTCAAAGGCCTGGGCATCCTGAAACTGCAGCACTTCGTTTACTTTATTGGTTTTCATCAATATTACCTCCGCAATATTATTTCCACAATCATATTAACTCATTAAATGGTATTTGTCAAGTATTATTTGTAAAATAATATTTCCGTTCCGCATAATATGAACCGAACGGAGGATTTTTTCTACCCCGGGGTGCAAAAATTCGTTTTTGTGCATATTTTATAGCAAATTTTCTCGTCTTTTTGCACTTTGGCTATGGCATCCGTGTGGGAATTGTGCTATAATGGTTCGGCACATCGCTCCGTCGATGGCTTTGCACCACAGAATTTTAAGGAGAGTGTTTTTCCATGCCCAATATTGCAGTTCTCACCAGTGGCGGCGACAGCCCCGGCATGAACGCTGCCGTTATGAGCGTTGCCCGCTGTGCCAACCACCTGGATATGCCTCTGATTGGCATCAAGCGGGGCTACAACGGCCTGCTGGGCCGCTCCGGCAAGCTGGAAGACGATTTTGTCCGGCTGGATCTTGACACTGTTTTGGATATTGCCGACCTGCCCGGCACCTACCTGCGCACCGCCCGCTGCACCGAATTCCTAGACCCTGCTGTCCGTGAACGCGCTGCCCAGCGTCTGCGCGATATGGACGTCAGCGGCCTTGTGGTCATCGGCGGCAACGGCTCCTTCCAGGGCGCCATGCGTCTTTGCGAGCTGGGCATCCCCTGTATCGGCATCCCCGGCACCATCGATAACGACCTGGCCTACACCGAAATGACCCTGGGCTACGATACCGCCGTGAACTGCTGCTCCGACGTTGTGCGTGCCATCCGCGCCACCTCCCGCTCTCACGACCGTCCCCACGTGGTGGAAGTGATGGGCCGCGACTGCGGCGACATCGCCCTGAGCACGGCTGCCGCCACCGGCGCCGAAATCGTGGTGGTGCCCGAAGTGAAGTGGAGCGTGGACGAAGTGGCCGATAAGCTGAACTTCCAGATCAAGCGCGGCAATACCCGTGCCACCGTGGTGATCGCCGAAGGCTGCTGGGCCAGCATGAAGCCCTTTGATGTGTATAAGTTCCTCAAGCCCTATGGCAAGGAAGTGTACGAAGGCGAACCCATGACCGCCGAACGCCTGGCCAGCGTGCTCAAGCGCAAGTGTGGCATGATCGAAGTGCGCTCCACCGTGGTGGGCTACACCCAGCGCGGCGCTTCCCCCACCGCCCGGGACTGCATCTTCGCTTTCGAAGCCGGCGCCATGGCTGTGGAGCTGCTCAAAAAGGGCATCAGCAACCAGGTGATCGGCATGAAGAACGGCAAAACCTTCCACATGCCCATCGAAAAGGCTCTGGCTGCCAAGCATACCTTCAATAAAAAGCTGTTCAACACCGTTAACGGCTTCTGATAACAAAAATCCGCCCGGGTTACTGCCCGGGCGGTTTTTTGTATGAACGAAAGCTGCCCAAAGCCGCACGGCAGGCAAACATGTCTTGTCCCCCGGCGCTGCTGCGTATGCCGCCGTACATCATCCCCTTTTTTCTTTTCCCCCATCATCAAAATCAGTGGATTTTCCGTATGCAACATGCTATAATGAAGCAAATACAGCCGATACAAGGATATCCATCCCATCATTGATGCATAAGGAGAAATATGTATGAAGCCTGTTACCACCCCCTGCAACAAAAACGCCCTGCCCTGCGTGCACCGGATGATGGAATACCTGGCAGATCTTTCCGGCTGCGGCATCCTCACCGGCCAGCACACCAAAACCCGGGGAATGGAGGAACTTGACCACATCGAAAAAATCACCGGCAAGCAGCCTGCCCTGCTGGGCTTTGAGCTGCTCTCCTACTCCCCAAACATCAATTACCTGGACACCGATGAAGAATGCATGGAGGAAGTGGCCGGAAACTATGGCACCCTTCGCTAGGCCTGGGAATGGGCGGCGCAAAAAGGCGTGGTCACCTTCACCTGGCACTGGTTTTCTCCCCTTGGCGGGCACGGCAAATCCTTCTTTTCCGACAATACCGATTTTGATGCCGCCAGGGCCCTTATGGAAGGTGCCCCGGAAAACCGGGCGCTGCTGGCCGATATGGACATGATGGCCGGGCTTTTGCGCCCCTTCTGCGACGCCGGCGTGCCCATTTTGTGGCGGCCCTTCCATGAGGGGGACGGCAACTGGTTCTGGTGGGGCAAGCAGGGCGCAGAAACGGTGAAGGGCCTGTGGCGGCTGATGTATCATCGTTATACCGATCTGCACGGCCTGAACAACCTGATCTGGGTGTGGAATTCGCCTGTTCCCGCCTGCTATCCCGGAGATGATACAGTGGACATCATCTCCCGGGATATGTACCCGCCGGCCCATCAGCACACTGCCCAGACGGAAAAGCTGGAAGAGCTGAAGAAAATCACATCCCAGCCCAAGATCACCCTCATTGGTGAAATTGGTACCATTCCTTCTGTGGAAGCCCTGGCCGAGGAAAAAGCGCAATGGGTCAGCTACATGACCTGGTGCGGCGGCTTTGCCCTGACGGAGGATCATACCACCAACGAAGAGCTGTGCGCCATGTACCATCACCCCTGGGCCGTCACCAAGGACCGCCTGCCTGTGCTTTATTGACAAAAATAATGCAACAAAAAACACCGGGAAGCAAAAGCCTCCCGGCGTTTTTGTATTTATTGCTTTATTTTTCGGACCCACGCCTGCCAGCGCCCATCCCTGACCATCTCTGCTCTCACCGTTTCTTCTTCGGGCACACACCAGGCCGGCCATTCCTCCGCAAGCTGTGCTGCCATACACGCGCTTTCCCCCGGGCCATCCTTCTTTTGTACCGCTGTCAGCCTGATGAGCGGTGCGGTGTAGAAAGTCTCCTCCTTCTGCAGCCCATCATAGCGCCGCGCATTTTTCAGTGCCTCCTCCAGCGCATCAAAAGCCTCGTCCTGTTTGCCATCAGCCCACAGGTACACAGACAGCAGCATTTGCAGCCGGGCCACAAAGCCGCTGCGGTCCCCGTAGTTGCCGTCTGTGCATACAAGGTTCATGATTCCGATCGCATTTTGCACAGCCCGTGCTTTCTCCTCTGCCTGCAGCTTCCTGCCCCAGGCCATCACACAGCGCACCATCAGCAGGGCACAGGCACCGGCCGCCTCCAGCAGTGCTTCTCCATAGGCCGCCACCTGTGCTTTTCCATCCGCCGCCTGGATTTTCAGGAAAGGCCGGCTGCCCCAGATGCCGGGGGCTTCCTGGGCCAGGGCCAGCGCCTTTTCCCGCTGCCCCACGTTCAGGTACAATTGCATCATTTCCTCCACCGCCCGATGCCGCTCCTGCCCCGCTTCCAGCAGGGGCAGTGCTTTTTCATACAGTGCCATGGCCTCCCGCCATTCCGGGTATGTGCTGTGGGCAGCCGTATCATATACGCTGTATCCTTCCCTGTCCAATAAATGCCGCTCGCCCCTGCGCACATACCCTGCCCGCATCAAGGCAGATGCCAGGCGCAATATGATTCGTCCGCTGCCGGGGTATTCCATCACAGCTTCCCTTGCAAGCATGATACATTCGTCTATGTTCACGTCCCGGCCGTTGTTCATTTCGAGCATTGCATCCAACCGCTCTGCCAGCCCGTCAATCCGCCGGGGACGTTCATTCATGTAGCCAAACAGTTCATCAATGGTCACCCCGAACAAATTGGCAATGGAAGGAATCATCATCACGTCCGGGCAGCTTTGCCCGCTTTCCCAGCGGGATACCGCCTGGGGCGTTACCCCCAGCATTTCCGCTGTCTTTTCCTGAGTATATCCGCATTTTCTGCGAAGCTCCCGGATTTTTGTACCCAATTCAAACTGCATATCGTTTCCTCCTGTTCGTTCATCACCGGTGTACTTCCATGGTAGCACCAATTTGATGAAAAGCCATACCGTCCCGGTTTCGCCCATCTCAACCGTAAATTGAAAAAACGCCAAAGGCATCAGCACTTTGGCGTTTGGTTTATTTTACTTTTTCGTTTTGCTCAGGTCCTTGGCCCGCTGTTCGTGGCTGAGGGTGCGCTTGCGCATCCGCAGGGACTTGGGGGTGATCTCCAGCAGCTCATCGTCATCGATGAATTCCAGACATTCTTCCAAGGTCAGCGGATGCACGGACACAAGGCGCAGGCTGTCTTCCGAAGCGGAAGCATTGCGCATATTGGTCACGTGCTTTTGCTTGCACACGTTCACCACGATATCGCCGGGGCGGCTGGATTCGCCGCAGATCATACCGGCGTACACAGGGGTCTGGTTGCTGATGAAGAGGGTGCCGCGTTCCTGCACATAGAACAGGGCGTACTGGGTGGTTTCGCCGGTTTCGTAGCACACCAGGGCGCCCACATTGCGGTGGGGAATATCGCCCTTGTATTCTTCGTAATGGTCGAACACGGCGCTCATGATGCCTTCGCCCCGGGTATCGGTGAGGAATTCACTGCGATAGCCAAACAGGCCGCGGCTTGGCACCAGGAACTCCAGGCGCACCCGGTCGCCGCCGCCCATACTTTCCAGGGTACCCCTGCGGCGGCCGATCTTTTCGATCACAGCGCCGGCATGGGCCTGGGGCACATCGGCCACCATGCGCTCGATGGGCTCCATCTTCTTGCCGTTTTCATAACGATAAATCACTTCCGGCTTGCTCACCTGGAACTCATAGCCCTCCCGGCGCATGGTTTCGATGAGGATGGACAAGTGCAATTCGCCTCTGCCCCACACTTCGAACTGGTCCGGGGTGTCCCCTTCCTTCACCCGGAGGGAAACGTCGGTTTCCAACTCGCGGAACAGGCGTGCACGCAGGTGGCGGCTGGTAACGAAGGTACCTTCCCGGCCGGCAAAGGGGCTGTCGTTGACGGAGAAGGTCATGGTGACGGTGGGCTCGGTAATGGCCACAAAGGGCAGGGCGCACACGTCGGCAGGGTCACACACGGTATCGCCGATGGAGATATCCGCAAGGCCGGTCAGGGCCACAATATCGCCCATGGATACGCTTTCGGAAGGCACTCTTTTCAGGCCGTCATAGACGGAAAGGGCGGTCAGCCGCCAGGGGGCGGTGGTATTTTCGGGATGCTCCGCATTGCAGCGCACCACCATCATGCCGTCCTTCAAAGTGCCCCGGGTGATGCGGCCGATGCCGATGCGGCCCACATATTCGTTATAGTCGATGGTGGAAATGAGCACCTGGGCCGGGCCTTCCGTATCCCCTTCGGGAGCGGGGATGTACTTCATGATGGTATCAAACAAAGGCTTCAGGTCCTCGCCGGGCTGTTCCAGATCCAGCGTGGCGGTACCCTTGCGGGCGGAAGCGTAAATGATGGGCCGGTCCAGGGTTTCGGGATCGGCGTCCAGCTCGATGAGCAGATCCACCAGTTCGTCCACCACTTCATCGCAGCGGGCGTCGGGCCTGTCCACCTTATTGATCACCAGCAGCACCGGCAGCTTCAGGCCCAGGGCCTTCTGCAGCACAAAGCGGGTCTGGGGCATGGGGCCTTCAAAACTGTCCACAAGCAGCAGCACGCCGTCCACCATTTTCAGCACGCGCTCCACCTCGCCGCCGAAATCGGCGTGGCCGGGGGTGTCCACAATGTTGATCTTGGCGTCGCCGTAATGCACGGCGGTGTTCTTGGCCAGGATGGTAATGCCGCGTTCTTTCTCCAGGTCATTGGAGTCCATCACGCGTTCGGCCACCTGCTGGTTCTGGCGGAACACACCGCCCTGACGCAGCATCTGGTCCACCAGGGTGGTCTTGCCGTGGTCAACGTGGGCGATGATGGCAATATTGCGAATATCGTTACGGATCATAGGTTTTCTCCTTCTTTCAGTTGGCACTAAACCAACAATATATTTTACAGTTCCTTCCCCTGCTTGTCAACCGCTGCGCCTGGAAAAAGGCCGGCTTTAGGAAATTTTTTATCATTTTCCGATCACTTTCCGCCCTGGGCCGGCCTGTGCCTTGACTTTTTCGGAAAAATAAAGCATAATTATCATGTTGTTTTATGCCCATGCAGGAGGTATTTCATGGAACACAGGATTGAGTTCGTCCAGCCCCACGGCATTGCCTGGCGGCGGGGCGTGCGCCCGGGAGATACGCTCATCTCCATCAACGGGGAACAGGTGATCGACCATATCGATTACCAGGCGCTTTCTGCCCGGCAGAAGGTGGATCTGATGATCCGCACCGAAACCGGCGAAGAAAAAAATGTGCGCATTATCAAGGCAAAAAGCGCACCCCTTGGCCTGTCCCTGTCCGATACCGCCTGCGTTTCCCCCCGCACCTGCCGCAACAAGTGCATCTTCTGCTTCATTGACCAGATGCCCCCCGGCATGCGGGAAACCCTCTATGTGAAGGACGACGACTGGCGTTTTTCCCTGATGATGGGCAATTATGTGACACTGACCAATGTGGACGATGAAGAATTTGACCGCATTGTGCGCCGCAAGGCCAGCCCTTTGTACATCTCCGTCCACACAACCGACCCTGCGCTCCGCTGCCGGATGCTGAACAACCGCTTTGCCGGCAATATTCTGGAAAGGCTGCAAAGGCTCCATGACGCCGGACTCACCTTCCATTGCCAGATTGTTTTGTGCCCCGGCTGGAACGACGGAAAACAGCTGGAAAAAACGCTTACCGACCTGTACGCCCTCTCTCCATACGCAAAAAGCTGCGCCCTGGTGCCGGTGGGGCTGACCCGTTTCCGGGAAGGCCTGGCGGACGTAAAGCCCTTCACAAAGGAAAGCGCCCAGGCCGTTTTGCAGCTTGCAGAAACTTTCCAGCAAAAGGCCCTGGCCGAGATGTACACCCGGTTCGTTTTCCCGTCCGACGAAATGTACCTGATTGCAGGCCGGGAAATTCCTGCAGAGGAAGCGTACGAAGGCTATCCCCAGATTGAAAACGGCGTGGGCCTGGTACGCAAAACGGAGGAAGCCTTGAAAGCAGCAGCGGCAGAAAATACCCTGCCCGCAAAAAAACGCTCCGTGGTCATCCCCTGCGGCACGTCCATTGCCCCGGTAATGAAAAAATGGATGGATATGTACGCCCCGGAAGGGGTATCCGTCACGGTGCTGCCGGTGAAAAACAATTTCTTCGGCCACACCGTTACCGTCACCGGCCTGCTCACCGGCAATGATATTGCCGCCGCCCTGCAGGGCCGAAAGGAGGACGAAGCGCTGCTTTGCTCCAATACCCTCCGGGAGGAACAGGACCTGTTCCTGGACGATTCTTCCATCGAAGAATTGCGCGCCTCCATCCCCATGCCTCTCACCCTTACGCCCAACGACGGTGCATCCCTGTACCGTGCGCTGCTGGGCATTGAATAAACAAGGAGGTTCCCTTCCATGCCTCAAAAACCCCTGGTTGCCATTGTTGGCCGGCCCAACGTTGGCAAATCCACCTTCTTCAATAAAATCACCGGCCACCGCATCGCCATCGTGGAGGATATCCCCGGCGTCACGAGGGACCGCATCTGTGCCGATGTGGAATGGCTCAGCCGCAAGTTCACCCTCATCGATACCGGCGGTATCGATCCCAAATCCGACGACGTGCTTTTGTCCCAGATGCGCCACCAGGCCCAGATTGCCATGGACATGGCGGATGTGATCTGCTTTTTCACCGACGCCCGGGTGGGCCTGACGCCGGATGACGAAGAAGTGGCGGTCATGCTGCGGCGCACCCATAAGCCCGTCATTCTGGTGGTAAACAAGCTGGACCACAGCGGCCTGGAAGAGGTGCGCTACGAATTCTACGCCCTGGGCCTTGGAGACCCCATCGGCATTTCCTCGGTAAACATGCTGGGCCTTGGGGATCTATTGGACGAAATCGTATCCCACCTGCCCGTGCAGGAAGAAGAGGATGAAGAGGACGAACAGAAAGTGATCCAGCTGGCAGTGGTAGGCCGGCCCAATGTGGGCAAGTCCTCCCTGGTGAACCGCCTCCTGGGCCAGGACCGCACCATGGTTTCCAACATCCCCGGCACCACAAGAGACGCCATCGATACAGAATTCCAGGGCCCCGACGGCACCCGATACAACATCATCGATACCGCCGGCATCCGCCGCAAGCGGGCCATCGAGGACGAATCCCTGGAACGCTACAGCGTCATCCGCTCCATTGCCGCCATCAAGCGCTGCGACGTGGCGCTGCTTCTCATCGACGCCCAGGAAGGCGTAACGGAGCAGGACGCCCGCATTGCCGGCATGGTGCACGAAGAGGGCAAGGCCGCCGTGGTGATCGTGAACAAATGGGACGCCCTCACCAAGGAAACCGGCACCTTTGAAAAATACAAAAAGCAGGTGCTGGAAGATCTGAAATTCATGGATTATGCACCGGTATTGTTCATTTCCGCCCTCACCGGCCAGCGGGCACAGAATGTGCTGCCGGAAGTGAACAAGGTGTATGAGCAGGCCAGCCGCCGTATCGGCACCGGCGCCCTCAACGATGTGCTGGGCGATGCCCAGATGGCGCTGCAGCCCCCGGTGATCCAGGGCCGCAAGCTGAAAATCTATTACGCCACCCAGCCGGCCACCTGCCCCCCCACCTTCGCCCTGTTTATCAACAGTGAAGTATTGATGCATTTTTCCTACCAGCGCTACCTGGAAAACTGCATCCGCAAGGCATTCGGCTTTGAAGGCACCCCCATCCGCTTCTCGCTGAGAGAAAAGAAAAAGGAGGACGCAAAACCGTGATCGACATCCTGAAATACCTTCTGGTGGCCGTTGCCGCCTATCTGCTTGGCAGCTTCTCCACCGGCATTCTGGTGGCCAATAAACTGGGCCACGATATCCGCTCCGAAGGCAGCAAAAACACAGGCGCTTCCAACGCCCTGCGTGTGCTGGGTCTGAAGGGCGGCGCCATCGTGTTCCTGGGCGATTTCATCAAGGCCTCCATCGCTGTGGGCATCGGCCATCTGCTGCTGGGGCTGCATGGTGCCATGGTGGGCGGCCTGTGTGTGGTGCTGGGCCACAACTGGCCCATCTTCTTCGGCTTCAAGGGCGGCAAGGGCATTGCCTGCTCCGCTGCCATTGTGGTGCTCACGTTCTTCTGGCAGGGCCTGGCCGCTATCCTGATCTGCCTGGCGGTCATTTACTTCACCCGCTACATTTCCTTGGGCAGCCTTACCATGCTGGCCGTGTTTTTCATCCTGGTCACCCTCACCGCTCCCTTCTGGCCCTATGGCATCTGGGCGCTGGTGCTGCTGGGGCTTGGCGTATGGCGGCATCATGCCAATATCGAACGGCTGAAGAACGGCACGGAAAACAAGCTGGGCCAGAAGGCCAAGGCGTAAAAAAAGGTTCCTTCGGTGCTGCCGGAATTTTTCCGGCAGTGCTTTTTTTTATTGGCCGGATATGGTATAATTATTGTAGATTATTATGGCTATTTATTGCCGTTCACCGATACCGTGAAGAAAGAGGGAGCCCATGAATTTATCCGTGCTGAACCCCATGCAGAAAAAAGCGGCCGAAACGCTGGAAGGCCCGGTGCTCATCCTGGCCGGCGCCGGCAGCGGCAAAACCCGCACCATCACCTACCGCATTGCAAACTTGATTGAACAGGGCGTGGCCCCCTGGCACATCCTGGCGCTGACCTTTACCAATAAAGCCGCCCGGGAAATGAAGGACAGGGTGCAAAGGCTGGTGGGCAGCGATGTGGACGAAATGTGGCTGGGCACCTTCCACTCTGTTTGCGTGCGCATTTTGCGAAGGGATATTGAAAAAATCGGCTATCAGCGCTCCTTCACCATCTATGACGAGGACGACCAGCAGCGGGTGATCAAAGACGCCCTGAAGGCCCTCCATTACGATGAAAAGCAATTGCCACCCCGGGAAATCCGTGCCAAAATCGGCGATGCGAAAAACAAAATGCTCTCCCCCGACGAATGGTTCCAGGAATCCCCCCGGGATTATCGCTCCCAGCAGATTCACGACGTGATGCGCTATTATGAAGAGCGGCTGAAGAACGCCAACGCCCTGGACTTTGACGATCTTTTGCTGTGCACCTTGCAGCTGTTTGTGGAGCATCCGCCGGTATTGGATTATTACCGCCAGAAATTCACCTACGTCCATGTGGACGAATACCAGGACACCAACCAAGCCCAGTACACCTTCGTCCGACTGCTCACCCAAAACAGCCGCAACCTGTGCGTGGTAGGCGACGACGACCAGTCCATCTACGGCTGGCGCGGGGCCGATATCCGCAACATTCTGGACTTTGAGCAGGATTTTCCCGACGCCACCGTCATCAAGCTGGAGCAGAATTACCGCTCCACCGCCAATATCCTGGATGCTGCCAACCAGGTGATTGCCCACAATACCGGCCGCAAGGAAAAAGCCCTGTGGACGGATGAGGATGAAGGGGAAAAGATCCGCCTGTACAGCGCCGGGGACGAACGGGAAGAAGCCGCCTGGATCTGCACCATCATCCGCAAGCTGCAGAAGGCGGAAAAATCCCTGGCCGAGATAGCGGTGCTCTACCGCACCCATGCCCAGAGCCGTGTGCTGGAAGAAATGTTCATGCGCGCCGGCATCCCCTACCGGGTGTTTGGCGGCACCAAGTTCTACGACCGCAAGGAAGTGAAGGACGCCCTGGCGTATCTTCGCCTGGTAACAAACCCCGCAGACGACGTTTCCCTCACCCGCATCATCAATACCCCCAAGCGCTCCATCGGCGATACCACCGTGACCGCCCTGCAGGAATACGCAAGGGAGGAAGAATTGCCCCTCTTTTCCGTCCTGTCCGACCTGCCGGATACCATCTCCAGCCGGGCCAAAAAGAGCATCAGCGCCTTTTCCATGCTGCTGATGAAGCTGACCATGCTGAAGGACACCCTGCCCCTTTCGGAATTTGTGGATACCATGCTTTCCGAAACCGGGCTGAAAGCGCAGTTTGAAATTGAAGACAGCGAAGAAGCCCAAACACGCCTGGAGAACCTGATGGAATTTGCCGGCGCTGCCAAGGAATTTGAGCAGCAAAGCCAGGACAAAACCCTGGAAGCCTTCCTGGAAAATGTGTCCCTGGTGACCGACCTGGACCGGCAGGAGGACGCACCCCAGTATGTGACGCTGATGACGCTCCACTCCGCCAAAGGCCTGGAATATGATGATGTATTCATGGCGGGCATGGAAGAGGGCATTTTCCCCTCCATGCGCTCCATTACCGAAGAAAACAAAATGGAGGAAGAACGCCGCCTTTGCTATGTGGGCATCACCAGGGCCAAGAAGCGGCTGTATCTTTCCTTTGCCAGGCGGCGGATGCTCTATAACCAGATCACCCACAACGCCCCTTCCCTGTTCCTCAAAGAAATCCCCGGCCGGCTCATTCAGGAAGAATGGCCCGGCGGGGCAAGGCCTGCCCCGGCACAGCGGCCCATGGCCCAACCTGTATCGCAGCCTGCCCGCAATTTGTCCTTCGGCACACCCGGCATGGCTGCCGGCTGCCCCGCCGCCCTGAATATCCCCGGCGTACAAAAGGGCTTTGCCCCGTCCCCCGCCCGTTCTTTGCAAACCAATGCGCTTTTCAAGCCCGGGGACAAGGTGCTGCACCGCAAGTTCGGCGAGGGCACCGTGCAGCAGGTGACAGGCAGCGGCGCCGACGCCCGGATCATGATCGCCTTTACCGCCTACGGCACCCGGGAATTTTCCCTTTCCATTGCCCCCATTGTGAAAATCGACACCTGAAAGGGGTACTGAACCATGCCTGAGTTTTCTTCCATGCAAGCCCTGGTGGATTATCTGAACAAAACGGCTCACGCCTATTATGTATTGGATAACCCCATCATTTCCGACGCCGAATGGGACAAGCTGTATAACCAGCTGCTGGCCATGGAAAAGGAAACAGGTGTTGTGCTGCCCGATTCCCCTTCCCACCGGGTGGGCGGCGCGCCCCTTTCCGCCTTTGAGGAGCACCGGCATATCACCAGGCTGTGGAGCATGGACAAAGCCCAGTCGGAGCAGGAAGTGAACCAGTGGTTTGACCGCACCGAAAAGCTCCACGCCCAGGAAGGGAACCTGCCGCCCCTCACCTGGGGTATTGAATACAAGTTCGACGGGCTGACGCTGAACCTGACCTATGACGGGGGCAAGCTCATCCAGGCTGCCACCCGTGGCAACGGCGAGGTGGGCGAAGCCATCCTTCCCCAGGCAAAAACGGTGCAGGGGGTGCCCCTGTCCATTCCGTGGCAGGGCAAATCGGAAGTGCAGGGCGAATGCATCATGCGGCTCAGCGCCCTGAAAAAGTATAACGAAACGGCGCAGGAGCCCCTGAAAAATGCCCGGAACGCCGCTGCCGGCGCCCTGCGGAACCTGGACCCTGCTGTTACTGCCTCCCGCAGGCTGTCCGCCTTTTTCTATCAGGTGGGCACCATTGAAAACGCCCCCTATACCGACCAGACGGGCATGATTGCCTTTCTGAAGGACCAGGGTTTCCCCATCAGCCCCTATTTTGAAACCGCTTCCACCCGTGAGCAGGTGCTTTCCCAGCTGAAAAAAATCGAAGCAGACCGCCCCTCCCTGGATTATCTTATCGACGGCGCCGTCATCAAAGTGATGGACAGCCGCACCCGCCAGGCCCTTGGCTTTACGGACAAATTTCCCCGCTGGGCGGTTGCCTACAAATTTGCCGCCGAGGAAGCCACTGCCACTTTGGAAAACGTCACCTGGGAATTGGGCCGCACCGGCAAGCTGACTCCCCTGGCCCATGTATCCCCCGTGGAATTTGAAGGGGTCACCGTGCGCAAGGCCACCCTCAACAACATGGGCGATATTCAGCGCAAAAACGTGGCCCTTGGCTGCCGGGTGTGGATTCGCCGCAGCAATGACGTGATTCCGGAAATCCTGGGGAAGGTGGACGACGGCACCGTGGGTATCCCCATCCTGCCCCCCACTCACTGCCCTGCCTGCGGAACGGAGCTTACCGAAATCGGCGCCCATCTTTTCTGCCTGAACCGGGAAACCTGCAAGCCCCAGGCCGTCATGCGCCTTTCCCATTTTGCCAGCCGGGACGCCATGGACATTACCGGCTTTTCCGAAATGACGGCGGATCAATTGTACGACTGCCTTTCCGTCCACGACCCGGCGGATTTATACCGCCTGGAAAAGGAGCAGCTGCTGCAGCTGGAGGGCTTCAAGGAAAAGAAAGCCCAGAACCTCCTGGACGCCCTGGAAAAAAGCAAGCACTGTGAGCTTTCCCAGTTCCTGCTGGCCATTGGCATTCCCAATATCGGCAAGCGCACCGCCAGGGACCTGGCCCAGCATTTCGGCTCCCTGGAAAAGGTGATGACTGCAGATGCGGACGCCCTGTTGCAGATTGATGAAGTGGGCGCCGTTGTGGCCCAGAGCATTGTGGATTTCTTTGCCCTGCCCCAGAACCGGGATATGATCAAGCGCCTGATGGACGCCGGGGTTTCCCCCATGGCAGCGGAAAAGGCGGCCCAGGGCGGCGCTTTCCAGGGGCTCACCATGGTGGTCACCGGCACACTGCCCACCCTTTCCCGCCAGGAAGCGGAGGATTTTATCCGCAGAAACGGCGGCAATGCCGCTTCCTCCGTCAGCAAAAAAACCAGCTTTGTGGTGGCCGGGGAAAAAGCCGGCAGCAAGCTGGACAAGGCACAGAAGCTGGGGGTGCCTGTGATTGACGAAGCAGCGCTGCTTCGCATGGCAGAAAACGGCTGACCCGGTAATGTGTTGAAAGCGCCTTGACAGCGCCCGAATTGCCTGTATAATCAAACTATATGACCTGTGAAAGGGGCGTGATGAGCCTGATCCGTACCTATGCCTGTCACCGGGAACCCTGGTGCGACAAAACCATGAGCGTATTGCAGGAAAAACAATTGGAGGCGTGCCAGGAGAGGCTGATGCGCTGCCCCAATGTGAATATTTTTGATGTAAAAACCGAAGACGAAGCCCGGCAGCTGTTTGCCTTTTCCTTTTATCACAACGAAATGCACGGCCGCTTCCCCGGCACCGAAAAGCTGAAGAAAAAGGTGCTTTCCTTCCTGCCCTATGAAGCCTGTATGCTCTCCCGGGATGAAGACGCATTGCTTAAAAGAATGCTGGTGCAGGATATGCAGGTCACCCTGTCTGAGTGGCAGGAAATTTCCGCTGCCGAGGCGCTAGTGCAGCGGCTGTGGTGCACGCTGAAAATCCACGATGACGATACCGCCACCTTGCACCTGCACCCATCCCTTTCCGAAAGCATCATGGACGTATTGCTTTCCGATAAATACGCCAAGGCCCAGCAGGCGCTGTTTTCCTTCAGCGCCACGCTGCACAGCCTTTTGTACCTGTCCGGCTTTCTGCATGCCACGGTGCCCGCCGCCCATTTTTGCAATTCCATTCTGGATCTGGTGCCCATGGAGCACACCGAAACGTTTATCGACCGGTACCTGAGAGCCACCTTTGACTATACCCAGACCCATACCGGGGAAATGCTGCTTTTGCATCCCGGCCTGGCAGACCCTTCCAACCTGCTCCACGGCCTTTCCTCCCTTTCCCCCTTCGGCGTGCACCTGACGGAGGAAATGATGCTGGGGGGCATGAACGGCATCCTGCCCGAAGAAGTGGCCAGCACCGAAACCATGCGGGGCATGCTGGTGGGAGCGGTACGCCCGGAAGCGGGGGAAGAAGAAGCGCTGGAAGACTTGCGGATGATGGCCAAGCAAGGGGCCAGCTATGAAGAAATGAAGGAAGTATTGGAAAGCATGCTGTGCGTTATTCCCACCCGCTCCATGCTCTCCGCCCTGCACCAGCTGCATGTACAGACAGTGCGATGGATGGGCGTCAGATCGGCGGTGCTGCACTGATGCGTGTTTATGAAGCATTGGTTCCGGAAAACGTCCCTGCGCAGAAGCTGGAAGGCTACCTTTCCCACGCCTTTCCCCTGCTGCCCGCCCATGTGATCCGAAACGCACTGAGCAAGCGGGACGTGAAGCAATCCGGCGTCCGCTGCGGCAGGGACAGCATCCTCCTTCCCGGCGCAAAAATCCAGCTGTACACCGCTTTTGAAGCAGCCCTCCCCATTGTGTATGAGGATGAGCGTATCCTGCTTGTGAATAAGCCCGCCGGTATCAGCTGCGATTCGGACGGCCGGGGCGGCATGACAGTATTGTCCCTTCTACAGGCCTATGCCGGAAAGGCTTTCCGCCCCCGGCTGTGCCACCGGCTGGATAACCAGACCAGCGGCCTTCTGCTCCTTGCCAAGGATGACGAAAGCGAAGAAATGCTGCTTGCAGGCTTTCGGGAGCACACCTTCACCAAGGTGTACGAATGCCTGGTGCGGGGGCAGATGCGCCCGGAAAAGGCCACAGTGAAGGCCTATCTGGTGAAGGATGCCGCAAGGGCATCGGTACGGGTCATCACCCACGAAACCCCAGGTGCCCAGAACATTGAAACCATGTATGAAACCATCGGCTTTGACGGCACCCTGTCCCGGCTTCGGGTTACCCTGCTTACCGGCCGTACCCACCAGATCCGCGCCCACATGGCCTTCCTTTCCCACCCCGTGCTGGGGGACGATAAATACGGCGACCGGGCCCTCAACAAGCGCATGAAAACCACCGCACTGCACCTGTGCGCTGCTTCCCTCACCCTTCGCCTGTCCGGATCCCTTTCCTATCTGGATGGCCGCACCTTTACCATCACACCACCCTTCTGATCAAAGGAGCCACCCATGAAAAACCACCTGCCCATCCGCCTCATCGCCAGCGATGTGGACGGCACGCTGCTCAGCAGCCAGGGGATCATCACCAAAGAAAACATTGACGCCATCCACGCCGCCCAGGAAAAGGGCATTGTGTTTGCCATCGCTTCCGGCCGTTTTCCGGAAAACGTGTATGTGCGTATGCACCAGTACGGCATCCACTGCCCCATCATCGGCGTGAACGGCTGCCACATTACCGACGAAAACCTGCGCACCATCCACACTTCCTCCATCGCCCCTCAGGCAGCCCGGGAAGTGATGGATGTGTTGTTTGACGCCAAGGCAGATTTTTTCATGTTCAACAAGCACAGCCTGTGCACCTCCCATGCGGGCCTGCCCCACCACAGCGAATTATCCAGCCCCGACGAAATCAAGGCCCTGGGCTTTCGGTATTTCCACGGGAAAGAAGAAATGCTTTCCAGCGTGAATATGCCGGTGCAGAAATACTACATCTGCGAAGGCACCCAGGGGGACCCGCTGTGGAAAAGGCTGGAACAAATTTCCGGCATCGCCCTCACCCAGTCCGGCGATCACAACATCGAAGTAATCCCCGCCGGGGTGGATAAGGCCACCGGCGTGGCCGCCCTGGCAGAACACTATCACATTCCCCTGTCCCAGGTGATGACCCTGGGGGACCACGAAAACGATATTCCCATGCTTGCCGCCGCCGGCTGGGGCGTGGCCATGGGCAACGGCACCGCCCACGCAAAGGCCGCCGCCCGCTATACCGCCAAAACCAACGACGAAAACGGCCTGGCCCACGCCATCCGATGCTTGGCGCTGGGGGAAGAATAAACAAAAAAGCTGTCAACATGACAGCTTTTTTTGTTGTTCTGTTTTCCAATCTTTACGCTCTGTCCTGCCCATAAAGGGGATTGGCGTAGAGGATTTCCTGGTAGATTTCGTCCGGAATGGCCGGGATGGGCTCGGGCCGGGGCTTGGCCAGATAGAAGCCCTGCAAAAGGTCCACCCCCAGGTCGATGACGGTGTGGAGCTCGTTGGAGGTTTCCACGCCCTCTGCCAGCACCAGAATGTTGTTCAGCTTTGCAAACTCCACCGTGCTGCGCACAAACAGCTGCTTGTTCTGGTTGCGGTGGATGTTTTCGATGAGGAACCGGTCAATCTTGATGATGCGGGGGGCATAGCGGAGAAGGTTTGCCATATTGGAATGGCCGGTGCCGTAATCGTCGATGGCGATGCGGGTGCTCTTCTTATCATCGCCGGAGAAGCGGCGGATAGCGTTCAGCTCGTCATCGGATACGGTGTTCTGTTCCGTCAGTTCGAACACAAACCGGTCCATATAGCTGCCGTGCAGCTGGGTAAGCTGCACCATATCCTGGGCATTGAGGAAATAGCCGGGGATGGTGTTGATGAACACCTTCTTGCCGCCGAATTTTTCCTTCTGGGCCGCATAAAGCTGCATGATATTGAACATGGTAGCCTTTTCAATTTCATACAGGCGGTTGTATTCCCGGGCGGTATTGAGCACCTCCAGCGGGTTCATGCCAATGCTCTTGTCGGTGCGCATCAGGGCCTCGTAGCCGTAAATCTGGCCGTTTTTGGCATTGACAATGGGCTGGAAGTGATAGGAGAACAAATTCTTTTCGATCAGCAGCTCAAAGGCCTTATAGTACTCGCCGGGAGACGCCACTTCCTTGACGGCGGCGCCCATGCCGGATTTCAGCCGGTTCATGTACATTTCGCCCTTGGCAAACTTGATAAAGCTTTCCAGCGACGCCTCCCAGCCGGGATCCACCGTGGTGCAGCCGCAGTTCACTTCCACATAGTATTCCCGCTTTGTGCCTTTGTTGTAATCCTCCACCAGGTTGAAAAACACCCCGGTGGCCCGGTTGATAGTATTGCTGATGGCATCGGAAAGGTTTTCTTGTTCATCAAAATAATTGATGACGATGAATTCATCTTCCGCAATATGGCCGATAAAACACTTTTCCGTATTAGCCAGCTTCAGCGCTTCCGCCACAAAGGACACTGCTTCCTCTGCCGCCTGGATGCCGTAGTTCTCCTGGATATAGGTATATTTGGGCAAGCCGTACACAGATACACACAGGGTTTTTTTCCGGTTTTCCGGGGTGGCAAACTGCTGGAACCAGTGAATGGAGCCCTTGAGATTGGGCAGTTCTGTCACGGAATTGGTTAGCGCCGCCTTTTCCACGCTGGTGCGCAGCTTGGCCTGGCGGAAATAATTCATGGCCACACGGAAGGCCAGGTTCACGGTGTTGACGATGCGCTTGAGCTTGTGCAGATTATTCACCACATCGTCGGTGCGGTAGGCATAATAGCCCACCACCAACTCGCCCACATAAACGGCATTCACAATATAAACGGAATCATCCCCCGCCCAGTCTTCCAGGCAGGGCACCATTTCCTTGAGCTGCAGGGTGGTTTCCTTTGTACGCTCCTGTCTGGTATAGCGGGAAGAGAGCACAATCATCTGTTCCGTAAAGGGCGTTTCCCGGTTGGCCCGGCCCTCCATCACCATGGGGATAATATCGCTGTTGAGGCAGACGTAGGAATCCTCCAGGATGCTGTTGGTCAGGGCGGAATAGAGGCCGTTCATGTCCTTGATATCGAACATGCGGTTCATCCAGGCGTACATGAAATCCTCATGGGTCTGCACGGCGTCCACAATGCCGTGCAGCTCGGCAGAAGCCTTCCTGAAATCCTCATGATCCAGGCCCCGGCAGCCGCAGGAGGCGGTATATACCGGCCGGAACGCATTCATCACCTCAAAGGGCGCCGCACCCTGCAGGGCAGCCTGCACCGTTTCCACGCACTGGCCGGCCAACAGCTGCATATCCTGGGCGCAGGTGGTAATCTGGGGGATGGAATACCGGGCGGCCTCCGTGCCGTCAAAGCCGGTAACCATCACATCCTCCGGTACCCTCAGGCCGTATTCCTGCAGCTTTTCGCACACGGCGATGGCCATATAATCATTGCCGCAGAAGATGGCCCCGGGCATGGGCTTTCCGCTGTCCACCAGGCGCTGCACTGCCCATTTGGCCGGGTCGCTCCAGTATTCGCCGTAGCCCACCTGCTCCTGGCTGAAGGGCAGGCCGCACATTTCCAGGGCTTTTTGATAGCAGGCAATCCGCCGTTCAGAGGTAGGATCCCCCTGGGGAAAGCCGGCCAGATAATAGGTATTGGTTCTATGATGCTCCCGGATCACATGGACCATCATATCGGTATACACCTGATCATAATCGCTGAGTATGGAAAAGCAGTTTTCGTATTTTGCATCCAGCACAATCACGGGGATATTGCGGGCATGGGCTTTATCAATGATGGCGGTGAGCACGTCTTTGTTCATGAAGCATTCGTCAAACAATACCAGCACGTCCACCACGTCCAGGTTCACCATGTCATAAATGCTCTGGGCCCCCTGGTCCGAAGCGTCACGCTTGAAAAAATCCACAAAGCTGTTAAACACCATCAGCTTGAAGCCCGCTTTTTGGGTGCAGCACTTTAAGGTGCCCAGAAAACTGAGGCGGCTGCTCCAATGCATTTTGGTCATGCAAACACCGATGACCTGCTTTCCTCCGATCATGCTTCACACCATCCACATGCTGCAAATTAAACTTTAATTTAATTAAATCTTACCCATTATTGACATTTTAACCTTTTTTATCTCATTTGTCAATGAATATACAGACAAAAAAACACAAGGCAGGTTCTCTGCCTTGTGCTTGATCTTTTATTCAGCAGCCGCTTCGGTTTCCGTGGTTTCGGTGGTTTCGGCAGCTTCTTCCGTTTCTTCGGTTTCCACCACCGTGTTCAGGGTGGCAATGGCATCCTCGTTGCGCTGAATATCGCTTTCGCTCACCCAGGCAGATACCGCTTCGGAATAATAGGCACCCTGCTTGGAAGAGGTGAGGTATTCTTCAATTTCGGCATGAATGCTGTCGGTCATTTCCACGGGGCCGCCGGGAATTTCCTTCACATACTGCAGAATGTGAATACCGAACTGAGAAACCACGGGATCGCTCACGTCGCCCACCTGCTGCACCTTGTCGCTGAAGGCAGCGCCTACAAAATCGGCGTCATAGCTCATGGAATCGGGGTGCACGGCATAGCCGTTTTTCAGGTATTCTTCGTTCTTCATGCCTTCATCGGTGCCGTATTCGGCAATGAGGGTTTCAAAGCTTTCGCCCTTTTCCAGACGGGCATAGATGTCATCGATTTCCGCCTGACGGCTGGCCAGGATGGCCTGCTCCGCCGCTTCCACATCCGCAGTATTTTCAGCGCCTTCTTCCGCTTCTTCGGAAAGGGCACGGGCGTCCTGCCAGGCGGTGAGCAGTTCTTCGTCCACAGAAAGCAGGATATGGGTTACACCGCGGAAGCCTTCGGGCTGATACCAGGATTCATAGCCGTAGTACATCTGGTACAGTTCGTACATGTACACATTGCCTTCGAACATTTCCTTGTCCTGCTGGGCATATTCCTGGAAAGAAGCCTGAATTTCGTCTTCCGTCACGGCAACGTCTTTGCCGTCCAGGATGTAGTTCTGCAGCCGGTTATAGCTTTCCGTCAGCAGCAGGTTCTCCAGGATGGCGGCTTCATTGTAGCCGTAGGCTTCATAATAGGCAATGGCGTCTTCCCGGGCCTGGGCGCGGGCTTCGTCGGTATCTTCCGTCAGGTAGTATTCCACATAGGAAGCAATGTCCGTTTCGAACTGCGCCTGGGCGTCCAGCTTGAAGGCAGCCTTTTCATCATCGGTGTACTGGTCCAGGCCCAGCTCCCTGATCTTCTGCTTGAGAATGGCTTCTTCCGTCAGGTAACTGATGGCGGTTTCGTAATCCACCGCATCCACATAGCCGTTATTGTACAAAAGCTCCGCATATTCGGCCACTTTGGCAACCGTGATTTCTTCACCGTTTACGGTGATTGCCACGTCGGATATGGTATCTTCCGCCACGGCAATGCAGGTCAGTGCCATCATCATGGCCACCAGAAGGGAAATCAGCTTTTTCATGGTATTCGTCTCTCTTTCTTTTTTTGCGTATAGCAAAATTTCGTTGTTCATTATCCCACACTTTTTTGTTTCCCGCAAGGTTTTGGCCGGGGAATTTGCGTGATTGTTACATCTTGTTCACGATTTGTACATGAAATGCCGCCGCCTTTTTCCTTGCTTTTCCAGCAAAAGCCGTTTATAATGGAAAAGAAGAAATTATCGTTTGCCGGAAAAAAAACGCTGCAGAATTTCCTTGCATTCCTTTTCCAGGATGCCACCCGCCGTTTCCACCCGGTGGTAAAAGGCCGGGTCTTCGGTCAAAAGATACACACTGCCGCAGCAGCCCTGCTTTTCGTCATAGGCGCCGAAAAAGCATTTTTCCAGCCCAGCCATCACCATGGCCCCGGCACACATGGGGCAGGGCTCCAATGTGACGTATAGCGTGCAGCGGTCAAGCCGCCTGGTGCCAAGCCGTTTGCAGGCCCTTTCCATGGCCAGCACCTCTGCGTGGGCAAAGCAGCTGCCCCCTTCCCGTTCGTTATGGGCCTTTGCAATGATCACGCCGTCCTTTTCAATCACAGCCCCCACCGGCACTTCGTTTTCATCCCGCACCGCTTCTTCAAGGGCCAGGCGCATCATTTCTTCTGTATGCCGCATTTTTCCACCTCGCTTTGAACATCATTATATCATATTTCTTATTTATTCACAACAAGGAGGATTATGTCATGAACGAAGTATTGTCCGTCATCTCTTCCCGCCGCAGCCACCGCGCCTATGCCCCCACCCAGCTGACCCAGGAACAGATTGATATCCTTTTGAAAGCCGGCATGGATTCCCCTTCCGCCGTCAACCGCCAGCCCTGGCATTTCACCGTGGTGCAGAACCAGAATCTGCTGCGGGATATCAACCGGGCCGTCTGGGAAGAAACCATGAAGGCCGATCCCGAAAACCGCAGTCCCCGGTTCCGGGACCCTGAATTCGACGTATTTTATCATGCCCCCACCGTCATTTTCATCTCCTGCGATCAGGAAAACAGCTGGGCCGTGCTGGACAGCGGCATTGCCTGCCAGAATATCTGCCTGGCTGCGGAAAGCATTGGCCTGGGCACGGTGATCCTGGGCATGCCAAGGGCTGCTTTCAAAAACGAAAAGGCGGTTGATTTCCGCAAGGCGCTCCTTTTCCCGGAAAACCATGATTTTGCCATCGCCGTGGCCGTGGGCACCCCCACCGATGACAAGCCCGCCCATCTTCCCGCCAAAGACCGCATTTCCTACGTCCGCTGAGGAACAAAAAAGTACCATCTGCGCCCTGATTTGTCAGGGCGTTTTCATTTGTGTGTCTTGCTAATTATGCGGGAAAAAGGTATAATAAAAGGAGTTTTGAAGGAGGTGCCGTCATGAATTTATCCCAGCTGTTGGAAAAGCTGAAAAACGATCCTTTCTTTATGGAAAACGTCACTGCATGGCGCACTGTTCCTGCCCGCCCTGCTTCCTACGCCCCCTGGCCGGAGGATATTGACCGCAGGCTGCCGGATGCGCTGGCCAAGCACGGCGTCACCCAGCTCTACACCCACCAGGCCGCCTGCCTGGAGGCTGCCAGAAACGGCGAAGATTATGTGGTGGTTACCCCCACCGCTTCCGGCAAAACTTTGTGCTACAACATTCCGGTTTTGTCCGCCATTTTGAAAAACCCGGACGCCCGGGCGCTGTATCTGTTCCCCACCAAGGCCCTTTCCGCCGACCAGGTGAGCGAATTATATGAGCTGATTGAGCTGATGCAGGTGGACGTGAAGACCTACACCTACGACGGCGATACCCCCGCCGCTGCCCGGCGCGCCGTGCGCCAGGCCGGGCATGTGGTGGTGACCAACCCCGATATGCTCCATTCCGGCATCCTGCCCCAGCATACCAAATGGGTGAAGCTGTTTGAAAACCTGCAATACATCATCATCGACGAAATCCATTCCTACCGGGGCATTTTCGGCAGCAACCTGGCAAACGTGCTGCGCCGGCTCCTTCGCCTGTGTGAATTTTACGGCAGCCACCCCAAATTCATCCTCTGCTCCGCCACCATCCAGAACCCCAAGGAGCTGGCGGAAACGCTGATCGGCCGGTCGGTGAAGCTGATTGACAATAACGGTGCCCCCTCCGGCGAAAAGCATTACATTTTCTACAACCCGCCAGTGGTGAACCAGCAGCTGGGCATCCGCAAAAGCGTCCTCTCCCAGACCCAGTCCATCGCTGCCATGCTGCTGAAAAACCATGTGCAGTCCATCGTCTTTGCCAAGTCCCGCCTGCAGGTGGAGGTGATGACCCGGCAATTGAAGGCCATGGTGGCAGACCCGCTGGGCAATTCCGGCAAAGTGCGGGGCTACCGGGGCGGCTATCTGCCCCACGAGCGGCGGGAAATTGAAAAAGGCCTGCGCAGCGGGCAGATTGACGCCGTTATTTCCACCAACGCCCTGGAACTGGGCATTGATATCGGCGCCCTGGAGGCCTGCGTGCTTTGCGGCTACCCCGGCACCATCGCCAGCACCTGGCAGCAGTCCGGCCGGGCAGGCCGCCGCCACGGCGTCAGCGCCACGTTTATGGTGGCCTCCTCCAATGCACTGGACCAATTCATCGTATCCCACCCCGAATATTTCTTCGACCAGCCGGCGGAAAACGCCCTCTTGAACCCGGATAACCTGTATATCCTGCTGAATCACTTCAAGTGCGCAGCGTATGAACTGCCCTTCAAAGAAGGGGAAGCCTTGGGCAACGCCATGGGCAGCGAAGAGATGCTGGACTATCTGTGCGACAGCAATATTCTGCGGCAAGTCGGCGATACCTACCACTGGTGCGCCGAGGATTTCCCCGCCAGCGAAATAAGCCTGCGCACCGCCATGACAGAAAACTACCTCATCATGGATATTACCGATCCTGCCCGCCCCCGGATGGTGGGCGAAATGGACCGGTTCACCGTACCCATGCTGCTGCATGAAAACGCCATCTATATGCACGAAGGGCAAACCTATCAGGTGGAAAAGCTGGATTTTGACGCCTGCAAGGCCTTCATCCGCAAGGTGAATGTGGATTACTACACCGATGCCGACCTGAATGTATCCCTGAGCCTGCTGGACATCGAAAAAGAAGAGGACAACGCCTTCTTTGGTGAAGTGAAGGTAACGGCGCTGGTGAAGATCTTCAAAAAGATGCGCTTTGACAATAACGAAAACGTGGGCTTTGGCCCGGTGCGCCTGCCGGAAACGGATATGCACACCGCCGCTGCCTGGATGACGGTGCCGCAGGAGATCGCCTGCACCTTCGAAAAGGACGACCTGCAAAGCAGCATGCTGGGGGTGGCCAACCTGCTTCGCATCCTGTGCCCCCTCTACCTTATGTGCAGCCCCCGGGATATTGCGGTATCCTATCAGGTGAAGTGCCCCTTCACCAACGCCCCCACCCTCATCATCTACGACAACTGCCCCGGCGGCATCGGCCTTTCGGAAAAGGCGTTCCGCATGCGCCGCACCCTGCTCACCCATGCCCTGACACTGGTGAACGACTGTCCCTGCGAAGGCGGCTGTCCCTCTTGCGTGGGCCCTGTGGGCGAAATCGGCAGCCGGGGCAAACAAATGGCCAAGGCCATTCTGGAGGCGCTTTTGAAATGACAATCCATGAATTGGTGGTGCTACAGCACAACTCCTTCCGCCGCAACCACCCCTATTCCGTGGACGAGCGGATTGTGGCCCTGGAAAGGCTGCAGGAAGCCATCCTAAGCAGGGAGGCAGAGATTACTGCCGCCCTGCAGTATGACCTGGGCAAGGGGCGGATGGAAAGCTACATGACGGAAATCGGCATGGTGCTGAAGGAAATCAGCTTCATCATCCGCCGCCTGAGCCGCTGGGCAGCACCCAGGCGTGTGCCCACCCCCCTGCACCTGTTTCCCGGCCGCAGCGTCACTGTGCGGGAGCCTTACGGCGTGGTGCTCATCATGGCACCATGGAATTACCCCTTCCTTTTGTCCCTTATCCCCTTCGTGGGCGCCCTGGCCGCCGGGAACCATGTGGTGCTCAAGCCCAGCAATATGGCCCCCGCCACGGCCCACCTCATTCATCAGCTGGTGGCGGAATGCTTCCCCATGGAGCAGGCTGCTGTGATCCTGGGGGGACGGGAAGAAAACCAGCAGCTGCTGGAACAGCAGTTTGACTATATTTTCTTCACCGGCAGCCGCGCAGTGGGCCAACTGGTGACAGAAAAGGCAGCCCGGCACATGACCCCCGTCACGCTGGAGCTGGGCGGCAAAAGCCCCTGCATTGTGGACGAATCCGCCGATATCCGCCTGGCCGCCCGGCGCATTGCCTTTGGCAAAGGGCTCAATGCCGGGCAAACCTGCGTAGCCCCGGATTATGTGCTGGCCCATTCCTCCATCCGGCAAAGGCTGATGGACGAGATTTCCGCCTGCTGGATGGATTTTTACCAGAACGCCCTGGAAAACCCGGAATGGCCCCGGATGATCAACCGCCGCCATTACGAGCGGGCCATGGGCCTTTTGTCCGGCCAGCATATTTACTTTGGCGGCATGGGTGACGGCAGCCGCATTGCTCCCACCATCCTGGATCAGGCCACCTGGGCCTCCCCTGTGATGCAGGAGGAAATTTTCGCCCCCATCCTGCCGGTGCTTCCCTATGACCGGCTGGACGATGCTATTTCCCAGATTGCCGCCCGGGAAAAGCCCCTGGCCCTGTACCTGTTCACAAAGCGCGCCGCCGTGCGGGAAAAGGTGCTGAATCAATTGTCCTTTGGCGGCGGCTGTATCAACGATACCGTGATGCACCTGTCCTCCCCCCACCTGCCCTTTGGCGGCGTGGGCCCAAGCGGCATGGGCAAGTATCACGGAAAAAATACCTTTGATACATTCTCCCACGAAAAGGCCATTCTGAAGAAAGGCCGCTTCCCGGATTTCAAGTTCCGCTATCCCCCCTTCACCGGCAAAAAGCTGGAAAAGGTGAAAAAGTTTCTGAAATAGGAGGTATTCTGATGCCCGCATTGGAATCTTACCGCCGGTCCCTGGATTATTCCTACGCCCCCGGCATGTTTCCCGCCATGGAAGCGCTGAGCAAGGCACCCCAGCTGGTTCGAAGGCTGCTGCTTTCCACCCGGGCCACGGAAGGGGAAGGCGTGGAAAAACTGACGGCCCTGGCCGCCGCTCACCACATCCGCATTGAAGTGGCGGATAAGGCCCTCTCCCGCATTTCGGGAAAGGACAACTGCTTTGCCGCCGCCGTGTTTGAAAAGCAGCCGGCCAAGCTGCAGGGAAACGATCATGTGGTGCTGCACCATATTTCCGATGCCGGCAACCTGGGCACCATCTTGCGCACGGCGCTGGGCCTGGGCTTTCACGATATCGCCATCATCCGCCCCGCCACCGATGTGTACGACCCGAAGGTGGTGCGCTCCTCCATGGGTGCCATCTTTTCCCTGCGGGTGCGGGAATACGAAAATTTTGACGAATACAGGCAGGAATTTGCCGGCCATCAGTTGTATCCCTTCATGCTGGACGGCTCGGTGCTGCTGGAAGAGGCGGCAAAGAACATCACCCGCCCCTGTGCCCTGGTGATGGGCAATGAAGGCAGCGGCCTGCCGCCGGAATTTGCCGGGATGGGCCGGGCCGTGCGTATCCCCCACTCGGATGACATCGATTCTCTGAACCTGGCCATTGCCACGGCCATCGGTATGTATACATTCAAAAAATAACGGAGGTACCCCCATGACAGACCATGAAATGATCACAGCCCAGGTGACCAAAGCCCTGCTGGATCTGAAAATTGCAGCCAGGCTGCAGCCCGGCGCCCAGGTAGTGATCGGCTGCTCCACCAGCGAAGTGGCCGGCGGTAAAATTGGCAAAAACAGCGCACCCCAGATCGGCGAATGGATTGCGGAGGCGGCCATCCGTTTCTGCAAAAACGCCGGCCTTTCCCCCATTTTCCAGTGCTGCGAGCATTTGAACCGTGCCCTGGTGATGGAAAAGGAAGCTGCCGAAAAAGCCGGCTACACCCAGGTATGCGCCGTGCCCCAGCCCAAGGCCGGGGGCAGTGTACCCGCCGCTGCGTGGAAAATGCTGGAGAACCCCTGCCTGGTAATTGCCGTGCAGGCCCATGCCGGTGTGGATATCGGCGATACCCTGATTGGCATGCACCTGCGTCCCGTGGCCGTTCCCTTCCGGGGAGAAATTGACAAAGTGGGCAGCGCCCATGTGGTGTGCGCCTATTCCCGGCTGCCCTACATCGGCGGCGAACGGGCAGTCTACCAATGAACAGCGTCAACAAAACCCTCTACATCCCCCTGTACGGCAAAAGCTATGTGAGCCGCAAGGGCGTGATTCTGTCCGACAAATGGGCGGAGGATATCTGGGAAAAGGAAGGCTTTGCGCTGAAGGGAAAATCCCGTTCCCGCTGGCTTGCCTATTATATGGGTATGCGGGCCCTCCGGTTTGACACCTGGCTGGGGGAAAAAATGGCCGCATGGCCGGAAGCGGTGGTATTGCACATCGGCTGTGGCATGGACAGCCGGGTACACCGGGTGGGGACAGACGGCCATCCCTGGTATGACCTGGATTTCCCGGAAGTGATTGAAGAGCGAAAACGGTATTACACCGAAACGGAAGAGTATCACATGCTCCCCGCTGACGTGCGTTCCCCCTCCTTTCTGGATGCCCTGCCCCGGGAAAGGCCCGCCATCGTTGTGATGGAAGGGGTCAGTATGTACCTCAGGCCTCAGGAACTGCAGCAGCTTTTGCAGGCACTTTGCCGCCATTTTTCCGGCGTGCAATTGCTTCTTGATTGCTACACCAGCTTTGCCGCCAGGATTTCCCGCTACAAAAACCCCATCAACGACGTGGGTGTCACCGAAGTTTTTGGTCTGGATGACCCCCTTTCCCTGGAAAAAGGCACCGGCATGGCATTTGTTCAGGAGCATCCCATGACGCCGGAAAGCGCCGTCTGCCAACTGAAGGGGCTGGAAAAATGGGTGTTCCGCCGGGTGTACGGCGGCGCCATCGCCCGGAAGATGTACCGCCTGTACGAATACCAGAGCCTGTAAGGGCGTTTCTTGAAAACCGGGCATTGCCTGGTTTTTTTGCAATAAAACGGTATTTTTGTTCGTTGTATGGACGAAAGGAGGGATGGTATGAAACGATGTATCCTGTTCCTGCTGCTTTTTTTGCCTCTTTTTGCTGCAGCTGAGGAAACTGAACTTGTCCCCTTCTGGAATGAGGCAACAGGCCAATTTTCGCTGCCCCCGGAATACCATGTGTATCAGAACGGCGGGGATGATTCGCCCCCCTCCAGCCTGTATGTTATTTCAAAAAACGGCCTCTGCGGCTTTTTTGATACCCGCACCGGTGCCTTTTCCGGCCTTTTATGGCACGAAGTATTCGATCACCTGGCCTGCGATCATCTGGTGCCGGTCATGGACAATCAGGGACTTGCCGGGTATGCCAGCCGGGAAAGCGGGGATCTGGTAATCCCCTGCCTGTATGCATCCGTCTATCCCGCCAGCTTCTCCCAGGGCATCGCAGCTGTCGCCTATGAAGACCCGCTCCCCGGCCAGACGGAGGATTATTTCCTCATAGACGAAACCGGCGCAGTGATCCCCCTGCCGGAAGGCATCACAGCAGTGTACGGCGCACAGGCCCAGGACAGCCGCATCCTCATCCAGGAGAAAGCCACCGGATTGTACGGCTATGCCAGCCTGGAAGGAAACGTCGTCATCCCGCCCCGGTATGCCCAGGCGCAGGATTTTTGCGGCGGCTATGCCCGGGTAACGCAAGGCGAAAAAACCTTCTTTATCGACCCGCAGGGAAACCCGGCTTCCCAGGCTCTGTAAAAATGTATACCCCGCCCCTTGCATTTTTTTCGGAATGGGCGTATAATGTTCTCAACGCGAAAGCGAAATTCGTTTGGAGGTAAACTGCTATGTCTTTCAAGATCACTGATGCTTGCATCGCTTGCGGCGCTTGCGCCGGCGAATGCCCCGTGGAAGCTATCACCGAAGGTGACGGCAAGTTCGAAATCGACGCTGATAAGTGCATCGAATGCGGCGCTTGCGCTGACGTGTGCCCCGTGGCCGCTCCCGAACAGGCTTAATCAAAGCGAAAAAAGACCGGTGGAATTTTCCACCGGTTTTTCTTTTCGCGATTTATGCGTATGTTACATAATGCCGCATGGGTGCATCCGGGTGAAAGATGGTTTCTTTCAAAAATTCCGGATAAACCACGATATCCTTCAAGGCATCCATTTTCACCCATTCCAGCACAATGCGGCTGTTGTCCTTGTGGGAATGGCTCAGGCCGTCATCCGGCAGGTCGGCCGGGTTTTCCAGGGCAATCCGATAATAAAAAGAAAGTTCATGGGCTTTCCTCCCCTTCCACTCCCAGAAGCATTCCTCCGTCCACATGATCCGCTGGCAGCAGATTTTTGTGCCCATTTCCTCCAGCCATTCTCTTTTCAACGCACCCTCCAGCGTTTCGCCCAGATGAATGTGCCCGCCGGGCACGGCATATTCACAGCCGTTTTCTTCCCTCTGCAGCAGGATTTTTCCATCCCGCACCAGCACCCCGGCTACCCGCACGCCGCAGGTGTAGCCGTTCTTTTCAAAAATCCAGTCCATTTGCATCACCAGGTAAAGCTGCCCATGCGCATAACGGAAGGATCAATACTCTTTAAGTCCCTGGCGCAGGTCATGGCCATGGTGTAGCGCAGATCACGGGTGATTTCTTCAATGCCTTCCCGCACGCCCTCTGCGCCCTTTTCGCCCAGCCGCTTCATCAGGGGCCTGCCGATGCAGCAGGCTTTGGCCCCCAGGGCCAGGCACTTATACACGTCAATGCCGCTTTCCAGGCTGCAATCCACAAACACTTCCATGCTGCCGCCCACGGCCTGCATAATTTCCGGCAGCACCATCAAAGGCGGCAGGGAGTACTGCAGCCTGCCGTTGTGGTGGGATACCACAATGCCCTTTACCCCGGCTTCCTTGCATTTCAAGGCATCCTGCACGCTGAGCACGCCCTTGATCACAAACGGCAGGCTGGTGCTCTTCACAAAATCCTTCAGTTCACAGGTGGTCAGCGGGCGCATTTCTATGCCCTCAATGCAGTCATAGCCATTGTGGCTGAAGGCGTGGTCAATATCCATGCCCACGGCCAGGGCGCCGTAGCTTTCCGCATGGCGGATTTTTTCGTAAATGCTGTCCCGGTCCTGGTAGGTTTTGATGATCTTCACTACCTTGGCGCCGGTATCGATCATGCCCTCCAATTCTTCCTTGGGGCCCATGCCGCTGAAGGTGACGGCGTTCATCTGCGCCGCGCCCCGGGCCATTTCCACCATGCCGTTTTCCCAGGTACGGTGGAGATGGGAAAGGGCCGCCGTCATCACCGGCGTGTCAAAATGACAGCCGAAAAGTTCCATGCCGGTATCGGGCATCACGCTGTCCAGATGCCTTACTTCCAATAACAAACTATCCAGATACGCCCTTGTAATATGATCCGAGGATCCTGTTTTGCGCTGCATACGATTGCCTCCGCATAGATTCATATTTGTTGTTTCATTATTTCCATGCTGCCCCTCCCTTTTCCTGCCATGAAATTGGACAAAAACTGATGTTTTTCTGCCCATTTTTACCGTTTGATGTAACAAACGGAGCCTTTCATCCGTTATCATGATGCAACGAAAAACACGGAGGTTTCAACCATGAAACGCTTTCTTTCCCTTTTCATTCTGTCCATACTGCTGCCTGTCTTCACAGCATCTGCATCGTCCGGCAGCTCCACCGATGCCGCATTGCAATTTTTGCAGCAGGCAGGTCTTGCCGTCACTGTCGCCGGCACCGATGAAAAGGAGCTGCGCTTTGCTCTCCCCGGCGGCGGAAGCGGCCGCTGCTATACCTACGGCCTCACAACGCCCTATCAGATGAACTGGCAATTTGACAGCATCACCAATGAAGAGATGGCCCTGTTTCTGGATGGATATCTGGGGCTGCTGGCGCAGGTGGAACAGGGGCTGGCCACGGAAGAACACCTGCACCCCGATTATCACAAGGAAGAAGGGCTGGGACAGCGGAACATAGAAGTCACCGTTTCCAATGCACTTCTCTATATTGAAAACCTGGAAGACCCCTGGCTGCAGGTGCTGCTTCATCAATTATCCCTGCACGACGAAAACGACGCCCTCAACAGCCTGCGGGCCCGGCTGGCCAGCCGGATGCTGGGCAAGCTGGACCTGACACCCGTGGATCCCAGAGAAGGCTGCTCTTGGTATGACGCCCTCACCCTTTCCGTGCAGGATGCCCTGCCCCCGGTGGACGCAGCCCTGTATGTGGACGATCCCCTGCTGGCCCAATTGACCCAGGAAATGATTGCCTGGACGGATACGCGAAAAGCCGATTGGAGCAGTCTCCGGGACGTGGATAAGACAAAAACCCGGAATATTGTCAAGCTTACCGTGCGGAAAACGGATGAAAATCAAAACACCCTCACCCTCTGGGCCATCGTATCGGAAAGCGAATACACCCTCTATGACGGCAGCCGCTATCAATCGGTCAGCGGCAGCTGGGTGCCCCACCGGCTCACCTACACAAAGGACGACCAGGGGGTCTGGCGCTTATCGGAAGTCATCGGCGCCGGGGACGGCACGGAATACTACCCGTCCATTCTTTCCTTCTGCGACGGGGATGAAGCCCTGGTCGCTTCCCTTCTGGCAGGAGACGATACGGACACCGACCCCTGCTTCTTGCGCTACCTGCAGCATCACGGCTATCCTGTGCCGGAAGAAATTCCTTACTGAACAAAAAAAGCCTGAGAAGCGTTTGCCTCTCAGGCTTATCGTTTTCATCAGCCAATGGTGCTGGAATAGTTGGGGGCTTCCTTGGTGATGGAAATATCGTGGGGATGGCTTTCACGCAGGCCGGCGCTGGTGATGCGGATGAATTCGCCGTTCTGACGCAGGTCTTCAATGGTGGGGGTGCCACAGTAGCCCATGGAGGCACGCAGGCCGCCCATCAGCTGGAACACGGTGTCGGCCATGGCGCCCTTGTAGGGCACGCGACCTTCTACCCCTTCGGGAACCAGTTTCTTGGCGTCTTCCTGGAAATAGCGGTCCTTGGAGCCGTTGGCCATGGCAGCCAGGCTGCCCATGCCGCGGTAGGACTTGAAGGAACGGCCCTGATAGATTTCCATTTCACCGGGGCTTTCTTCGGTGCCGGCCAGCAAGCTGCCCAGCATCACGGCCTTGGCGCCGGCGGCGATGGCCTTGGGGATATCGCCGGAATACTTGATGCCGCCGTCGGAAATAACGGGGATGCCATACTTATCGGCCTCTTCAGCGCAATCGGCCACAGCGGTAATCTGGGGCACGCCGATGCCGGCCACCACACGGGTGGTGCAGATAGAGCCGGGGCCGATGCCCACCTTCACGCAGTCAACGCCGGCAGCGATGAGGTCGTGGGTAGCGGCGGCAGTGGCCACATTACCGGCAAAGAGCTGAATGTCGGGATACATATTGCGGATTTTTTCAATGGTGCGCAGCACGCCCAGGCTGTGGCCATGCGCAGTATCGATGGACACCACATCCACCTTGGCCGCTACCAGGGCCGCCATACGGGCTTCAATATCAGCGCTTACGCCCACGGCGGCAGCGCACAGCAGCCGGCCCTTTTCGTCCTTGGCGCTGTTGGGGTATTTGCTGCTCTTTTCAATATCCTTGATGGTGATCAGGCCGCACAGGTTGCCGTCATCGTCCACGATGGGCAGCTTTTCAATGCGGTGATGGGCCAGAATATCCTTGGCCTGTTCCAGGGTGGTGCCCACAGGAGCGGTCACCAGGTTTTCGCTGGTCATCACCTGGCCGATGGGACGGGAATCGTCCGTTTCGAAGCGCAGGTCACGGTTGGTCAGGATGCCCACCAGCTTTTTGCCTTCGGTGATGGGCACGCCGCTGATGCGATAGCGGGCCATGAGGGCCTTAGCATCGGCGATGAGATGAGTGGGAGAAAGGAAGAAGGGGTCCGTGATGACGCCGTTTTCGCTGCGCTTCACCTTATCCACATGAGCCGCCTGCTCTTCAATGGACATGTTCTTATGAATCACGCCCAGGCCGCCTTCGCGGGCCATGGCAATGGCCATCCGGGCGTCAGTAACTGTATCCATAGCAGCACTGAGAACAGGAATGTTCAGCTTGATCTTCTTGGTCAACTGAACAGCCAGAGACACGTCCTTGGGAAGAATCTCGCTCTTGCGGGGAACCAGGAGCACATCGTCAAACGTCAAACCTTCACGCACAACCTTCTGCAGCACGGCAAATCCACTCTCCTTTGGTGTAATTTCGAAAATTATACCCCAATTTTGGCTCCTTGTCAATCACTTTGGCAACGAAATTCCAATCAAAAAGAAACTTTTTCTCTTCAAAAAAAGTGGTTGACAATTATCGCCTCATGCGCTATAATATCACCGTTGCCCGCGCAACACAGGGGTATGGTGTAATGGTAACACGTGGGTCTCCAAAACCTTTGTTCAGGGTTCGAGTCCTTGTGCCCCTGCCACACAGCCGGTTTCGTAAGAAACTGGCTGTTTTTCATATAATACGATTTGCCAAGGAGTCACCTATGCAGCTTTCCGAGTATTCTTACATAGTCCTTCCGGAGAAAACCGGTCATCTTGAAACTGATGTAAAAAACCTGCTTGAATGCAACGGAAAGGGCAAGACCTATGCCCATGTCGCTGATGTAGCGGAGGCAAATGTCGAAATTGCATTGCGCTTTTGCCTCAATGCATCGTCATGTAAAACCGCAGCGCTGTTGCATGATATCAGTGCAATCATCGCACCAGGAGACATGCTGGATTATGCCGAAAGGAACCGGTTTGAACTCTGCGAGGCTGAGCTTCGTTTTCCGTTTCTTTTACACCAACGCATTTCGCGCATCATTGCAGAAAACTATTTCGGCATCTCGGACAAAACAGTTCTTTCTGCCATTGAATGTCATACCACACTGCGCCCAAATGCTTCCCTGCAGGATATGGCGCTGTTTATCGCCGATAAGATCGCATGGGACCAGCCGGGTGTTCCGCCATTCGATAAAGCCGTCCGCGACGCACTGGAACATTCGCTTGAGCAAGCCTGCCTTGAATATATGACTTATATGGTGGATAACGATAAAATACTGTATCCTCATATACTGTGGAGTCGCGCTTTGGACTGGCTGCACGGAAAATAACGGCAGGGATACATCTGCAGTCGCCGTAGGGTTCCAGTCCTTTTGCCCCCGCCATAAGCGCTCTTCCCGAACAGGAAAGGCGTTTTTTTTCAATTATCCCGCAAGCAAACCTGTTTTCTCTCTTTCATCCGCTTTTGTTCTGTGCTATAATAAAGCCATCAGAAAAACCATATCACCGGGAGGGATGTTTTATGTCCAGTCCGAAAGAAATGCTCCGCAGCCTGAACCTGCCCGCCTTCATGCCGGAAGATGCCCGGAGGGCAGATTGGCCCGCCCTGCAGCAGAAAATGAAGGCCCTGCTGCTCCAGGAAGAATACGGCGTTATTCCGCCGATGGAATGCAGCGTGAAAGGCGAAGTGAAAAGCGAATACTGCCAGTTCTGCGCCGGGAAAAGCACCCTGTATGAGGTGGAGCTTACCGTCACGCTGCCCCTTGGCAGCTACGTTTTCCCCTGCCATTTTTCCCTGCCAAACAGCCCCGGCCCCCATCCGTTGTTTGTCTATCTGGATTTTTATCATGCGATGCCTTCCCGCTATCTGCCCATTGAAGAAATCACGGAGCGAGGCTACGCCGTCATCGCTGCCTGCCACAACCTGATTTCCAAAGACGCCGCCGACGATTATCAGGAAGGGCTTGGCAAGTTTTTACGGGATGGGGCAAAAAAAGCCGGCATCCCCGACGAACAATTGCCCGGCAAGCTGGCCATCTGGGCCTGGGCAGCCTCCCGTATGCTGGATTATGCCCTTACCCATCCCGCCATTGATGAAAACCGCACCGCCGTCATCGGCCATTCCCGGTTGGGCAAGGCTGCCCTGGTGAGCGCATTGAACGATCCCCGCTTTCAGGCCGTGATCGCCAACAATTCCGGCTGCTCCGGCGCCGCCATCACAAGGGAAAAGGCCGGCGAGCACATCCGGGATATCGTTGGCGTGTTCCCCTTCTGGTTCTGCGATAACTACCACAAATACGTGGATCGCGAAGACACGCTGCCCTTTGACCAGCATTTTCTGCTGGCAGCCCTGGCACCAAGGCTGGTGATCACCGGCAGTGCCCTGGATGACCAGTGGGCCGGCCCTGACCATGAATACCTTTCCTGCATGGAAGCCGGCAGGGCATGGGAATTGCTGGGCCTTCCCGGCTTTGTGGGGGCGGACAGGCTGCCCAAACCCGGGGATGTGTTCCACGAAGGTTCCATCGGCTATCACCTGCGCACCGGCTGCCATTACCTCAGCCGCCACGACTGGATGCACTATATGGATTTCCTGGACGAAAAAGGATGGAAATAAAAATCATAACAAAAGACGGCTGCGCCTGATGTGCAGCCGTCCTTTATTTTGCATAAAGATAACGGCCGCCCTTTGCGACGGCCGTCTTTTGATGATGGTTTTACAGCTGTGCCAGTTCTTCGTGTTCCACGCAGCGGATGCCCTTGGCAGCCAATGCAGCCACAGCAGCCTTTCTGTCTTCCACCCGGAAGATCATATAGGCATGGGCCACGTCCTTTCCGCCCAGGAATGCATACATATATTCCACATTGATCTGGGCTTCGTTCAACACCTGCAGCACCGTGTTCAGTCCGCCGGGTTCGTCGGGAATGGCCACGCCCAGTACCTTGGTCACGTTGTGGATGAAGCCTTCATCCTTCAAAATGGTGGAGGCGGCATACACATCGTCCACAATGATGCGCACGATACCGAAATCGCTGGTTTCAGCCAGGGAAAGGGCCCGCATATCCACATTATTCTTGGCCAGCACGTCCGTCAGGTGCTGCATTTTACCGGGTTTGTTTTCCACAAATACGGAAATCTGCTTCAAGCTCATTTTCTTGGCCTCCTTTAAATCTTCCGCTTGTCAATCACACGCACAGCCTTGCCTTCGCTGCGCTGGATGCTCTTGGGCGCCACCAGCACCACATGGGCGGAAATGCCCAGCATGGAGCGCAGCCCGGCTTCCAGTTCGCCCTGGCGCTTTTTGATTTCGCCCATATTGTCGGTAAACATTTCAGGGGTCATTTCCACATTCACGTCGAAGGTATCGGTGTTCTTCACCCGGTCGATAATGATCTGATAATTGGCGGGATAGCCGGCATTGATCAGCACCGATTCGATCTGGGAGGGGAACACGTTCACGCCGCGGATGATCAGCATATCGTCGGAGCGGCCCATGGGCTTGGACATCTTCACATGGGTGCGGCCGCAGGAGCACTTTTTCCGGCTGAGGGTGCAGATATCCCGGGTGCGGTAGCGCAGAAGCGGGAAGGCTTCCTTGGTGATGGAAGTGAATACCAATTCACCCTTCTCCCCTTCGGGCAGCACTTCGCCGGTGACAGGATCGATAATTTCGGCAATGAAATGGTCTTCATTGATATGCATGCCGGTCTGTTCGCTGCATTCGAAGGATACGCCGGGGCCGGAAAGCTCCGTCAGGCCATAGATGTCATAGGCTTTGATGCCCAGGGTGTTCTGGATATCCTGGCGCATTTCTTCGCTCCAGGCTTCAGCACCGAAAATGCCGGCCTTGAGGGGAATCTGGTCCGGGGTGAGGCCCATTTCCTTCATGGTTTCGCCGATGTAGGCAGCATAGGAGGGAGTGCAGCACAAAATGGTGGCCTGCAAATCCTGGATGAACATGATCTGCCGTTCGGTATTGCCGGAAGAGGTGGGAATGGTAAGACAGCCCACCTTGTGGCTGCCGCCGTTCAGGCCGGGGCCGCCGGTGAACAAGCCGTAGCCGTAGGACACCTGGCACACATCTTCGTTGGTGCCGCCAACAGCCATGATGGCCCGGGCACAGCAGTCTTCCCACAGGTCAATATCGTGCTGGGTGTAGAAGGCCACCACGCGCTTGCCGGTGGTGCCGGAGGTGGACTGGATGCGCACGCAATCCTTCAGGGGCTTGCCCATCAGGCCGTAGGGATAGGCCAGGCGCAAATCGTCCTTGGTGAGGAAGGGCAGCTTGTGCAAATCCGCCGTGGACCGGATATCGTCCGGCGTCAGGCCCTTTTCTTCCATCTTCTTGCGATAATAGGGTACATTATCCCATACATGCTTTACCTGCTTCACCAGGCGTTCATCCTGCCAGGCCTTAATCTGCTCCGGGGATGCACATTCAATTTCCGGTTGATAATACCGTTCCATACGTATCTCGCTCCTTTCAAATGGGTAAATATCAGCAGAATATGCCATAAAAAACGACGCACATCTTGCATTTGTTTTTTACTATAACACAACACAAGCAAATCGTAAAGCAAGAAATTGTATTTTTTTACACTTTATTTACCAATTTATACAGTTCAGCTTCTCCTTCCCTTTTCATCCCGGCCCGATCATGCTATAATGACCAGGATCCATTTTTCTCAAGGAGGTCCCCCTATGGCCACCATTCTGATCACCCACGGCATTCCGGCGGAAGGGTTTTGCGCCCTCAGGGAACACACCCTCATCCTGCCGCCGCCTTTGTGTGCTTTTTCGGAGGAAGAGCTATTGCTTAACGCCCCCGCCGCCGATGCCATTGTGGCCGGCGGAAAAGTATCCGCCGCTGTCATCCGGGCAGCAAAGAAGCTGAAGATCATTGCCAATTACGGCGCAGGCTATGACGGCGTGGATGTGCAGGCGGCCCGGGAAATGGGCGTGCCGGTCACCAACATTCCCGATTCCGTCACCCAGGATACGGCAGAGCTGGCCCTGGGGCTGATGCTTGCCGCCAGCCGGCGCATTGGGGAAATGAACCTGCGGCTGCGGCGGGAAGAGCCGGAAAACCTCTTTGGCATGGGCAAATACATGGGCCAAAGCCTCAGGGGCAAGACGTTGGGCATTCTGGGCTGCGGCCGCATCGGCAGCCGTACCGCCTCCCTGGCCCGGGCCTTTGGCATGGAGGTGATGGGCTACAGCCGCAGGGGATGCGACTCTGCCGTGGCCCGGCCCGTTTCCCTGGACACCCTGCTTCGGGAAGCGGATGTTCTGTCCCTCCACTGCCCCCTGACCACAGAGACCAGAGGGCTGATTGATGCCGAAGCATTTGCCAGAATGAAGGACGGCGCAATCCTCATCAACACCGCCCGGGGCGCCGTGGTGGATACGGCTGCGCTGCTTGCCGCCCTGGACAGCGGCAAGGTGTGGGCCGCCGGGCTGGACGTATTCCCGGATGAACCCCGCATTCCCCCTGCCCTTTTGCAGCACGAACGGGTTGTGTGCACCCCCCACATCGGCACCAACACTGCCCTCACCCGCCGGGAAATGGCAGAGGCTTGCTCTCGCCAGATTCTGGACGCCCTTTCCGGAAAACGTCCTCAAAACATCGTCAACGGCCTGTAAAACAAGCAAATACCCCGCTCCTGCCGAAGCAGAAGCGGGGCATTTTTTTGATGGGATTCAGGGCTCGGTGTATTCCACGTGGCCGCAGTTGGTGTTGGTGCAGAAGCACTTCATCTGATCCGCAATCCAGTTGAACCACTGGGTCATGGGATAGGAGCATTCGGGGCAAACCATGCCGTCTTCGTTCACGTCGATAACCAGCGCCTGGCTGTCATCGAAGTTGCCGTGGAGGGATACGGCAGAGATGGTGCCGGCGATGCACATATCACCCTTCACCCGGGCACGCAGCTCTTCGCCGTTTTCAACGTTGGCATAGAAATCATCCAGGTACTTATCCAGATCAAAGCCCTGCATGAAGGGAGCATTGTTTCCGTTGTTATCGTAATTGGCAAAGGAATAATTGCCCACATAGGTATAGCCGGTGCCACCCAGCTTCATGGCAATATTGCCCACGTTATCCACACGGCCAACCACCACTTCGCCATCCTTGTCCATCAGCGTGGTGCCGTCTTCGGCCAGGTAGCCGGTGTAGGTTTTGCCGCCGTACACATACTTGTAAGTGGTAAGGCGCTTGCGAAGATCGGTACCTTCAACCGGATATTCAACTTCAGTCCGGGAAAGATCGCCGTCCACAACGGTGGAATAGCCATGGCAATATTGTTCAATGGGATCGGCAATGTAGTCCTCATTGTACAGATCATCCAGGGAATTATCCAGGCCTTCCCAGAATTTCGTCCAGGTGCACAGGTCGTTACCGTAGGAGTCCTTCACCATATCGGTTTCGCTGTCCAGCGTCAGCAGCACAGCCACTTCGGAAACCAGCTTGTTATCGGCATCCACCTTGAACTGGGCCTTTTTCCACTGGCCGCACTTTTCGCACTGCACGCCGGCGGTGAGGCCGGGGGTGGTGGCGGTGGCGGGCACGGCGGGGATGGTCACATAGCTGTGGCCGGTTGCCTTATAGGGGAAGGGGTTATTTGCAACCTTCGCTTCGATGTAGCGGCAATCCTGGCACTGATACGTTTCAAGCTGGGCATCTGCAGCACAGGATGCTTCCGTAGCGGAAGAATAAAGGATGGAGTTGTGGTTCTTCGTGCCGCTGAAACGGGTTTCTTCATAGCCGCAGGTTTTGCAATAGCGCATTTTATTGCCGTCTTTGACGCAATGCAGGTGATGGGTCTCGCCGGTCACTTCATTCACCAAATACCGGGACCAATCGGAGAAATTGTGTGCGCCGAAGGCAGCCTTTTCCGTTTTCTCGTCGCCGCAGTAAGCGCATTTCCAGGTAAGGGTCTGATTGTTGTCGCAGGTAAGATTGATGTTCACATTGGTTACCAGGTCATAGCCATGGCCGTTCTGTGCGCAATAATTTGCATCGCCCACATATTCCGGGTGCCAGTCTGCATACACATCGGCCTCGAGGCAAGTGTCGCACCGGCGCACGAAGCTGCCGTCGGGATGCTTCAGGAATTCGCCGTCCTTCTGAACGCCGTAATTCATATCATAAGTGTGGGCACGATAGCCGATGAATTCCGTTTCCATTTCACCGCAGGCGGAGCAGGTGCGTTCCCGGGTACCCACGGACTGGCAGTTCATCACTTTCCATTCGCCCCAGGTGTGCTTGGCAGAAGGAGAACGGGCAGCTTCCACCTCATAATCGCAATACAGGCAATACTTATAAATCACATCATCTTCCAGACAGCTCTGCCCTTCGGTTTTCACCCGTCTCACTGTATAATGAATCATGGGAGCAGCCTGGGTGATTTTCTTGCTGTCTTCGTCCACGGCTTCGCAGCCTTCCCGGGCACAGGCCATGGCGGTGTAGCCGTCCTGATAGCAGCCCGGTTCCACTTCCACTTCCCTGGTGAAGTCATGGCCCAGGGCGGGCAGCACTTCTTCAGCAGCGATGAAGGAGCAGCGGATGCACTTGCCCTGCATCAGGCCGGTTTCTTCGCAGGTAGCTTCCTTTACCTTGATGTAGCCACCGGCGGTGTGGCCGATGGGGGCGATTTCTTCAGTTTCATATGCACGGCTGCAGGTGGTGCAGGTGTGCTTCCTGGTGCCGGGGGTTTCGCAGCCGGGGGCCTTGTCGGTGGTCCATTCGCCCCAGGTGTGGTCAACCATGGGAAGGGATTTGGTTTCTTCCGCTTTGCAGACGGAGCAAACCCGCTTCTGCTGGCCATCCTGCAGGCAGGTGGCGGGCTTGGAGGTGCCCCAGGAGCCCCAGTTATGGCCGCCCAGGGAGTCCTGATACGTTACGTTCTCCTTGGGGCAGCGCTCGCAGGTGTAGGTCATGGAGCCTTTTTCGGTGCAGGTGGGTTCGATAATCCTGGAGGGAGTATCCCGCATGGTGTGACCGGTGGCGGGAATGGGCTGGTAATCCTTTTCAATGGTGGCTTTACAGCCAAAGCAGACCAGATCATAGGAGCCAGACTCAGTGCAGGTGGGTTCCTGAACGCGCTCCAGCTGGGGGTTAACATGGTTGGAAGTATCCTTGGGCAGGGTGACTACATTGATTTCGGTGCACTTTTTGCACATGTAGCGCTCTTCACCCGTGGCGTTGCAGGTGGCAGCGGTGGTCTTGAAGGGCGTATCCCGCCATTCATGGCCGGTGGCTTCACGGATTTCGTATACTTCAACGGTAATATCGCCGCACTTGGTGCAGTAGCGGGAGGTATAGCCGTCCACGGTGCAGGTTTTTTCTTTACCCAGGGTGGTCTTTTCCACGTGGCCGTCCACTTCGCAGTCCCAGGCCAGGGCGCTGCAGGTGAACAGGGTGCACAGCAGGGCCAGCACGGCTACCAGAAGGAGCTTTTTCTTCATTGGTCATTCCCCTTTTCTCTTGATGCGGAAAATCGTCC
>JAFQHP010000060.1 GCA_017397895.1 Clostridia bacterium
GATGGTTTATCTGCGTGTTGCTGGTATCCCCCATGTTTCAGCGGGAAATTGCGTGTTCTATAAACCAACTACTTCCGCAACTGGGTCCAGGGTACTACCCTGGCCGCAGTTGGGTCCAGGGTACTACCCTGGCCGCAATTGGGTCCAGGGCATGGCCCTGGTGCAGGGGTGAAGCCCCGCATGGTTCTCTTCTTAGCGATCTTCCCAGATGAACAATTCCTCCTCGATGGGCGCGGCGAAGGGGCCGGGCAGGGGGCCGATGCCCCGGTGAGAGCCGAAGAAGTCCCGGTCGAACACGATGGGGGAGCCGTCGTTGTTTTCGAAGCGCTGTTCGGGCTGGAAGGCACAGCCCAGTACGTCGCTGTGGATGGTATTGCCTTCAAAGCCGGAAAGCAGGCTGTACACATTGGTTTTGAGGAAATATTTGCCGTCCTTTTCCGTGAGTTCCACCCGGGCACCGTCGGTCACCAGGTTTTTCTTTTCATGCTGCCAGGGCTTGGCGCCGTTGAGGTACACATTGCCCTCGCACCACACAGGCAGATGGGCCCGCTGGGGTTTATCCAGCTTCATCATGTTGGGGCGCTTCACATCCAGGTCAAACCAGCTGATCCATTCCTCATAGGTGGGATACTCGTCAAACTGCCAGGTGCCGCACACCCGCTCGTTTTCTCCCGGTTCGCTCCGGCGAATTTCGGAAGCGGGATCAAAGCCCTGAACGAAGATGTTGTTATAGAACCGGTCGTCACCGTGGACGAAGGTATTGAACCCGGCCACTTCCGTGCGGTGGCGGATGTGGTAGGGGGTATAGCGGTCGCCGGTGCCGCCGCCAACGAAAGTGAAGGTGCCCAGCATCAGGTTATGCACCATGGCCACGCCCTGGGTGGCAATGCGTAGGGATACCTGGGAAAGCAGGATGTTGTTGTCGATGAGGGTGGGGCCGTGGCTCACTTCCACGAAAATATCCTGGCTTTCCATGCCGCCCTCCGCCCAGGTGCAGTATGCGGGGCGTTCGTTATGGTGCAGGAAATTCTGGCTGATGCGGGTGCCCTGGGCCTGCCAGTCGCACCAGATGCCCATGGTGCAGTGGTGGATATGGTTACGGCGCATGGTGACGTCGATGGCGGCATGCAGCTTGATGCCGGAAATTTCGGCGCCGCCCAGTTCCTGCATATTGTTGATGTTGTGGATGTGGTTATCTTCAATCAGGGAAAACACAGCGCCCATGCGGCCTACAATACCGGTCTGCTCGCAGTGGTGGATGTGGCAGCGGCGCACGATGTGGCTGCCCACCTTTTCCTTCAGCCAGCCGTGATACTGGCCCCGGCACAGGGCGTCGCGTTCCATCTGGGTAGGGGATTTGAGGTGCTTTACGGTGAAGTAATGGTCGTTTTCCGGGTCGTAATACTTGCCCAGGGAAATGCCGCAGCACTTGCTGTTGGAAATATCGCAGTCCTCAATGATCCAGCCCTTGGACCAGTGGGGGCCCACCATGCCGTCCTGGAAAGCGGCGGGAGGCGCCCAGGTGGTGGCGGCCTTTTCCACCTTGAAGCCGGAGAAGGTGATATACCCCCGGCCTGTTTCTTCCGGGAAAAAGCAGCGGCGGCGCACGTTGATCTCAATCTTTTCTTCGTTGGGGTTTTTGTCCTGGAAATTGCAGTAGAGCACGGTGTCCTGCCCATCCTGCATGGGGAACCACTTATAGATGGAATATTCCGGCTCCCAGGAGGGGGTGTAGATTTCGCCGGCCTTGAGTTCTTCCATGGTGAGGGCTTCGTACATGGCCCGGTCGTTCAGATAGACGCAGCCGGTGTGGCGCACGGTGGGGGCGAAGTACCAGTCGCCGTACACTTCCTCCACATAGGGGTTGAAGGAACCGAAAATTTGGTTATTGATGCGCTTTTTCCACACCGTGCCTTCCACCTGTTCCCAGCCGGTGACGATCTCGGCACCGCAGATGACGGCACCCAGGGGCTCCACGGAGCGGTAGGTGATACGTTTTTCTTCCGTGCCGCCGTGGAGGGGATTCACATATTCCCGGTAAATGCCGGGGTACACCAGCACCTCATCCCCGGGCAGGGCCAGGCGGGCGGCGTCATTGATATGGCGGAAGGGGCGCAGTTTCGTTCCGTCGCCCTCTGTACGGGCGGATTGATCCACGTAATAAATCATGGCATATTCCTCCTGAAGGTAATTTTCAGTTGTTCGCTGCCTTTATTATACGGGATAAAAATCATTTCGTAAAGGGACGAAAACAGTTGTATTTGCGCCATTTTTGTGTTAAGCTTGATGCAGAGAAATTTTCATAGGAGGAAACAGAGCATGGCTTGTTTTACTGTATATTCTCCCGATCAGCGGGTGCAGCTGCAGGTGATGGAAGAAGGCGGAAAGCTGTTTTGGCAGGCAAAGAAAGAGGACGTTTTTCTTGCCGAAAAATCGCCGCTGGGCATGGAACTGGAAGGCTGCAGCCTGAAAGATGGTTTCACCGTATTGGATGAAGTGCGCGGGTCGATCGACGAAAGCTATTCCATTGCGGCGTTCAAAAAGAAGGTTTGCCGCGACCGGGCCAACACCCTGACCCTGACCCTGAAAAACGGGGAAGGGCAGCTGACCGTGGAAGCCCGTGCTTACGACGACGGCGTGGCCCTGCGCATGAAAACGGACGGCCAGGGCGACTGCCGGGTGCTGGGGGAAAAGACCGGCTTTGCCATTCCCGAAACGGCCGGGCAGGTGTACGGCATGAAGTATGTCTTTTCCTATGAAGACCATTACCACCCCATTCCCCGGTGCGATTTGGCTCAGAACAACCTGGCCTTCCCGGTGCTGGTGGAGTGCGGAAAAGGTGTATGGGCCCTGTATGCGGAGGCAGCGGTGTTCGGCGATTACGGCAGCAGCACCCTGTGTGCTGAAAGCGATGCGCCCATGACGCTGCTTTTGCGGCAGGCGCCGGATCAGCTGGGGCCCACGGAAGCAAAGCTGCCCCTTGCCACCCCCTGGCGGGTGGTGCTGTGCGGCGATTTGAACGACATCGCCACCTCCAATACCCTGGAAAATCTGAACCCGCCCTCCATTGTGGAGGATACCTCCTTCATCCGCCCCGGCACCTCTGCCTGGAGCTGGATGACGGAAAACGATTCCACCAAGGATCCCATCCGCTGCCGGGAATATGTGGATTATGCAGCGGCCATGGGCTTTGATTACTACCTGGCTGACGGCGGCTGGCCGGGCACGGTGGATATTCCGGAATTGGTGAAGTACGCCGAAGAAAAAGGCGTGAAGATCTGGATCTGGGAGCACAGTGCGGCCATCCGGTCCCCGGAAATTGCGGAAGAAAAGCTGAAGCTGTGGGCGTCCTGGGGCGTGGTGGGCGTGAAGATTGACTTTTTTGAAAGCGATGGCGCGCACCGGGTGAAGCAGTACGATTACCTGGCAGAAATTGCGGCCAAATATAAGCTGATGGTGAACTTCCACGGCTGCATGAAGCCTGCCGGCGAAAGCCGCACCTGGCCCCATGTGATGACCCGGGAAGCGGTGATGGGCGGCGAATACCTGCAGAATTTCTCCACCTTCCTGCCCGGCGGCCCCGATGCGGCCCATAACTGCACCCTGCCCTTCACCCGTAACGCCATGGGGCCCATGGATTATACCCCTGTGTGCTACGATACCTACCTTACCGGCACCACCGATGCCCATCAGACGGCGCTGACGGTGATTTTCACCAGCTATATCCTGCACATCGGTGAAGGCGCGGAAAAGGTGCTCCGGCATCCCGCGCGACCTTTCCTGTCCAGGGTGCCCGCTGCCTGGGACGAAAGCCGTGTGCTGGAAGCGTACCCCGGCAATTTTGTCACCATGGCCCGTAAGAAGGATGAGAACTGGTATGTGGCCAGCATCTGCGCCCGCCGCCCCCGTAACAGCACCGTCCATTTCGATTTCCTGGACGAAGATGCGGTTTACACCGCCACCCTCTATGCCGATGACCTGTCCGATGAGCGGCCTTTCGACGTGGCAGAAGGCGCATTGCCCCGGCCCGATGCAGAGATGATTGCCGGCCTGGAGGCCATGAGCCAGCGGCCTGCCCACCATCAGCACGATATGCACCTGATGAAGATTACCTCCTTCCAGGTGAAAAAGGGCGATACCCTTACCGTGCCCATGAGCGTCAACGGCGGCTTTGCCATGGTGATTGAAAAGTGAGATTCCAGGGGGAACCTGCGGGGCTTCGCCCCTGCACCAGGGTAGTACCCTGGACCCAACTGCGGAAGTAGTTGGTTTATAGAACACGCAATTTCCCGCTGGAGAGTGAGAAATACCGGCAACACGCAGAAACACGTTTGCAAATGCCGATTGTGCCATTGCGAGTTGGGTGTGGCCCCGCCACCCCACGGGCTGGGCGGCTGAAAGCCGCCAACCGGATGCCAAAGGCATCCGGGGAAAACGACAAAATAAGCGGAGGGAAAATTTATTTTCCCTTCCGCTATTTTTATCGTTTTCAATGTGCCCGTGGGGTCTGTCTCTTCGTCCTTCAAGTATCATGCGGACACAAGTTTGTTTTCCAATACTCCTCCATCGCAGGATGGGTGCAGGGGCAATGCTCCTGCCGCGGGGTGAAGGGGCCGCGCAGGCCCCTTTTCGTTCCCCAACCGTCATGTGGAAACAGTTTGTTTATTCGCACAACCACTTCGCGGATTGCAAATCACAGCTTTTTGTTGTGTTGGGGGAGAAAATGGGATATGATGGGGCAGAGGTGAATACAGAATGGAAACCCGGTATATATGGCAGGTGGCGCTGCAGCAATCGGCAGTGGACCTGAATTGTGATGTGAAGGATTTGCTGGCGGGGGAGAACAGGGTGGTTTTGTCGGCAGCAAACAGCGGCGCACGGAAATACCTGCACCTGCCTCAGGAATGCCATCTGGTGAGCTATGGCAGCAACATTGTGGCGGCGGTGCGGGAGGACGTAAAGCCGGCGGTGGAAAACTACCTGCAGCGGTGCAGCGCAGCCCACGGGTTTGAAACGCCGGGTATTCATGTGCTGGACCGGCTGCTGCAGCCCTATGGATTGCAAACCTGCTTCATGGCGGAGTATTTCCTGCCGGATGTGGAAAAGGTGCGGGCCCTGCCCTGCCGGTATGAAATGCGGCTGTTGCATCAGGCGGATTTTGCAGAGCTGTATTTGCCAAAGTGGAGCAATGCCCTCTGCGCGGACCGCAGGCACCTGGACGTACTGGGGATGGGCGCCTATGAAGGGGATATGCTGGTGGGCCTGGCTGCTTGCAGCGCCGACGGGGAAGAGATGTGGCAGATTGGCGTGGATGTGCTGCCCGCCTACCGCAGGCAGGGGATCGCATCCGCCCTCACCAGCCGCCTCGCCCTGGAAATTATGCAGCGGGGCAAGGTGCCCTTCTATTGCGCCGCCTGGTGCAATGTGGCGTCCGCCCGGAACGCTGTCCGATGCGGCTTCCGCCCGGCCTGGGTGGAGCTGAGCGCCCGGGATATGGCCTTTGTGGCAGAAATGAACCAATGATTGCGTGAACGATAAACGCCGGAGCTTTTGCAGCCCCGGCTTTTTTGATTGGCTTTATTTGATTTCTTGCTCCAGTGCATCAAATTCCGGCGTATTGAAAAACTCGCCCAGGGTGATGCCCAGCCCGTCGCAGATCATTTTGATGGTGAGCAGCTTGGGGTTCTGGCTTTTGCCGTAAAGGATGTTTTTGATGCTGGAAGGCGGCAGGGCGGAAAGGGTGGCCAGCCTGTTGATGGTGATATCATATTTGCCGCACAAAGCAAGAATGCGGTTGCGCACAACGGTCAGGGTATCCATCTTCCTCCACCTCCACTGTCTATAGGATAAACAATTTGGGTGGACAATATAGGCTATGCGTGCTACTATTAGGCTACACATAGCCTGAAAAGGTGGGGGAGGACATGAAAACATGCACATTCTTTGGACACCGGGATTGCCCGGAGAGCGTTCTTGTGGATTTGCGGCAGGCGCTGCGGGAGCTGATTGAGCGGCAGGATGTGGGGGCCTTTCTTGTGGGGGAGCAGGGGATGTTTGACCGTCTGGCGTGCCGTGCCCTGGAGGAGATGAAGGGGGAGTTTCCCCATATCCGGGTGGAAATTGTGGCGGCTTATTTTCCCCGGCGTAAGGAGGAGGGGGAGCGGGTGTTGCCGGAGGGGATGGAGAGCGTTCCGGCAAGATATGCCATTGACAGAAGAAACCGATGGATGATTGCCCGGGCGGATCATGTGGTGTGCTATGTAAAGAGAGGATGGGGCGGGGCGGCAAAATATATGGAAGTGGCCCGTCGGCGGGGCAAAGCGGTATGGAACCTGTGTGAATCAGGCAAAGAATGAGAAACGGAAGCAACAAAAAATCCGCACACGTTTGTGTGCGGACTTTGGTGCACCATCAGGGACTCGAACCCGGGACACCCTGATTAAGAGTCAGGTGCTCTACCAACTGAGCTAATGGTGCATAGGGGGGAGCTGATTCTGGCAAGCTCCGCTCCATTTGCTGGAGCGGGTGATGGGAATCGAACCCACGTAGCCAGCTTGGAAGGCTGGAGCTCTGCCATTGAGCTACACCCGCAATTGGAGCGGTAGACGAGGCTCGGACTCGCGACCTCCACCTTGGCAAGGTGGCGCTCTACCAACTGAGCTACTACCGCAGAAAAAGGGGATTGAAGGGGTGATACTGGTGCGGACGAAGAGACTTGAACTCTTACGCC
>JAFQHP010000061.1 GCA_017397895.1 Clostridia bacterium
ATTGCGCCTCTGTCTGTCCAAAGCAGTGAAAATGATACAGGACGCAAGTCCAAGGCAAACAACGGGATGCACATTACTGAAATTCGGCTGGGCTATATGCCGGTTCTGTGCAAGGATAATCCGAACCAATGGGAGCTGCATCCGGTATGGGATTTCATAGGTAGTCGGATTCTTCCTCTTGAAACATATGATGTTCCCTGCTATTCTCTCATGACCATTGACGCTGTGGATGGCACGATCATTGACCGAAACTACGGCTATTGAGGTGAACAGAATGAAGAAAGTGATTGCTATTTTGCTTGCGCTGATGCTTCCGGTGTGCGCCGCAGCAGAGACGCTTCGTGAACAGGTCAATGCACCGGAACACATCATTGGCGAGTTCTACAGCAATAGCGGACATACCGCTGTATTTGTAGACGCAAACATCGTCATTCCATCAGAAGATGCGTGCCATCGCTGGGAAGTGCACTCAAGGGTATTCACCACAGAGGAAGTTCGTCAAGCTGCAGACCTGTTCATCGGAGAGGGACAGTGGCAATTTGAAAAAACAGGAACGACGGAACTGCACTTCCACTGCAATAACTTGCAAAGCAAACATCCTACGTATGCCTGTGATGTGAACAGTTTGGAAATGACAGGGCTCTCACCGCAGAAATACCTGTTTGCCATGTATTCTGTTGTCGATATTCTGGGGCATGATTATCATCACTACAATGCCCTCTGGATGGAAGACCGTGTCGGAAACACATCACGCCAAGTTGGTGCTGTTGAAGATGCTCGGGCCAAAGCCGATTCCATCATTCAGGCACTATGGCCGGACATGGCATTCAGCAGCGTTGACCCGGAACTGAAAAACCTCAGCGGACGAACGCCGGATAAATACGGTTATCGGCTGTATTATAGCCGTATGGTGGAGGGCATACCGGTTACGTCTGTATACATGAGCGGAGCCGGAGATGCCCATGATGCCTCCTACATTCCACCGCTTCACTATGAACGGCTGTATGTCGATGTAGGAGCGGACGGCATTTTCTACATCAGTTATGCCTATCCAATCGAGATTGCAGGTCTGTTGGAGGAGAATGTATCCCTGCTGCCATTTGATCGCATCTGGGAGGTCTTCGGCAGCATCGCGCCGATGACCATCGCATATCTGGAGGCCAACGAGAACAACGCACTGTACATTGATCGGATCGAACTGGGGTACATGTGCGTTCAGATGAAGGATGATCCTGCGCGTTATCAACTTCTGCCGGTGTGGGATTTCTTTGGCAGACGAACGATGGGAGAAGATACCTTTTCAGAACACAACTATCCCTATGTGACCATCAACGCTATCGACGGCACGGTGATTGACCGGAGCTATGGCTATTGAGGTGAAGATGATGAAGAAGATGATTGCACTATTTCTTGCTATGCTGCTACTTGCTTCAAACGCGTCGGCAGGAACAGATTCCCAAATCAATGCCCCGGAGCATGTAGAGGAAGTATGCACTTCATATACAGGCAAGATCACCGTGACTATTGATGCAGATGTATATGTCCCGGATATTGACCGCGTCCCGATTTATTCGGCTGAGCGCAGGTTCTTCGAAATCGATGAGCTTCTGGCCTTTGCTAACGCCGCATTCGGAGATCGTGAATACTTCGGTGACACGGAGTTTCAGTATGAGTTCATGGCTGCTGGAGATGAATCGACATTCAACGAGGAATACTACACGATCTATATGGAAACGCCGCCTGTATCCGGTGCAAAGGACGAAAATGATAAATTCTATCTGTTTGCGGGAAATATTGTCAATCTCGATCTCAACACATTTAGTGCGACTGCCCAACTCTATATGCCCCAGATCGAGGGCGAGGCCTTTTTCCTGAGCGACAACTGGGCCAATGCCCGCTTTGCCGATACTGCGCCCGAAGCCTGCATGTTAACATACGATGAAGCACGCAGGCTCTGCGATGAGACAGTGTCACAATTTGCACCTGGATTTACGTGTGTGGGGCAGGCAATCATGGGCAGCATGATCGCCGGGAATATCAATGAAGATACGCTCCCCGAATCCGAAAAAGAAGCATGGGTTTTGTACTATGCAAGAGAGCTGAATTTGCCGATTACCTATTGCTGTCACGGACCCGAACAAGGTGGCTTTGATATGTATACCCCTGTGTATAATGACGAGTTGATTACCATTGTAATCAACGATGACGGCATACAGGAAATGTCCTTTAGGCATCCCAATGAGATTACCGGTGTAGTACGAGAGGATTGCGAGATACTGCCATTCGAACAAATCATGGATGTAGCGCGAACGCTGCTTCCTCTCAAGGAAGGCTGGCTTGAGAAGCACTATGACGACATACGCATCAACATCTATGAGATACGCCTTGGTTATATGCGGGTGATTAGTCGGAATACGCAGGAATATGAATATATACCTGTATGGGATTTTTTCGGGATCGAGGAAATGCGTGGAACCAAAGGCGGAGAAATCATCGCATCTCAGGAGTTCCCGTATTACAGCTATCTGACCATCAACGCAATTGATGGTACTGTCATTGACCGCATGTACGGCTACTAAGGAGCCATAGTATGAAGTGCATAATCTACGATTTTCGCCGCGCGATCACGGGGCGTTGGTTTCTTGTTGCCTTTTTTGCCTCGGTTGTGTCGCTGTACATGTCCATCGGCGATCAATCCTACTACCTGATAAACATGCTGTCTGAAATGGAAATGTATGAGGACAGCTTCTGGCTCGACGCCGCAACATTGCTTTTGCAGGGAATGAAGGGCGACTTCGGTGTGATGATCCTACCTGCGCTGTCTGCACTGCCCTTTGCAGCACAGGCGTTGCAGGAGATCAAGAGCGGCGCTATCCGGCCAGCGGTCTTCCGTGTGGGACGCAGAAGCTGGATCGCTGGAAAGCTGCTGTCCACATTTGCCAGCGGGATGCTGCTGCAAATCGCGGCTGCCATTGGCTTGCTGCTGGTATTCCACCTGATGATGCTGATCTGTGCCGGGAGACTGTTCCCCATGGGAGATTTCGCCCCCGTCTTGGCAGTTCTGTTGCGCCGGATGCTCTGCGGCGGCATCTGGGCTGGTGTCGGTTGCCTGATTGCCCTGATGACAGAGACAACCTCTGCCGCATACCTTGCGCCGCTGTGTCTGTGCTATGCCATGGTCATGATCGGCACCCGTTTCTTCCCGGAAGCGATACTGCTCAATCCGTCCAACTGGCTTACAGGCGCATTCTGGCCTCTGCTGCTGGTGCTGGTTGTGCTTGCGACTGCACTTGCGTGGATGCTGCGAAAGAAGGTGAACGCCTATGTGTAACCTCCGCGAAGCCTTCGTCTGCGCAGGGTGGAATCTGTACTCCCTGCGTAAGAATCCTCGTTTCTACATGAGTCTGCTGCTGGGCTTCCTGCTTTGCTGGCTGCTGACGGACAAGACCATGGCGATCTCCCGCACCTACCTGACCAACATGCAGCTGCTGGAACCCTTCGTCTGGTGCTATGCAGACGATGACAGCATCCTCTTCTCTGCGCTGGTAATGATGCTGATGTTCTCAGCATTTCCCCGGCTGGATACACCTGCGACCTACCTGATCTTCCGCACCACGCGGCTGAACTGGCTGCTGGGGCAGATCATAACTGTATTCATCCTGACGCTGGGCTACTCGCTGATGATCCTCGTTTCCAGTATGGTCATGTGCATTGGCTGCAATGTCTTTGTTGCAAACAACTGGTCTGAAACGGCGACCATGCTGTCCTTCTCTCCGGCATCATTTGAGGTTGCCCTGACCGTCATGCGAAAGACGGTCAAGCTGACAACGCCCTATGGCTGTGCCATACAGATCTTCCTGCTGCTGTTCCAGTATGTGCTGCTGATGTCCATGATCCAGCTGACCTTCACGGTGCTGAAAAGCCGCAAGGCTGGCATCATCGCTGCGCTGGTCATCAATTTCGCGGGGTATGTGCTGACGCCGGATCGCTTCATGACCTGGCTTCAGCTGCCGATGGAGATGCAGTATTACGCCAATCTGTTGTCTGCATGGCTGTCGCCCTTGCAGCATGCCACATACACCATGCACAACTTCGGCTACGATCTGTTGCCCAGAGTTCATACGTCGTACCTGATTCTTGGCGGTATATCTGTGGCTCTGATGATCGTTTCAGCCATTGCTATGCGTAGGTTCTCTTTTAACTTCACAGGAGGGTATTCTGATGAGTAAAGCATATAGCAGTTTCCGAAAACGTGAAGCTGAAACGCTGAAATTTATAAACAACTCTGATCCATCTATCGTGGTGCAAGTATTGCACCTCTATAAGGAATTTGGGTCTGAAACAGTTTTGAAGGATGTCAGCTTGTCTTTGGGAAAAGGTCAGATTCACGGTATTATCGGACGTAATGGCAGCGGAAAAACTGTACTAATGAAGTGTATCTGCGGCTTTCTCAAGCCAACAATGGGAGCAGTTAGGGTGTTTGACAAGGTCATCAGCCACGAAAGCGATTTTGCTCCAGATACAGGGATGCTGATTGAAACGCCTGGCTTTTTGCCGCATGAAACGGGAGTGAATAACCTCCTGTGGTTGGCAAGGCTGGGGAAAGGCGCTTCAAAAGAGCGGGTAAAGTCCCTAATAGAGATGGTCGGTCTTGATCCGGCCTTGCGGAAACCAGTCAGTCAGTACAGCCTCGGCATGCGCCAGCGCCTTGGTATTGCTCAGGCTTTGCTCGATGAACCTGCGCTGCTGATTCTGGACGAACCGATGAACGGACTGGACAAGAACGGCGTCCGCAGCATTCGTGATCTGCTAATGTCTCTGAAAACCCAAGGGAAGACAATTATTCTGGCCAGCCATTTTGCGCAGGACATTGATGAACTGTGCGATACTGTCTGCGAAATGGATCAAGGCGTACTAACTCTGGTGCGCCACGAACACGGAGTGTGAAGAACATGAATAAGCCAATTTCTCAAATGGAACAGAAGTTTTGCACCTGCCTGACTGATCATATGCTCCAGCACCATTTCCATGACCGGCAGGAGTTGGCATCAGCCCTTGAACTCCAGCCGACTGAAATGGATGAAATGAATCCTTCCGATCTGGCAGCGCGGATTTTCAAATACTGTGCCGTCAGACGGATTCCCCTGGATAGCGTCATCATGCAAATGGCGAAATAACCACATATGTAACTGAAACGGAACAGATGGTCCGACGTCAAACGATTGGCGTCGGACTTTTTCGTTGTAGTTGAAGGAAAAAGCGGAATTGAGTATAATAACAAAGAAGAAGCATAATGCCCCTCTTGCTATTGAACGGTACATCAACCGAAAGGAAACACAACAGAAATGGTATCGCAGACATATACACTGATGCTGGTCGAAGATGATCAGGCTCTCCGCAGTGGATTGCGTGAGCTGTTTGAACGTGAAGGCTATCGCGTTGTTGCGGCCTCTTGTGTACAAGAAGCCTGCAACCTTTTTGACGCACACATCCACCTGATCGTTCTGGATGTTACGTTGCCCGATGGTAATGGCGTGGCTCTGTGTCAGGAGTGGCGCAATCAGGGCGTCACTACGCCGATCCTTTTCCTTACGGCCAAGGATGAAGAGTTTGATGTCGTGCGCGGCCTGGACGCCGGTGGCAACGATTATGTGACCAAGCCCTTCCGCATGATGGAGCTGCTCAGCCGCATCCGTGCGCTGCTGCGTACCAGCCGCAGTCAGGTTTCCACCACACTTTCCCGCAGCGGAGTCGAAGTGGATCAGGAACACATGCAGGTTCGCAAGAATGGTGAACTGCTGCAGCTGACGCTGACCGAGTATCGTATCCTGCTGGTGCTGATCCAGCGAAACACTATCGTTCCGCGCAATGTCCTGCTGGAAGCACTGTGGGATGTAGACAGCAAGTTCATTGATGATAACACGCTGTCTGTGCATGTGAGCCGCCTGCGTGAAAAGATCGGTGCTGAGCATATCAAGACCATTCGAGGGGTGGGATATCAGTGGGCGGATTGATCGCAGCGGTTGTGATCCTGGCGATTGCGCTGATCGTATTGCTGATCGTGCATCTGCTGCAGCGTCGTCGTATCAAGAGATTGGCAGAGCAGATGGAATCCTTTCTGGTGTCCGGCAGCGATCCACTCAAATTCTCCGTGCAGGAGGATGCTCTGGCTCCCTTGCAGAACGCAGCTGCCGAACTGGAAAACCAGGTGCTATTGGCACGGGATCAGAAGAAGGAAGAACGCCGCGCCACCCGTGATCTGACGGCAGACATTTCCCATCAGCTGAAGACTCCGCTGGCTTCCCTGCGCCTGTTCTGCGAGATGGACGAAAGCGCCCATGTCAATGAGCAGCTTTCCCAGATCGAGCGCATGGAAAGGTTGATCCAATCCCTGCTGCGGCTGGAGCGGCTGTGTGCAGACGGCTATGAGTTTACGTTTGCCGAACAGGATATGGCGTCGCTTGTGCGGGAGTCCTGGCAGGGACTTGCGTCTGTCTATCCCAACAAGCAACTGAGGATTGAGGGCAACGCCACCATCCGCTGCGACGAGAAGTGGATGGGAGAAGCATACCTGAACCTGCTGAAAAATGCCTGTGAGCATACGCCGGAGGACGGCGAGATCACCGTGCATCTGGAACAGAGTGATACTGCGTTCTTCTGCTCTGTTTCTGACAATGGCGGTGGTGTAGATGCGAAGGACCTGCCGCATCTGTTTGATCGTTTCTATCGCGCTCACAGCCGGGAAACGAAGGGTGCAGGCATCGGCCTTTCTATCGTCAAGGAGATCATTCGCCGTCACCACGGCAGTATCTATGCTGAGAATATCCCTGGCGGACTCAGGATGAATATTACCCTTCCGATTCTACAAATGATCCGTACATAAGGCGCTGAAACAGGCGCCTTTTTTCTTACCTTACGAAATCGTAAGGTAAAAGTCACCTGAACGTAAGGTAGGCCTGTTACGATAGACATGCAAGGAGGTATTTGCACTATGGAAATCATTCGCTCTGAATCTCTCAGCAAAGTCTACCATACGGGCGAAAACAAGGTTTACGCCCTGAATAATGTATCCTTGTCCATTGAGCAGGGCAGCTTTACCGCCATCACCGGCCCCAGCGGCAGCGGCAAATCTACGCTGCTTCATTTGCTGAGCGGTCTGGATCATCCCACTGACGGCAAGGTGATCTATCAGGACGCTGATCTGTACAAGTATAAGGATAACCAGCTGGCTGTGTTGCGTCGCCGTCGCTTTGGTTTTGTGTTCCAGAGCTATAATCTGGTGCGCGAACTGACCGGCTGGGAGAACATTCTGCTGCCTGTGATGCTGGATAACCGCAAGGCAGATGAAGAACATCTGAACCGTATCATTGATCTGCTGGGCATCCGGGATCGTCTGTCCCACTTGCCCGGAGCCATGTCCGGTGGTCAGCAGCAGCGCATCAGCATTGCCCGTGCGCTGGCGAATAAGCCTGCGATCCTGTTTGCGGACGAACCCACCGGCAATCTGGACGGCAAGAGCGGCCGCGAAGTGCTGACACTGCTTCGTCAGGTGAACCGTGAGCTGGGCATCACGCTGGTGTTGGTCACCCATGATCTGAATGTGGCTGAACAGGCAGATCGCATTATCCAGCTGGAAGACGGCAAGATTGCCAGGGATAGCGAGGTGGGGAACGCATGAAGCGCCTCACCATGAATCAGGTGGCGAAGGCCAGCCTGAGGGCAAATAAAAAGGCCTATCTCAGCCTTGCTATCGGCATTTTTCTGGCGGTATACCTGTGCTCTGCATCGGTACTGTGCATACAGGGAATTCTGGCGGCCCAGAACGAGCAGATGGCCCGCCGTATGGGCTGGGGCGACACACTTTTGCCCAACCAGCCGTCTCTCTCTGATGATTACCTGCGCGGCAGTGGTTTTTTCGACGAACTGGGACACATTTTTGTCACCGCCAGCGTGGAAAACAGCGGCATCTATACCGGCTATTATGATGAAACAGCAGAGAAACTGATGCATCGGCGGTGCCTGCTGGGCCGTATACCGGAGAAGGCCGGAGAGTTTGCTGCGGAGCAAAGCGCCCTGGATAAACTTGGTTATGAGGATGTATCACTTGGCGATGTCTATACCTTCACCATGCACCCTTTTAACGGCGCAGAGGAGCAACGTACCTACACGCTGGTGGGCATCCTGAACGAGCAATCGTCCTACCTTGACGTATCCTCCTATGTAACCTATGCCGAAGGTACCGCCAGGCTGCCCGCGTTTCTGGTTTCTCCCCAGGAACCGGTTTATGAAATCGGTGATGTCGTGATACACCGCATTGCTACAGATCAGCCACTGGTGAATTTTGACGTCATTCATGAAAAATGCAACGGTCTTGCGTTTCATATCAGCCGGGTCACGGGTGATATTGCGCCATATGCGATTCCCGAACGCGAGTGGAACCTTCAGGTTCAGCGGGTAAGCGTTTGGGCTTTTCTTGGATTTGCTTTGCTGCTGACGGTCTGTGTGGGCATTTCCACCGCCATGGAAAGTATGCTGACCCAAAGGGCAGAGGAAATCGGCATGCTGCGAGCAGTGGGGGCCACACAGCGGCAGATCCGAAGAGTGTTCGGACGCAGTGCCTGGCTGCTGGCCTTAACGGCGCTGCCGGTTGGCCTGGTCTTAGGCGGTCTGACATGCTGGATACTTTCCCTGATGTCGCCTGGGAATATCCTGTTCCGACCGTCGCTGTTTGTGCTGCTGTTCATTGGGTTGATTGCTTTCCTGTGCATCGAGTTGTCTTCTTTCCTGCCATTGCGCAGGGCTTCCAGGCAAACGCCCCTGGGTGTATTGCGGGATACTCGCGCCCTGCGTCTGGCCAAACGCTTCCGGAGCCGTAAGGTATTCACGGCCACCAGCCTCATAGCCAGCCGGCAGTTCCGCCTCCATCCCTTGCGGTATGCGGGCAGCGCCATTATGATAGCCCTTATGCTTTTGTGCGCGCTGGTATTCGGGCAAGCGCTTTTGTACAGAAGCAGCTCCACCGAGAATGAAACGGTAGCCTTTACGCTCAGTTCTCAGGAGAACTCACAGGGCAGCACGCTCATAGAACCATTTGCCTGGGCCCAGCAGGATAATGGAATGACGGAAAACGACCTGAACCAAATCCGCACCCTGCCCTTGGTGAACCAGGTGAAGAGCGTTACCTGGACGAAGGCCAATATGCTGCTGGAAGGGGAATTGCCCACTTATCTGACCTGGCTGCCGTTGGGCCGCACGGATGAAAACGGCGAGGAAATCTATGTGAAATATACCCGGTTTGATATCGGAATACCCAACGACAGTTATCTGGACTGTGAGGACGATGGACGTGAATCGTACATGCATGCGTCTTTCGGCGAAACCCGCGCCATGCAGATGCGCGCTCTACAGCAGGTCAGCGGCGTGGCTCAAAAGCTGCTGCCGACGCAAATCTGCGTGATGGATTTCACGGAGGAAGAACTGCGCAAAAATGTGACGGATGGCCGAATTGACATGGACGCAATCGATGCGGGCCGGGAAATCCTGGTCTATGCCCCTAACGTGTGCTTTAAACTCAACGGAGGCAGCAATACATTACAATGGACAAGCATAAGCAATTTATTTGATGATGAAATTCACCCGAAGGATTGGGATGCCGTTCGTCAAAATGATTTTTTCCATGCAGGTCAATCATTGTCCTTTCTCCAGGTAGCACATGTCCATTGGGACGGTGTGGAAACCCTCAATGTCCGTAATTATATCCCCGAGGCTATGCAAACATTTTACAGCGACTGTGAATTGAAGCAAACCACGCCTATTGTGGGTGCGGTGCTCAAAGGCGCGCTGCCCGTCCATTATATGTCCTCCATGAACGAGGCGTGCATCATCACAACCCGGAAGGGGGCTCAAGCCATGGGGCTGATGGTGCCCGGACCTGAAGAAGTGCAGGTTTCTTTGAAGGGTGATCCTGACCTGGAAACGGAAACTGCTCTGGTGAAAACGATGGACCGTATTGCCGTGCGGCGCAACATGAATTTCATCAACCAGCTATCCCTTCACAGGGAAAGCCAGGCTAATAAGCTGCGGACAATGCTGCTGTTCATTGGGCTGGTGGCACTGTTCTTCGGGGTGGCCGTGGCCATGCAGATGGGCAATGCCGGCCGCCGCATCCGATCCGACCAGCGCATGATCGGCACTTTGCGGGCTGTTGGCGCGGATGGGAAGGCGCTTCTGGGTTGCTATCGGCTGCCAACGGTGCTGTCGGCGGTATGCGGTTCTCTTCTGGCAGGGGGAATCTTTTTCATCCTGGTGCTTACCCGCGTGATCGGCAATACCTTCCAGCCTGAACAGTTATGGCTTCTTGTCCCCCTCGTGCTGATCTTGACGGCGTTAGTCGTGCTGTGCTCCATGATCGGCATACGCGCACGGCTTCGGCAGGTATTGAACAAGAGCGTTATTGACAATATAAGGGAGCTATAACACCATGAAAACCAAATGCAAAATCGCGGTTTTGCTGACCGCTGTGTTTCTTGGGCTCATTTTCGTTGCGCAGGCAGAAGATGCCCCTTTCACCATCGATCCATTTCGCATTCTGAATGGCATGAATCGCAGCTGGCTGCAAGGTTATGAACCATCTGTCGCACAGAATAAATGGATGCTGGTACTGCCTGTCCTGTCTGAACAGGCGAATGGCTCCATCCAAACTGAATTGATTATGCATGATGAAACGTTCTCACCTTTCAAGCCTCAAACCATGAGCGTGAAAACCCAGCGTTCCGAAGGCGGCCTTTATGCTGTACGTTTGCCGCTGGAGCTGTACGCAGACAGAAACAACGGTGATTACGCCTGTACCATCCGTTTCACCGGTCAAACCAAATCCGGCGATGCGCTGAGCATGGATATGCCTTACACCGTCCGCATCAGGGATGGTCAAGCCAGCCGGGAAGTAATGCGCATACAGATCACAGATGTGGTAACGAATCTGAAACTGGGTGAGGAGGGGGTTGTCACAGCGAAATTCACCAATCCCTGCAAGACCGTTACCTTTGAGCAGCTCGTGCTGCGGATCAGTGATAAGAGTCAAGAAATCATTCCGCTAAGTGCTGATGTTGTGTATCTGGAGGATCTGCAACCCGGTGAAAGCAGAACAATTTCTATCCCCATGATTGTGAAGCCAGATGCTTCAGTATCTTACCATATTCTTGATTTCTGCCTGAACTGGCTTTCTTTGGATAAACCTGTAGCACAGACTGAAAGCTACACTGTGCCAGTTACTCAGGAAATGCGGCTGGAACAAGGTGGTGTCAGAATGGCAGACAGTGTGATAGCAGGAGATTCTGTCACCATCACTTTGCCGCTGATGAATATGGGCCGCAGTGATCTGATCAATGTACTGGCTACAGTATCGCTTCCCGGCATCACGGAAAAACAGAGTGTACTCGTGGGAACAATTGCTCCCGGCGAAACCCGGAATGCGCAAATCACGCTGATGCCCGGTAAACATGTATCCGGCAGCTTTACCGGCACACTGACCGTGGAAGCCACGGATAACGACGGCAACCCTGCTTCATTTGACCTACCCATTGGTCTGAGCGTAGAGTCGCCCGTGATCACAACAACACAAGACAACACGCTCGTTCAACAGGAAGAAAAGATACCATATTTCACTTACGGTTTAGCCGGCGGTTGCATACTGTTGCTTATCCTCTGCATTGTACAGGGTGCGGTTCTACGCCGGAAGATTCGAAAGATGGAAGAAGACAGGCTGTAGAAAACTCAATGAAGACCCAGAATAAGTGAGGTTACATCCCCAACATAATTACAAAACAGAAGTCAAATATGAGCCATACAAAACAAGCCTCCTGCAAAATACAGAAGGCTTGTTTTTGGGGGCTTGGGGGAATACCATCAGCTTTGGATAAATTTATCCTTGACAAACGGCTCCCTTCGCAGCTCCTTTTTTGTCATTTCAGATACTTGGCCATCATAAAGCCCATCTGGCCGTTGACGATCACATGGGCCCATTCCCCGGTAAAGCCCATCAGGATCACCCTGGTGCCGTTATCGAAAAGCCCCAGGGAGGCAGAATCCATGGTCTGCTTCTGCCGCAGATGCAGATTGCCGATGCTGTTATAGTTTTTCACCTGCATCACCGGCATCACGGAGGCGGGGAACGCTTCGTTTTCCCCCTGGAAGGTAAGGAAGGATGCGTCCATGTAGCCGGTCAGGTTCCCGATGGATACCTTCACCCATTCTTCGCCCTTTTCGTTTTTGAACACATCCCCCTCCAGCGTTACCAATACGCCGTTGTAATATTTACCCAGGGATTTGCTGTTCTTCGTCGGCTCCACCCGCAGGTTCAGCCGGTGGCTGGTGTTGGGGTTGGTGACCGCCGCCACCTTGTCAGTTTGGGCGAAGGGCCAGTCCGCCTTGTCATGGTATCCCACAGGGCCGGTGAACACAAAGGGCGTTTCGGTGGGCTGGGGATAGGAAGGCGGGGGCGTGATGGTAACCAACGAAGAGGATACCGCATTGAACGAAAGATCGGTCACCTTCACCATCCATTCCATGCCGCCCCACGCCACAACAGCCTGATTGCCCGTCAGCCCCAGCACCGTCAGATTGGTATGGTAAGGAACATGGCCAACAATGCTGCCCCCCACATCCATCTCAAGCAGGGCGCCGCCTGTGTCGGTCACCACCGCTTCCGGTATGGCGCTTTTGACCGCCGTGCCCACCGGCACCAGCTGATTCATCTGCACATAGCCCTTGATACCGGCCATGTACACATAGCCCCACTGCCCCTTCACATGGGTCACAATGCCCACGGTGCCGTTGTAAACCGGGCCTTCACCCCAGACAGGGTGGAATCATCGTTGTACATCTCAAGCATATTGGCAGGTGCAGGGCCGTTGGCCGTTCTGTAATCATTGCCGGCAACGGATGTATAGCCCTTTTCCGCCGGTGTCAGCGCGGCAGTTTCTTCCGCCCGGGCGGAGAGCATTGCCATGCCAAACAGCAGAGAAACCATCAATAAGATCATCATCATTTTTTTCATTTCTGTTTTCCTCCTTTTGTGGGGCTCCGACTATTCAGACGAAACAGCTTTTCCATTTGTTGCATCCCTTGCCGCAATTTACAAGTGTAAACAATTTATGCCCGATTATTCCGTCTCTTGCTTGCACCGATATTTTCACCGTGGTATAATACTTTTCATCAGCAACAGGAAAAGCAACAGGAAAGGAAGAAATCATGATGTCCCTCATTATCCTCCCCTACACCAAAGAACGTATCCCGGACGCAGTGGACTTTGAAAAGCGGCTGCGGCAGGAAGAGGATTTCTGGGGCTGGGAAATAGACGATACCTACCTTGCCGCTGTGGAAAAAAGCTTTTGCGACGAGCGCTTTTCCCCTTCCCTTTCCCTGCTGGCCTATCGGGAAGGAAAGGTGGTGGGGCGCATTGATTCCACCCTCATCTGCAGCCATTTTGACGGCTCCGTGAAGGCGTATCTGGACTGGATCTGCGTCATCAAAAGCGCCCGGCATCAGGGCGTGGCTCAGGCGCTGATGGAGAATTTGCAGGCACAGCTGAAGGAAAGAAACGTGGATACCCTGATCGCCCTCACCTCACAGAACGAAGACGCCCAGCGCTTTTACAAAAGCCTGCCCCATTCCCAGATGCGGGATATGGGCATCTGGATTGATATCAAGTAACAGGAGAGAGCCATGAAAGTATTGCTTGGCACCACCAACCCCTCCAAGGTGGAGCGGTTCAAAAAGCTGCTCCGGGGGAGCGACGTGGAGTTTTTGACGCTGCAGGATCTGCACATCACCGCAGAGCCGCAGGAGCAGGGCGCCACCCCGGAGGAAAACGCCCGCATCAAGGCCCGGTTCTACGGGCAGTATTTTGACGCCGTCATCTGCAACGATTCCGGGCTGTATTTTGATACCCTGCCCCTTTCCGATCCCCGGCAGCCCGGGCTGAACATCCGCACCCCCATGGGAAATAAGCGGCTGGACGATGAAGAAATGATCGCCTATTACAGCCGTCTTATCCATTCCCTGGGCGGCAAGGTGCAGGCATTGTATCTGGACGGCATGGCGGTGTGGCACAAAGGCCATGTGTATTCCTTCATGGAAAATAACGAAACCACCCGGGCCAGCGCTTTTTATATGGTGGATACCCCGTCCCCCCTGCGCCATCCCGGCTGGCCGCTGGACAGCCTGTCGCTGAACCGGCACACCGGGCGCTATTTTGTGGATAAGGAAAATGCGGCGCCGGAAACGGACAATGTGCAGGAAAACATCCTGCTGGGGGAATACCGGCAGCGGCTTTCCGCTTTCCTTCGGGAATCGCTGGGGCTGGAGGAAATGCAATTGAAGCTGGTGAAGGCCTCCATGGAATTTGAGCCCCAGATCACCGAAATGCTGGAGGAATGGTTTTCCAGAGAAACAGACATCACCCCCTACGCCATCCGCCGCGGGGATTGGCGCAATTTCTCCCATTACCTCACCACCCTGGAGGCCGGGCCGGATGATCCCCAGCTGGTGCCGGACAGCACATTTTTCTGCCTGGACGAAAAAAGAAACCGGATGGTGGGCGCGGTGAACATCCGCCACCGTTTGAACGAAAGGCTGCTGCTGAACGGCGGCCACATCGGCGACGGAGTGCGCCCCTCCCTGCGGGGCCGGGGCATCGGCACCAGGATGGTGGGCCTGGCCCTGGCAGAATGCCGCAAGCTGGGCCTTGATCGGGTATTGATGGTGTGCGACAAAGACAATATCCCCTCCGCCCGCACCATCCAGTCAAACGGCGGCGTGCTGGAAAACGAAGTGGTGGTGGACGGTGTTACACAACAGCGCTGGTGGATTCAATTGTAAGCAGGCTTTCTGCCGCTGATCCCGTTATATTTTCAAAGGAGGAATTGATCGATGAAAAAACTGCTTTCTGTCATGCTGGCCCTGGTTCTGTGCCTGGGCGCTGTTCCCGCCCTGGCGGAAGATACCCTTTATTCCTTCCCCGCCCTGGGCATGGAAATTACCCTGCCGGAAAATGCAAAGGATATAGGCCTTGATGTGATCGCCCAGGAAAATCTGCTGAACCTCACCTTCCAGAATGATGAGGTTTTCACCGCCCTTTTGCTGGTGGAACGTATGGACACCGAAACCTATAACCTCTACTTTGGCGACGAAACCCTGGCCCAGCAGCTGCGGGACATGGGTATGCGCATCCTGGGCCGGCAGGAAGGCTACACCTATTACGCCTTCTTCGCCTCGGATTTTGAAAACACAGCCGATTATTTCACCAACGTCCTGGGCGTAGATTACAGCCTCTATTCCGCCGATACCAAGGCCCAGATTGAAAAAGCCATCCCCGCCGTAAAGGCCGCATCAGAAACTCTTTCCTTCATTCCCATCGTACCGGAAGAGAAGAAAGTGGGCGCTTTCACCACCACCGATCTGGAGGGCAATGAAGTAACGGAAGATATTTTCCGGGGCTATGACCTGACCGTCATCAATGTGTGGGGCACCTTCTGCGGCCCCTGCATCGGCGAAATGCCGGAGCTGGCTGCCTGGCACAAGGCGCTGCCTGAAAACGTGCAGCTCATCGGCGTCATCAGCGACGTTTCCGTGGGCGGCAATACCGATACCGCCCGGGGCATCCTGGAGGAAACCGGGGTGGAGTTTGTGAACCTGCTCACCTCAGAAGGACTCTATCCCCTTTTGAACATGAGCCAGTATGTGCCCACCACCTATTTTGTGGACCGGGAGGGAAAAATGGTGGGCGACGCCATTGTGGGCGCCAATGTGGACGGCTACAAGCAGTTCGTAGAGGATTATCTGAATGAATAAAAAACGCGTATTGCAGCTTCTTTTATTGCTTTGCGCCGCCGCCTTTCTGGCCCTGGGCATCACCCGGCAGGAGCATCAGGCCGTCTTCAGCCAGGCCACCATCATCTGCACCGAATGTGTGGGGCTGCAGCCAGGGCAGGCTGCTCCTTCCCCCACCAAAGCGCCGCAGCCCGTCTTCCGGCTGCCTGTGGGGGTGGGCCCATGAAAATCACCCAGAACATCCGGCGCAAATGCATCCAGATTGCCGCCTTTGGCCTGAGCAATGCCCATGCGGGCAACCTGCTCACCGGCAAATTGTACACCGGCCCCTGGAAAAATTTCTGCAATCCCGGGCTCCACTGCTATTCCTGCCCCGCCGCCTCCACCGCCTGCCCCATCGGCGCCCTGCAGACGGTGATGGGCTCCTTCCAATTTGATTTCAGCTTCTATGTGGTGGGCTTTCTGATGGCTGTGGGCGTGGTGCTGGGCCGGTTTGTGTGCGGCTTTCTGTGCCCCTTCGGGCTGATCCAGGAATTGTTCCACAGGCTCCCGCTGAAAAAAATCCGCCTGCCCGGATGGATGAAGTACATCAAGTATGCCGTTCTTGCCGTTACGGTTTTCTGGCCGGTTCTGGTCACCAATTATGGCGTAGGCGACCCCTTTTTCTGCAAGTTCATCTGCCCCTCCGGCACCCTGACCGGGGCCGTGCCCCTTTTGCTCACAGACGATGCGCTGCATAACGCCGTGGGGCCCATGTTCCTGTGGAAAGCCGCCCTGGCCGTGATCATCCTGGCCCTTTGCATGGTGTGCTACCGCTTTTTTTGCCGGGTGCTGTGCCCCCTGGGCGCTTTTTACGGCCTGACAAACAAAGTGAGCCTGTACCGGCTGAAGGTGGATGAAGCAAAATGCATCCATTGCGGCAAATGCAAACAGGTGTGCCTGATGGATGTGGACCCTGTTCTTTCGCCAGACAGCCCGGAATGTATCCGCTGCGGCGCCTGCGCACAAATATGCCCCGCCGGCGCCATCCGCCTGGGTTTTGGCATACGAAAAAAAGAAGCTGCTTCCCCCTCCCCCTGCAGCGGCCATTGCAAAAGCTGCAAAGGCTGCGGCAAAAGCGACATACCAACATAAAAAAACAGGAGCTTTTCCGGCTCCTGTTTTTATATTCACTTTTCTTCTGTCCGCCACATCATCAGCGCCATTACCGCCGCCAGGGCAAAGGCCGCAAAGCCGAATACAAAGGGCAGCTTGGGGCCCATTTCGTATATGAACCCGGCCAGGGCGGAGCCGAAAATGCTGCCGAAGGATTTGACAGCGTTGAAGGCGCCCATCACCAGATTGCTCTGGGGGCCGCTTCCCAGCACCGCCGCCCGGTTTTGCATCAGGGGCACAGAAATGAAATAGAACGCAAAAAACAGCACATTCACCAGCACAAATGGCACCGGGTTTTCGAAGACAATCACGCCCAGCATGGCCGCAGTGCATACCCCCATCACCCCGGCAATGTAGGGTGACACCTTTTTCTGCCGCAAAATCCACATACACAAGGTGCCGTTGGATATCAGGGAAATCACCCCCAGCGCCGCCTTGATGATGCCGTTGTAGCCGGAGGTGAGCCGGAACTGATCCCGCAGGTAATAATTAAAGCACTGCTCAAAGGCAATATACCCCAGGTTCCCCAGCCCATAGGCCAGGAACAGGAATACCAGCGTTCTGGTCATGAACCGGCGGCACTGCCAGATGGCGGCGAAAGGATTGCTTTGCCGAAGCAGGGTTTTCCCATCCGGCCGCACCGCCGTCTGCTTGTCATCCCGGCAGCCAATAAACAGCAGCACCGACATACAGGCCAGCGTGGCCGCCTGAAGCCATACGGAATAATACACATTGATTTCGCCAACCAGCCCGCCCACAAAATAGCCGAAGGAAGCGGACACGGAATTTACCGTGGCATTGACGGCCAGGTTGCGCCCCCGTTTTTCTTCCGGGGAGCAGTTCACCGTGTAGGTGAGAAACACCACATAGCAGCCACCGATGAAAATGCCGGCAAACATGCGAGCCAGAAGAAACTGGATTTCCGTCTGCGCCAGGCCGAACAGCACCTGACCCAGGGCATAGCCGAACCCGCAGATGAGCATCACGGTTTTGCTGGAAAGAATGCCCGCCATTTTGCCCCAGAAGGGGGAAAACAGGAAATTGAAGGCCATCATGGCCGCCAGTGCCAGGCCGAACATATAGTCGTTCAGCTGCCGGTCCTGAATGATTGTGGGCGTAACCGGGTGCACAAAATTGGCTGCCATATTGAACACAAACATCACCGCAAAAAAATACCCCAGGCTGCCTTCCTTCCGTTTCATGGGCTTCCCTTCCTTTCCTGCCCATCTTACCAAAGCCCTGTCCCCCAGTCAATGGCGCTTTGTGCCTCAGTTATGCCAAAGCAGGCCTTTTCCCTTGCAAAAAAAGAGAAAAGACACTATAATGAACACAGGCAAAACAATCCGATACTGAAAGGAGTCCTCCCATGGAGCGTCTTTTCACCACCCATCATATCCGCAAAACAAAAGAGCTTTCCGGCCTTTGGAAATTCACCTGCCTGGACGAAGACGCCTCTTCCCGTCCCCTTCAGCTGCCCGTACCCGGTGCATGGGAAACCGTGCCCGCCCTACGAAACTGGCGGGGCCGGGGATTGTATGAATACCCCTTCATTGGCGGCGGCAACCTGCGCTTTTCCTTCGGCGGGGTATCTTTCCGGGCCAAAGTGATGCTGGACGGCCGGGAGATTGCCAGCCACTACGGCGCTTACACCGCCTTTGACGCTGTGGCGGAAAATGTGCCCCAGGGAGAACACCTTTTGCAGGTGGAGGCGGATAACCGCTGGGGGGACGATTCCGCCCTCCATATCCCCAACGATTATTACTCCTACGGCGGCATCACACGGCCGGTGGTGATGGAAGAAATCCCTGCTGCCTACATCACCCACCTGCACATCACCCCCCGGAAAACAGAAAACGGCTGGGAAGCCCATGCGGAGGGCGCCGTATGCAGCCTGACTGATGAAAAAGCGGAATACTGCCTTTCCCTTTCCCTGGACGGCCAGGCGCTTTCCTCCCTGCCCGTCACCGCAAACGGAAAGGGCCACACCCCCTTTTCCTGCACCCTGCCCTGCCCCCGGGTTTCCCCCTGGACGCCGGAAAACCCGCAGTTGTACCTGCTTTCTGCCACCCTTTCCAAAGACGGCACTCCCCTGGACGACCTGGTGGAGCGTATGGGCTTTCGGGAAATCACCCTTTCCGGCCGGGATATTCTGCTTAGCGGTAAAAAGCTGCTTTTGAAGGGCTTTAACCGCCACGAGGACTGGGGCCCCTTCGGCTGCGCCGTGCCCCTGCAGGCCATGGTGCACGATATCCACCTGATGCAGGACATGGGCTGCAACTGCGTGCGCACCTGCCATTACCCAAACGATCCGCTGTTCCTGGATTTGTGCGACGAAATGGGCATATTGGTGTGGGAGGAAAGCCACGCCCGGGGCCTGAATGAACAGCACATGCGCAACCCCCATTTCATGGAGCAGAACCTGCTTTGCACCCGGGAAATGGTGCACCAGCATTACAACCACCCCGCCATCTTCATCTGGGGCTGCCTGAACGAATGTGCAGACGATACGGAATACGGCGCCGCCTGCTACCGGGAAACCTACCGCACCCTGCATGAAGCGGATCCCAGCCGCCCCATGACGGCGGCACTGCTGGAAAGAAGCGGCGGGCTGGTGTACAACGATTCCGATGTAGTCAGCGTGAATATGTATCCGCTTTGGTATTACGAGGGCGATGTGAAAGGGCGGATGGACAAGAAATTTGCGGAAATTGACGCCCAGGGGGCAGCAGACAAGCCCTTCATCCTCAGCGAAATCGGCGCAGGAGCGGTGTTTGGCTATCATGATGTGCTGGGAGAAAGCAAATGGTCGGAGGAAAGGCAATGCACCATCCTCAGGGCGCAGATTGAAGCCGTGCTCAGCCATCCCCGTTGCAGCGGCATTTTCCTGTGGCAGTTTGCCGATTGCCGGGTGACCCCGGAATGCGCCATGGGCCGGCCGAAAACGTATAACAACAAGGGCGTGGTCAGCGAACACCGCCAGCCCAAACTGGCCTACAAAACCGTGAAGGAACTGTTCAGAAAATAAACAAATCAAAAGCCCGGGCCGTTTTCCGGTCCGGGCTTTTTGTTTGCAGCAAATAACAGTTATTTTGCCCTCCAATGTGCTTTCACATATTTCCAGATGATTTCCGGATAGCGCAGATGGTACAGCACATTCCAGGCAAAGGAAGGGTTTTTCCTGCGCATCACATGGTAATCCCTTTCCCGTGTCCGCTGCAGGATCTTCCGGTTCATGTGCAGCTTCCAGAGCAAGGGAAAACGCACATAAGGGAACACTTCCTGCCGGTAAATTTCCCGGGTGTCTCTCAGATACGCATCCGACACATTGGCCGGTGCACTGACGCCGCCCTTGCGGTGCTTTACCACCGGGCGCTCCATGAAAACCACCCGGGCACCCAGGCGATACCACCGCAGGTTCATGGGGTAATCCTCAATGAGCCTGTAGCAGGAAGGCACCGGGCCAAATTCCTCCACGCACCTGCGGGAGCGGGCCGTGGCACAGCCAAAGAGAAAATTATCCCGGCACAAGGCTTTCCAGATGGCCTTGCGTTTTCCCGTGCGAAGCAGCTGCAGCGGCTTTCCTTCCGGCGCCAGGGCATACTCCCTGGAAAGGCTTTCATCGCACACCGCCCGCCAGCCCACCACCACATGGGCGTCCTGCTGCGAAAAGGCACGCACCCAGTCCCCTAGCACATCTGCATCGTACAATACATCGTCCGACGCCAGTGTGAAGATGAGGTCCCCGTGAGAAACCTCAATGGCATGGTTGATATTGTACACCGTGCCCCTGTTTTCCTCGCTGCGCAGGTATTCCAGGCTCAGAATATTCCCCTTCTGATGCTGCTGCACAAAGGCAAGCACTTCCTCCCTGCGGTTTTCAAGGGATCCGTCATCGGCCACAATCAGCTGGATGGCAGGATAATGCTGCATCAGCACGGAAGAGATGCACTCCAACAGATGCACATCGTTATAGCAGGGCACGATGACGGTGATCAGCTGATGATTCATCCTTCTTTGCCTCTACAATTTCCGTTACGCTTCCACACAGTAGAATACGTAAATATCGGTATCCTCAAAGCCGCTTACCGGCAGAACATCCACCCGGGGATACTGGTTTTTGTCATAAAAACGCACCGCCCGGTGATTGGCTTTTTTCACATACCAATACACTTTCTTCAGCCCCAGCTTTTCAAAGCCGTACTGAATAATCTCCGCCATGCCCTGGCGGGAATAGCCCTTGCCCATGGCCGCCTTGCGGATGGTGATGGCAAATTCGGCATGGCCGGCAGCCCGGTCCACATGCTTGAGGCTGACGGTGCCCATGTATTCGTCGTTTTCATCCACAATGGCCAGATTGACGTTATTTTCATCCGTCAGGCTGTTTTCAATGAAGTGTTCGCAATCCGCCAGGGTTTTGCTGGCAAAGTCGGCTTCCATCCATTCGGTAACGCCGGCGTCATGCATCCATTCCAGCATCAGGGGAGCATCCGTTTTTTTCAAATTGCGCAGCATTGTTCTGCCTCCTTATCGGGCCGGAAAAGCGTTGACGGTATCGATAACATACTGGATTTCTTCGTCCGTCATGCCGATGAAGAAGGGCAGGCTCAATTCCTCCGCCGCAATCTTGGTGGCATTGGGCCAGCGAACCAGGTTTTCTTCGGCATAGCAGGGCTGATCCGCCACGGCAATGGGATAATGGCAGTTGGTACCGATTTCGTGGTCGCCAAGCCACTTGGCCATCCCATCACGGTCCTTGCACATCAGGGCAAAAATATGCCACACATGGGTGCGGTTTTCGCCGATGACGGGCAGCACCACATCGGGATGTTTGATGCCGGCCAGGTATTTGGCGGCAATCCGGTTGCGTTCTTCGTTCTGCCGGTCCAGATGGCGCAGCTTCACCCGCAGCAGGGCGGCCTGCACTTCGTCCAGACGGCTGTTGGTGGCCTTGTAGATGTGGTGATATTTCCGGTCGCTGCCGTAATTGCCCAGGGCGCGTACCTTATCGGCCAGTTCCTTATTATTGGTCACCACAGCACCGCCGTCGCCCAGGGCGCCCAGGTTCTTGCCGGGATAGAAGGAGAAGCAGCCCACATCGCCGATGGTACCGGCCTTGCGTCCCTTATAGGTGGCGCCGTGGGCCTGGGCACAGTCTTCAATCACATAGAGATTGTGCTTTTTAGCAAACGCCATGATGGGATCCATATCTGCCATCTGGCCGTACAGATGCACCGGGATGATGGCCCTGGTTTTTTCGGTTACCAATTCCTCCAGGCCGTGGCCGTCCAGGTTGGCGGTCATCAGGTCCGGTTCCGCCAGAACGGGGGTGGCACCGGCATAGCTGACAGCCAGGGCGGTGGCAATGAAGGTATCCCCGGGCACAATGATCTCATCCCCGGCACCCAGGCCCAGCGCACGGATGGAAAGGAACAGGGCGTCCAGGCCGTTGGCCACACCCACGCAGTATTCGCCGCCGCAATATGCAGCAAATTCTTTTTCAAATTCTTCGCACTGCCTGCCCTGGATGAACCAGCCCACATCATAGCAGTTTTCAAAAGCCGCCATCATATCGTTCCGGATTGCAGCATGCATTCTGTCCATGGTGGAAAAGGGGATTTTCATGGTTGAGCACCTCCGCATTTTATCTTCTTATTTGGCAAAGTATTCCTTGGCTTCAGGTTCGTAATCTTCATATTTGCGCAGGTAATCGCTTTCGGTATAATCTGCGCTGGCCAGCACAAGCAATGTGGCATGCTGGGAAAAATCAAACATTTCCCGCCATACATACGGGCCGATATACAGCCCCTCCCAGGGCTTGTTCAATTCCACCACCGTTTCTTCATACGGCGTTTTCACCAGCACCTTCACCGTACCGCCCAGGGCAATCAGCACCTGATGCAGCTCCCGGTGGGAGTGGAAGCCCCGGCGAATATCCGGCCCCACGCTGTGAATATAGTAAATGCGCTTGATATCAAAGGGCACATGGACGCCGCCGGTGATGGGGGTCAGATGGCCAAGCCCCCGGGGACCGTCGGGGTTGTGAATATCCCGGAAGGTAACCATTCCGGTATTGGGCACCGAAAGCGGACAAACCAGATCAGTTTTTTCCATAATCAGCAGCCTCCTTGGTATGGTTGATTTGCTTCATGGCAGCGTCAAAATAATATCCGCCTGCAATTTTCTTCTGGACAAGGCCAAGCATTTCCCGGTCCGCCGGGCAAATTTTTTCCCGCAGGTTTTTCAAATCCGCCACCGCAGTGCCGGCCCGGTTTTCTTTCACATAAGCGGCTGTTGCCGCCTGATCCCACAGCACAACCGGTATGCCCGCCGCCAGATACAAAGACAGCTTATGGGGATTATTGTAGCGGATGTATTCCCCGAAGCTGCCTGCACATGTGTCCATGCTGTCCCCGCCCCACACAAGGCCGTATGCGCCCTCCAGATGATGGGGCAGTTCATCAGCAGGCAAAACGCCGTGATAGAACACCTGCTTTTCTTCCTGGGTTTTCCCGGTGAAACCGGGGCCGTACAGGTGCAGGGCATAATCCCTTTGGGGGTCATCAATCAGCCGATACACATACCCGCTTTGCTCCGCCGACAAATTTCCGGCAATGCAGAGGGAAAACGCTTCTCCCTCTTTTCTTTCCGGCAGCGGATGAACCAGGTAATCGAAAATCTCAAGCACCGTCAGCTGCTGCTCTTTTACCCCCTGGGCCAAAAGATACTGCTTCATTTTTTCGTTATGGCAGATGATATGATCAAACAGGGGCAGGAACACCCGATCCGAATAAACGGCGCCTTCCCCGTGCAATTTCCGCAGCGAATCCAGATCATGCACCAGCGCAGCAAAACGGATGTGCTTCAAACGGCGGATCAGCGGCAGGGCCATCTTTCCCAGCCTTGCGGATTTCACCGGCCGGTGGGGATACTGAAACAGCACAAAGGCGCCTTTTTTTACCGCAAACAACAATTTCAGCCAGTTGAAGGCACCGGCAAAAACCAACATCAATTTGCCCGGCAATCCTTTCCCGGCCGTTTGCGCGCCGCTGAAAACCAGCCGCTTCATCCCCATCCGGTCGGAAAGGGTCTGGATATCCTGCCTGGCCTTCTGGCCGGCATGCTGCTCCTTGGTGGTTTTTGTCACCACACAGTAAATGGGCGGCTGTTTCATTTTTCAAACTCCGATCTGTCCGGCAAAATGGTTTCGAAGGAGGCCTGCAGCCTTTTCTTTTCCGCTTCATACTGTTCATTGGTGATGCCGGGACCGTCATTGAGGCAGATCATGGGGCTTTGAGCGGTGCGGATGGCCCGGTGAGGCGCATCGCTTCCGTCAATTGTGAAGCTGGCGCCGCTGACAGGCCTGACCGGCACAAACAGATTTTCTGCCAGCTGCCGGTAACGCACATACCACTGGTTCAGGTCCTGGTCGCTGCGCACAGGGCACAGGCAGGTCCGATGCAGGGCATTTTCTTCATCCTGCCAGGCAGAAGCAAAGGAGGATTTCAGATACGCCTGGGGCAGATGAAAATCCACAAAGCCGCAGAACCTGGGCCAGAAAAGCAGCAGCAGATTGCGGATCATATAGCTGCCGTACCGGGGATTGATCCACTTCCCGGGATGGGCTCCCACCGTGCTGCGCAGTGCATAGCGCCGGTTCAGGTACTGCATATCGTTGAATGCAAAATGGTTCACCCGGTCATCACTGCCGGGGCGGCTGAGCTGGAGGGTATCCGCCGGGTTCATGGCCGCCGTATCACAGGGCAGGCCGTTGCGGAAAAAGCTTTCCGGCTTCACGGCCCTGAGCAAAAACATATCATCGTTGAAATACACAAAATGCTCTGCCAGCCCCTCCAGCCTGTGCAGGTTCATTTCGATGGTATTGGCGCTGAAGGTGGGCAGGTATTCGCCGGGAATATAATCCTCATGGCGCACAATGTGCAGCCGGGGATGCGCGGTATTGAGGAAAGAAGGCAGATGGCCCCAGGTAATGAAATGAATTTTGTTTACCCAGGGTGCAAATTTTTCCACGCCCCGGAACCAGTAGCGAAGCAAATCCCAATCCCGGTAACGGATATCCCGTCCGTCGCCCGCTTCCCTGCCGGTGTGAAGGCGGCTGTTTTTTTCAGCCTGCCAGGCCGTATCGCTTCCATCCACCCAGGGCAGCACAAAATCAACAGGATGCTCCACCTTTCAGCCCCTCCTTCCGGCATACACCGTCCATAGCAGATCATACGCCCAGGGCCCCGCCAGCAGGGCACAAACGGCAATCTTATCCCGTCCGGGCACATTCTTATCTTTCAACACCGGCCATGCATTCTGCCGCACAAACCGTTCCAGCCGTGCCCGCTCAGCCCTGTGTTCCTTTTCACACTTCACCAGATAGCGCCTTACGCTCAGCGCCGCAAACACACGCCTGCACAGGGCGGCATGCTCTAAATCGGGAAAGCGGCCGCAGGCTGTATTACAAAACCCATCCACAGCTTCAATGTAATCCAGCCGGGAGGGGGTGTACTTACCGTGGCTGAGGGAATCACTGCGCAGAATGTAGTGATACAAAGGCCGGCCGGTAAAGGCAATTTTTCCCGCCCGCAGCATCAATTGCGCAAATACGGCGGTATCCTCGTATATCTTCCCTTCCGGGAAAGAAAGCCCGTCAAACAGCCGCTTTTCATACAGCTTGGCCCAGCTGCTCACATCCGGCTTTTTCTGATAGCAGATATTCTCCAGCGCTTCCCGATCTTCCATGACCAGTTCTCCATCGCTTTCCGCAAACCGTACGGAACGCAGACGGGGGTACACAATGCGGTGATTACAGGCGGAAAGCGGCACCTGATACCGGCTGCACAGGCCAAAGAGCACTTCCACATAATCCGCTTCCACGGCATCGTCCGCATCCACAAAGGCAATATATTCACCCTGCGCCGCCGCAAGGCCGGTGTTTTTTGCCGCAGACAGCCCGCCGTTTTGGCGGTGGATCACCCGCACGCGGCTGTCGTTTTGTGCATACCTGTCGCACATCTCGCCGCTTCCGTCCGTGGAGCCGTCGTCTACCAGTATGATTTCCAGGTGCCGCCAGGTCTGCCCGAGAACACCATCCATACAGCGCTCCAGCAACCCTTGCATATTGTATACCGGCACAATCAGGGAGATCAGAATGGGAAGATGGCTGCCGCTCTCCATTGGCAAGCGCCCCTTTCGGAAAATGTCTGTTTTGCCTCATCAGACACATGATTCTTAAAAGCAATATTTGAGACAGCAAAGAACCCTGCAACCCTCATTATCCAATATATTTTATCATACGCAAACATAAGTGTCAACGCTGACAAAGCCGGATCAGCCCCCACTTTCCCGGGGGAAGAATATCCCCCGATTGAATTGACTTTACATTGTAGAAATGCTATAATATTTTAGATAAATAACAAGGAGGCGCGTTCTCAATGAAAGGCATTATTCTTGCCGGCGGCGCCGGAACCCGCTTATATCCCCTCACCATGGTCACCAGCAAACAGCTTTTACCTGTTTATGATAAACCCATGATCTACTATCCCCTGTCCACGCTGATGCTGGCCGGGATCAAGGATATCCTGATTATCTCCACGCCGGAGGATACCCCCCGGTTTGAAAACCTGCTGGGAACAGGCGATCAGTTCGGCCTGAACCTGAGCTACAAGGTGCAGCCCTCTCCCGACGGCCTGGCCCAGGCCTTCCTGCTGGGTGAGGAATTCATCGGCAACGATGCCTGCGCCATGGTGCTGGGGGACAATATCTTCTACGGCAGCGGCTTCAGCAAGGTGCTGCGCACCGCTGTTTCCAATGCCGAAGAAAACAGCCGTGCCACGGTGTTCGGCTATTATGTGAACGATCCAGAGCGGTTCGGCATTGTGGAGTTTGACGAAAACGGCAAGGTTATCTCCGTGGAAGAAAAGCCCAAAAATCCCAAGTCCAACTACTGCATCACCGGGCTGTACTTCTACCCCAAGGGCGTTTCCGCCATGGCGCACCAGGTGAAGCCCAGCGCCCGGGGCGAACTGGAAATCACCACCCTCAACGCCATGTACCTGGAAAGGGAACTGCTGGATGTGCAGCTGCTGGGCCGCGGCTATGCCTGGCTGGACACCGGCACCATGGACAGCCTGGTGGATGCGGCCGATTTTGTGCGCACCATCGAAACCCGCCAGTCCATCAAGATTTCTGCGCCCGAAGAAATCGCCTATAAAAATCAGTGGATCAGCAAGGAAAAGCTGCTTGAATCCGCAGAGCGTTACGGCAAGAGCCCCTACGGCCAGCACCTGCGCGCCGTGGCCGAAGGCCGCATCCGCTATTGATTCCATCGCCAGACCAATGAGGAGGAAAAACGCATGAATATCATCGTCACCGGCGGCGCCGGCTTCATCGGCTCCAATTTCATTTTCCATATGCTGAAAAAGTATCCCGATTACCGCATTATCTGCCTGGATAAATTGACCTATGCCGGCAATCTGTCCACCCTGCAGCCGGTGATGGATAACCCCAATTTCCGCTTTGTGAAGGCCGACATCTGCGACCGGGAAGCCGTCTATCAGCTTTTTGAAGAAGAGCATCCCGATATGGTGGTGAACTTCGCCGCCGAAAGCCATGTGGACCGCTCCATCGAAAACCCCGGCGTTTTCCTGGAAACCAACATCATGGGCACCGCTGTGCTGATGGACGCCTGCCGCAAGTATGGCATCACCCGCTACCATCAGGTTTCCACCGATGAAGTATACGGCGACCTGCCCCTGGATCGCCCCGACCTGTTCTTCACCGAAGAAACCCCCATCCACACCTCTTCCCCCTACTCCTCCTCCAAGGCCGGCGCCGACCTGCTTGTGATGGCCTATCACCGCACCTTCGGCCTGCCGGTGACCATCTCCCGCTGCTCCAACAACTACGGCCCCTACCACTTCCCGGAAAAGCTGATCCCCCTGATGATCGCCAACGCCCTCAACGACAAGCCCCTGCCCGTGTACGGCACCGGCGAAAACGTGCGTGACTGGCTGTATGTGGAAGACCACTGCAAGGCCATTGACCTGATCATCCACAAGGGCCGTGTGGGCGAAGTATACAACATCGGCGGCCACAACGAAATGGCCAATATCGATATCGTAAAGATCATCTGCAAAGAGCTGGGCAAGCCCGAAAGCCTGATCACCTACGTGGGCGACCGCAAGGGCCACGACCTGCGCTACGCCATCGACCCCACCAAAATCCACTCCGAGCTGGGCTGGCTGCCGGAAACCATGTTCAAGGACGGCATCAAAAAGACCATCCGGTGGTACCTGGACAACAAGGAATGGTGGGAAACCATCATCTCCGGCGAATATCAGAACTACTACGAGAAGATGTACGGGAACCGGTAAGAACACAATTTGCTTTTCATCGATCGGAAGGAATGAAAAAATATGTCGGACAACAAGCAATTCCTTGTTGTAATGTTTGCAAACGATAACCATCTCAGCAATGTTAAAACATTACAAAGCATTCTCAAACAGCAGTATGAAAATGTTTTTCTGCTGGTGTGCAACGATGCCACCAATAATTTTCAGGCAGAGAGACTGCTGTATAATTTCTGGGAAAACAAATCCGAGGGCATTCAGCAGATCTTTCTGGCGGAAAACCATGCTCCCATGGGCGTATGTGCCACGCTGAAAGAAAAACTGGCCTGTACGGATGCGGAATATGTGATGGTGGTGCATTCCGGCGAATGTCTGAACGAACCGGAAACGCTGGAAGAGTGTGCTGCAGCCATGGAGCAGAATGCCGACGCCGCAGCCCTGGCCACACACGCCGATGTATGGTTCACAGATATGTCCGAAATCGATGAAACGCTCACCTATGACGACGACACTCCCCGGTATCTGCGGGATTGTATGTTCGTATACCGCTATCAGGCACTGAAAAAAGCACTGGAAAACGAAGAACAGGGAACCTTCCTTTGGGAGACTGCCATCGCTTCCATCACCCGCCAGGGCGGCCGGGTGGCCAAAGGGCAATTTTCCGCCTGCAAGCTTACCAAGGCCAGCATTGAAGACGAAAAAAACGATGTTCCGCAGGCCCTTGGAAATGAACGTATGCTCAATATTGCCAGGAAACTGCAGGAGAACAAAGATGCCGATACCGTGCAATACAAAGTAAAAGCACATCAGCAAGCGGCTCCCGAAGTCAGGAAAAAGCAGAAGATCAAAAACTGGCTGTACAAGCAATCCCGATTCAGGAGTCTGCTGATTTACGGCATTCTGGCCCTGCTTATGATCATTTGTGCCGTTTTGTTCCTGGCTTTGGTTCCGGGGATGGGCAAGGTACTTGGCGCAGTATTTGCATTCGCCGCAGTATGCGCGGTGCTGTGGTGCCTGGGCCTTGCGGCATTCAATCTGTACTTCAGGAAGCATCCGGAAAGGTTGAGGTAAGATGATGACGACAGCTAAATATCTGAACTACACCCACGGGCATATGCTTCTGGCCTTCTGCGAACAGGCAGTACAGGATCTGCGCAACGGATCGGATATTTCTGCCCTCCTTGCCTGGATTATGAATGAGAAGCGAAACCTGCTGAAAAAACAGCCCAAGCTTTGGGACAATACGATAAGCCAGAAGGTATTCTTTTCTTATCTCCAGCAGCTGCAGAACATTTTTGAAGACCATGTATCCATCACCGCCCTGACAAAGCTGGCCGATGAAATCGGCGCCATTACCCGAAAGAAAATTCACGCCCTGTTCCTCACCCAGGAACCTGCCTGCTGGCCTTCTTTGGAAAGCGTGTACAATGCTGCAGCAAATGATCCCAATTACGAAGCCGCGCTGGTTTATACCCCCTATTTCCATAAAAACTACACCGAACAGGTGGATCATTTTCCGGAATTTGAGGAGATGAATGTACCTGTCATCCGTTCCGGCTCCTATAACCTGCCGGAGCATTCCCCCGACGTCGCCTTCATCATCAAGCCGTACGGCAATATCCCGGATGAATATCAGGGACACGAGCTGGAATGTGTTATCCCCCGGCTTGTGTATATCCCATATGGTATGGAAGCCACTGTGGACCTGATCAAGTTCGGCTTCCAGTATTATACCCAGTACCGGGCCTGGCGCCACTGCGCATACGGCCCTATTGTCAAGGCCTACGGCACCAAATACGGCTACCGCAACGGCGAAAACATCGCCGTCTGGGGGCATCCCAAGGCGGACCATTACCTTGATCTGGAGCAAAACAAAAACAACATCCCGGACGAATGGAAGGAAAAAATCGGCAGCCGCAAAGTCATCCTCTGGACGCCGCACCATCTGATTGACCTGGAAAGCGACGGCACGGGAACATGGCTGATATGGGGCGAACAAATCCTGAAGCTGGCCCTGCGCAATCCGGATATTGTTTTCATTTTCCGTCCTCATCCGCTGCTGATGGGCGCGCTGGTCAACAACCATGTCATGACGGAAAAACAAACCAAGAACCTGGAAATGCGTATCCGCAATTCCGCCAATATCATTTGGGATGACAGCAAAACCTATCACAACGCATTCGATGCTGCTGACGCCATTATCACAGACGGCACCACTTTCAGCTTTGAGTTTCTCTATACCCATCGGCCAATTCTGCTGACTCCCCGCAATATGCAGGGGTTCTATCTCTATGAGGAAATGATGGAAAGCTACTACATCGTCAACGAAATTGATGATGTAAGCCGTTTCATTGAAATGATCCGACGGGAAGAAGACCCCTTGTATGAAAAGCGGTTAAAGGTGTATAAAGATCATTTGTATGTACCAGAAGAAGGAACTGTGGGTGAGAACATCATGAAGAATGTGAAAAAAGATTTGGACGCAGAGTGCAAAACGCTCAACTGCAGCCAGCATCTGCCGGCTGCCGGCATGAAAACAGAATGGCCCAAACAAAAACAGGACGAAACCCTTCAGCAGCTTCCCCTGTTCTCCATTATTGTGCTGTGCTACAAGAATGAAGATCTTCTGTACGGCATGCTGGACACCATCCTGAAGCAGGATTATCCTCGGATTCAGCTGATTGTTTCCGACGACTGCAGTAATCAGTTCGATGTGGAAGCCGTCCGGCGCTATATTGAAATCAACAGCCGTCATAACCTGGAAAGCGTGATTGTCCGCAGCAATGAACAGAATATGCGCACCGTCCGTCATTTCCATGACGTGCTGGAGCTGGCCCAGGGTGAATATGTGGTATTCACTGCGGCAGACGACCGTTTTGTAGACACTGACACCCTGACCGCCTATGTGGAGCAGTTTGCACAGAATCCTCAGGCCAAATGGCTGGTAGGCCGTTGTCAATTCACTTCTGCCGATTACAAGAAAAACCTCTATATCTCTCCCGTCGCTGACGATGAACCTTACTTCCTTGCCAATGACGCTCTCAAACTGTTCAGCCGCTGGAGCCGCCGCGGCATGGCCATTCCCTGCTGTATGGCATTTTATCGGGATGCTTTTGATGTTGTTGGCGGCATCGATCTGGAATATAAGTTTCTGGAAGACTGGCCCCTGGTGATTAAGCTGCTACGCAACGGCCATGCCCCCATTTACCTGGAGAAGGTAACGGCACTGCACAGCACCGGCGGCATCACCAATTCCAATAACCGGTACGGCAAGGAACTCAGGCGAATGTTTTATGAGGACAAATATCTCTTCTTCCGCAAGGAAGTGGAACCTTACAAACATCTTTTGTCTGACGAAGACAGAAAATGCTACCGTCAGTACATGAAAGAAATCATGGCCCGCCATTATTTCTTCTACATCGACTGGCCGGATACCAGTAAAAAAGAACGATTGAAAATGGTTCTCAAAAACCCCAAGCATGCCTGGTGGGTGTTTGAAAACAATTATATGGCCAAGCTGCATGATAAGTTCACGAAGATGAACCGCAAAAAGATGCTGGCTGCAGCAAACGTGGCCATGCTGCTCAGCCTGCTGTTTTTCCACTTCAATTCCGGAAATAAGCTCAGCTGGCTGTTCGACCTGATCGGCTATGTCGATCTGGCAGCAGGCATCCTGATTGTTCTCTTCGTCCTGGTCACAACACTTTTGAACAAGCATTTTGAAAAGAAGGCAAATCTGAGAAAAAGACTGGTCAATTAATAACATCGATTAAAGGAGCATTGTATGAATATTGCATTGATTGTTGCAGGCGGTTCCGGACGCAGAATGGGCCAGGATATTCCCAAACAATTTATCAATATCAACGATAAGCCGGTTTTAATCTACACATTGGAGAATTTCCAGAAGCACCCGCAAATCGACGGTATCATTCTGGTATGCATTGATGGATGGCATGATGTGGCAAGAGCATATGCCAAGCAGTTTGGTATTACGAAACTGCTGAAAGTAATCTCCGGCGGAGAGACAGTCCAGGAATCCATTTTCAACGGCGTAAAGGAAGCTGCTGAATATTGCAATACAGGTGATATTGTGGTTATTCACGATGGTATCCGTCCTATGGTGGACGCCACAGTTTTGTCCGATGTAATCCTGAAAGCCACTCAGCACGGCAACGCTGTCACTTCTATGCCCTACAATGAACAGATTTTCATTGCTGATGACGAATTCTCCACGCTCAAGTATATCCCGCGTGATACAATTCGCCGCGTATCTACTCCTCAGGCTTACGAATATAACTTGTTGAAATCGAGTTACGAAAAAGCTTTTGCCGAAAACATCGGTATTGGTAATTCCATGTATACCAATACCATGATGGCAGATCTGGGCGTTCGGCTGTACTTTGCAGCCGGCTCTGACAAAAACATCAAACTGACCACCAAAGACGATCTGGAACTGTTCAAGTCTTATCTGAAGACCGAAGTACCGGATTGGCTGAAATAAGAGGGATGCACATGGAGCTTTGGAATCATCAGCAATACAGAGATATGGTTGCACGATCTGTTGAGCGCTTTGAAAAATGGAACAAATTTTTCAACAAGAAAATCGTTTTGTCCGGCGGTACCGGTATGATCCTCAGTTATCTCATCGATGTGATCATGCAAGCCAATGTGCAACTCCGGCAGAATATAGAAATTATTTCTATCGGACGAAACGAAAATGCTTTCAATGAGCGTTTTTCCCACTGGATCTGCAATCAAACAACACTGCGCTTTGTTCAGGGAGACATGAGCCATTCTCTGTCTTCCAACGAGCTGCTGCATAATGCAGATTATATCATTCATGGTGCCAGCACTACCCATCCCAAGGATTATGCGCAGTATCCCATCAGCACAATCATGACCAATGTAATGGGTACCAAAAATATGCTGGATCTGGCCGGCGCAAAGAAGGGATCCCGTTTCCTGCTGATGTCCAGCGTAGAGGTATACGGCGACAACCGGAACGGAATTGCTGCATTCACTGAAAATGATTGCGGCTACATCAATTGTAATACGCTGCGGGCGGGCTATCCGGAAGGAAAGCGCGTCAGTGAAGCACTATGTCAGGCTTACCGGGCAGAACGTGGTATTGAGACAGTTATTTTGCGTATTCCTCGCAGTTATGGCCCCACGCTCAAACAATCCGACAGCAAGGCAATGACACAGTTTTTGAAGAATTGTCTGGCCGGTGAGAATATTGTTCTGAAAAGCCGTGGTGAACAGCTGTTTTCATATGCATATGTAGCCGATGTTGTCCATGGCTTACTCATCGCATTGACAGAAGGCGAAGATGGCGAAGCATACAATCTGTCCGATCCTCATTCTGACGTCCGTTTGCGCGATCTGGCAGAAATGCTTGCGAATTATTCCGGAACTGAGGTCGTATTCGATTTGCCTGACGAACAGGAGAAAAAAGGCTTCTCTGCAGCATCAGTTGCACTGATCAATTCTGACAAATTACGCAGCATCGGCTGGCAGGCAGATTACACCATGAAAGCCGGCTTGGAAGAGACCATTGATATCCTTAAAGCTGTATGGTAACGAAAAAAGGCTTCGTCATATGACGAAGCCTTTTCCTTATTTTCCTTTTGTTGCCAGGAATGCTTCATACCGATCGCACACTTCCTGGGTTTCGCCAAAGGCGATTTGCTCTCCCTTGTCCAGCCAGAGCACTTTGTTGCACAATTCCCGCACCTGGGAAAGGGAGTGGGATACCAGAATGCCCGTCACGCCGTTGGCAAGGATTTCCTTCATGCGCCGGCCGCTCTTTTCCCTGAAAGCACCGTCGCCCACGGAAAGCACTTCGTCCAGGATCAGGATATCCGGGTTCACCAGGCAGGCGATGGAAAACGCCAGGCGGCTCTTCATGCCGCTGGACAGCTGCTTGAAGGGGCGGTCCTGAAAATCATGCAGCTCGGCAAAATCAATGATTTCGGGGTATTTCTCATCCATAAACTTCCGGGTGTAGCCCAGCAGTGCGCCGCGAAGATATGTGTTTTCACGGACGGTCAGGTCGCCGTCGAAGCCGGAGGTAAGCTCCAGCAGGGCAGCAATATTGCCCTGCACCTGGATACGGCCCTTGGTGGGCACCATGATGCCGGAAATGGCTTTCAAAAGGGTGGATTTTCCGGCGCCGTTGCTGCCCACAATTCCCAGCATATCGCCTTTTTCCAGTTCAAAGGTGATATTTTTATTTGCCCAGAATTCATGCACCACAAAATTTTTGGTCAATTTTCTGGTGATATACTCCTTCAGGCCAATATCCTTGAAATCACCGGTAATGTAGCGGATGGATACCCCGCTGGCTTTAATAACAGGCATAGTACCCTCCTTACACATAATAGAGGAAATCGTGATTCTTCTTTTTGTACATGACGCCGCCAATCAGGAGCGCAAGGGCAGCGAAACCGATCATAACAAGATGCAGCCACCAGGCGGGAATGACGCCGTCGATCACCACGCTGCGGAAATACTTGATGGCGCAATAAACGGGATTGATGTAGAACAGGTTCTGGATGTTGGCCGGATAGCTGTCCACGGTATAGAAAATGGCCGACATATACATCAGCAGCATCGTCAGGATATCGTAAAGGTACTGAATATCCCGGAAGAAAATATACAGTGCGGAAAGGATCAGGCCGATGCCGATATTGAACAGCACCAGATACACAATGGGATACAAAAGCGTAATGAACTTCCAGGTAAAAGGTACGCCGTCAATGGCTGCAAAGATAAAGAAAATCACCAGGTTCAATCCGAAATTGATAATGGAGGATACATTCTTCGACAAAAGAAAAATGTACTTGGGCACATTGATCTTGGTGAAAATATGATGATTGCTCATCAAAGAACTCATACCGCCAACAGTGGATTCCCGGAAAAAATTGAACAGCAGGTTGCCTGCAAAAAGGTAGGTGGTATAAAAGGGAGTGCTCCTGCCAAAGAAGGTGGTAAACACAATACGCATGACAAGCAACTGCATCAGGGGGGAAAGAATGCTCCACCCCATGCCCAGTACAGTGCGCTTATACTTCTGCTTGAAATCACGCTTCACCAGCTCTTCAAACAAAAACTGATGCTGCTTTAGGCGCAGCAAAATATTCTTAAACAAAAATTATACCCTCCAGTATATTTAGTACGGATTCTTCCATCCGCTGTATCCAAATATTATTATCCTGATAAATTATACCATTATCCCCCACCGAAAGCAAGAAAAAGATAGCAGCCCGTCGTCAAGGTCACTTGATCCGGTCCATCTGAAGCAGGCAGCAGGAGATGCGCCGAGTTGACTTGCAATCCCAGCAGAAGTGTGGTACATTTTTCATGTATCGGTTTTATGACTATACTTACCCGGAGGAAATGCCATGTATGATTATCTGATTGTCGGTGCCGGATTATACGGCGCTGTCTTTGCTCACGAACTGACCAGACGCGGCAAAAAATGCCTGGTGATTGACCGGCGTGATCATATTGCCGGCAACATCTACACAGAGAATGTTTCCGGCATCAATGTACATAAGTACGGCGCCCACATCTTCCACACCAGCGATGAAGAAGTGTGGCAGTATGTGAACCAGTTCGCCTCCTTCAACAACTACATCAACAGCCCTGTAGCTGTCTATAAGGATGAACTGTACAATCTCCCCTTCAACATGAATACGTTCTCCAAGATGTGGGGCATCCGCACCCCCGCTGAAGCCAAAGCGAAGATTGCACAGCAGGTGGCGGAGCTTGGCATCACCGATCCGCAAAACCTGGAAGAACAGGCCCTGAGTTTGGTGGGCACCGACGTGTATACCAAGCTGGTGAAGGGTTACACCGAAAAGCAATGGGGCCGGGATTGCAAGGAATTGCCTGCTTTCATTATCAAGCGCCTGCCCTGCCGCTTCATCTATGACAACAACTACTTCAACGACCGCTACCAGGGCATTCCCATTGGCGGCTATACCGCCATGGTGAAAAAAATGCTGGAAGGCGTGGAAGTGCGGCTGAACACAGATTTCTTTGACCTGATCAAAGACCGGCCGGATATTGCCGAGAAAATCGTCTACACCGGCTGCATCGATGAATATTTCGGTTATAAGCTGGGCACCCTGCAGTACCGCTCCGTGCGCTTTGAAACAGAAGAATTGCCGGAAGAAAACTATCAGGGCAATGCGGTGGTGAACTACACCGAACGGGAAGTGCCCTTCACCCGCATCATTGAGCACAAGCATTTTGAATTCGGCAAGCAGCCCACCACCATCATCAGCCGTGAATACTCCGCCGAATGGAAGCCGGGCCTGGAACCCTACTACCCCGTGAACAATGAAGAAAACGCTGCGCTCTATGCTCAGTACAAGGCATTGGCCGATGCGCAGGGCAATGTGATTTTCGGCGGCCGCCTGGGCCAGTACCGCTACTACGATATGGACAAGGTGATCCGTGCTGCACTGGACGATCTGAAAGCGCTGACGTGACTGCAAAAAAAACGCCCGAACCGCATCGGTCCGGGCGTTTTTGTTTTTTGAAAACCGGAAGTGTTACGCCTTTTCCGCCACCGCTTCCACTTCCACCAGCGCGCCCTTGGGCAACGCCTTCACCGCCACGCAGGAGCGGGCAGGATGGCCGGTGAAATACTCGGCATAGACGGCGTTGAAGGCGGCAAAATCCGCCATGTCCGCCAGGAAGCAGGTGGTCTTCACCACGTTTTCAAGGGAAGAGCCGGCTGCTTCCAGCACAGCCTGCAGGTTTTTGCACACCTGATGGGCCTGCTGCGTCACATTTTCCCCCACCAGATTACCGGTAGCGGGGTCCAGGGGAATCTGGCCGGAGGTGTACACAAGATTCCCCACCACCATGGCCTGGGAATAGGGGCCGATGGCCGCAGGCGCGTTGTCTGTATGCACTTTGTTCATTTTTCATCTCTCCTTTATTCTTTTACCACATGGCATGAATCAATACCAAAGTACCGGAAGGCGGCCACGGCCTCCCTGCCGATTCTTTCCCCGCTGACCACAATGGGCACAGCCGGCGGGCAGCCCACCGTAACGTAGGAAAGGATGCGCCCTTCGCTGCGCTCCGCCGGAATCCATTCACTGTCCGCAAACATCGCATCCCGGATGGACAATACCCTTTCCGGCCGGAATGGCCGGGGAGGCTGAGCCTGAATGGCCGGCCGCCTTTTCAATAGCAGCAGTGCCTGGGAAAGCCGGGTTTCCCGGCCGATATCCAGCATGGGCCCCGGCATGAGCACCACATGATCCGCATCGCAAAACTCACATTCCACTCCATCCTCCCGCAGCGCCTGCGCCATGTCAAAGCCGGTATAGCCGTAGGGCTTGGCAAGAACGGTCAGCTTCATAGGCTCATTCCCGGCAAGGACATAGCCCACATCCTGCAGATAGCTTTTCAGCAGCTGCAAGGAAGATACGGTGTCTGAAAGCATCCGGGGGAAGGGCTCCGCCAGGATGGGGTTTGCCGCATCCAGGGACTGCAGTATCAGGTAAGAAGGGCTGGTGGAGCCAAAAAGGCTCAGGGCATTTTTGATTTCCTTTTCGGAAAACATCCCTTCCCTTGCATGCAGGTATGCCCCGCCGGTAAGTACCGGTAAGGTTTTGTGGGCCGAATCGCAGCAGATATCCGCCCCCAGATCCATGGGGTGCAGGGACGGCTGCAAAAACCGCAGGTACGCCCCGTGGGCGTTATCCACCATCAATAGCACGCCCAGCTTTTTACACGCATTGGCAATGCCTTCAATATCCGCCATGTGGCCCAGGTAATCCGGGCTGGTCAGGTACAGGGCGGCAGGCTTGGTTTCCGCCAGAAACGCTTCCGCATCCGCCGCCGTGGGGCAGCAGGAAAGATAACTTTCTCCTTCCCCGGGGTACAGCCATTCCACGTCGCACCCTGCCATGGCAGCCGCCGTCACAAAGGCCTTGTGAACGTTCCGCCCGGCAGCGATGAGGGGCTTTTTTCTCTGCTTCCCGGCCCATTGCATGGCCAGGAACACCATGGCCCTGATGCACTGGGAGGAGCCTTCCGTGGAATAGAATGTGGGGCAGCCAAAGAGAAAGGAAGCGTTTTTTTCGCTTTCCCGGATGATGCCGTCCGCTTCATACAGGCTGTCTGCCCCCTGGATTTCCGTAATATCCATGGGCTCCATCCCCAGAATTTCCCTGCCCTTGTGGCCGGGCATATGGCCCCGGATGATGTTCTTTTCCCGGTAAGCCCTGACAAAATCACAGATGGGGGTGTTCATTCGTCATCCCCAAGCATCCGGCTGGCAGCCACCATGATGGCGCACTCCATCCGCTTTTTGAACAGCTCGCAGCCGTTTTTGTAAATGCCCTTGACGCTGCCGGTGGCATGGTAGGCATTGGCTGCGCAGCCGCCGGAGCAATACAGCCTTGCCCAGCAGGTGCGGCATTCGGGACGGGCGTACACATTGCAGGCTGCAAATTCATTCTGAATTTCCGTATTGCTGACGCCGTTCCAGATATCCCCCAGCTTGAACTTTTCTTCCCCCACAAACTGGTGGCAGGGGTACAGATCGCCCCAGGGGGTGACGGCCATGTATTCCGTGCCGCTGCCGCAGCCGGAAATGCGCTTGTAGATGCAGGGGCCGCCGGTGAGATCGATCATGTAGTGATAGAAAGTAAAGGGCTTGCCTTCCTTGTCCTTTTGCAGCATCAACTCCGCCAGCTTTTCATACTGTTCCATCACAATGGGCATATCTTCCGCCGTCAGTTCGGAAGGATCCCCTTCGGCGCAGACCACCGGCTCCATGGAAAGCTCATTGAAACCCAGATCCAGCATCACCTGAATATCCTTGAGGAAATCCGGGTTTGCATGGGTGAAGGTGCCCCGCATGTAGTAATCCTTGCCGCCCCGGGCCTCCACCAGCTTCTGGAACTTGGGCACTATTTTTTCCCAGCTGCCCCTGCCGGCATAGTCCACCCGGAAACGGTCGTGAATTTCCTTGCGGCCGTCCAGGGACAGCACCACATTGCTGCATTCCTTGTTGGCAAATTCGATCACGTCATCGTCAATGAGCACGCCGTTGGTGGTGAGGGTGAAGCGGAAATTCTTTCCCTTTTCCTTTTCCACGCTGCGGGCATAGGCCACCAGTTGCTTCACCACATCGAAGTTCATCAGCGGCTCGCCGCCGAAAAAATCCACTTCCAGGTTGTGCCTGCTGCCGCTGTTTTCAATCAGAAAATCCAGGGCGCGCTTGCCCACCTCAAAACTCATCACTGCCCGGTCGCCATGGTATTTGCCCTGGCTGGCAAAGCAGTAGGCACAGTTCAGGTTGCAGGTGTGGGCAATGTGCAGGCACAGGGCCTTCACAACGCCGGCCGTTTTTTCCTTCAGCTTGCCCGCCATGGGCTCAAAGGTATCGGGAGCAAACAATTTGCCGCTTTCCTTCAAAGACACCACCTGATCGTAGCATTCCTGAAGATCGGCAGCGGAAATATCGTCCTTCCCCAGATATTTTTCTTCCATTTGCCGGAGGATCTCTTCCCGGCTGTTTTCTTCAAAAAGGGCGATGATATCATACGCCACATCGTCCACCACATGCACAGCGCCGCTGCACACATCCAGCACAATGTTCATGCCGCCCAGCTTATACTGATGGATCATTCTTTCGTCTCCTTACAGTTCCCCGTATATGAAAAATACCGCCTGGCAGGCGGTATTCATCAGCTGCAAAATCACTTGCTTTCCTTCTTGCTTTCGCACTTCTGGTTGGCGATACCGCAGCTGGTCTTGCAAGCGGACTGGCAGGAAGTCTGGCATTCGCCGCAGCCGCCGTTTTTGGCGCTTTCGCACAGGTTCCGGGTTTCGATGGTCTTAATATGCTTCATGGTAGTGCCTCCCTAATTTGTTTCAATTTATCTTATCACCAAACGCCCCGAATGTCAATACAATTCCGTTTATGAAAAAAGAAAAGCCCTGCATTTCAAAAACAAATTATGAATTTTCAACATTTCCTCTTGTTTCCATTCCGCTTTTCGTGTAAAATAAATTGTTCTTATCTGCTTATTGCTTCTTTTACGGGAGGTATTATGAACAAAAATACATGGCATCGGTTTATCTGGCGGCTGATTAACCGCCCGGTTACCGGTTATTTCCGGCATTGGCTGCATTTTGAAACGAAAAAATACACATTACCCGGCCCGTCTCTGGTTATTTCCAACCATACCACCAATTATGACCCCTTGCTGGTGGCCGGCTCCTTCCCCCGGCATCAGATGTATTTTGTGGCCAGCGAGCATCTGTTCCGCAAGGGCATTGTATCCCGTGCCATTCATTTCCTGGTGGCGCCCATTGCCAGGCGCAAGGGTTCCTCCGGCGGCGATACCGCCATGACCATGCTGCGCACCCTGAAAAAGGGCCACAGCGTGTGCATTTTCGGCGAAGGGGAAACCACCTGGAACGGCGTTACCCAGCCCATCTTTCCCGGCACCGGGGATATTGCCCGCATCGCCGGGGCGCACCTGGTCACCTACCGCATCGAAGGCGGCTACTTCGCCTGCCCCCGGTGGAGCAAGGGCGTGCGCAAGGGCAAAATGCGGGGCAGCATTGTAAACATTTATCCGCCGGAAAAGCTGAAGGATATGTCCTCAGAGGAAATTGCCCGGGTGATCCGGGAGGATCTTTACGAAAACGCCTGGGAAAGGCAGAAGGCATCCCCCGTCCCCTTCCGGGGCAAGGACCGGGCCCGCTATATGGAAACCGCCCTGTTTCTGTGCCCCAAGTGCTTTCAGTACGGCACCCTCCACGGCGAAGGGGATCAGCTGAAATGCACCTGCGGCCTGACACTCACCTATACCGAAAATGGAACGTTCGACCCGCCCGCCCCCTTCGAAAATATCCTATTGTGGGACGAATGGCAGCACGAATGCCTGGCAGCGGAGGATACCCCGCCCCCCTTCCGGGATAAGGAGCTGACCCTCTATCAACTGCAGCCGGATCATTCCCAGAAGCGTATTGTGGAGGGCACGCTGAAGCTTGTGGAAGATATGCTCTCCATCCACGGCCACTGCTTCCTGATGAAGGATATTTCCAATATGGCGCTGGTGCAAAAGCACATTATGGTGTTCACCTGCCAGGGCCAGTACTACGAACTGCATGCCAAGGGGCCCTTGTGCCTGCGCAAGTACCTGGCAGTATGGCAGCAGCAAAAGCAAAAGTAAGCAAAAAATAAAAAGACGTTGGAGGATTTTTTCCATCCACGCCTTTTTTTATTTTCCAAGGGCTTTCGTCACCTGATTTCCACCATCACCAGCTCCGGCCGGTTGAAGATGCGGGGCAGCAGGGTGCTCTCCCGGGCCAGGCCCCGGCTGACGATCATACAGGTGCCCTCCCGTTCATAGCGTCCCCCGGCATAATCGGGCAGGAAACCCTCATCCGGGGCAAAAAGGCCATCAATCAGGCCGGGGATGCGCCACTGCCCGCCGTGGGCATGGCCGCTGAGCACCAGGTCAAAGCCATAGCTGCAATAGACGTCAAACAGGCTGGGCCGGTGGGACAAAAGAACAGTATACTGCCCTGGCGTTTTCTCATGCTGCATCAGGCTCAATTGAGTTTCAACGGAAAGCCCCTGCCGGTTATCCGGGTCATCCACTCCAAGGAGGGTGATGCTCTCCCCCCGGACAGAAAGCACTTCGCTTTTTCCGGAAAGATTGGGAATCCCGCAGGCAGAGAGGATATCCATCATCTGCTGCAGCTTCTCATCCTCGCTCCAGTATTCATGATTGCCCGTCACATAATAGCAGGGATATTGTTCCGCCGCCCCCTCCAGGAACAGCCGGGCATTTTCATTGCCCTGCACATCGTCAAATATATCCCCCACCAGCAATACCGCATCCGGCTGCTCCTTTTCCAGGGCCCGGAGCAGCCTCCCCTGCCCCTTGCCGTACCAGCAGGAATGCAAATCCGTTACCAGTGCCAGCCGGATGGAACCCTGCACATTTTCCGCATCCACTTCATAATGGGAAACCATCAGCCTGGGGTCGCACACTGCCAGCAGAACAAGCGCCAGAACCGGCCATTTGATCCATTTTCTGCTTCTTTTCCTTTTATCCATGATGCGCTTCATCCTGCCGGAAGGCCTGGTTGATCTTTTCAGCCAGCCGGGGCGTCATCACAGCCTGGCTTTCAATATGCACCTTCTCTTCCCCCACAAAGAGGGTCATGGAATCCCGGTTTTTGCGCAGGGCAGATATATCCTCAAAGCGCATTTCCTTTTCCCGGCCCAGGAAGGTTTTATAAATAAAGCGCTCCTCATCCACAATACGGATGGACTGATTTTTCCAGGCCAGGAAAACCGCCAGTCCAAATACCAGAAGCAACACCGCCACCGCCAGCAGCACATATTTCCGGGCAACCAGATTTACTGCGCCCAGCACCAGGCCTGCCGCACCCATCACAATGGCCATGGACAGCAGCCGGTCCGGCAGATACATATCCGCCCGCGGTTCATCATCCTGATGCACTTTATCCAATATCTTTTCCACCAGCCTTGCAATCACTTTCAGGCTCATTTTTCCACCCTCCTATGTTTTCTCAATTATAGCAAACCCTTCATCCGGCCGCAACAAAAAAAGCAGCGGAAATGTAAATTATTTCCGCCGCCGGTGGGGTTGGTTATTCTGCTTTCATGCCGAAGATGTTCCGGGCAAAATGGTACAGGCCGTTTTTCCACACGAAGAAATTGTGGCCGCCCTGGGTTTCATAAAACACATGGGCCGTGCCGTTCTTATTCAGGGTATCGGAATAGGTTTTGGGCCATTCCCCCACCACGGTATCGGTGGTGCCGGCCACGATGAGGATGAAGGTTTCGTACTGCTCATCCTTTTTGAAGGCGTCTTCTTCAAACAATCCCTTTTCCGCAAAATAGGGCAGCACACCGGGGGCCGGGGCAAAGGCACCCACATAGCCGAAGGTATCCTGCAGCGTCAGGCCGATGTACAGCGCTTCCCGGCCGCCCATGGAAAGGCCCGCCACGGCAGTATTTTCCCTTCCTTCCAGGATGCTGTATTTTTCCCGGATAAAGGGCATCAGGTCCACTTGCAGGTCATTGATGAAATGATCAAAGGCTGCAAAGGCTTCGGGGCTGTACATATTGCCGGAAGAGGTGGTGCCGGCAGGGTATGCCTTGATGTTGGGGGTTACGATAATCATTTCCTTTGCTTCCCCCGCAGCCACCAGGTTGCCCACGATCACCTCCGGCTTGCCGCCGGCCCATTCCAGATGATTGCCGCCGATGCCGTGAAGCAGGTATAATACGGGATACGCCTTTTCCGGGGTATAGCCCGCCGGCAGGTACACCATGCAGTCCCGGTATTTGCCGCAGGTTTCAGAGTAATAGGACTGATGCTCCAGGGTGCCGTAATCCACATTTTCCGCTTTCTGGTCATAGCCGGCCGGCGGGCGGTAGGCTTCGGTATCATCCGCATGGGCCGGAATGCAGCCAAGGGCCAGCAAAAGCGCCAGCAAAATCAGCATGGTTTTTTTCATGGAACACGCCTCCGTTTTCTCTTCTTTTTTCCATGGTAAGCCACAAAACTACTCTTTGTCAATCCGCTGTTTCGTAATAATCTTGGGACAAAACTGAACTGCGCCGGTATATCCCTCCGGAAACGTGCTTTGCGTCAGCAACCGCACGAAACGCAAGTGTAAAAAAATCGTAAAAAAATTGAAAAAATCCCCCTGCAGGCATTTAAAAAGAAAAAAATCTGTTGTATAATAGATGTACAAGCAAAAGGAAAGTGAGGAGGGTGCGGCATGAATAACTTCTGGGACCAGATCCAGTCGTTTTTCTGGAACCTGATTAACCGCCCCACCTGGGTGGATTACCTGGATATCGGGCTGATGGCGGTGCTGATTTACCAGCTGTTTCTCATCACCCGGCGCACCCGTTCCATACAGGTGTTCAAGGGCCTCATTATCCTGATTCTGGCCAGCTATCTCAGCGGCATCATCGGCCTTACCTCCATCCACTATTTACTGCAGGGGGTATTGAGCAACGGGATTATTGTGCTGCTGATTTTGTTCCAGCCGGAAGTGAAGCGTACCCTGGAGCATCTGGGCCGCACCGCTTTTGTGAACCGCTCCGGCGAGCAAAGCGAAAGCGACAAGATCATCGAAGAGATCACCCAGTGCCTGCAGCGGCTGTCCCGCCGCCGTGTGGGCGCCCTGGTGGTATTTGAACAGAAAACCGGCCTGCAGGAGTTTGTGGATACCGGCATCCGCCTGGACGCCGCCATTTCAGCCGGGCTGCTGGAAAACATTTTTGAGCCCAACACCCCCCTGCACGACGGCGCCGTGATCATCCGGGGCGAGCGGATTGAGGCCGCCGCCTGTATTTTGTATCTCAGCGACAACAACGCCATCAGCCATGACCTGGGCACCCGTCACCGGGCAGGCCTGGGCGTCAGCGAAAGCACCGACGCCATGGTGCTCATCGTCAGCGAAGAAACGGGCATTATCAGCATGGCCCAGGGCGGCAAGCTCACCCGGCATATGGACGCAGAGGCTGTGAAAAAGGTGCTGCGCAAAATCTACAGCCAGGAGCATTCCTTCTTCTGGCGGCTCACCCACCGTCAGCTCACCTCTGCTGGGAAGGGAGGGGAACAGCATGAGTAATCAGCCCGCCAACGAACGTTCCTTCCTGGATCAGGTAAAAATCACCTGCAAGGCTGTGCTGCACCGCATCACCCATAACTGGGGCTGGAAGCTGCTGAGCGTGGTGCTGGCCATCTGCATCTGGGGCGTGCTGGTCACCCAGGACGATACCCTCCCCCGCACAAAATCCTTCACCAACCTGAAGGTAAGCGCCTCCAACTCCACCACCCTCAAGCAAAACGGCTTCATTGTGGTTTCCGGCCTGGAGGAACTGGAGCCGGTGAACATCACCGTGCAATTGCCCCAGAAATACTATGCCTCCGCCACGGCGGACCGCTATATGATCCGGGCAGACCTGTCCCAGATCAAGGAAGCCGGCACCCAGGAATTGCCCCTCACCGCCACCGTATCCAACAGCACCGCCTACGGCACCGTGCTTTCCATCACCCAGCCCACCATCACCGTGGACGTGGAGCCTTATGTGCACCGCAGCCGCATCCCGCTGCAATTGAACATCCTGGGTGAAGCGCCGGAGGGCCTTTATGCGGCCGATCCCATCTGCGATCCCGATAGGCTGGATGTGGCCGGCCCCCAGTCTGTGGTGGAGAAGATTGCCCGCTGCCGCGTGGATTATGACCTTTCCGCCCTGGAAGCAAAGCCCGGCACCGTACGCAACAGCCTGCCCTTTGTGTTCCTGGATAAAAACGGGAACGAACTGGACAGCACCATGCTCACCGTCACCAGCCAGGGCATTTCCACCCGCTATGTCACCGTGGAACAAACCCTCTACCCCACCATGGAGCTGCCCGTCAATACCCTCAGCCTCGTTTTCGGCGAGCCGGCTGACGGCTATGTGGTTACCGGTGTGAAGGTGGAGCCGGAAACCGTCATCATTGCCGATGACGATCTTTCCCTCTTCCAGGGTGAAAACCCCACCATGTATACCCTGGGCCGGGTGAACATCACCGGCGAAAAGCAAAACAAAACCGACATCATCACTCTCAACAGCCGGGGCGTAGCCTATATCAGCCACCCCGCCGTTACCGTGACGGTGGAAATCGCCCCCAAGGAATAACGGGAGAATACCTGAATGAACGCATTTGCCGATACCCTTTTGTCCATCCTGTTCGGATGGCTGCGAACACTGGTGGAGGGCATATGGTCTGCCTCCTCCTCCGGGCGTTTTCAGCGCCTGTTTGTTTGGCTGGGCGACAATTGGTACTGGGTACTCATCGCGCTTTGCATCCTGTGCACCGTGATGGATTACCTCATCTGGCTCATCCGCTGGCGGCCCTACATCATCTGGCGCAATAAGCTGCGCCGCCTTTTCAACAGAAAAGACCGGGCCGACGCCCAGTTTGCCCAGGGGTACAATTCCGGCGTGGATGTGGACCTGACCGGCGTTTCCCCCACCCCGGTGCAGGAGCCCTATGCCGCCTGGCAGCCGGATGCATACTGGCGGGATAAAGAACAGGAGCCCGCCTTCGTTCCACCGGCGGAAGAACAGGTGTATACTCAGCCCCTCTTCGAAGCGCCGGAAGCCGCGCCTGTATATGAACAGCCCGCCATTATGGAAGAACCCTTGGCCGAACCCACCGTGCGTAACCGCCGCAGCCAACGTTATGAAAAGAAAAAGCTGCGCCTGCCCGGACTGCTTGGCAATGAGCAGGATGAAAACAACGCCATGCTGGACGGCCTGCCCCCAGTGGTAAAAAAGGAAGACGCCTTCCATGCCCCGGTATACCCCGATCAATACCAAAACCAGTAAACAAGGATGAATCGCCATGTGTGAACTTCCAAAGGCTTTTATCGAGCAGATGCAGCGGCTTTTAGGCCCTGCCCTGCCCGATTTTTTGCATACTTACCTATTGCCTTATCACCGGGGCATCCGCCTGCGTCCCGGGGCCGACAAGCCTTCCGATGCGCTGGATATCGTTCCCTGGGCGAAATATGCCTATTACCTGGCCCAGGACAGCCGGGCCGGGGCGCATCCCCTGCACGAAGCCGGGGCCTATTACCTGCAGGAGCCCAGCGCCATGACCGCTGCCGCCGCCCTTGCCCCCCAGCCCGGGGACCGGGTGCTGGATTTGTGTGCCGCGCCCGGCGGAAAAAGCACCCAGCTGGCCGGGCTGATGGAAGGCAAGGGCTTCCTGGTATGTAATGAGCCGGTGCCGGGCCGGGCACAAATCTTATCCCGCAATATTGAGCGCATGGGCGTCGCAAACGCCATGGTCACCTGCGCCCTGCCGGAGCAATTGTCCCCCCGCTTCCCGGAATACTTTGATAAGGTGCTGGTGGACGCTCCGTGCTCCGGGGAAGGGATGTTCCGCCGCCACCCGGAGGCCCGCCTGGAATGGACGAGCGCGTCCCCTGAAGGCTGCGCCGAAAGGCAGCTGCACATCCTGGAGCATGCCGCCAGAATGCTTCGGCCGGGGGGCCAAATGGTGTTTTCCACCTGCACTTTCAACGATACCGAAAACGAAGGCGTGGCAGGCATTTTTCTGAGCCGCCATCCGGAGTTTTCCCTGCTTCCCATCTGCCTGGAAGGCCTGCCGGAAAATGACGGTATGCTGCGCCTTTGGCCCCACAAGACCAAAGGAGAGGGCCATTTTGTGGCGCTGATGCAAAAAGCCGGAGATGCGCCTCCCCTTCGCATCAAAGAAAAAAATCCCTGCACGCCCCTGACCAAACAGGAATTTGCCGTCGCCCAGGAATTTCTTTCCCGCCATCTGCTCACACCGCCTCTGCCCTCCGGCACCTTCCTGGGCCATGTGATTGCCCTGCCGGATGCCCCCCTGCCGGACCTTTCCGGCCTGCGTGTGTTGCGGCTGGGGCTGCAGCTGGGGGATGTGAAGGGCAAGCTCTTCCTGCCGGACCATGCCCTGGCCCTTTCTCTGCCTGCCCGGTATACCCATCCCGTCACGGAAGCGGAGGCCCTGCTATTCCAGGCAGGCCAGGTGCTGCCCTGCGGGGAGGATGTGAAGGGCTGGGTGTGCCCGGTGTACGAAGGAATGCAGCTGGGCTGGGGCAAGGCCAGCCAGGAGCAGATCAAAAACCATTACCCCAAAGGCCTGCGCAGGCCCTGATTTTTTCACCGCGTCCCCATTTATCACGGATTTATTCTTGCCATGCCGCTTTTTGCATGGTATAATGTGAGAAACAAAAGTGCCGCAAAGCGGCCATAGAAAGGGGTTCTTTATCATGGGCAAGTTTATGCAGGATTTTAAAGCGTTTGCGCTCAAGGGCAATGTAGTGGATATGGCTGTCGGCGTTGTGGTCGGCGGTGCGTTCAGCAAGATCGTCACTTCTTTGGTCAATGACCTGCTGATGCCTGTCTTCTCCCTCATCACCGGCGGCACCAATGTGTCCAGCCAGTTCCTGCTGCTGGGCCAGGTTCCCGAAGGCGCCGAAGTGCCCGCCACCATCGAAGCGGCCAAGGAACTGGGCATCGCCACCTTCAACTACGGCAATTTCATCCAGACTGTTATCGATTTCGTGCTCATCGCTCTGTGCATTTTCTGCTGCGTCCGTTTCATCAGCAAGCTGCACAAGAAAAAGGAAGAGCCCGCTCCCGCCCCCGCTCCCCGGCTGTGCCCCTTCTGCTGCCAGCCTGTGGACGATAAGGCCACCCGCTGCCACCACTGCACCAGCGAACTGCCTGAAGTGGAAGCATAATGCAATACCGTCATTTCTTCTGGGATTTTGACGGTACACTCTATAACACCTACGGCCGCATTACCCGTGCGGCGCAGCAGGCGCTATGCGATCTGGGCCTCCCCGTAGCTTACGGGGAGGTCTATCAGCATGTAAAGCGTTCGCTGCATACAGTGTACCTTTCTTTCGCCCAGCCCCACCGGATTACAGAAGACATTTTCATGGCTGCATACCGCAGCCATTCCGAAACGGAAGGCCCGGAAAGCATGGCCCTCTACCCTGGCGCCAGAAGTTTCCTGGAAGCGGTGATCAGAAGCGGCGGCCGCAATTACCTCTACACCCATCGCGGCCACCAGAGCGCTTTTGCCGCTTTGGACCGGGACGGTGTCACCCCCCTGTTCACTGATTTTGTCACCAGCGCAGACGGCTTTCCTTCCAAGCCTGCGCCGGATGCGCTCCTTTACCTGGCCGGAAAGCACGGCCTGGATTTACCGGAATGCATCATGATGGGCGACCGGGATATCGACCTGGAAGCGGCCGGAAACGCCGGGATGGCCTCCTGCCTTTTCGACCCGGACGATTTCTATGCCGCCTATCCTGCCCCGCTGCGCTTTTACAACTACTCTGCCATGCAGGCCCATTTCTTCCCAAAGAAATAGAACGATGCGGAGCTTCGCCCCTGCCACCAGGCCCGTACCCTGGACCCAACTGCGGAAGTGGTTGGACGGAAGAACAGGCAATGTCCCGCTGGAACAAATAGCACGCAGATAGCAGTTTGGAAACGAAGACTGAAATATTGCGAATTGTCTGCGGCACTGCCGCACACGGGCTGGGCGGCGGAACGCCGCCTGCCGGATGCCAAAGGCATCCGGGGAAAACGAAAAAATAGCGGAGGAAAAATTCATTTTTCCATCCGCTATTTTTTATCGTTTTCATAGCGCCAGTGGTCACATCTTTTCGTTCCCCAAGTTTCATGCGGAAACAAGTTTGTTTATCCGGATTGTGTGTCGCAGGCTGGGTGCAGGGATGATATCCCTGCCTCCGTCCCCAATATCACGGCATACTTTGCAGCGCATAATACTGGCACACGCCCTGCACTACGGCCTGGGCCATGCGCTGCTGATAGGCTGCATCCATCAGCAGCTGTTCCTCCTCCGGGTTAGAGATGAAGCCGCACTCCACCAGCACCGACGGGATATCCAAAGACAGCATATAGTAATCCCCCGCCATGGCCTTGCGCTGCTTCTTCGGCTGCAAAACATCAATCATAGCCGCCTGTATAGTGCCAGCCAGCAAGCGGCTGGCCTCATGGTTCTGCCGGTAAAACACCTGGGGGCCGGATTCTTTAGCGCTGTGGTATTGGTTCATGTGAATGGACAGCAGCATATCGGCATTGCCCTGCCGTGCCATCTCCAGACGTGCATCCAGATCCGGCCGCTTTTTATCGGCAAAGGCTTTATCCTCCTGCCGGGTGAGGATCACTTTTGCCCCCATGCCTTCCAGCACCTTTGCCACCGCCTTTGCCATTTTTAGATTGATTTCTTTTTCCCACACCCGACTTACGCCTGCCCGGGCACCGCCGTCATATCCCCCATGGCCCGGGTCCACCACAATAATGCGCCCGGCAAGCGGACCGGACGGAGGGGCATCCTGCCTGATATCCCCTGTATCAGAGGGCCGCACCTGACCCAGCGACAAAAAGTACACTACGCCCACAACAAGCGTGACAATTGAGACATATAGAATGATTTTCCGCATGACATTCCCTCCCCAAAGAAGCTATGCGGGGCAGGGGCCGGCCATGCTGTCAAGCAACAAAATTATTAAATATTTTCCCAACCAGGTTATCCCCACTTTTCCACAGGCCAAAGATGACGATTTTCATTCGTATGCAGCATATACAGACACAATTTGTGCTTTTTAACGGAAAATTAAGCCTTTTCTGATGTATATACGGTATATGGGGCAAAAATTATACAAAACGGGTTTTTCCACATTATCCACAGAGTTATCCACAGTTTTCCACGAAAAAAACGGGCATAAACCCTTGTTTTACCGTCCGAGCGTGGATAACTTGGCCGATTTTGGAGTTATCCACAGTGGAAAAACCGCCGTTTCCCACCCGTCTTTTCCACATGGAGCGGTGGATAAAAAGCTTTTCAAAAAATAAGATGAACGTAATATTTTTGTAACATTCTCCTCTTGACAAGGTTTTTGCTTCCGTATTTTTCCATGTTTTTGGTCGCTGAACAGCCCCAAAGCGCTGTGCCAAAAAGACGAAAAAGCAGCCTGCAGGCTGCTCATTCGAAAAGGGAAACTTGCGCTTTGCTTTCAAAGGCGTGCATATACTGAAAAATCTGCTCGTTATCGTGCATCATGCCCGTTTCCTCGCAGATCTGATGAAACAGGGCCATCAGCCGATAATTGTCAGGGCTAGGCACTTCATAGCGCTCTGCGTAGGTGCGGATGTACTTTTCCTTCAGGCCGGGGAAATGCCGGTCCAGCTGGCTGTAATAGTATTCCCGGTTGCCGCTGCGCAGGGTCAGCCCCATGTCAAAACAAATGACGCCCTTCACCTGGGCTTCAGCACACATCCCCAGAATGCCGGTGATGTTTTCCTCAGTATCGTTGATGAAGGGCAGAATGGGGCTGAGCCACACCACGGTGGGAATCCCGGCGTCCCGAAAGCGCTTCAGCGCCTCAAACCGCTCACCGGTCACGCTGACATGGGGTTCCACCACCCGGCACAAATTGTCATCCCAGCAGGTCAGGGTCATCTGCACCACGGCCTTGGTTTTTTCATTGATGCTCCTGAGGATATCCAGATCCCGCAGGATCCGGGCGGATTTTGTCTGCACCGCAATACCAAAGCCATACCGTTCAATCAGCTCCAGTGCCCGGCGCATGATGCACAGTTCCTCTTCCGGAGGGATGTAGGGATCCCCCATGGCGCCGGTGCCGATCATGCAGGGCTTTCGCTTGCGCCGCAAAGTATCTTCCAATAGCTCCAGGGCGTTTTCCTTGACCTCAATATCCTCAAAATCATGCTGCATCTGATAGCAATGGCTTCTGGCGTCGCAGTAAATGCAGCCGTGGAGGCAGCCCCGGTAAATGTTCATGGAGGTGGGCGTCAGGATGCTTTTTGCCTTCACAAAATGCATGGCTCATTCTCCGTCCAGGGCGTATTCCACCCGGGTCAGCTCCAAACCCGCTGCCGGGGCCGTGACGCCCAGCTCCAACCGGCTGCCACTTTCAATAGCCCGGGTGATGCATGCTTCATCCAGCTTATCCTGACCGATGTACACCAGTGTGCCGGCAATGATGCGCACCATGTTATACAGGAATGCATTGCCATGGATTTTCAGGGTGATCATATCTCCCTGCCGCTCAACCGATACGCTGTCGATAGTACGCACGGTGGTTTTGGCACTGCCGCCGGCTGCGGCAAACGCAGCAAAATCGTGGGTGCCCAGCAGCCGCTGAGCTGCTCGATGCATTTTTTCCGCATCCAGGGGCAGGGGCACATGCCAGGTGAGATTACGGTATATGGCGCTGGCGTGGGGAGCGTTGTGAATGCGGTAGGTGTACCACTTTCCCTCTGCCTGGTAGCGGGCATGGAAGGTGGGAGCCACCTGCCTTGCTTCCCACACCCGGATATCCGGGGGCAGGAAGCGGTTCAGCACAAAGGGGTATTTTTCCGGCGGGATGGTGGCATCGGTGTCAAAATGCACCCGCTGCCCCAGGGCATGCACCCCGGCATCGGTGCGGCTGGCACCGGTGACCCGGGTGAACTTCCCCACCGCCTGCTGCAGCGCCTTTTCCAGGGCATCCTGCACGCTGGGGGCGTTCTCCTGATACTGCCAGCCGGAATACTGGGTGCCGTCATAGCTGACGGTAAGCAGGATACGCCGGGTGGGCTTTTCCCGCTCAATCCGCTCCATTTCGGCAAACAAAACCGGCGTAATATCGGGATAGGTCAGGTTTTCCGGAAGGTCGTCAAACAGCTGCACATCGGCCATTTCAAAATCCGGCAGCGCATCCAGCCGGGCAATATCCCCCCGGAAAGCAATGCCGCCAAGGCCGGTGGCCGTATGCACATAATCGAACAGGGGCGTCAGTTCATACACCCCGGCGCCGCTTTCCTCCACCAGCTCCCGCCGGGCTGCCATCAGGGGCGTTTCCCCTTCCTCAATATGGCCGCCCTGGGTTTCCCAGGTGGTTCTGTCCTTGTGCCGGCTGAGCACAATTTTCCCGTTCATTTTGGAAAGCACCACCACATAGGTGTACTTTTCCAGGCTGCCCAGGGGCAGAATGTTGGTCGTCATGCGTATCCCTCACAGTATATCCCGCAAAAATTGGCCGGTATAGCTTTCTTCCACCAGGGCCACCTGCTCCGGCGTACCCTGGGCCACAATGGTGCCGCCCCCGTCG
>JAFQHP010000062.1 GCA_017397895.1 Clostridia bacterium
CCGAGCCCGACATCTACAACGCTATCCGCCGCAACGCTCTTCTCGAGAACGTCACCGTTGACGAAAACGGCGTCTGCGATTTCGCTGATCAGTCCGTAACCGAGAACACCCGCGTTTCTTACCCCATCGATCACATTGAAAACATCGTTCGCCCCGTTTCCAAGGCTCCCGATGCTAAGAATGTTATCTTCCTGTCTGCTGACGCTTTCGGCGTTCTGCCCCCCGTTTCCATTCTGGATGACGAACAGGCCAAGTACTACTTCCTCAGCGGCTTCACCGCCAAGCTGGCCGGCACCGAACGCGGCATCACCGAACCCACCCCCACCATATCCGCCGGCTTCGGCCAGGCCTTCCTGGAACTGCATCCCACCAAGTACGGCGAAGAACTGGTAAAGAAGATGGAAGCCTCCGGCGCCAAGGCCTATCTGGTTAACACCGGCTGGAACGGCACCGGCAAGCGCATCACCATCAAGGATACCCGCGGCATCATCGACGCCATCCTCAGCGGCGATATCCTGAAGGCCCCCACCAAGAAGATTCCCCTCTTCGATCTGGAAGTGCCCACCGAACTGCCCGGCGTGAACCCCGCCATCCTGGATCCCCGGGATACCTACGCCGATGCTTCCGAATGGGATAAGAAGGCTCAGGATCTGGCCGGCCGGTTTGTTAAGAACTTCGTCAAGTACACCGGCAATGACGCCGGCAAGGCTCTGGTGAAGGCCGGCCCCCAGCTCTAAGGGTTCCGCCCTTAAACCCGCCAAAGGGACAATGCCCCTTTGGAATCCCACCCTGCGAAATTGCCATATGCGAACACATACAATTTCCGCATGAAACAACATATCGAGCGGCTTGCCTTCGGGCAGGCCGCTTTTCTTTTCCGGCAGTAAGGCTGGGAGTTTTTTTGTAATTTGGAATGCAGAATGCTGAATTTATAGTGCTCTGATATCATAAAGAGAAAAGCTTTTTCTATCCAGAACATATCATGAATACCAAACGACTTGCTCTCTGGCAGGCCGTTTTTTTGTTATAGGGGGGTGGGCTGTTGGGCTTCGTTTGTTAGTGAGATAATTCAGAAAACGCATGAAAGGAGGATGAGAAAATGTCAAAAACAATTAAGAAAAGACGAAAAGGGACAGGGAAGATGGGTTTTCAGGAAAAAAGATATAAGCCCAATCGTCTCCAATTCATTTTCTAATCCGTCTTTTCTGATGGCAATACCGTGGGTATTGCAGGAGGACAAGCATGACCTGCCCATTTTCTGCCATGTTTGAAAAAGGCGGAATGGTTGACAGAAAGCGGTATTTCGGGCCATAATAAGGGACGAAGCGGCGTATGGCCGCTGAAAGGAGGAAGGAATCTTGTTTATGGAAGACCCGAAAAACAGAAAAACACTGGGGAAATGGGTGCTGATCCTGTTCGCCCTTTGCTGCTGCATATATCTGGCGCTGAGCAATCTGAGCGATGTGGGCGGGGCTATTGCGTTTGTGAAAAGGCTGCTGAACCCGCTGATCATCGGCTTCATTCTGGCGGTGGTGATCAATGTGCCCATGAGCTTCATTGAAAAGCACCTGTTTGCCAAAACGAAAAACAAAACGCTGCAGCGGCTGCGGCATCCCCTGGCGGTGATTTGTGCCATTGTGCTGATTATTGTGCTGCTGGTGGGCATTTTCACGCTGATCATTCCGGAACTGATCCATGTGGTATCCTTCGTCATCCAGATTGCGGAGGATGTGATTGATATGCTGGCCAAGGCGGATCAGGAGGAGAATTTCTTCACCCAGTTCAATATCAACTGGGAGCAGATCAAGCAGCAGGTGATGTCCTGGCTGAAAAATTCCAGCGGCGATTTGCTGTCCGGTGCGGCCAATGTGTTTGGCTCTGCCGCCGGCGGTGTGATGGATGTGGTGTTTGCGGTGATTTTTGCCCTGTACATGCTGGCAGGCAAGCAGCGGCTTTTGCGTCAGCTGCAGCGGCTGATGCGGGCCTGGCTGCCGGATAAGTTCACCACCCCCGCCATTCATGTGGGCCAGGTATTCTCCGCTTCCTTCCATGCCTTCATTGTGGGCCAGGTGACGGAGGCTGCCATCCTGGGCAGCTTGTGTGCCCTGGGGATGCTGGTGCTGGGGCTGCCCTATGCTGCCATGATCGGCGTGCTGGTGGGCGTGTGCGCTCTGGTTCCCATCGTGGGCGGCTACACCTCCGCCATTGTGGGCACCTTCATCATCCTGACGGTGGACCCTGTGAAGGCGCTTATCTTCCTCATCTATCTTATCATCCTGCAGCAGATTGAAGGGAACCTGATCTACCCCCGGGTGGTGGGCGGCAAGATCAATCTGCCCGGCATCTGGGTGCTGGCAGCAGTGACCATCGGCGGCGGCCTGGCCGGGCCCTTTGGCATGCTGCTGGGCGTGCCCACGGCTTCGGCCCTGTATGCGCTGGTGAAGGAAAAAACCGCAGAGCGGGAGCGGAAGAAGCTGCAGGAAGCGACACAGCAATAAATACTGCGGGTCATTTGAACAAACAATAAAGGGAGAGGTTATCCTCTCCCTTTTGCTTTGCATTTTATTTTCCGCCCAGCAGCTTGTTCCAGGGGCTGCGGTATACTTCAATGGCCTTGGCGGGACACATTTCCTGGCAGCAATAGCAGCGGATGCACTTTTTATAATCATATTTGGCCTTCTTGCCATTACCGGCGTGCACGGCCTTTTCTTCCACGGGGCAGCTTTCTTCGCAGATGCCGCAGCCGATGCACTTTTTCATGTCCGCCCGGGGCCTATGCTGCAGGAAGGGAAGCAGGGGCATCAGCTTGGCCAGCAGGTTTTTCTTCATCACGCCCCGGTACACGTCAAAGTCCGCCTTGCCGAACTGTTCCCGGGCCTGGTCCATGGAAAGAGGGCCGTCCGGGGTGAGGATTTCAATCTGATCATAGTCCATGGTGCCAAGCCCGGCCTTTTCGCCGCTGACGCAGGTGGGCACCTGATGGGGGTCCAGGTGGATGAGGCCGGCGAACACGCTGTCCAGCGCCACGGCATCCAGGGAGAAGAGCAGCACGTTCATGTTCACGGGAGTGCCGGAGGAGGGGCCGTTGCCTTCCATGGCCACCACGCCGTCCATGATGTGCAGCCGGGGCCTGACACAGCGGTTCAGATCCGCCAGCATATCGGCAAACACTTCGCTGTTGGGGTAATGGGCATGGCCGGTGGCCTTGTTGACGCCGGTGATGCAGCCGTACATGTTCTTGATGCCGCCGGTGATGCGCTCCAGGGCGTGGGTTTTCATCTTGCAGATGTTGATAAGGGCATCCGCCTCCTGCACCGCCTTGCACAGGTAAAAGCTTTTGCTGGTGCTGCCTTCGGCAAAATGCACCACGCTGCCGGCATTGAATTCACCCGCCGGCACGCCCCATTTTTCCGCTTCGGCTGCAATGCCGCAGGCTTCGGCCGCCTTATCGGGGGTGGTGGTGGGGTTGCCGGGGCTGTCGCCGTAAGATACATGGGCATAGCCCTTTTCCTTCAGCAGCCGGCACACTGCGGAAAAAACGGAAAAATGGGTGGTGATGGCCTTCTGGGGCAGGGCCCGGGCCAGCAGGTTGGGCTTGAGCAGCACCTTTTCCTCCTTGCCGATGATGCCTTCAATGCCGCCCAATAATTCCAGGCCTTTTTCCACGGCGGCGTCCACATTGGCCTGCTGATAATTGTCCAAAGGAATGATAACCACGGTATGCTTTTCCATCAAAAATATGTTCCTTTCCCTCTGATATGAAAAAACCCAAGTGCCGTGTGACACTTGGGAAATGGTGGCTCCGATCTGACTCGAACAGATGACACTCCGGGTATGAACCGAATGCTCTAGCCAACTGAGCTACGGAGCCAAATGGTTGCGGGGGAGGGACTTGAACCCTCGACCTCCGGGTTATGAGCCCGACGAGCTACCAA
>JAFQHP010000063.1 GCA_017397895.1 Clostridia bacterium
CCGCTGGCAACGACCTGCCCACCATCGTGTTCTCTGTTAACGAAAACACCCTGACCAAGGAAGACAAGATCATCTCTGCCGCTTCCTGCACCACCAACTGCCTGGCCCCCATGGCCAAGGCCCTGAATGATACCTATCCCATCCAGACCGGTATCATGACCACCGTGCACGCTTACACCGGCGACCAGATGATCCTGGACGGCCCCCATCGCAAGGGCGATCTGCGTCGTGCCCGCGCCGGCGCTCAGAACATCGTTCCCAACTCCACCGGCGCTGCCAAGGCCATCGGCCTGGTTATCCCCGAACTGAACAAGAAGCTCATCGGTTCCGCTCAGCGCGTTCCCGTTTGCACCGGTTCCACCACCCTGCTGGTTGCCGTTGTGAAGGGCCAGGACGTGACCAAGGAATCCATCAATGCCGCCATGAAGGCCGCTGCTTCTGAATCCTACGGCTACACCGAAGAACAGCTGGTTTCCTCCGACATCATCGGCATGACCTACGGCTCCCTGTTCGATGCCACCCAGACCATGGTTGCCAAGATCGACGACGACACCTATCAGGTGCAGGTCGTGTCCTGGTACGACAACGAGAACTCCTACACCTCTCAGATGGTTCGCACCATCAAGTACTTCGCCGAACTGGCCTAATTTTATCGGTAGTACAAATTGCCCCGCTTCCTTGGAAGCGGGGTTTTTGTTTGCATTTTCCGGAGGTTGTGGTATGATGGGGAAGGAAATTATGGATGAACGGGGAAGGAGGGAAGGGATGCGTATCTATTTTGCCCCCATGGAGGGCATCACCGACGCCATTTTCCGGCAGGCGTATCAGGCCTGCTTTGGCGGCGTGGATAAGTATTTCATGCCCTTCGTCAGCCCGTCGCCCTCCCTTTCCTATACCGGCCGGGAGGAATATGATATTGCTCCGGAGCAGAACCGGGGGCTTCATGCCGTGCCCCAGATATTGGCCCGGGATGCGGTGTGCTTCCTGGGAGCGGCGGGGGATTTCAGGGAGATGGGCTACACGGAAGTGAACCTGAACCTGGGCTGCCCCTCCGGTACGGTGACCGGCAAGGGAAAGGGCGCGGCCATGCTGCGGGATGTGGTGGAGCTGCAAAGGTTTCTGGATCAGGTGTATGCCAATGTGTCCATGCCCGTGTCCATCAAAACCCGCATTGGCTTTGATGATCCCGGGGAGTGGGAAAGGCTTTTGCCGGTTTTTGCCCGCTATCCCGTGCATGAACTGATTTTGCATCCCCGCACCCGGCAGGAATTGTACCGGGGCATGCCGCACCGGGAGGCGGTGTCGGCCGCGCTTAATTACCTCAAATGCCCGGTGATCTATAACGGCGATCTGTTCACGGCCCGGGATGTGACGGAATTGCAGCGGGAATTCCCGGGGCTTTCCGGGGTGATGCTGGGCCGGGGGCTGCTTGCCAACCCGGCGCTTTTCAGGGAGATGAACGGCGGCCCGGCCCTGGAAACAGAGGATATGGCCCGTTTTCATGATTACCTGTTCCGGGCGTACATGAAGCGCTGGCGCCCGGTGACGGTGGTGGGCCGGATGCACATTTTCCTGAAATACTTTGCCCATTGCCTGGATGTGCCCGGAAAGCTTTTGCGGGATGCACTGAAGGAAAACAAGCAGGAGGAATACCTGGAGGCAGCGGGCAGGTTGTTCCGTCAGGCCCGGCTGAAAGAGGACCCCCGCTATACCCAGCCCTCATGAAGCAATACCTGTCAATGGACAGAAAAAGGAGAGAGAACCATGAGCGAATACAAAAAGGTCCGGGTGACGGCGCAGCCTGCGCTGAACATGCGCAATGTTCCCGGCGGCACGGTGATCCAGAAGCTGCCCTACGGCGCAGTGGCTGATCTTTCGGACTGGCCGGAGCAAGGGGAATGGGCCGGCGTGATCTGGCAGGGAAAGCAGGGTTATTGCCTGAAGGAATACCTGTACCCCATCACGGAGGAAGAAGCAAGCCAGACGAATGTACAATGGGATGAAACCTTCGAAAGCAAGTTTTCCTATTCCACCGCTTCCGGCAGCCAGAATTTGCCCTATGTGGTGATGCAGGTGACCTTGAAGGAAAAGTTCATCGGCACCGGCTCCAGGAACCTGTCCGAGCTGGAGGAAGTGATCAATCATTATGCGGCCAGGGGCTACCGGCTGCACACCCTGTCCACTGCCACGTCCGGCAATATGGGCGGCCTGGGCGGCGAGCGCATTCAGGCCACGCTGGTGTTTGAAAAGAAATAATTTTTTGCTGTGCAGTCTGAACCGTTTCCGGCAGAAAAAAGCACATCGGCCTCAAACGGCGGATGTGCTTTTTGTTTTTCTGGAATTTACCAGCCCTGGGTGTTGTTCTGGCCGTTGTCCTGGGGATAGGGCTGCTGCTGGGGCTGCTGCCAGGCTTGCTGGGGCTGCCAGGGCTGCTGATAGGGCTGCTGCTGGTATTCCTGGGGCTGCCAGGGCTGCTGGTAGGGCTGCTGCTGGTATTCCTGAGGCTGGTAAGGCTGCTGATATACCTGCTGCTGAGGCTGCTGGGGCTGAGCCTTGGGGGCCTTGGGGGTGCGGGGCATATTCTTGCCGAAATTGCGGATGAAGGCGGGCACGGGAATGTTGTCTTCCACCACGCCCTGGTATTTGCTGTCGCCAAAGGCCAGCAGCACATAGAACACGATGTTCACAAAATACAGGCCCAGGGCGAACCAGCTGTTCTGGCCGAAGGAACGGGCCAGCTTGAAGTTCACAGCCACGGTGGCAATTTGGCAGGCACCGAAAACGACCACAGCCAGAATGACGCCCACAACCAGGCCAAAACCATAGCTGATCAGCGCCAGGATGAAGGTGAGCAGGGCCACGGCCGCCTGGCCGATGATCATGGCCAGATACACCTTGCCGCTCCACACCATTTCATACAGCATATATTCGCTGTAGAAGGGAATGATGGCCTTCCAGCCGGGAATGCCGGCCTTTTTGAAAATCATCCACCGCAGACAGAACACCAGCGCCAGGCCGCCCACCAAAGAGCCGATCCCCAGGGCCAATGCGGAAGCGCTGATGGCGGACGCCGATGCCATCTGGGCAGAAAAGGTGTTGTAATTCATAATAAATGTCCCCCTCGTATCTGTTTTCCGATTACAAAAAGCGTACCACCGGGGGCCAGTTTTGTCAATGGGAACAGGGGAGAACGAAGGGGAAAAAACACGAATTCTGTAAAAATGTAACTGCGCATCAACTGACAATAAGCGTTATACGTTCTTATTTTTGCGCGGTGGATAGGGAACGGAGGTATCTGTGCGTTCCAGAATGTAGTCTGTGGAGGTATGGTATAGGGAGGCTAACTGGCACAAAACCTCAATGGGAAGCTGCCGCTGGCCGTTTTCGTATTGCGAGTATGTGTTTTGCCGGATGTGCAGATGTTCTGCCAAAGCCTTTTGCGTAAAATCATGGTCCTCCCGTAGATCCCGCAGCCGCATCCCCTTCATCTCCTTTCGAAAATATTATAGTCAATCGCAAAATGAGATATTGCAAAATATCACAAAATGTGATATCATTCGTTTGCAGGAAAAATTTGCCTGTCTGAATTGGTGAGGAGAAGGGTGATTGCAAATGAAACATAATGGATTGTCGATTGCTGGTTTTTGTGTATCGTTGATTTCACTGTTTATTCTTGGTTTATATGGTGTGACAGGATCGATTGGCCTGGTTCTTTCCTGTATTGGTTTATCAGAAGCCAAAAGAACGGGTGACAAAACAGGCCTTGCCGTTACCGGGATTATCATTGGGATTGTCAGCATTATTGCTGGAGTGGCGAGTCTGATCATGTATAGCAGCTACTACTATTACTGATTTTTATGAACTGAAAGCAAAATAGCGGGAAGCAGAAAGAGGAATAGAATGAAAAGTAAAACCACTGCCATTATTCTTTCTGTACTGCTTGGTACTTTAGGCGTTGATCGTTTCTATCTTGGTTATGTCGGTCTTGGTATTCTGAAGCTGCTAACCGTTGGTGGGTTTGGTATCTGGTGGCTGATTGATTTGATTATGATCTGCACCGGTTCTCTTAAACCTGCTGCCGGCGACTATGTAAACTGAATAGAATAAAGGCTTCCCGCTATTTTGTATATAAAAAAGATGCAATCCATGTTGGACTGCATCTTTTCTTAATTGGGTGAACTTTATTTTGTTATTTCCCGGCCACGGCAATTTCGCCGATGTCCACGGAGGGGCTGCCGGTGGAGGAGCCGGGGAAGAACAGATCGCACCCCACCTGGCGGATGTTTTTCAGCAGCTGGAAGAAGTTGCCCGCCACGGTAATGCGGTCCACCGCTTTATCCTTTTTGCCGTCTGTTACGGTGTAGCCCTGGGCGATGAGGGAAAAATCGCCGCTGATGGCGTTGGCGCCGGCATGGAGACCGGAAACCTCGGTGATCACCAGGCCGTTTTGCATCTCTTCCATCATGCAGGCCAGGGATTTTGCGCCGGGCTTGAGATAGAAATTGGTGGGGGATACCCGCACCGGCCCGGCATACCCGGCCCGGCTGGCATTGCCGGTGGATTTTACGCCGGCCTTGTGGGCGGTTTTCAGGTTATGCAAAAGGGTGGTGAACCGGCCGTTTTCGATGACGGGCTTTGCAAAGCAGGCTACGCCTTCCGCATCAAAGGGCTGGGAACCCAGGCCGTTTTCCATCAAAGGATCGTCCATCAGGGTTACGGCGGGGGAGGCGATCATTTCACCTTCCTTGCCGGACAGCAAACTCATGCCTTTCTGGGCGTTTTCTGCGGAAAACACGCCGCTGAACACGGAAAGCAAATCGGGCATACAGCGGTTTTCGATGATGCAGCGGTAGGTGCCGCTGGGCACAGGCTCGGCGGAGAGCATGAACAGCGCTTCCTCCGTGGCTTCGTTGACAATTTTTTCAGCGTCCAGCTGATCAAAATCCCGGCTGATGCTCATGCCCATGCCGGTGGCCACCCGGTCGCCTTCCTTGGCCACGGCGCCGGCGTAGGCGTAGGCAATGTTATCCTTGTCCTGCAGGTCCAGGCCGTGGGTGTTCACGATGCGGTGGGTGGAGGAGGCGGTGACGATGGCGTTGTAGGCCAATTGCACAATGCGGGGGTCCTTTTCTTTGGCCATGGGCTCCAGGGACAAAAGCAGGTCAATCTTCCGCTTTTCGTCCACCTGGTCCAGCTCCGGGTTATAGCAATGAAGTTCGGGATAAATTTCGTCGCCTTCATAAATCTGCTGGAAGGAATCGTCCTCCGAAAGCAGGGCGCTTTCCATCACGCCCGATACCAGCATATCAATGGCCTCTTCGTCCAGGGCTTCGGTAGCGGCATAGCCCATTTTGCCCTGATAAATGCCCCGCAGGGACAGGCCCCGGGTGGTGTTGACCGTGTAATTGGATAATTGGCCCTGCTGGCTCATGGCACGGAAGCTGTCGCCGGAGGAAAGGAATACTTCCGCCTGCTCCAGCCCGTTCAGCCGGGCGTTTTCCAGCAATTTCTGAATGAAAAGATCAGTGTTCATGTTGTTTCCTCCTTTCTCAGCGTCCGCCCACCGTCATGGAGCTGACACGGATCATGGGCTGGCCCACATTGGTGGGGATGGAGCCGCTCTGGGAACCGCACATACCCTGGGCCATCTGCATATCCCGGCCCACCCGGTCAATCAGGGGCAAAATTTCGCTGCCCCGGCCGATGAGGGATGCGCCCCGCACGGGATGGGCAATTTTGCCGTCCTTGACCAGATAGCCTTCCTGCACGGAGAAATTGAATTTACCGGTGGAGGGCTCCACACTGCCGCCGCCCATGGCCTTGGCATACAGCCCGTCGCCCATGGAGGCGATGATTTCCTGTTCGTCATCCTCCCCGGCGGCGATGTAGGTGTTGCGCATACGGGATGTGGGGGCGTACATATAGCCCTGGCGGCGGCCGCTGCCGGTGATGGGCATGCCCATCTTCCGGGCGTTTAGCTTGTCGATCATGTAGTTTTTCAAAACGCCGTTTTCAATGAGCACAAGGCGGGTGGTGGGGGTACCTTCATCGTCAATGTTCAGGCTGCCCCATTCGTTGGCCATGGTGCCGTCGTCAATGGCGGTCACTTTTTCGCTGGCTACCTTCTGGCCCAGCTTGCCGCAGAATTCGCTGTTGCCCGGGGCCACGGAGGTGGCTTCCAGGGAATGGCCGCAGGCCTCGTGGAAAATGACGCCGCCAAAGCCGTTGTCGATCACCACTGGCATCACGCCGGCGGGGCACAGGGGGGCATGGAGCATGGTGACAGCCTGCCTGGCCGCCTTGTGGGCGCAGGCTTCGGGGTCGATGCGGTGATCGAAAATTTCAAAGCCCTGCATGGTGCCGGGGGAAGCGGAGCCTGTCTGGTTTTCGGTGCCGTTGGAGGTAATGGCGTTGACGAAGAAGCGGGTGTACACCCGCATGTCGCCGGTGAACAGCCCTTCAGTGTTGGCAATCCACACCCTTTGCACGCTGTCCGAATAGGAGATGGCGGCCTGGGTCAGCTCGTCATACTGCTTCAGTGCGGCCTGGGCGGCCCGCATTTTTTCCACCTTTTTGGCGGTTTTCACCTGGTCCGGCCGCTGCAGGATGGGGTGGATGGAGGGCGTGTCCTGCCAGGAAAGGGGCGTGATGGCGGCACCTTTGCCGTCCCGGATGGCGCCGGCGGCCCGGCGGGCGCAGGCAATGAGGCCGGCTTCTGAGGTGTCGTTTGTGTACACATAAATGCCCTGGGTGCCGGAAAATACCCGCACCCCGGCGCCGTGGAGCCGCAGGCTGTATACCGTTTCCACCTTGCCCGACAGCATGGACAGGGAATGGTTCAGCCGGTCCTCCAGAAAAATTTCGGCAAAATCGCCGCCGGTTTTGACGGCCTCCGCCAATACCTTTGCGGCCAGTTGTTCAGTGAGCATGGCTGATTCTCCTTGAAAATTTTATTGTTTTTGCTCCCGGTTGATTTTTTCAACCAGGGCCAGGATATCGATGTTTTCCAGATCCTCCGCCCGGTAATCGGTGAAGGGCTCATAGGCGGCGTCCGCAAGGCCCACGGCCTGCATACCCGCCCGGTGCGCCGCTTCGATGCCGGCGCCGTTATCGTCCACCGCCAGGCAGCATTCCGGGGCCAGGTGCATTTTTTCCGCCGCCAGCAAGAATACCTCTGGATGGGGCACCGGCTTTTCGATGAGGTTCCCGTCCGCCACGGCATCAAACAGGTTCTGGATGCCCAGGTGCTTTAAGATGAAACGGGCATGCTGGCTGGCGGTGGCTACGGCGGTGCGGATGCCGCTGTGCCGCAGGGCAATCACCGTTTCAATGGCCCCGGGCAGGGCGCAGGTTTTGTCCAGGTTGCTGATGTGCTCCATGTACAGATCACCCTTTCGCATGGACAGCACCAGCCGCTCGGAATCGGTATAGCGCCTGCGGGCACGGGACAAAAGAATGTTCAGCGCCTCCGCCCTTCCCAGGCCCCGCATCCGTTCATAGGTGTTGTCGTCAAAGGGGATGCCGTTTTCCCGGGCCATATCCCGCCAGGCTTGTTTATGGCAATGGTCGGTGGTGACCAGAACGCCTTCCAGGTTAAAAATGACAGCATGGATCAATGAAGGGAATCCCTCCTTTTATGTGAAATATGTGCTGTTTTACTTGCTTGTACGGTCATTATATCACATTTTCAACCGCTTGTACAGTAAACTTTCCGTGCATGAAAGGGGCATGGGCGGGGCATGATGGAAAAGAAGAATGTAAAGAAATTGCATTGCAAGGAGGTTCATCCATGTCGGTAGGGATGATTGTGCTGGCGGTTATGTCGGTATTGGTACTGTTGGGGGTGGGTCAGCGGGTGCTGGACAAAATGCAGTTGACGGATCGGGCCGCCCTGATGCTGATGGCGCTGATTTTTGTGGGCGGCCTGGCTCCGGATGTTGTGCTGGGCCGGGTCAGCCTGAACGTGGGCGGCGCGCTGGTGCCTCTTGGGGTGTGTGTGTATCTGCTCATCCGTGCGGATACGAAAAAGGAAGTGGGCCGGGCGCTGCTGGGCAGTGTATTGACGGCGGGGGCGGTGTATCTGCTTTCCGCCGTGATGCCGGATGAACCGGAGGATATTGTGATCGACCCCAATTATGTGTACGGGCTGGTGGGCGGTGCGGTGGCCTATGTGCTGGGCCGCTCCCGGCGGGGGGCCTTCATTTGCGGCGTGCTGGGGGTGATCCTGGCGGATATTGCGGTGGCGCTTGTGAACTGGGGCAACGGTATCAGCCAGATGCTGTACCTGGGCAGCGCCGGGGCCATGGACGTGGTGGTGATTTCCGGGTTCCTGGCGGTATTGCTCAGTGAACTGGTGGGAGAAATCATGGAGCGCATGGCGCGCCGCACAAGAGAGAATCATGACCCTGTGTATAGCCCGGTGAAAGGAGGCAAACAGAAATGAAAAAGCGGTTGGTTTTGCTGGTGCTTCTGTGCTGCATGGGGGCATTTCCTGCCCTTTCGGAGGAGGCGCAGGAGGGGAAGGTGTACACCATTCAAAAGGCGGACGGTGCGCTCATCACCCACCTTTCCGGTGCACCGGACGTGGGGGATGAATACATTGCCGGCGATAACGGCCACTTCCGCATCACCGCCGTGGACCACACCACCCTCACCGCCCAGGCGGAATACCTGGGGGTGTATGTGCTGCCGGATGTGAGCTGGCTGGATGAAAATGCCCAGCCCGTCACCGCCCAGCGGCGGGCTGTGGCCATGTACTGCACCCATAGCGACGAAAGCTACATCCCCACCGACGGAAAGAGCAGCGATGAGGACCGGGGCGGCATCTATGATGTGGCGGAGGAATTCAAGGCAGCGCTGGAGGAGGAAGGCATCACCGTCTATTACAGCGACGAAACCCATCATCCCCATGACGCCGGGGCCTACCGCCGCAGCCGGGCCACTGCCTCAAGGCTGGTGGAGCAGGGGGTGGATGCGGTGATGGATATCCACCGGGACGGGATTGAAGATCCTTCCTCCTACGAGAGCACTGTGGACGGAGAAGAGATGACCAAGGTGCGGCTATTGGTGGGCCGCAGCAACCAGAACGCCGCCTCCAACAAGGCCTTTGCCGCCCAGATCAAGGCCGTGGCGGATGAAATGTACCCTGGCCTCATCAAGGACATTTACATTGGCAAAGGCACCTACAACCAGGACCTTCTGCCCCAGGCGGTGCTGTTGGAATTTGGCACCTACACCAACGACAAAAATGAAGTGATGGCTTCCACCGGGCACATGGCCCAGGTGATGAACAAAACCCTCTACGGCGGCGTGACCGGCCCTGCGCCTGCTGCTGAAACGAAAGAGGAAAATACCTCTGCCTGGACCGGCGTGATCTGGCTGGTGGTGGCGGTGGTAGCCGGGGTTGGCATCTACGCCTTTGTATCCACCGGCAGCGGCAAAGGGGCCATGGAAAAAATGAAGGGCACCTTCCGGGAGCTGGGCGGCAGCGTAACTGGCAAGAAAAAGGAATGAAATTCAACATAAACGAAAATATTTTGTAACATTTTCTTTATAAATAGTTGACAAAGCGATGGTTTTGCCATTTAATAGTATATGGAGGAGTATGCGGCAGCGCTGCCGGTATTTACCGGTTGATTTGCGCCGCTTCTTCTGTTACCATCCAGAAGAACACAAGTTTTTTCGATACAGAGGTGCATTGGCATGAAAAGAACATGGGCAATTTTGCTGGCAATGCTGCTATGTTGCTGCGGCGCGCTGGCGGAAAATGAAGCAGGCGGCCTGGCCCCCGGCATGACGGGAACAGAAGTGATGGAACTCAATACCCGGCTGCGCCAGCTGAACTACACAGCGGTGCCGGCTGCGGATACCTATTCCGACGCGACCCAGACCGCCGTAGCCGCCGTGCAGCGGGCCTATGGGCTGGAGGAAACCGGCATTGCCGATGATGCCACCCTTGCCATCATTTACGGCACCTGCTATCGTCCCCTTACTCAGGGGGATACCGGCCTGGACGTGCAATTGATGCAGGAAAAACTGACGGAGCTTGGCTATTACTGGGGCAAATGCAGCGGCAATTTCCTGGAGGGCACGGCGTCCGCCATTGAAACCTTCCAGCAGGAGAACGGCCTGGAGGTTACCGGCAATGCGGATGTGACCACCCAGGAGATCCTTTTCGCCCTGTCTGTGCGGCCTACGCCCACTCCCACCCCCGAAGGGGCGGCTCCCACACCGGTGCCCACCCCCGGCCCCTATCAGGCCTTCACCCGGAAGCTGTCCTACGGCAGCAAGGGAAGCGATGTGCAGCAGGTGCAGCAGCGGCTGATGGACCTGGGCTTTTTCACCTTCCACAAAACCACCACCGGCTATTATGCCAATACCCAAAGCGCCGTGAAGCAGTTCCAGCAGCACAACGGGCTGGAAAGCACCGGCAATGTGGATGAGGATACCTGGAACGCCCTGTTCAATGATGCCACCGTGGCGGATATCAACTGCACCCCCAAGCCCACCCCGCCCCTTCAGTATACCTTTGAAGTGGATATCAACAATCAGGTGGTGAAGGTGTGGAAGTACAACGAAGAAACCAAGGGCTATACCGATCTGGACCGTTCCTTCCTCTGCGCCACCGGTACGAAAAACTATCCAACCCCCCTGGGCACCTTCGTTCTTTCCGGGCGCACCGCCCGCTGGTGCGAGTTCCCCACCTGGGGCGGCGGCAAGGCCCAGTACTGGACCCGCATTGATGACAGCATTGCCTTCCATTCCGTGCTCTACAGCGAAAATGATACCATGACGCTGAAGGTATCCTCCCTGACCGGCCTTGGCAAGCGGGGCAGCCATGGCTGCATCCGCCTCACCGTGGCCGACGCCAAGTGGATTTTTGACCATGTGCGCAAGGGCATGACCGTGTACATCCATGAGGACGGCGAAAGCGATCCCGAACTGAAATATGCCATCAAGCCCGGCGAACTCAATTACAGCAATATGCTGCCCTACACCACCCCCGAACCGCCCGTCTATACCTATGACGGCACCCAGCCTCCGGAAGGAGAAATACGCTATCTGTCCGTGGGCAAGGAAGGCCAGGATGTGTACTGGCTGCAGATGAAGCTGAAGGAAATGGGCTTCTACAACGGCACTGTCACCGGCCAGTACCGGGAGGGCACTCAGAAAGCCGTAAAGGCCTACCAGCGTGCCCGGGGCCTGTCCGTGGACGGCAATGCGGGTAAGCAAACCCTCAAGGCGCTCTATCAGGAAGTGATCGAGGCCAATGCAACCCCCACGCCCCTGCCGTCGCCCACGCCTTCACCCACTCCGGCCATGGCCACAGCCACACCGAATCCTGTCAATTAAAGAAAAAATCCGGTTGGAAACATGCGTTCCGCCGGTTTTTTTATTTGTTTTTGCAAGGGTTTATGGTATACTGAAGAAAAGACAAGGAGGAATACGGAGGTGCTCCATGAAGATAGAAAAGTATATAAAGGAAAGCTTTTGTGTTGTTGGTAAGGAAGGCTCCACGTTGGACGGCCCGGGCTTTGTGCAGGCCCTCTGGCAGGATGCCAACGGGCATTTTGATCAGGTGGCTTCTTTGGCAAAGAAAGATGAACAGGGTAACCTGGTGGGCATCTGGGGTGCCATGAGTGATAAGAGCCGCCGCTTTCTGCCCTGGGAAAACGGTTTTTCCCAAGGGCTGTATCTGGCCGGGGTGGAATGCGTAGCGGCAGCGGATGCGCCGGAAGGCTGGGTGAAGTGGATCGTACCGGGGTTTGAATACCTGCGGGTGGAAGCGGACAGCCCGGATGTGTTCCCGAAGATGATGGCTTTCCTGCAGGAAAACAACCTGCCCCTTGCCGGTGCGGTGCATGATTTTACCTGCCCGGTTACCGGAAAAAACTATATGTATTTTCCCATCCGGAAACTGTAAAAAATAAAAATTTGTATTTGAAAGGAAAACAGATGAACGATATCAGGCTTCGTGCTGTCACGAATGATGATGTGCCATTTTTGACCTTCATTATGAATACCGATGCTGTGTTGAATGCATTGAATGAATTGCCCACACAGCTGGAGGATTGGGTATGCGCCGTTCAGGAATGGCAGCATGATGAAGATGAAGAAGACTACATCATTTGTGATGGAGAAACGGCCGTTGGGTGGCTTGGAATCAACAATCTGGAATCAATTGAAAAAAAGCCTATCTGAAGTTAGCTGCCATTTTGCCTGAATATCAAAATCAAGGGATTGGCTTTGCTGCCATAAGCCAAATCATTGAAATGTTAAGGCAAAGAAGCTATCAGAAATTGGCGCTTTATACCGATCTGGAGAACCATAAAGCGAGAGCATGCTATCAAAAATGCGGATTTGAAGTGGTAGAAACCTTTACAGAAGAAATGGCCAATGGAAAAACCGTCGCCCGTTGTATGATGGAAATGGTTTTGTAAGCTGAGCACCACCACCGAAAAGAGCATCCGGAACGTTGCCGGATGCTCATGCTTTTATTGCTTGATTTGCTTTGAAGCGTAAGCCCTTTTTCTTATGCCTGGGGAAGATCAGGCAGGGTGACCACGGTGCCGGGCAGGAAATTTTCCGGGGCGATACAGGGGTTGGCTTTCAGAAGGTCGCCAACAGATACCCGGTTGGTCATGGCCACGGAGTTCAGCGTATCCATTTCGCCCATTACCACTGTGGGCTGCACGGGGCAGGCGGTGTTTTCCGCCGGGATGCACACGGTATCCCCGGCCTGGAGCGCGTCCAGGTTCAGGCCCTGGTTGGCATTTTGCAGGGTGTAGTAGCTCAGGTTATAGCGCACCTGCAGATCGGCTGCCGTTTGCCCCTGCTGTACAATGGCCCGGCGGTTGGCGGGGCAGACGGTGTTGTTATCGGTGATGGGGGTATCGGCAGGGTCCTGGGCGGGCTGGTTCAGGCAGTCGCTGTAGGGGATACACAGCACGTCGCCAATGGTGAGCCGGGAAGGGGGAATGGACGGGTTGGCGGCGATCAGGTCCCGCAATGTAGTGCCGGTACGCTGGGCAATGAGGTAAAAACTGTCTCCCCGTTTGACGGTGTATTCGTAGGCGCAGTTCTGATGAGTTTCGGACATAGGACATCAAACCCTCCTTTTCTTGATCCACCATCATCCTATGACAAAACAGCAAAAAGGTGTGCCATGGGCAGGAAGAAACGAGGAGACGGAGAATACATAAGGGAGATTTCCGGGGGAAACCGCTTTTGAAAGTTAAAAGCGGTTTCCCCCGGCCCCCTTCCGAAAACCTGTACGGGAAAACATTGTGTGCATTTGCAATAGTGTTTCCCCGTGCTGCGGATGAAGAAAAGGAATGATTGACTCAGGAAAAGACGGTAGAAAAGAATTTGGCCGGCTTTCTTGGGGAGGTGCAGGAGGGGCGTTCTTTGGCCCTCAAAGAACACCCCTCCTGCAAAAAAAAGGAGAAGAATTATGGCGGTTTTGCATCAGGTGGTTGTGCTGTTTCTGATGGCAGCGCTGGGCTTTTTTCTTGTGTGGCGGAAGGTATGGAACAATCACAGCGTGAAAAGCGTCACGTCGCTGGTGATCATGATTTCCACCCCCTGCCTGAACTTTGCCAAGCTGTATCATTTGCCGGAGGGCTCCTTGACAGGGGAATGGGCATACTGCTTTTTTCTGTCGCTGGTGCTTACCAGCGTGATGCTGGGCATTGGTTTTGTCATTTTCCGCAAGCAGGATCAGGATCTGCGGGCGGTGTTCACCCAATTGACAGCCCTTTCCAACTGCGGCTTTATGGGCTACCCCGTGATGGAAGCGGCCTTCGGTGCCACCACGGTGGGGTATGGCGTGGCGTTTGTGACGGCGTTCAATATTGTCAGCTGGTCCATTGCCCTGGCGCTTTTCTGCAAGGACGTAAAGACCGGGCTGAAGAAGATGGTGAACCCCACCATGTGCGCCATTTTGCTGGCCCTCTTTTTGCAGATTGTGGGCTGGCGGCTGCCCCGGGTGATCACCGATGTGGTGGACGCTATGAGCGCCCTGGCCACCCCCATGGCCATGATGGTGGCAGGGGCATACTTTGGAAAAATCACGGCGACGATGCTGAAAAACAAAAGCTTTCTGCTCACCTGTGCCCTGCGCCTGATTGTGATGCCGCTGTTTGCCCTGGCGGTGCTGAAGGTGCTTGGCATGGGCGGTGAAACGGGCGCGGCCATCTTTATTGCCAGCTGCATGCCCGGGGCCAGCAACACCCTGGTGCAGGCTTCCGCCTATTCCACCCCCCGGGCCCGGGAGATGGCGGTGGGGGCAGTGGCATTTACCACCATCCTCAGCGTGGGCACCATTCCGCTGATGATGCTTTTGTGGTAAAAAACTGTTGACAGGAAAGAATTTTTCCTGTATACTTTCAGCCGAACTGAATACCTTATCCAGAGTGGTGGAGGGACTGGCCCTGTGAAGCCCGGCAACCGGCACTGAGGTGCAAGGTGCTAATTCCAGCAGCGTGATAACGCTGGCAGATAAGGCGCAAAGAAATGGGAAAACCATGCTGCTTGTCTGAAGACCGGCAGCATTTTTTTGCGGACAGGAAAGGCTTTCAGTATCAAAAGAAAAGGAGAGAAAAACTCTATGCGTACCCTGTTTACTTCCGAATCCGTTACTGAAGGCCATCCCGACAAAATGTGCGACCAGATTTCCGACGCCATTCTGGACGCACTGCTGGAACAGGACCCCATGAGCCGCGTGGCCTGCGAAACCTGCGCCACCACCGGGCTTGTGATGGTGATGGGCGAAATCACCACCCAGGGCTATGTGCCCATTGCGGACGTGGTTCGCAAAGTGGTGAACGATATCGGCTATGATCGGGCCAAGAAGGGTTTTGACGGTGCTTCCTGCGCTGTGCTCACCGCCGTGCATGACCAGAGCCCCGACATCGCCCAGGGCGTGGACGCTGCCCTGGAAACCCGGGAAGAAACGGAAAACGAAACCGGCGCCGGCGACCAGGGCATGATGTTCGGCTTCGCCTGCGACGAAACCCCCGAAATGATGCCCATGCCCATCGCGCTGGCCCACCGCCTGACCCGCAAGATGGCCGAAGTGCGCAAGGACGGCACCTTCCCCTGGATGCGCCCCGACGGCAAGAGCCAGGTGACTGTTGTGTACGAAGACGGCAAGCCTGTGGCGGTGGACACCGTGGTCATTTCCACCCAGCATGACGAAAATGTTTCCCATGATGAAATTGAACAGGCCATGATCGAAGGCGTGATCAAGCAGGTGATCCCGGCGGAACTGCTCCAGGCCGATACCAAGTATTTCATCAACCCCACCGGCCGTTTCGTGCTGGGCGGCCCTGCCGGTGACACCGGTCTGACCGGCCGCAAGATCATCGTCGACACCTACGGCGGCTACGGTCACCACGGCGGCGGCGCATTCTCGGGCAAGGACCCGACGAAGGTTGACCGCTCTGCCGCTTACGCCGCCCGTCACGCCGCCAAGAATGTGGTGGCTGCCGGCCTGGCCAAACAGTGCGAAATTGCCCTGGCCTATGCCATCGGCGTGGCCCAGCCCGTGTCCTTCCAGGTGAACACCCGGGGCACCGGTGTGATCAGCGATGAAGAGATTGCAAGGCTGGTGGAAAAGGTGTTTGATATGCGCCCCGACGGCATTATCCGTCGGCTGGACCTTCGCCGCCCCATCTACCGCCAGACTGCCGCCTACGGCCACTTCGGCCGCACCGATGTGGACCTGCCCTGGGAAAAGCTGGACATGGTGGATGCCCTGAAAAAGGAAGCTAACCTGTAACAAAATAGTAACAAAATGCGCCTGGACCGGCCTGGTTTGGGCGTATTTTTTATGCAATAAGCATATTTGTTTCTAAAATTGCAAAAAATATTTAGAAATTATTACAAAAAGTGCGTGCATTTATTTCTCTTTTGTGTTATAATCATGAAGCAATGAGAAAACAAGGGGCGTTTGTCCCCTTTTCAGGGAGGAAACCACATGCTGACCAAAACCACCACGCTGAACAGCTATCAGGCTGCGCTGGGCATCAAAAAAAGGCTGACGGCCCCCATGCGTGCCTGTGCCAGCTGGGCGATGCTGGAAGAGCATGATAAAATTCTGGACATGGCCTGCGCCGACGGTGCACTTTTGAGCAGCCTGAACGATAAAATGCGGCTCACCCTCTGCGGCCTTTGCGAACAGCCGGAGCAGGCCCGGGCCGTGCGGGAAATGCTGGACGATGCCGATGTGATCTCCGGCCGGGTGGACGATATCCCCTGGCGGGATGACAGCTTTGATATTGTGCTGCTGCCTGCCGCTCTCAAGGGCGATGTGGCCCGCCGCGCCATTCAGGAGGCGTTCCGCGTGCTGCATCAGGGGGGTCAGTTTGTGATGGCGTCCTGCTATATGCAGATGAACGACGGCGGCCTTTCCCGCCGGGAACTGATGCGGGTGATGCAGGAGGCGGGCTTCGCTTCCGTTACCTGCCGCAAAAACCTGCTGTGCGGCGCTGTGGTGGGCTTCAAGCCCCGGAAGGAAAAAGAAGAAAAGTAAACAGAAAGCCTGAGGAAACGAGCCTCAGGCTTTTTCATTCTTCCACTTCGGCATCCATGATGATTTTCCGGCAGTCTTTGCAGTACCATGCATCGATGTGAAAGGAAACCATCTTGTATTTGACGCCTTTCACTTTGCCGATGCCTGCCAGCATATCAAAGAATGGCGTTTTTTTGCTGCCTTCCTTCCAGCGTACAGCGGACCGGCCGTCGCCGTTCAGAACGCCCGGCCGCATTTCCTGATCACAATAAGGGCATTTCATGCGTTCTCTCCTTTGTCCATGTTTTTGATCATTTGCAGAATTTTGTTTTCCCTCTCCAGCATGGTGACGTACATGGGCTTTTCGCCCGCCACTTTTTCCATAGCCTGCCGGTTGGCTGAAATGGCATGATCGGGCGCAACAAAGGAAAGGGTGAACTGCTCCTGCGCTTCGTAGGCGTCCAGATGCTGGGGCAGGAGCTCCTCCTTTGCATCACAGAAGAAGTAGAAATTTTCCTGAATGAAAATATCCTCCCTGGCCCCTTTTTCCATGCGTTTCACATAGCCCAAGGGGCGGATGGTGGCGGGGATCACCTGCAATCCGCTTTCCTCCGCCACTTCCCGGATGAGGGTTTCCTCGTGGGTTTCGCCCTTTTCCATGCCGCCGCCGGGCAGCTTATAGTAGCCGTATTTCAGGCTGTGCATCATGGCGATCAGGCCTTTTTTCCGAATAATGCCGCGAACAGAGGGGCGAACAAAAGCGGTGCCCCCCTCTTTGTAATTCTTTTTGTCGATGGTGAAAAGAAGCTTCATTTTTGTTACTCCTTTGGAAACCAGCGCAGATACACCTGATTGTTGTCAGGGTCCAGAAAGCACATGTTGACGGTGCCCCAGGGCTGCCGGGCAGGGGGCTGAAGTACCTGTGCGCCCAGGGAAAGCACCTGCTGATATGCATCGTCCATGTTTTCCACGGTAAAGGCAATGCACATGTTGCGGTTGTTGTTTTCCTTCCGGGTGCCGTCGTTGTAGATGGTAAGCATGGTTTCTTCGGCAATCAGTGTCTGATGGACAGGATCGGCGCTGCCGTTTTCAATACCCAGCAGCTGCCGATAAAATGCCGCCAGCCGGGGCACATCGTTTGTCAGGAAACAGATTTCGCCAATGTTCATGCATTGCTCCTTTACAGTTCCACGCTTTCGTTATTGCTGCAGATTTGTGTCAGTTTTTCATCCTGTAAAAGATACGCTTCGCCATAAACGGTGGTCTTTCCGTCCTTTTGCAGGGCGTAGGCGCCGTCGTTCAGGCACAGGAAGCACCTGCCCCGGCTGTCGGCGGCGGCAATTTCATCAATGGCCTTCATGCCGTCCAGGGTGAGGGTGCGGATGTACTGAAAATGGGGCAGAATCTGGTGCTCGCAAAGCCCCAGGCCCGGAATGAATCGCTGATAATCCGGATCCACTGCTTCGCCGTCCAGTTCCGGATGGGCGTAAACGGTAGAGGCGCAGTTCATGGTGCCAGCGCTGATGCCGATCACGATGCCAGGGAAGCCCCGGTATTTTTCCTTCAGGCCGATTTTGTGGAAAAAAGCGTTCTGGGTGGGCACATGGCCGCCGGCGTGGATGATCACGTCATAGTTGGCAAGGCTCGCCGCCGTTTCCTCGTTGCGGTCATCCAGGGGCAGCACAAATTCCACCGGCAGCCCGGCCATGGGCAGGGTGTGGGAAAGGGAGCGGGCGATATCGTCCAGAATTACGTGTTCCCCGGGGTCGGAAGCAATGAGCAGCACCTTCGCCCTTTGGGGCCAGTATTGTTTCAGATTTTCAACGAAGCGGTTGTCTGCAAGCACCGGGCTGGGCTCTTTGGCTTCCGGGGGGAAGCGGTTTCCGCCCATGTGGCTGGTGAGGAAGAGAATCATAAACATTCCTCCTTTAAAATTTTATCGGATGGGCTGCCCGATGTGCATCGCCTGCCGCCAGGCGGGGGCCGGGCCGTCATCTGCCCAATATTCATCCAGAGCGGTGATTTTGTCATCCAATAATCGGATGAAGGACGTGACATGAAAGGAAAGGGAACGATCGGCAGGGAAAACATGGGTGACGGTGATGATGAGATCACCGGTTTGTTCTGTGCGTTCTATTTCGCCATCCCACTCTCCCGGATATTCACAATTGGCGCAGATGAATTCTTCCACGGTGAAGCGTTCATTGCTGCAATGCCAGCAAATGACGGCATCGGGGTGAAAATAAGTGCGGATGGCATCGGCCTTCTGTTCCAGCACAGCACGCATAAAGGCGTTGATTTCCATTTTGTTCACCTCATTCGGATGGGAAAAAAGACGGCCGAAGCCGTCCGTTCTTATTCCGGTTCAGCCTGGCTTTCTTCCGGCCAGGGGTAGTGGAGAATATCGTCCGGCAGGTAATCCAGCTTGCCGTCGCAGAGGGTGTTCAGCTTTTCGATGACGCTGTCCACGTCCTTCACCCGCACCAACAGCGTGACGGAAACGGAAGCGCCGAATTCCGTGCTTTCGGTGATCTGGGTCAGGGATTGCAGGTGGTAATTGATCTTGTCCCAAAGGGGGTAGGGAATGTCCAGGAGGATGCGCTGGCTTTCCTCCATGGTAACCACCTGGGCTGCGTTGAGCGCCACCACGCAACCCTTGGTGTATGCCCGCACCAGCCCGCCGGCGCCAAGCAATATGCCGCCGAAATACCGGGTGACCACCACGCAGCAGTTCACCACGCCCCTTGCCTTCATCACTTCAATGATGGGCATGCCGGCGGTACCGCCGGGCTCGCCGTCGTCGCTGTAGCGCATGATGCCCGCATTCTGGCCGATGATGTAGGCGTAGCAATTGTGGGTGGCGTCCTTGTGCTTTTCCCGGATGGAACGCAAAAAGGCCAGCGCCGCCTCCTCACTTTCGCAGGGGGCGGCGTAGCCAATGAAGCGGCTTTTGTTCACGATGAACTGATCGCTGGCCGCTTGCTTTAAGGTTTTGTAATCGCCGGGCATTACTTCAGCACCACGCGGCAGTAGTTCTTCTTGCCCTTGCGAAGCAGAACACCGTCGGTGGGGATCATGTCGGGGGTGACAACAGCGTTGATGTCGGTTACCTTCTGGTCCGCCATTACCACAGCGCCCTGCTGGATCTGTTTGCGGGCGTCACCGCGGCTTACGCACAGGCCGCACAGGTGGAGCAGGGTGGTGAGCCGGTTATCCTGTTCCATGTCGCACTGCTTCCATTCGTAGGTGGGCACGTCCGCCGCTGCGCCGCCGCCAAACAGGGCTGCCGCAGCCATCTGGGCCTTCTGGGCTTCTTCTTCGCCGTGGACCAGTTTGGTGCATTCGTAGGCCAGAACGGTCTTGGCTTCGTTGATGGCGCTGCCTTCCAGCTTGGCAAGCTTGTTGATTTCGTCCATGGGCAGGAAGGTGAGCAGCTTCAGGCACTTTTCCACGTCGGCGTCGGCGATGTTGCGCCAGTACTGGAAAAATTCGTAGGGGGTGCAAAGGGCAGGATCCAGCCACAGGGCGCCCTTTTCGGTTTTGCCCATCTTTTTGCCCTCGTGGTTCATCAGCAGCTTGAAGGTGCAGGCGAAAGCGGGCTCCTGTTCCTTGCGGCGGATCAGGTCCGCACCGGCCAGCATATTGCTCCACTGGTCGTCGCCGCCCATCTGCAGCCGGCAGCCGTGGTTCTTGAACAGCTGCAGGAAGTCGTAGGCCTGCATCACCATGTAGTTGAATTCAAGCAGGGTCAGGCCCCGTTCCATACGCTGCTTGTAGCATTCGGCAGCCAGCATGCGGTTGACAGAGAAGAGGGAACCCACGTCCCGCAGGAAATCCATGTAGGAAAGCTTGCGGATCCAGTCGGCATTGTTGACGATCATGGCCTTGCCTTCGCCGAATTCGATGAAGCGTTCCATCTGCTTTTTGATGCAGGACACGTTGTGGTCGATGGTTTCCACGGTCATCATCTTGCGCATATCGGTTTTGCCGGAGGGATCGCCGATCATGGCCGTACCGCCGCCCACCAGGGCAATCGGAATATGGCCGGCCCGCTGCATATGGGCCATGGCAATGATCGGAATGAAGTGGCCGAAATGCAGGGAGGTGGCGGTGGGGTCAAAGCCCACGTAGAAGGTGGTGGGCTCTTTTTCCAGCTGCTTGTAGAGTTCGTCTTCAAAGGTGATTTGGGCCAGGAATCCGCGTTCCCGGAGGGTATCAAGTACATGAGCCATTTTGATTCATTCTCCTTTATTCATTCACATTTTTTTCATAGCATTTCAGGGTCATGCCGGGTTCGGCTTCAAAGAGGAAGCCGGTGTCCTTGAAGCCTGCGCCTTCATAGCAGCGGCGGTTCTTTTCCAGCGGGGCGGGAAAATCCACAAAGAAGCGCTTTCCGTCGCCCAGATGTTCTTCGCACAAGCGGATGGCGGTCTGAGCAATCTTTTTTCCCTGCATATCCGGACGGATGTACAGCCGCTGCAGGTAGTATTCCCCGGGCTGCAATTCGCCGAAGAACGGGCCGCCGCCCCGGGTGCGGTAAAAGATGCCGCCCACTATTTCGCCGTCATACCGGATGGTGAAATAGCGGAACATATCATTGTCCAGCCGGCGGGTGATATCCTCGATCGTGCGCAGGTAGGGGTTATGGGTGTCGTGAAATTGTTCATACAGCGGGCGGAAGGCCTGCCGGTGGATGTCAAACAGGGTTTCCGCCTGGGCCGGGGTGGTCTTTTCAATGGTGACCAATGGACATCAGCTCCTGTTATCTGGAAAAGACGTCGCTCAGCTTTTCCATGCCGATTTTGATCTGCTCCACACTGGGCATGGAGAAGTTGAGACGGAAGGTGTTGTGATGGCCGCCGTTGGCATAGAAGTGGGTGCCGGGGACGTAGGCCACGCCCTTTTCTACGGCTTTTTTCAGCAGGGCTGTGGCATCCTGCCCTTCCTCCAGCTCGCAGAAGATGAACAGGCCGCCCTCCGGCTTGGTATATCGGGCCACCCCGCCGCATTTGGACAGCATCTGCAGCATGGTATCGGCCTTTTCGCCGTAAGAATTGCGGATGGTTTCCACATGGGGCATCAGCAGATCATTGCGCAGATAATAATCCACCACCGCCTGGTTCACCAGCGCCGTGTGCACGTCGGAAGATTGCTTGCCGATGGTGCACTTGCGAAGGATATTGGGATGGGCTACCAGATAGCCCACCCGCAGGCCGGGGGAAATCACCTTGGAAAAGCTGCCCATAAAGGCCACCCAGCCTTCCTCATCGAAGGACTTGATGGAGGGCAGTTCGCTTCCGGTATAGCGCAGGTCCCGGTAGGGATCGTCTTCCGCCACCACCACGCCGTATTCGCTGGCCAGATGGGCAATGCGCTTTCTGCGTTCCAGGGACAGGGTGCGGCCGGTGGGGTTCTGGAAGGTGGGGATGATGTAGAGCATTTTGGGGTGCTCGGTTTTGAACACTTCCTCCAGCTTATCCACGTTGATGCCGTCGTCATCGCTTTCCACGGGGATGAGATGCGCCTGGTACAGGTTCAGGCACTGCATATTGCCAAGGAAGGTGGGGCTTTCCACCACCACTTTATCGCCGGGGTTCAAAAGGGCCTTGCACAGCAAGTCCATTGCCTGGGTGGAGCCGGTAACGGGCAGGATTTCTTCCGCCGTGCAAGTGAAGGAAAAGCGGTCCTTCAGGTAGGAAACCAGGCTTTCCTTCAGGGGCGCATAGCCCTCTGTGGCGCCGTACTGCAAAAGGATTTTGCCCTTTTCCTGCAGAAGGGCGTTGGCAATTTCGCCCACCTTTTCCCCGGGCAGGGAATCGGGGGAGGGATTGCCGCCGGCAAAGGAAATCATACCGGGCACCGCCAGCAGCTTAAAAATTTCCCGGATGGCACTGCCGGAAATGCCATTGAAGCGATCAGCAAAGCGGATGGAATCAATGTTCATAAAAAAACCTCCTGAAAATAAAAAAGCCCATCCCCAAAGGGAAGGCGAATGAGCGCGGTACCACTTCCGTTCGGCACAGATATTCCTGTGCCCTCTTTGCGCTGTAACCGGCGCACCGGCGATAGCCTACTGAAATCATTGTTCGGTATCGGGCTCCGGGATGTATTCGCTTCGGGCACCGCTGCCTTCTTCCACCAGCCGAAGGCTCTCTTCAAGTGCATGCACCGGGCTACTTGTTCCCATCTTGGCCATGTGGGCATTATAAAGGAAATATCCTTTCCTGTCAAGGCGAAAATGGGAAGGAAAGGCTTGAAAAAATCCATTTTTTTGTTACACTATAAACAGTACTTTGTTTTTTGCATATCAAGGAGGCATGGCCTGTGAATAAGCGTTATCTGGTAGCCCTGGACCAGGGCACCACATCCTCCCGGGCGGTCGTTTTTAATCTGGAGGGGCACATGCTCTGTGCCGCTTCCCGGGAATTTCCCCAAATCTACCCACAGCCCGGCTGGGTGGAGCATGACCCCATGGATATTCTCTCCTCCCAGATTGAGGCTTTGCGCCAGGCCGTACGCCAGGCGGAGATTGATCCTGCCGAAATTGCCGCCATCGGCATCACCAATCAGCGGGAAACCACCCTGGTGTGGGAAAGGGATACCGGCAAATGCGTGCACAACGCCATCGTGTGGCAGTGCCGCCGCACCGCAAGCATGGTGGACGAACTGAAAGAAAATGGCTACGGTGACATCATCCGCCAGAAAACCGGGCTGGTGCCGGATGCCTATTTTTCTGGCACGAAAATCAAGTGGATCCTGGATGAATTGAACCTGCATGAAAAAGCTGAAAAGGGCGGGCTCTGCTTTGGTACGGTTGATTCCTTCCTCTGCTGGCATCTGGCGGAGGGCAGCCCCCATGTGACTGACGCCACCAACGCAGGCCGCACCATGCTCTTCAACCTGCACACCCAGGACTGGGATGAGGAGCTTTTGCAGATGCTGAATATCCCCCGGGCCATGCTACCCAAAGTGGTGGATACCGCTCAGGTGGTGGGCTGGCTGAAGGAGGATATTCTGGGGGTGAAAATCCCCATTGCCGCCCTGGCGGGGGATCAGCATGCGGCGCTGTTCGGCCAGGCTTGCTTTGAAAGGGGCATGGTGAAAAATACCTATGGCACCGGCTGCTTTATGCTGATGAACATCGGCGAAGAATTCAAATTATCCCAACATGGGCTCATCACCACCCTGGCCTGGCGGCTGAACGGAAAGCCCACCTACGCCTTTGAAGGCAGCGTGTTTGTGGCCGGGGCGGCTATCCAGTGGCTGCGGGACGAAATGAAACTGATTTCCTCCGCTGCTGAAAGCGAACAGGTGGCCCTGTCTGTGGAAAACAGCGGCGGGGTATACCTGGTGCCCGCCTTTACCGGCATGGGCGCGCCCTACTGGGATATGTACACAAGGGGCACTTTGGTTGGCATGACAAGGGGCACCGGACGGGCCCACATCGTCCGGGCGGCGCTGGAATCCATTGCCTTCCAGAGCCGGGATCTGTTCCACGCCATGGTGCAGGACGGGGGCATGGAAAGCCCGGCCCTCAGGGTGGACGGCGGCGCCAGCGCCAATCAGTTCCTGATGCAGCTGCAGTCCGACCTTATCGGCCTTCCCGTAGTACGTCCCAAAGTGCTGGAAACCACGGCCCTGGGTGCGGCGCTGCTGGCCGGGCTGGCGGTGGGGCTGTATGACAACCTGGAAGAAACCGCTGCCGGATGGCATGCGGAAAACACATTTAACCCCAAAATGAAGGAAGAAAAGAAAGAAAAGCTTTTGAAAGGCTGGCACCGGGCGGTGGATGCGGCACGGTACTGGGCGAAGCAGGAAGAATAACATGAGCGAGCAAAAAATACTGGAAGTGGTGGCGGCGCTGATCTGGCGGGATGGAAAATTCTTCGCCTGCCAGCGGCCCTTCACCAAGGCCCGGGGCGGGCTGTGGGAATTTGTGGGCGGCAAGGTGGAAAAGGGCGAAACGAAGGAAGCCGCTCTCATCCGGGAATGCCGGGAAGAGTTGGACGCCGAAGTGGCCGTGGATGATGTATTCATGGACGTGACGCACCCTTACCCCGATGTCACCGTCCGCCTGACACTCTTCAATGCCCGTTTTACCGGGGAAGAACCCAAAATGCTGGAGCATCAGGCCTTTATGTGGCTGAAGCCGGAAGAAGCGGATGAAACCGTCTTCTGCCCGGCGGATAAAGAAATACTGGACGAGATTCGACGGAGGGCTGTTCATGGATAAACTGAACGAAACAACCAAGACGCTAATGATGGAACGCTTTGGCAAAGACAGCCTGATGGCATTGGCCACCGCTGTGGATAACGTGCCCTTTGTGCGCACGGTGGATGCCTGTTACAAAGATGGTGCGTTCTATGTGATCACCCATGCCCGCAGCGGCAAAATGCAGCAGATCGGTAAAAATCCCCGGGTGTCCCTGTGCGGCGAATGGTTTACCGCCGCTGGTATGGGGGTGAACCTTGGCTATGTGGGGAAGGAAGAAAATGCAGAAATATTTGCATGGCTCCGGGAAAGGTTTGCCGCATGGATCGATAACGGCCATAATAATTTTGGTGACGAAAATACGGTGATTCTGAAGATCGTCCTGACAGAAGGCGTTTTGTTCCATCAGGGTGTCCGATATGAAATTGATTTTTCGTGAGCGTAAACTGAGGAAGGGGCCTGCGCGGCCCCTTTACCCCGCGGCAGGGATATCATCCCTGCACCCATCCTGCGATGGGGAAGGACTGAAAAACAAACTTGTTTCTGCACGAAACTTGAGGAACGGAAAGGTGCCCACGGGCGCTATGAAAACGAAAAAAGAGCGGCTGAGAGAATGAATTCTCTCACCGCTTCTTTTTATCGTTTTCCCCGGATGCAAAGCATCCGGTCGGCGGCGTACACGCCGCCCAGCCCGTGGGGTGGCGGGGCCACACCCAACTCGCAATGGCACAATCGGCATTTGCAAACGTGTTTCTGCGTGTTGCCGGTATTTCTCACTCTCCAGCGGGAAATTGCTTGTTCGACCAGCCACCCGCTTCCGCTACTGGGTCCAGGGACAATGTCCCTGGTGGGGTGCAGGGGTGAAACCCCGCATGGTTTCCCATTGTCAGGGTTACGCCTTGTCGGCCAGCATGGACAAAATCTGGTTGGAGCGGGTGATGAAGGCCTGCAGATCCTTGGCTTCCAGGGGCCGGGAAGAAAGCCGGGCGATATCGAACATCTGGCGGCAGATGAGGTGGGCGGTTTCTTCGTCTTCCATGGCAGCCAGGGCACGGATGGCGGGGCACAGGCGGTTGAGCACCAGGGTATACTGGGTGGGGAAGGTCATATCCTGGCCGTACATGGCGCTCATTTCCTTGTAGCGGCGCATCTGCTCGTCTTCGGTGAGCATCAGCGGCAGGTCATGGTCGGACAGGGCCTCGGTTTTCACCGTCAGGGTATCGTCGGAAAGCGCAGCCTTGAACAATTTTTCCAGCTGGGCGGCGTCCAGGTCCTTGCCCTCTTCTGTATCTTCGGTCAGGCCGGTCACATCGGCGTCCACCCGGGTGAAGCGGGCGTCGTTCATGCCGCCGGAAAATTCCATGAAGCTCATGAAGTTCATGTCGATGAGGGTGTCCATGACGACCACGTCCATACCCTTGTTGGTGTAGAGGGAAACGGCGGCCGCCTGGCGGTTTTGTTCGGTGGTGTAGAAAATTTTCTTTTCCGCCTTGCCTTCGTTGCGGGATTTGTATTCGTCCAGGGTCAGGTATTCGCCTTCCGTGGTCTTATAGAGAATGGAAGGCTTCACCATTTCGTAGAACTTATTGTCCCGGATGCAGCCGTACTTCACAAAGGGATGGATATCGTCCCAATAGGTTTCGTACTGCTTGCGTTCGGTGTTGAACAGGCCGTTCAGCTTGTCCGCCACTTTCTTGGTGATGTGGGCGGACAGCTTTTTCACATAGCCGTCGTTCTGCAGGAAGGAGCGGGATACGTTCAGGGGCAGGTCGGGGCAGTCCAGCACGCCCTTGAGCAGCATCAGAAATTCCGGGATCACTTCCTTGATGTTGTCCGCCACAAACACCTGGCGGTTGAACAGCTTGATCTGCCCTTCCTGGCCGCCGAAATCCTTCTTGATGCGGGGGAAATAGAGGATGCCTTTCAGGTTGAAGGGGTAATCCACATTCAGGTGCACCCAGAACAGGGGCTCCTCAAAGGTGTGGAACACCTTTTTGTAGGTTTCCTTGTATTCCTCTTCGGTGCATTCCCGGGGGTTTTTCAGCCACAGGGGGCTGATGTCATTGACGGGCTCTTCTTCGTGATCGTGATGGCATTCTTCGCAGTCGCAGCCTTCTTCATGCTTTTCTTCTTTATTGATGTCCACCAGATAAATGGGGGTGGCCATGAAGCCGCAGTAGCGGTCCAGCACTTCCCGCACCCGGAAGGTTTCGCAGAATTCCTTTTCTTCTTCGGAAATGTGCAAAACGATGGTGGTGCCCCGGCTTTGGCGGCTGCCTTCCTGCATGGTGTATTCCATGCCGTCCTCGCTCTGCCACAGGACGGGCTTGGCATTTTCCTGCCAGGACAGGGTATCGATGGTCACTTTTTCGGCAGCCATGAAGGCGGAATAAAAGCCCAGGCCGAAATGGCCGATGATGCCGCCCTTGTCTTCGCCGGTGTAGTTCTTCAAAAATTCTTCGGCGCTGGAGAAGGCCACCTGGTTGATGTACTTGTCCACTTCCTCCGCCGTCATGCCGATGCCGTTGTCGGTGAAGGTGAGGGTGCGGTTGTCCTTGTCCACGGTGACAGTGACCCGCAAATCCTCTCCGGTATCGCCCTTGATCATTTTATACTTGGTGATGGCGTCGCAGCCGTTGCTCACCAATTCACGGATGAAAATATCCTTGTCCGAATACAGCCAGCGCTTGATCACCGGCATAATGTTCTGGGCATGGATGGAAATATTGCCTTTGGTTTCCATAAATAAGCGCCTCCGTTGGTTGATAATGAAAGGGAGAATTTTCCCTGCAAGCAGAAGTATAGCACAGCCGCCCGGAAAAAGCAACAAAAATTAGCACTCTAAATGCGAGAGTGCTAATTTTGCCACAATTTGCAACTATCAAACGATGTTTGTATATAAATCTCAATAAAATTAGTACCATATATTGACATTGTTTAGAAATTGGAATATATTTAAATAATTAAAATGATTTATATATTTTGCTCGAAAGAAAGGAGACGAAACCTCATGAAGAAATTTTTCAGTTTTCTGCTTTGCTTTTTTCTGGTCACGAATTGCTACGCAGAAATTTCTTTCAATGTGAACGACTATACAGAAGATGAACTCATTGATATTGTGAATATCATATCGGAACATAGTTCAAAACTTGGATATTTATATCCGAATGACGAAATTGTTGTAGGAGTTGATATTCCTGCAGGTCAATATGAATTTTGGATCGAGGAAAATGATATTAGTTTTGGTACTAAGATGATTGAGCAAAACTTGAATTATCACTGCCAAAATACATTGTTATGTATGGTTTTGTGGGGCGACAATACTGGCGGCTCACAATACACAAATGTTGGATATTTCGAATTTTATTTTGATCAATATGGTGATCACAGGACAATAGAGTTAAGAGAAGGTCAAGTAATAGCTGCTACGGCAATTTCTGGGGTAAACTTCAAAGGTGTAAGGATGAAATATACTCAAAATAGAAAATCCGGCTTGTTCGGTGACTAATTTAGAGCTAAAAGGATGCAGTGTAATCTGCATCCTTTTAGCTTTACATGTTGAGTCAGTATAACTTCTGCCACAATTTGCGTTTTTTTTACAGTCCCAGGGCGTCGTACAGGCCGTCCCGCAGGGGGGCGTGGAACAAATCCTTGATGCCGTACCAGCCCAATACATGGGTGGTGAACACGATGGAGAGGCCGTTTTCCTTGTCGCAGAGGATGAAGCTGCCGGCAGCGCCGTCCCAGCCGAACTCGCCGATGGGGGATTTTTGCCCCTGGCTTTTATCCACCAGCGTGCGCATCCCAAGGCCGTATCCGTAACCAGGGCCCATGGCGCAGCCGAAGGCAGGGTCTTTCGCCACATGGGTCAGTTGCTCGGTGCGGAGCAGGCAGATGCTGGTGCCGGACAGCAGGGGATAGCCGTCTTCCCCCTTACCCGTGGTCAGGGCGGCGGCAAAGCGGGCCATATCGTCCAGGGTGCTGATAATGCCGGCGCCGCCGCTGTGGTAATGGGGGGCCAGGCGGTAATCGCAGGTGAGGGGATGGGGGCGGAACGCCCGGGTGTCCCAATCAAAGTCATACTGGGGCGCCATTTCGCCGCCGGGGGTGAAGGAGGTATTCTTCATGCCCAGGGGGCCGAACACTTCTTTTTCCATATAGTCCCCGAAGGTCAGGCCGGTCACCTTTTCCGCCACGGCCCCCAGCACGTCATGGCACAGGCTGTACTGGAATTTGTCTCCGGGGGAGAAGGACAGGGCCTTTTTCGGGAAGGCGGAGACGATATCGAAGGTGCCGGCATTTTCTTTTCCAGCCGCTTCCAGAATGCCGGGGGCCTGCAGGTCATAGTCCAGCCCGGCGGTCATGGTGAACAGATGCCGCAACGTCATGTCCGTTTCCGGGGGGCAGGGGATGCCGTCCTTTTCGATGAACACATCCCGGAAGGCGGGGATATAGTCCGCCACCTTGTCTTCCAGGGAAATTTTGCCCTGCTCCACCAGGCGCATCAGGCCGGTGACGGTCATCACCTTGGAGCAGGAATAGAGAAAATACCGGCTGTCAAAGCTGCCTTCCCCCCGGCGGGAGCGCAGCAGGGTTTCGTGTCCTTTTTTGATATGCACCTGGCAGCCGGGCAGCCCAAGGGCAGTCAGCTGGTCCAGGTATTGTTCAATCTTTGTGAAATCGTACATGGCTTTTCTCCTTTATTATTTACCAAAGCCCAGCCCGTTGAGGAACCGGCACATTTCGCTGCCCCACTGGCTGGCTACGGCGTTATCGCTGCCAAGGCCGATGCCGTGATGGCCCAGGGGATACACATGCAGTTCAAACATCACGTCGTTGTCCCGCAGCTTCATGGCCAGTTGCAGGCTGTTCTGGGCAGGCACCAGCCCGTCCTGAGCGGTGTGCCAGATGAAGGCGGGGGGCGTATCCTGCGTCACATTGCATTCGGCGGAAAAGCGGCGGATCATTTCTTCGTTATCCTTTTCTTCGCCCAGCAGGGCTTCCCGGCTGCCCATGTGGGTGTATTTCCCGAAGGACACCACCGCATAGCAGGGGCAGAATACATCGGGCCGGGAAGAAAAGCGCTGCACCGGATCTTCGCTTGCGGCATCGCCTTCCTCATAAAGGGTGGCAGCGGAGCAGCACAGATGCCCGCCGGCGGAAAAGCCCATGATGCCCACCTTTTCATAGCCCATGGCCTTCAGCACCCGGATGGCCCGCTTGGCGTCGGCCAGGGGGGTTTCCCTGAAGCAGGGGGCCACCCGGTAATCCAGCACATAGGCAGAGATGCCGGCGTTTTGCAAAAGCCGGGCAATGGGCTCTCCTTCATGGGCGGCCTTGTGGGTATAGCCGCCGCCGGGGCACACCACCATAGCCCCCCGGCTGCCTTCTGCAGGGAAGGGGGTGAGGGAGGGCTGGGCCTGGCCGGGGGAAAAGGAGGAATAAGGGGCCTCACCGGGCCACAGCAGGATTTTCTCGCTCATAGAAAAGAGCTCCTTTGTTTTTCATTTATTGGCTATACTTTACCACGATGCTCTGCTGCCTTTCAAGCTTTTTTTCGACATTTGGAGCAGGAAAATGTACAGTTTGATGGCAAACTATGGCATGGGAGGATAAATTGTGCTATACTGACACCGTCCCTGATAAGGGACAGAAGGAGAGAAAAGAAACATGTCCAACAAAGCCAAGAAATATCTGATCCTCACCGGCCTGGCCGTCGTTGCCCTGGTGATTATCCTCAGTCTGTGCACCTGCCAGATCGAAACCGGTAAAACCGCTATCATCACCACCTTCGGTAAGGTGGAAGACTACACCCTGGAAGCCGGCTTCCACTTCAAGAGCCCCTTCCAGAAGATCACCCTGATGGATAACCGGGAACAGAAGACCACTTTCAAAACCCAGGCCTTCTCCAGCGACATCCAGCAGGTGGATATCTCCGGCTCCATCAACTATGCCATCAACAAGTCCACCGCCATGAACCTGTTCAAGGAAGTGGGCACCGATTATTTCGACAAGCTCATCAACCCCCGCATGATGGAAAATACCAAGGCTGTCTTCTCCAAGTACACCGCGGAAAACCTGGTGTCTGCCCGGGAAACCCTGTCCCGCCAGATCCGGGATGACCTGAGCAAGGAAATGGAACGCTACGGTATCACCATCATCTCCGTCTCCATCGAAAATATCGACTTCACCGACGCCTTCACCGACGCTGTTGAAAATAAGCAGGTAGCCGCCCAGAAGAAGCTGCAGGCCGAAATTGAACAGGAACAGAAAACCATGGAAACCCAGCAGCAGGCGGAACGCCAGAAGATTGAAGCGGAAGCCGAAGCCAACGTGAAAAAGGTGAACGCCGATGCCGAAGCCTACGCCACCAAGGTAAAGGCCGAAGCCGAAGCCGAAGCCAACAAAAAGATCGCCGACAGCCTGACCGAAGAGCTGATCAGCTTCACCGAAGCCAAATTGTGGAACGGCCAGCTGCCCCAGTTCGTCTCCGGCGGCTCCGATGCCCTGCCCGTCATCAATTTCGAAGGCGGCGCCGAATAACAGCAAATTCTCATCCCCGGCTGCGGTTCATCCCGCAGCCTTCTTTTTTTCCTTGCACAATTGGGGAAAAAAGCATATAATAGCCATGTTTTTATTGCATGAAAGGAGGCGGCGCATTTGCAGAAATTTCAAAAACCCCGTCAGGCGGCGGCCGTGCAGGATCTGAGTGGCTTTGGCCGGTGCTCCCTCACTGTGGCGCTGCCCATCCTCTCCGCCATGGGGGTGCAGCTCAGCTGCCTGCCCACTGCGGTTTTGTCCACCCATACCGGCGGCTTCACCGGCTATACCTTCCGGGACCTGACGGAGGATATGGAGCCCTTCTTCCGCCACTGGCAGAAGGAAAACTTCCGTTTTGATGCCCTGTATACCGGATACCTGGGTAGCCTGGCGCAATTGGACATTGTGCAAAGGTTTTTCGATGCATTTCAGACGAAAGAAAGCCTGACGCTGGTGGACCCTGTTATGGGAGACCACGGCGTTCTCTACAGCCGCTTTGACGACCGCATGGTGCAGGGCATCCGCGCCCTGTGTGCAAGGGCGGATGTGATTGTACCCAACCTGACCGAAGCCGCCTTCCTCACCGGCACCCCTTACCGGCCCGAAATGCAAAATGAGCGGGAAATGGAAGCGGTGTGTGAAAAGCTATTGGCCCTGGGCCCGAAAAAAGTGGTGCTCACCGGTGTGCGCCCGCAGGATGGGCATCTGGGCGCTGCCTGCCATGACGGAAAGAAGCTGCACGTTTATGCGCCGCCCCATGTACCCAAGCAATACGACGGCACCGGGGATGTGTTTGCCTCCGTGCTGTTGGGGGGCATGCTGGGGGGATGCTCCTTGGAAAAGAGCATGGAAATGGCGGCGGATTTCACCCGTATCTGTGTGGAATGCAGCCTGATGAACGGCACGGATATGCACCACGGCGTGGATTTTGAAATGTGCCTGCCCAGGCTGATGGAAATGCAGAAAGGGCAAGAAAATTCGTAATTTCTGAGAAGAAAAAAAGGCGTGGATGGAAATTCGTTTCCTCCAACGCCTTTTTAGTTGTCTTATTCTACAGGCATTTCCGGCTGCACAGGGGCTTCGTGCGTCAGTTCAATCACTTCCGCTTCCTGCTGCGTTTTTTCCATATCGACAATCAATTGGTCCAGCTTCTCCCGGAGGGTTTTCAGTTCATCCAGGGTGAATGCCCGGGCGTCGTGCAGCAGATCCTCCATCTTGGGCTTGCCGATCTCGTTGAAGGCCTTCACCACCTTGTCGGCGGCCTCGGCCACTTTTTCCTTGGCCTGTTCAAAAATAGGTTCGCCCTTCTGGGCCAGGTTATCCACGGCTTCCTGGGCCTTTTCCACGCCGGTGGCCACGGCGCCGATCCCGGCTTTGATCACTTTTTCCAGTTCCTTGCAAAATTCGTCCATCAGCGCATCGCTCCTTTTTCCGTTCGTTTCAATTGTGCCCGCCCATCATGCGGGCCATTCAGGGATATTATGACAGAAAAGAAGTGCCTTGGCAAGAAAAAACTTTTTGTTGATTTCTCCATTTTTTGTGCAGCCTGCCGGAAAAGCCCCTTGACAGGGGGGCTTTTTTTTCGTACAATATGTATGATCGGCTGAAAAGTCTGCCCCATTGCGTGGGGGAGATGAGCTGTTTTCGGATACATTTGCTTCTGGTTTTATTTGGCAGGCGTTTTGCCGCTTCAGCATACGGGTGTTTATTTATTTGCACCTGAGTGTTTTAGTTGTTGAACTTTCTGTTTGTTTGCCGGGTCATGGTATCGAAATACAGCTTTGCCGTGCGAAAACGGCTTTTTTTCGTGCGGTTTTTCAATTGACAGAAAACGAAATGAAACAAAAAAGAGAGAAGAGAAAGCGAAAGGAGGAGAACCGTGGACATTATTTGGATCATTCTGGCTGCCGTGCTGGGCCTCGCCATCGGCGCGCTGGCCGGATATATGTACCGCAAGGATATGGCTGAAAAGAAAATCGGCCGTACTGAGGAATACGCCAAGAAGCTGCTGGATGACGCCACCCGCAAGGCAGATGACAAGAAAAAGGAAATGCTGCTGGAAGCCAAGGAAGAAATCCTGCACCTCAAGACTGAACTGGACAAGGAAATCCGCACCCGCCGGGCGGAAATTCAGCGCTCCGAACGCCGCACCATCCAGCGTGAAGAAACCCTGGATAAGCGCGAAGAACAGCTGGATAAGCGCCGGGACAACCTCTCCGAACGTGAAGACGCCCTGAACCTGAAATACCAGAACGCACAGAAGCTGGAAGATGAGGCCAACGAGCTGAAGGAAAAGCAGATTGCCGAACTGGAACGCATCGCCACCCTTACCCAGGATGAAGCCCGCCAGATCATTATCGACCGGGTGCAGAAGGACGCTTTCCACGACGCCGCCGCCACCGTCCGGGATATCGAAAGCAAGGCCAAGGAAGAGGGCGAAAAGAAGGCCCGCAATATCATTGCCCTGGCCATCCAGAAGTGCGCGGCCGACCATGTGGCCGAAAGCACCGTCTCCGTCATCAACCTGCCCAATGACGATATGAAGGGCCGCATCATCGGCCGTGAGGGCCGCAATATCCGGGCCCTGGAAACTGCCACCGGTGTGGACCTCATCATCGACGATACCCCCGAGGCCGTCATCGTTTCCGCGTTCGATCCCGTGCGGCGTGAAATTGCCCGCCTGGCCATCGAAAAGCTCATCATGGACGGCCGCATCCATCCCGCCCGCATTGAAGAATGTGTGGAAAAGGCCAAGAAGGAAGTGGATAACCAGATCCGCGAGGCCGGTGAACAGGCTGTGTTTGAAACCAACCAGCATGGTATCCACCCCGAACTGGTCAAGCTGCTGGGCCGTATGCGCTACCGCACCAGCTATGGCCAGAACGTGCTGAAGCACTCCATCGAAGTCAGCCACCTGGCAGGCCTCATGGCTGCCGAGCTGGGCGCCGATGTGGCCCTGGCCAAGCGTGCCGGCCTTTTGCACGATATCGGCAAGGCTGTTGACCACGAACAGGAAGGCACCCACGTGTCCCTGGGCGGCGAACTGGCCCGCAAGTACAACGAAAGCCCCGACGTCATCCATGCCATCCTGGCCCATCACAACGATGTGGAACCCCAGACGGTTGAAGCCGTGCTGGTGCAGGCTGCCGACGCTATCAGCGCCGCCCGCCCCGGTGCCCGCCGCGAATCCCTGGAAAATTACATCAAGCGGCTCACCAAGCTGGAAGAGATCGCCAATTCCTTCTCCGGCGTGGACAAGTGCTTCGCTATCCAGTCCGGCCGCGAAGTGCGCATCATGGTCAAGCCCGAAGACGTGACCGACGAGGGCACGAAAGTCCTGGCCAAGGAAATTGCCAAGCGCATCGAAAAGGAAATGGAATACCCCGGCCAGATCCGCGTGAATGTCATCCGGGAAACCCGTTCCACCGAATACGCCAAGTAATTCAAAATCAAAAGAAGCCGATTTTTCGGCTTCTTTTTTTTAGATTCCATTGTCTACCGGTTGCAGAGCGTAATCGTGCATATAGCCAAGCTTATCATCCTGGGTGATCACATAGCAGTAGTTGAATTTGCCGTGATTGCCACCGTAATATTCAATGACCTTCACCACTACGCCCTTTTCATATTTGCCCATGTTTCTGCCATTGATATCACTTGCTTCGGAATATAGATAACAATAATTCCAAGGCTTCTGCAGGGGATCAACACGGTATTCAGGCGCCAGGCAGTGTTCATAGTCTTCAATGCCATAAAGGAAAGGATTATTGGGATCATAGCTGTTGCCATTGCTATTGTTACTGGAGGAATTGTTATTTGAGGAATTATTACCGGAGGAACTGCTGCCGGAAGAGGAACTGTTATTGTTTTTTTCTCTAGGTGGTTGGGTCATAGTAAAGCTGCTGTGGGTCATTCAGCAAAGCCTGTACAGCTTCGCCGGGGGCATTGCTGTTGGGCATCGTCTGCCCTGCAAACTGCCGTTCACGCTGTCTTGGCTGCTGTTCGGCATCCTGCTGTTCGCTGGCATTGCGCCAGTTGTTGATTTGGTAGTTCAGCAGTTTGGGGCTTGGAAGGGAAAATTTCTTGTTGACATTTGCAGCATCTTCTGATATATTCTTTTTAGAAAAGTTTTGGTTCTGGAGCGATTGGGTATCAACACCTCCGTGTTCTTTTACCCAAAGTCCGGAATCAATACTTTTTATTTTTGTCATGTCATAAAAAACATTCTCTCCTTCTTTGTTAATTCCGAAATTGATTAACCCTTCAAACATATTCCCGTTCACATCGAAATAGGTTTTGCGATAAACAAATCCGCCGGGATACTGCTTATGGTTCTTTGTGTCTCCTTTTGCAGAAACAAAAGTGCTGGCTGCAACAAGGTTGTCAAATTCTGTCGCAGCCTTAAGTTTTGCTCTGTATAATTTGTTTTGCAAACCATTGCGAGGATGTGTATACTCGCCTGCGGAATATTTATCAATAACAACAACGATCTCGTCAGTTCCAAAGACTATTCCTTTGTATTTGTCGTTAATATAGCTCTCGACAATTTTTATTTGCTCACGTTTTGTTTTGCCCTCAAAAATGTCTTGATCTGTATCAACTTTTACATATTTTGTTCCATCTTGAGTTTGGCGCAAAGAAAACTTCATTTCTCCTGTGAAATGCCCTGCGCTTTCCAATGCCCTTGTCATCAGTTTTTCAACCTTACGCAGCTGATCCACAAAGGGATCATTTACGCCCTTGATGCGGTTGATAAAGTTCCTGATGGTGTCCAGCATACGCCGTGCAACAGAGGGCTTATCAGCCACAATACGGCTGATGGCATCCGTGTCGGAAAGAAGTTCACCGGCAACGTGCGCAATCAGTTCTTCGGTGTAAATGGCATTTCCCTGTTCCTTGCCATACACATCTTTATACTGCTCGTAGATGGCGTTCAGGTCGGCGGCAATTTTTTCCTTGTCGCCTTTGTAGGCAATGTCAAGAACGGCATCGACAAACTCCTGGTATGCCTTTGTCCCTTCGGCACGATGAGTCAATTCATGTGCAAGCACACGCTTGAACACTTCGCTCTGCGTTGTATTCTTGGACACATATTTCAATGTTACATGATTGTAAGAACTGAGGATTTTTCTTGTTATGTAATCATCACATGGAAAATTGCAAGGCACTATTGTAGATTGGATATAGGGTGTTGTTCGTAGGCTACGCCTCAGTACCCTCTTCCTGCTCACTTGAGGAAGGTTTTGTAGTCCTCCCAGTTCTTTTTCAGCAGGTTCGGGGTGTCAAGGCCGTAGGGGCATTTGGCGGCGCACTGGCCGCATTCCAGGCAATCATCAATGAGGGCCATCTTCTTTTGCCAGGTTTCGCTGAGCCAGGCCTTTTCCGGGGCACGGCGCAGCATCAGGCTCATGCGGGCGGCATTATTGATTTCGATATTCACGGGGCAGGGCATGCAGTATCCGCAGCCGCGGCAGAAATCGCCGGTCAGCTCCTTCCGTTCCCGGGCAATGTGGGCTTTGATCTCATCCGTCATGGCAGGCGGATTTTCGCCGCAGGCCAGGAAATCGTCCAGCTCCTTTTCCCGCTGGATGCCCCATATGGGCAATACCGGGAACTGGGCCAGGTAAGCATAGGCGGCGTCGGCCCTGGTGATCAGCCCGCCGGACAGGGCCTTCATGCAGATGAAGCCTACGTCCTTTTCTGCGCAAAGCGCCACCAGCGCCTTTTCCTTTTCGCTGGCCAGGTAGGAGAAGGGGAACTGCAGTGTGTCATACAGCCCGCTGTTCACCGCTTCTTCTGCTAGGTGCAGCCGATGATTGGTGAAACCGATAAAGCGGATCATACCCTTTTCCCGGGCTTCCAGCATGGCTTCATACAGCCCGGTGCCGTCCCCGGGCTTGGGCACGAAGGCGGGGTTGTGGCACTGCAGGATATCCACATGATCGGTTTTAAGCAGGGACAGGCTGGTTTCAAGGTCCTTCCAGAAGCCTTCCACAGTGGTGGAGGGGGTCTTGGTGGCGATGATGATTTCATCCCGCACGTTGCTCAGGGCATAGCCCAGCTTTTCTTCGCTGTCGGAATAGGAGCGGGCGGTGTCAAAAAAGTTGATGCCGTTTTCGTAGGCCTTGCGCAGGATGGGCTTGGCCTCCTCCAAAGTAACCCGCTGGATGGGCAGCGCGCCGAAGCCGTTTTTGTTCACAACCAGGTTGGTTCTTCCCAGGCGGATGGTGGGCATAAAAAAATCCTCCCCTGTATTTGATTCGTGATATCATTGCTGGCGGTATTATACCATATTCCGTCTATGCTGGCAAGAAAAGACAAATAGCTGTTGCGAAAAAGGACAAAAATGGGTATAATGGATGCAGCACTTGAGAAAGGATGCGCGCAGAGATGAAAAAGACGTTGGCTTTGGTGATGGCACTTGCTATGCTGATGGGTACGGCTTCCTTTGCGTTGGCACAGGAGGGCGAATTTATGATCTTTGAAGGCAAGAAAACGGCGCAGGGCAAGGACGCCATGCTGGACTTCTATTTTACCGAACACGTGGGCGGCGCCTTTGACGCCACCGCTATGACCAAGGGCAGCAAGCTGGTCATTGAATACGACGGCCCGGAAAAGAACGGCGTTTACCTGGCGCTGCTGAGCCATTCCGGTGCCACCCATTGGCTCACCCTGAACCCCAACCGGGTGGTGAAGCTGGAAAACGGCCGCTGCCAGGCGGAATTCTACTATATCTCCATTTCCATGAAGATCGGCGGGCTGTTTAACCTGCTGGATGAAATCCGTCCCCTGTGCGCCAGCGACGAAAAGGTGACCATGTACAGCGTGAAGTATGTGGAGGGCGACGGCGTGCCGGTGAAGTACGGTCCTGGTGACTGGCTGCGGGCTAACGAAGGCATTGCGTTCCTGGGCGACAGCATCACCCAGAACGTGCTCTACAATGAAGGGGATTTCAATACCCTGCTGGGCCGCAAGGACTGTGTCAATTACGGCATCGGCAGCCAGACCTCCGTGCATATGCTGGCCCGGATTGACGAAATCGCCTGCCGGGATTACAAGCAGCTGGTGATCTGGTGCGGTATCAATGATATGGGCGCTTCCACCCCTGCCCAGGTGATGGAACGGGTGGAAAAAATGATCGAAATCGTCCGGGATACCAATCCCGGCATCCGCTTCACCATCATTTCCGTTCTGCCCACCACCGACGCTTTCTTCCGGGGCGGCCAGCACAAAATGGTGGAGCTGAACGGCCTGTACAAGGCTTACGCCGATGCCCATGAGGATGTTTCCTTCTGCGATGTGTACCCCTACTTCCTGGCCGATAACGGCTATTGCAAGCCGGAACTGATGATCGATGGCCTGCACCCCAACAGCGACGGCTACAAGATTCTGGCCCAGCATCTGCCGGAACATCTGCTGCCGGAAATGTAAGCGAGATACGGAGCAGGGGCCTGTGCGGCAACGAAGCAGGGGCTTACGCAGCCCCCGTACCCCCGCGGCAGGGCCATCGGCCCTGCACCCTTCCTGCGAAAAAGTAGACTGTTTTTTCAAACAGTTTTCCGCATGTTACTTGTGGAAACGGAAAGAGAGCCCACGGGCGCTATGAAAACGAAAAAAAGAGCGGCTGAGAGAATTTATTCTCTCACCGCTTCTTTTTTATCGTTTTCCCCGGATGCCAGGCATCCGGTTGGCGGTGTTCCACCGCCCAGCCCGTGGCCCGCAGTGCGGGCATCCAATTCGCAAAGAAACAATCTTTTTCTGCGAAAGTATGTGTGCGTGTTGCTCTGTTTCACCGGAAGGCTGTTTGTATAAAACAGATTGCCAATTCCGGCTTTGGGTCAAGGGGCGATCTTGGAATATCATATCAAGTGCAACACCCAAAAAAGAAAAAGACATTGAGAGCGACAAGTGTTAGAATGTAGCTACCAAACAAACACACGAACAGGAGGCGCTATCAATGTCCTACCATCAGTTTACACGAGATGAA
>JAFQHP010000010.1 GCA_017397895.1 Clostridia bacterium
GTCCATCTTCCCTGCACCAAAGCCCATGCCCCCCTTCTGGGCGGACTGGGCACCGGCGGTGGAGGTCATGACAATGATGCAGTTGCGGAAGGATCCTGTGCGGCCCACATTGTCTGTCAGCCTGCCGTCCTCCAGGATCTGCAGAATTATGTTGAACACGTCCGGATTCGCCTTCTCAATCTCGTCAAAAAGCACCACGGCGTAGGGCTTGCGGCGCACGGCCTCTGTCAATTGGCCGCCCTCCTCAAAGCCCACATAGCCGGGGGGCGAGCCCACCATGCGGGATACGGTGTGCTTTTCCATGTATTCGCTCATGTCCAGGCGGATCAGTGCATTTTCGTCACCGAACATGGCTTCGCCAAGGGCCCGGCACAATTCCGTTTTGCCAACGCCGGTGGGGCCCAGGAAAATGAAGCTGCCGATGGGGCGCTTAGGGTCCTTCAGCCCGGCCCGGGCGCGGCGAATGGCCCGGCTGACGGCGCTGACGGCCTCCTCCTGGCCCACCACCCGCTCATGCAGAATGTTTTCCAGGTTCAACAGGCGTTTGGATTCTTCTTCCGTCATTTTCTTCACCGGGATGCCCGTCCAGCCGGCCACCACCTGGGCAATATCCTCTTCCCCCACCACATCACGGGCGGAGGATTTTCTGCGTTCCCAGGCAGCCCGCTTTTCTTCCAGCTCGCTGCGCAGGGTGTTTTCCTGATCCCGCAGGCTGGCGGCCTTTTCATAATCCTGCTTGTCGATGGCTTCGCTTTTTTCCAGCAGCACGCCCTCCAGCGCCATTTCCACTTCCTTCACATCGGAAGGGGCGGTGAAGGCCTGGATGCGTACCCGGGAAGCAGCTTCGTCCATCAGGTCGATGGCCTTGTCGGGCTGGAAACGGTCACTGATATAGCGGCCGGACAGCTTCACCGCCGCCTCCAGCGCTTCATCGGTGATACGCACCTTGTGGTGGGCTTCGTAGCGGTCCCTTAGGCCCTTCATGATGGCCAGGGTTTCTTCATCGGTGGGCTCCGTTACCGTCACCGGCTGGAAGCGCCGGGCCAGGGCGGCGTCCTTTTCAATGTGCTTGCGGTATTCGTCCAGGGTGGTGGCACCGATGCACTGAAGTTCCCCCCGGGCCAGGGCAGGCTTTAAGATATTGGCGGCATCCATGCTGCCTTCGGTTTTGCCGGCGCCCACAATGTTTTGCAGTTCGTCAATAAAGAGGATCACATCCCCCTTTTTGCGCACTTCGTCCAGGGTGTTCTTCAGCCTTTCTTCAAATTCGCCCCGGTACTTGCTGCCGGCCACCATGGCCCCCATGTCCAGGGAGATGATCCTCTTCCCCGCCAGGTTTTCCGGGATATTGCCCTGCACAATCTTCTGGGCCAGGCCCTCTGCCACGGCAGATTTGCCCACCCCCGGCTCGCCGATGAGCACGGGGTTGTTTTTCGTGCGGCGGGAGAGGATCTGGATGATGCGCTCGATCTCCGTCTGCCTGCCGATCACCGGGTCCAGGTTCCCCTGCCGGGCCGCTTCGGTCAGATCCCGGCCGTACTTTTGCAGGCAGGAATCGCTGTCCTTTTGCTGGGCCTGGGCACCGGGCTCCTTGGCCATGCCCTCCAGAATGCTCTTTTTCACCTTGTCAACATCCGCACCCATGCCGGTCAGCACCCGCATGGCCACGCTGTCCTCGTCCATAAGCAGCGCCAGCCAGAAATGGGCCGCCGTCACATAGGGCATGCCCAGCCGCTGGGCCTCCCGGATGCTGTTTTCCAATAATTTCTTCACGCTGGGGGAAAGCTCCAGCCGGGCAGGGGTACTTTCCCCGGTGCCGCAAATCTGCTTCACCGCCTCCGTCACCGTTTCTGCGATTACCTGATCCGGCAGGCCCGGCGCATCGCTGCGTGCCTGGCGCAAAAGACCGATCAGAATATGCTCGCTGCCCACATAACGGTGGCCCATTTCCACAGCCGACCGCTGGGCCGATGCGATCACCAGCTGCGCCCGCTCATTAAATCTTCCGAAAATTGCCATGGATTGCCTCCTGTAAACAATAAACTTTCATTTTATTATGATATGATCTGCGCCGGATGCTTATCCATCCCGCCGCTGGGCAATGGCCAGCAACATGGACCGCAGCACCTTGGCCCGAAGCGCGTTTTTCACCGCCTCGGGCACCGGCACGGAAAACGCTGCCGGGGATACCGCCGACGCCATCAGGTAGGCATCCTCCGGGGATACTGCGCCGCTTTCCGCCAACTGGCGGCAGAGGATTTGCGCAGCCGTAAAGTCAATGGAAGCGCCGATGCGTTCATTCAAAAGATAAGCAAGCTGATCCTCTGCGCTGCGCCTAACCTGCACAATGCGGATGTATCCGCCGCCGCCCCGCTGGCTGGAGGTGACGTAGCCATGATCCGGCGTGAAACGGGTGGAAAGCACATAGTTGATCTGGCTGGGCGCGCAATGGAAATATTCCGCCAGTTCGTTGCGCTTGATCTCCACCTCCTGCTGGTCCTCCCGCAGCATTTCCTTGATAAAGGCTTCTATGGTATCGCTGAGCCGCATGGATTTCATCCTTTCTGTCTTTCTTTGACCTTGGAGAAAGTATAACACGTTTTTCATGCTTTTGCAACAATTTTCCCGCTTTTTTACATTTTCGTTTTCCCCGGAAAAGGGGAAGAATGTTTTTCCCCTGCTTTCGCCAATTTTTTTGGTAAAACATATTGACAACAGGGGGATAGTATGGTTTAATGTTTTCTGTTTTCGAGTTTAGTTTTTCTAAACTTCCGGTTGTGTTTTACGGTTTAGTAAAAGTAAACCTCATAAGGGAAAGGAGCGATTGGTTTGAGTATAGGCGCAAAGCTGAGGCAATTGAGACTGCAGCGGAACCTGACCCAGGAAGAAATGGCGGACCGGTGCGAGCTGAGCAAGGGCTTCATCTCCCAGGTGGAGCGTGACCTGGCCTCCCCCTCCATCGCCACCCTCACCGATATGCTGGAATGCCTGGGCAGCAACCTGAAGGATTTTTTCTCCGAAAGCACCAATGAAAAATGCGTCTTCTCCCAGGACGATATGTTCATCAAGGAAGATGCGGAAAATCTGAACGGCAGCATCACCTGGCTTGTGCCCAGCGCCCAGAAAAACGATATGGAGCCTATCTTGGTGGAGCTTGGCGAAATGGGGCAAACCCAGGATATGCCCCCCCATGAAGGGGAAGAGTTTGGCTACGTATTGTCCGGCACAGTCACCCTGATGGTGGGCAGCAAGCACTACAAGGTGCACACCGGCGAAAGCTTCTGCCTGCACCCCAACGCCCCCCACCGCATCATCAACAGCGGCAAGCGCACGGCAAAATTTTTGTGGGTATCCACCCCGCCCAATTTCTGATTTTTCGGAGGAATAAGTTATGGAAGAACAACGCCTCATTACCCTGGAAAACATCAGTAAAGCCTACGACGGGGTGACCGTCCTTTCCAACATCAACCTCTACATCCGCAAGAAGGAATTTGTGACCTTGCTCGGCCCCTCCGGCTGCGGCAAAACCACCACCCTTCGCATCATCGGCGGCTTCGAAACGGCGGACAGCGGCCGGGTGATGTTTGACGGAAAAGATATTTCCGCCCTGCCCCCCTACAAGCGGAGGGTGAACACCGTGTTCCAGAAATACGCCCTGTTCCCCCACCTGAACGTGAAGGACAATATCGCCTTCGGCCTGAAGCTGAAAAAAACGCCCAAGGACGAGATTGACAAAAAAGTGGATAAAATGCTGGATCTGGTGAACCTTTCCGGCTACGGCAAGCGCAGCGTGGATTCCCTTTCCGGCGGCCAGCAGCAGCGCATCGCCATCGCACGTGCCCTGGTGAATGAACCGGAAGTGCTGCTTCTGGACGAACCCCTGGGCGCCCTGGATTTGAAGCTGCGCAAGGAAATGCAGCTGGAAATCAAGGATATGCAGCAGCGCCTTGGCATCACCTTCCTCTACGTCACCCATGACCAGGAAGAAGCCCTCACCATGTCCGATACCATCGTGGTCATGCGGGGCGGCCACATCCTGCAGATCGGCACCCCCAAGTCCATCTACGATGAACCCAAGAACGCCTTCGTTGCCAACTTCATCGGCGAAAGCAACATCTTCCCCGGCACCATGGTGCGGGACGAACTGGTGCATTTCTGCGGCGCAGATTTCCCCTGTGTGGACGCCGGCTTCGGCGACGATGCGCCGGTGGACGTGGTGGTGCGCCCGGAAGACGTGCTGCTTGTCGGCGAAGACGTGGGCCAGGTGACCGGCACCATCCGCAGCGTTCTGTTCAAGGGCGTGCATTATGAAATGATGATCGACGCCGGCCACTCCACCTGGAAGGTGCACTCCACCTCCATGCAGCCCGTGGGCAGCCGGGTGGGCCTCAGCGTTGTTCCCTTCAACATCCACATCATGAATCCCATGAAGGAGGAAAAGGCCGAATGAACAACCTGCAGGTTCCTGCCTGGGGCATCTGGGTGATGCTGGCGGGGCTGATGGTGTTCATTGTGCTGCTGGTTGTCTATTTCAAAAGGAACCACGGCCTCAAGCGCCCCATCTTCGCCTCCCCCTACACCCTGTGGATGGTGGTATTCACCATTGTCCCCTGCCTTTTGATTGGCTATTATGCCTTTACCGACATAAACGGTGCCTTCACCCTGGATAATTTCAAAAATTTCTGGGACAGCAACTACGATATGAACAAAGAGCTTATCGCCATGGGCTTCAACCCGGCCGATATGGGCTTTTCCCGGGGCACGGTGAACGTGGACACCCTGGTGTACTCTTTGTGGATGGCATTCCTTTGCACCGTGATCTGCCTGATCCTCGGCTACCCCGCTGCCCACATCATGGCGGACAGGGAATTCAAGCTAGGCCCCACCCTGGTGATCCTGTTTGTCATCCCCATGTGGATGAACTTCCTTCTGCGCACCATCGCCTGGATGAGCCTGCTGGAAGACAACGGCCTCATCAACAGCCTGCTGGAATGGCTGGGCTTTGGCAAGGTGCAGCTGATGTATAATTCCGGGGCGGTGCTGCTGGGAATGGTGTACAACTACCTGCCCTTTATGGTATTCCCCATTTACAACGTGCTCAACAAAATGGACTATAAGCTGTCCGAAGCCGCTATGGACCTGGGCTGCGACAAGTGGAAAACCTTCTACAAGGTCACCCTGCCCCTTTCCCTCCCCGGCGTTGTCAGCGGCATCACCATGGTGTTCATGCCCGCCGTCACCACCTTCTTCATTCCCCGTATGCTGGGGGGCGGCAACACCGAAATGTTCGGCGACCTGATTGAGCGTACCTTCCTCACCGCCAATAACTGGAACGTGGGCAGCGCCCTGTCCATGATCATGATGGTGCTCATTTTGCTCAGCCTTGGTTTGCTTCGCAAAGTGGACCCCGAAGGAGAAGGAGGCAGCATGATATGATGAAATTCATCAAGCGGTTTTACCTGTCCATCATCCTCTTTTTCCTGTATGTGCCCATTGTGATCCTCATTATCCAGTCCTTCAACGACGGCAAATCCCGTGCAAAATGGGAAGGCTTTTCCTTCCGCTGGTATCAGGAACTGTTCAATGACGCCGCCATCATGCAGGCCTTGTACGTCACCATCAGCATCGCAGTACTGGCCGCCATCATCTCCACCATCCTGGGCACCCTGGCCGCCATCGGCATCCATGCCATGAAAAAGCGGCCCCAGAGCCTGATGATGACCCTCACCAATATCCCCATGACCATGCCCGATATCGTCACCGGTATCTCGCTGATGCTTCTGTTCATCTTCACCAAGGTGGAGCGGGGATACTGGACCATGCTGCTGGCCCACGTCACCTTCGATACCCCCTACGTCATCTTATCCGTGCTGCCCAAGCTGAAACAGATGAACAAGCACAGCTATGAGGCGGCGCTGGACCTGGGAGCCACCCCCACCTATGCCCTCTTCCACGTGATTCTGCCCGAAATCATGCCCGGGGTCATCACCGGGGCCATGCTGGCCTTCACCCTGTCCCTGGATGATTTCACCATCAGCTACTTCACCACCTCTCCCCTGGTGCAGAACCTGTCCACCCTCATCTATTCCCAGGCGCGCAAGGGCATCAAGCCCACCATGAACGCCCTGTCGGCACTGATGTTTGTAGCGCTGCTGGTCCTCTTGCTGGTGGTCAACCGCCGCACAACCAAAGCGGAAGTAAAAAACTGATAACGGAGGTAAACCTACATGAAAAAGCTGTCTCTGGTCCTGGCCCTGGTTCTGGCCCTTTCTGCCTGCGTGTTCCCCGCATCTGCCGAAGAAGTGGTGAACATCTACAACTGGTATGACTACATGGACGAATCCATCTTTGAGGATTTCTACAAGGAAACCGGCATCAAGGTTAACTGCATGTACTTTACCACCAATGAAGACATGATGGTGCAGGTGCGGGTCAGCCCCGGCGCCTATGACGTGGTGTTCCCCTCCGAATACTGCGTGGAACGCATGATCAACGAAGGGCTGCTGGCAGAAATCAATATGGACAACGTGCCCAACGCCAAGAACATCTCTTCCTGGCTCATGAACCCCGATTATGACCCCGAAAACAAGTACTCCATCCCCTTCATGTGGGGCACCGTGGGCATCCTCTATGACACCACCAAGGTGGATGAACCCGTGGATTCCTGGGGCATCCTGTGGGATGAAAAGTATGCCAACAACATCTTCATGCTGGACTCCATCCGCGACACCATGGGCCTGACGCTGAAGTACCTGGGCTATTCCATGAACACCCGTGATCCCCTTCAGCTGAAGGAAGCCACCGACAAGCTGGTGGAACAAAAGCCCTTGGTGAAGGCCTATCAGGTGGATGAAACCAAGGACAAGATGGTCAACGGCGAAGCCGCCCTGGCTGTTGTGTGGAGCGGCGACGCCCTCTACGCCATGGACCTGAACGAAAACCTGGCCTACTCCGTGCCCAATGAAGGCAGCAATGTGTGGGTGGACGCTGTGGTCATCCCCGCCACCGCCAAGAACAAGGAAAACGCTGAAAAGTTCATTGATTTCCTGTGCCGCCCCGACATTGCCCAGCGCAACTGCGAATACATCTGGTATTCTTCCCCCAATGCAGCCGCCATTGAGCTGATGGGCGAAGACTATACCGAAAACCTGGCCATCAACCCCACCCAGGATATTATCGACCGGTGCGAATGGTTCCAGGATATTCCCGAAAACTATATGACGGTATACAACGCACTGTGGAGCCAGGTGAAAAATGCAAAATAAGCGGATCATTGTACTGATCGCTGCGACAGCGGCGCTGGTGCTTCTTTGCACCGGCGCTTTCGCGCAGGAGGAGTACAGGACACTGAAGATCGGCAGCGAAGGCAAGGACGTCACCCGGCTGAAAATCGCCATGTACTGGCTGGGGTATTTCACCTCCGATAACGTATCGGACAGCTATAACCGGGTCACGTCGGAACGTGTCATGCAGCTGCAAAAGAACAACGGCCTGGAGGAAACGGGCATTGCCACCCCCGAATTGCAGGAATTGATATTTTCCGGCAACTGCATCGGCACATCCATCGCCCCGTCTCCCTCCCCCATTCCTACTCCTTCCCCGGTGCCCACGCCGGTGCCCACCCCCACGCCTTTGCCCACCCCCATCTGCCCCCAGCTGACGCCGGATCTGCCGCTGCTGAATGAAAAGGGCTTTCTGCCGGAGGACAGCCAGGAGGAAGAATACATCTACATCAACGAAGACGACGGCATGTGGGTGTACATCAGTAAAGATATCTCTATCACCCTGAAACGCTACTACGACAAAAAGGAAAAGAATATGTGGTTTGAGGGGGATATTTACTGCAGCGAAGAAAATCCCCTGAAAACCTACCTGAACCTCACCAAGTCCGGCAAAATCGGCGGGGGTAAAAACCCCATCCAGTTTTCCAAGGAAGAAAAGATTGTGCTGGGCATCTCGGACGACCATTTCGGCACCCGTGCCCGGGGCAAATCAACCGTTGGCATCATCGTCCGGAACAGCCAGGTCTTTTCCGACAAAACCTACGCCGCCAACAAAGGCCGCTTCCCCAACCTGGAAACCCTGGCCGTGTTTGAAGACGGCAGCATGAAAACCTTCGTCAGCGACGCCCATTCCGCCCAGGAATACATCGATATGGGCGCAGAAAACGTGTTCGCCTTCGGCCCCATTCTGGTTAAGGACGGCAAAATGGATGAACGCCTGACAGGCGATTACTACCACTACCGGGAGCCCCGCATGGCCCTTGGCATGGTGGAACCTTACCACTATGTGCTGCTGGCCGTGAACGGCCGGGTGGAAGGACAGTACAAGGGGGTGTACCTGGACTGGCTGGCGGAAAAAATGCTGGAAATGGGTGCTGTGGAAGCCTTGAACCTGGACGGCGGCGGCACTGCCTGCCTCACCTTTATGGGCAAGCGCATCAACCGCACCGGCTCCGATATCCGGGTGCTCCACTCCATGATCGGCTTTGGCAACTCCGATCAGGTGGGGGCAGAATAATCACCCCTTCACCGGAGACATTGTTTCCGGTGTTTTTCTATTGTATTACACGGAAATTGCATTGCGCCGAAAAGCGGATTTTGCTATAATAAACCGTATTTTTTCCAATTTTCAAACGAAATGCCTGTAAATTTTCCTGCAAGGAGTGATTGCTTTATGATCATCGGAACCACCAAGGAACTGAAGAACCACGAATACCGCGTGGGCCTGACCCCGGATAACGTAATGACCTATGTAGCCCAGGGCCACACCGTGTATGTGGAAACGAATGCCGGCATGGGCGCAGGCTTCACCGACGAAGAATATGTAGCCGCCGGTGCGAAGATCCTTTCCACCCCCAGGGAAGTGTTTGAAATTGCCGATATGATCGTAAAGGTGAAGGAACCGGAAAAGTGCGAATGGGATATGCTGCGCCCCGGCCAGATCCTCTACACCTACCTGCACCTGGCAGCCAATAAGGAACTGGCGGAAACGCTGATGGAAAAGCAGGTGAAGGCCATTGCTTTTGAAACCATCACCGACGAACAGGGCAACCTGCCCTGCCTGCGCCCCATGAGCCAGATCGCCGGCCGTCTTTCCATTCAGGAAGGCGCCAAGTACATCGAAAGAAGCTACGGCGGAAGAGGCATCTTGCTTGGCGGCGTGCCCGGCGTGGAAAGGGGCAAGATCGTCATCATCGGCGGCGGCATCGCCGGCACCTATGCGGCCAAGGCCGCCGTGGGCATTGACGCCCAGGTGACGCTTCTGGACGTGAACCCCAACCGCCTGGCCTACCTGGAAGACATTTTCGGTGCCTCCGTCACCACCCTCTACTCCACCGAAGCCAACATCCGCAAGTCCCTTGCCGAGGCGGACCTGGTGATCGGCTCCGTGCTCATTCCCGGCGCCGCCACCCCCAAGCTGGTGCGCCGCGAGCACCTGAAGCTGATGAAGAAGGGCGCCGTCATTGTGGATATCGCCATTGACCAGGGCGGCTGCTGCGAATCCAGCCGGGTAACCACCCATGACGATCCCATCTACATCGAAGAAGGCGTGGTGCACTACTGCGTGGGCAATATGCCCGGTGCCGTGCCCTACACCTCCACCGTGGCCCTGGCCAACACCACCATCCGCTACGGCACCCAGATTGCCAACCTGGGCCTGGAGGAAGCCGCGAAAAAGAACCCCGGCATCATGAACGGCATCAATATCTACGGCGGCAAATGCGTAAACCGGAACGTAGCCTCCAGCCTTTCCCTGCCCTACACCCCCTTTGACCAGGCCGGCTGAACCAAATATTCCGGAAGGAGATGAGCATTCATCTCCTTTTCATTTTGCATAATTTTGCATTGAAAAATTCAAATACACGGCCATATAGCCCCTTTTCTCCCGGAATAATGTATTTTTTCTGTATGAAACGGTGCATTTGCTTGCACAAACTGGCAAAACCATGTAAGATAAAAGCAACTTAACCTGACAGAAAGGCGGAAACAAAATGAAGAAATTTATGGTTATCCTGATGGCTGCCATGATACTGATGGGCCTGGTGTCCTCCGCATCCGCTGCCACCTTCCTCACCATCGCCACCGGCGGCACCACCGGCACTTATTATCCCCTGGGCGGCGATATTGCCAACCTGTTCAACCAGATGATCCCCGACGTGCGCGCCAATGCCGAGGCCACCGGCGGCTCCGCTGCCAACCTGCGTAAGATCAACGCCGGCGAAGCGGACCTGGGCACCGTGCAAAACGACGTGAGCTACTTCGCCTACACCGGCACCGACTCCTTCGAAGGCGAACAGATCCAGTCCTTCTCCGTCATCTCTTCCCTCTATGCCGAATATGTGCAGATCGTCACCCGCGCTGACAGCGGCATCAACTCCATCTCCGATTTCAAGGGCAAGCGTATCTCCATCGGTGCCGCCGGCAGCGGTGTGTACACCAACGCCCTCCATGTACTGGAAGCCGCCGGCCTTACGCTGGATGATATCGACGAACAGTACCTGTCCTTCTCCGAAAGCACCGACGGCCTGAAGAACAAGCAGATTGACGCCGCTTTCATCACCGCCGGCATTCCCAATGCCGCCATCACCGAGCTTGGCAGCACTGTGGAAGTGAAGCTGATCTCCCTCACCGATGAAGAAGTGGCAAACCTCATTGCCGCCCATCCCACCTATGCCAACCTGAAGCTGGCTGCCGATACCTACGGCCTGGAAGAGGATGTGAACTGCGTGGCCATCACCGCTCTGCTGGTGTGCGCCAACAGCCTGGACGAAGAACTGGTTTACAACATGACCAAGGCCCTCTTCGAACAGGAAGGCATCCTCACCCACGCCAAGGCCGCCGAAATCACCCTGGATTCCTTTGATGTGGGCGTAGGCGATTTGCCCTGGCATCCCGGCGCTCAGCGCTACTATCAGGAAGTGGGCGCTCTGGCCGCTGAATAAGCGAAAAACAAGCATGTTCAAGGCGGCGCACTATGCGCCGCCTTCCCTTTATGAAACCCCATTCTGATTCCGGGAGGAAACCGTTTTGTCTGAGAAAGAAATGAAATTGACCCAGGCAGAAGAACATGAGGCATTTGAAACTTCCCACAGCGAAGTGCAGGCCATCATGGAAAAATACGACCGCGAAAGCGTCACCCGGCACCTCAAGGGCCCGCTGAAGTGGATTGTATTTGCCCTTTGCATTCTCTTCTCCTGCGTTCAGCTTTACGCCGCCTTCACCGCCAATATCCCCGCCACTCAGCTGCGTCCTTTGCATCTGGGCTTTGTGATGATGCTGGTATTCCTTATCTTTCCCGTCACCAAGAAGGCCCGCCGGGACGTGCTGCCCATCTATGACGTGGTATTGTCCCTTGTTGCCATGGGCGTATGCCTTTACTGCGCCCTGCAGCATGTGGAGCTGGCCAACCGCATCGGCAAAATGCTGCCCATCGATATCTGGGTCGGCGGCTTGCTGATTGTGCTTTTGTTCGAATGCTGCCGCCGTGTGGTGGGCCTGCCCATCATGTGCGTGGCTGCCGTGTTCCTGCTCTACGCTCACTTTGGCCCCTATATGCCCGGCCTTCTGGCCCACAGGGGCAAGTCTGTCAAGCAGATCATCGAACAGCTGGTCTACACCACCGAAGGCATCATGGGCACCCCCCTTGGCGCTTCCTCCACCTTCATTTTCCTGTTTGTGCTCTTTGGTGCGTTCCTGGAGCGCACCGAAGTGGGTACCTTCTTTATCGACTTTGCCAATGCCATTGCCGGCCATAAGCGCGGCGGCCCCGCCAAGGTGGCTGTGCTGGCCAGTGCGCTGGAAGGTACGGTGTCCGGCAGCTCCGTGGCCAATACCGTGGGCAGCGGCTCCTTCACCATCCCCATGATGAAGAAGCTGGGCTACCGCAAGGAATTTGCCGCGGCTGTAGAAGCCACTGCCTCCACCGGCGGCCAGATCATGCCCCCTGTGATGGGTGCTGCCGCCTTCCTGATGGCCGAATCCGTAGGCGTCAGCTACACGGAAGTGGTAAAGGCCGCCCTGATCCCCGCCCTTTTGTATTTCGTGGGCATCTACATCATCATCGAATTCGAAGCCCGCAAATATGGTTTGGTTGGCATGAATAAGGCGGATATGCCCAAGTTCCTGCCCCTGGTCAAGCGCAGCGGCTATCTGATCCTGCCTCTGCTGGTCATCCTGGCCTTCCTCAGCCTGGGCTACACCCCCATCTTTGCTGCTTTGGTCGGCATCGCCTCCTGCGTGATCTGCGACATCATCCGTCATCTGATCATCGGCATCACCGGCGCTGTGGAAGCCCGCAAGGCCCGCAAGGAAGCCGCTTCCACCGGCAAGATCATCCTGGACACCGCCGTTTCCACCGGCGTGGACGTGGTGGCTGCTCTGGACAAGGGTGCACGGAACGTGCTTTCCGTGGCCGTGGCCTGCGGCATGGCCGGCATCATTGTGGGCATGATCACCCTCACCGGCATCGGCCAGACACTGGGCAACAGCCTGACGGCTCTGGCCGGCGGCAACCAGTACCTGACGCTCATCTTCACCATGCTGGCCTCCATCATTCTGGGCATGGGCGTTCCCACCACTGCCAACTACCTCATCACCTCCACCATCATGGCCGGCACGGTGATGAAAGTGGTGGGCTGCGAAATGCTGGCTGCTCATATGTTCGTGTTCTACTTCGGCATCATCGCCGATATCACGCCCCCTGTGGCCCTGGCCGCCATGGCCGGCAGCGCCATCGCCAAGAGCGATCCTTTCAAAACCGGCCTCAACGCCGTGAAGCTGGCCATTGCCGCCTTCATCGTGCCTTACCTGTTTGTGTTCAACAACAAAATGCTGCTCATCGGCGCCCAGTGGTACGATGTGCTGCAGATCGGCGTCACTTCCGTCTTCGGCATGATGGGTATTGCCGCAGCGCTGGAAGGCTATTTCTCCCGTCACGCCCACCTGCTGCAGCGTCTTCTGTTCCTGGCCGGCGGCCTGCTGCTGATCGAACCCAGCCTCCTTACCGATATCATCGGTATCGTGGTGATCATCATCCCCATCATCTGGCAGGATCTGGAAAACAAAAAGCTGGGCGGCAAGATGGAGCCCTCCTTCGATACCTATAAGGGCATGGGCCTCGGCAAGAAGCTGACCACCATGCTCACCGAATCCTTCGTGATGATCGGCAGGCTCTTCAGCAAAACGGACTCTGCAAAGGGATAACCCCAAGCAAAAAAGCGGTACCTGAAAAGGTATCGCTTTTTTGCTGCGTGATAGGATGATAGCAATATCCTTATATAGGTCGGTCAGACGGTTACCGATACGGTACACACACTCCGTTTTTTCTAAAAAAGTACCAACCTTTTCAGTTTCGCGTGTCTATATGGGTGAAAGCTTTCAATGAGGTGCAAGCAAGTGAACAGACAGGACGTGGAGAAAACCATAACCGAATACCTGCAGCCCATATTCGGCTTTGCTCTGAAGCGGTGTAAAAGCATCCACGATGCAGAGGATTTGTCGCAGGAGATTACGATAAGAGCGTTCCGTGCGCTCCTGATCAAGGATGACGTTGCAGACATGGGAAAGTTCATCTGGACAGTTGCCCATAACACGCTCAGCAATTATTATCGTGATACTGCGAAAAGTATGGCGGGTGTTTCTATTGACGCAGTTGCGGAGCTGATTGCAGATCCGCACGCTGAAACGGACACCGACGACAATACAGATGCCATCCAACGTCTCCAGACGGAAATCGCATACCTTTCCAGGCTGCAAAGAAGAATCATGATTGCATATTACTTTGAAAATCGCAGGCAGGCAGATATCGCCCGGGCACTGGGTATTCCTCTGGGCACTGTCAAGTGGCACTTGTTTGAAGCGAAGAAAGAATTGAAACGAGGGATGGATACGATGAGAAAAGCAAGCGAACTCAAGTTTAACCCGATCAGGTTCCACTCCTGGGGCATCAACGGTTCCGTGGGCAAAAAATCTCCCGATGAAATTTTCCGTTCCACACTGGTACAGAATATCTGTTATTGTGTGCGGAATACGGCAAAGACCATCAACGAAATCGCCGATGACCTGGGTGTCTCCCCCGTATATGTGGAAACAGAAGTGGAATTCCTGGAGGAATACGGTTTTTTGCAGGTACAAAAAGAGAAGTACATTGTTAACTTCATCATCAGCGAGCCCAGCGCAGAGCTGCTTACCATGCAGAACGATATGTACAAGCGTGCTGCGGCGCTGTTTGCCAACGATCTGTATGATGAGCTGACCGCTTCCGGCATTCTGGATGACCCGGACATCCTGTGCGGCCAGACTGACGGGCCCATCTCCCTGACTGAACCTCCCAAGGCGGACCGGAATTTCCTCCTGTGGACGCTGATTCCATACATTGCTGCCTGGTCCGGCAAGACGCTGATGGATAAGCGCATCTCTTTTGAAGAGGTTGCCACGATCCGTCCGGATGGCGGTCATAATATTTATCACGCATCCGTCGTGCCGGACGGAATGGTGCTTTCTGATGACTATGTGTATATGAAAAACTGGTGCGGTCCCATGTGGAATGGTAATGGTGAGCGCATCCTTTGGCAGATCGACAGCGAATGGACTGACCGGGGTGCGCATCAGGGTTTCCAATATTCTGAAGATGCCAGGCGCATCCTGGGCCTCTACAAAAGAGAATTTGAGGATCGTCTTTCAAAGGATGAATATGCATGGCTTGCAGAGCGTGGTTACATGAAAACCAACGGTGATTACGACGGACACTTTCTGTCCGCATGGCAGATTGTTGCTCTTGAAAGCAAGGAAATTCAAGAAAAACTTCTAGCAATCGGCGAACGAATCAAGATAAAGCATCAGGCTGAGTTTGAAGCGCTGAAGGCCCCCTATACTGAAGCTGTGCTGGAATCGGTTCCTGTGCACCTCAGAAAGGTAAAAGCGTATGAGCTGCAGTTTGTTTTCCACGCTGACGGCTGGTTCCTGCTGCACTGCATCACAGCACTTTTGAAGAACGGCAAGCTGAAGGAACCCACCGAAGGCCAGAAAAAATCCCTGACCACACTGATTGCCAACGTATAAACAAAATGAGTATCCGGCGGAAAATGCCGGATACTCATTGTTTCATTGCGGAATAAATGCATCCCAAAGAACGCTCCCGCCAGCGGGAAATTGTTTGTGCTATCAGCCAACCACTTCCGCAAAAAGGGTCAAAGTATGAACCCACGCACGTTCTTCCCAAGCTGCAGCGGGAAATTGCCTGTTCGACCAGCCAACTACTTCCGCAGTTGGGTCCAGGGTACCACCCTGGCCGCAGTTGGGTCCAGGGATGAAATCCCTGGTGGGGTGCAGGGGCTACGCCCCGCAGGTGTCCTCAAGCCTCAACGGCAGAACTTTTCGATGTAGGCATCCAGGCACTTCTGGATGACCTGCTTGGCGGCGTCCACGCCCGCCAGTTCGTCCACCACGGTTTCCTTGCCTTCCAGGTTCTTATAGACGGTGAAGAAATGGCTCATCTCGTCAAAGATATGGGCAGGCAGTTCACTGACGTCATGATAGGTGTTGTAGGTGGGGTCATGGAAGGGAATGGCGATGATCTTTTCGTCCAGCCTGCCCTGGTCCTTCATGGTGATGACGCCGATGGGATAGCAGCGCACCAGGCTGAGGGGCTGGATCACTTCACTGCAAAGCAGCAGCACGTCAAGGGGGTCGCCGTCATCCGCATAGGTGCGGGGAATGAGGCCGTAATTGGCGGGGTAATGGGTGGAAGTATAGAGAATACGGTCCAGGATGAGATGGCCCGTTTCCTTGTCCAGTTCGTACTTCTTTTTGCTGCCCTTCTCAATTTCGATCACGGCGATAAAATCGCTCTTGGTGATCCGGGAAGGGGAAATATCATGCCAGATATTGCTCATGTGCTTCGCCTCTTTTCTTTAGGTTACGGATGTTATTTTAGCAATCCCGGGCCGTTTTGTAAAGACGAGTGCAAAGAAAATACGCTTCTATATGAGAAAACAGGGGCCGGTGCAGCCCCTGTCCCCCGCGCACAGCGTCATTTATTTTTGCGCTTCCCGCTCTGCCACCTGCCGGCTGAAAGAAAGCAGCACCTGCTCGCTGGGCTTTTTGTAGGTGCAGTAGCCGCTGTTTTCCAGGGCCGTTTCCGGGGGATAGAGCCGCAGGGCGCTCCAGTCCCACCAGCCGTTGCCCCGCACCCAGGGGTTTTTCAGCAGGCAATTACAGAAGGCGTCAAACCACAGCCTTTGGGCTTCCTGGGAAAGGGGGCCGCCAAAGCTCCAGTTGTTGGGCACATACTGGCTGCCGTTGCGGCTTGGGCAGCCGCATTCCATGAACATGAACGGCCGCTGGAATTTTTCCGAAACCGCCTTGATGCGGGCAAAATGGCTGTCCAGCTGGTCGATGGGGTAATAGCCGGAGGAGGAAATGACGTCCAGCTCATCCCACCAGGTGACATGGTCCTCCTGGAATTTGTCGCAATTGTAGGTGATGGGGCCATGGTAGTATTCCCGGGCCTGGCGCACCAGCGCCCGCCATTCATCAGCCCGGTGGTCGGTGCCCACCATCTCGCAGCCCACGCAGAACAGCTCAGCCTGTACTTTTTCGGCATGCTTGGCCAGCTCTGTGGTAAAGGCGGTGTAGCTTTTGAACCAGTCCGCCCAGGTGGGCTCGGTGGGCACCCAGGTGTCAAAGAAACGGATGTAAGCCCGCCAATAGCCGTCGCGGCAGTTGACCATGGCCTTGATGATGATCTTCAGGCCCTTTTCCCGGGCATAGGCGCAGACGGTTTCGGCATCCTCCATGCTCATCACATCGTCGGTTTCAAAATCCACCTGGGTGGAATAGGCATGGTCCTGCCGGGCGGCGATGGGCAAAAGCAGGGTGTCGCAGCCGGAAGAGAGGATCATTTCATCCAGGGAGTGCTTCCATTGATCGCTTTTTTTCGTAAAGCCCCGGGGAGAGCCGTGGCCCCAGGTGTAGGCGTTCAAATATTCCATAATGCTCCTCCTGTAAAAAAGGCGTCTCCCAAAGAGGAAGACGCCCTTATGTGGATTATTTCTTGATCTTGATAGAAACAGCTTCTTCGCCTTCGAAAAGGTCGATCAGCATATCTTCCTGTTCAATGGCGGCCACCTGGCTCAGGGTTTCGCCGCAGATGTAATCCTGCCAGCCTTCGGGCAGATTGCCGGAGGCCACGCAGATGGAAATGCGGTCGGTAATTTCGCAGCCCAGCTGCTTGCGGGCGTCCTGAATGCGGCGCACGATATCCCGGGCCAGGCCTTCCCGGCGCAACTCTTCCGTCACCGTCATGTCCAGGGACACCACCACGCCCTTGTCGCCGGCCACATGCATGCCGGCCTTGGCGGCATAGGTGATCAGCAGCACGTCGCTGTCAAAGGCCTGGTATTCGCCGCCAATATTCAGAAGGGCCTTGTCGCCTTCCACCTTGAACTGGTTGGACTTGATGGCCTTGATGATCATGGGGATCTGGGTGGGATACTTGGCGCGGATGGCGTCGAAGAAGGGAGCATACTTGACGGTGGCGATCTTTTCCACATCGTCCATCACTTCCAGCTTCTTCACATTCAGCTCTTCCGCAATGATGGCGCTGAAGTCTTCCACCACGGCGTTCTGGGCCTTATCGTTGAGGGCCACCTGCAAAAGAGGCAGGGGCTGACGGTTCTTGATATTGTTCTTGGAGCGGATGGAGCGGGCCAGGGTGATGATATCCATCACCAGGCTCACCTGCTGCAGCAGCTGTTCGTCCTTGTATTCTTCCGCAATCTGAGGCCAATCTGCCAGATGCACGGATTCTTCGCCGGTCAGGTTGCGGTAGAGGTGTTCCGCCATGATGGGGGCCACGGGGGCGTACAGCCGGATGGTGTTCACCAGCACATAGTACAGGGTGTCATAGGCGGCCTGCTTGTCGGCGTCCATGCCGCTGCCCCAGAAACGGCGGCGGGAGCGGCGGATGAACCAGTTGGTCAGTCCGTCCACCAGGGAAATAAGGGGGGTAACGAACTGATCCACCTGATAGGCGTCCATGGCAGAAGTAATCTGCTTTTCGGTTTCGTAGAGCTTGGCCAGCATCCACTTGTCCAGCTGATTGTCGGACTTGGGCAGCTTCTTCACATCGCCCTGATAATCGTCCACATTGGCGTAGGAGATGAAGAAGTTGCAGGCGCTCCACAGGGGGGCAATCAGCTGCTGATAAGCATCGGCAATGCCGCTTTCGTCAAAGCGAAGGTCCCCCAGCAGCATGGCGTTGCTCTGGTACAGGTACAGGCGGAAAGCGTCGGTGCCAAACCGGTGCATGAGCTCCATGGGGTCGGTATAGTTCTTGGAGGACTTGGAGAACTTCTTGCCGTCCTTGGCAAGCAATGTGCCGTGGACGATGCAGTTTTTGAAGGCAGGCCGGTCAAACAGGGCCACGGCCATCACGTGCATATAGTAGAACCAGCAGCGGATCTGGCCGGTGTATTCCACAATGAAATCGCAGGGGAAGTGGGTTTCAAACCAATCCTTGTTTTCAAAGGGATAGTGCTTCTGGGCGAAGGTGACGGAGCCGCTTTCAAACCAGCAGTCCAGCACTTCGGGCACACGCCGCATGGTGTGGCCGCATTCGCAGGGGAAGGTGACCAGGTCCATATACTGGCGGTGCAGGTCGGTCAGGTGGATGCCGCTCTTTGCTTCAATTTCCGCTACGCTGCCCAGCACCACCCGCTTGCCGCAGCATTCACATTCCCAGATGGGGATGGGGGTGGACCAGTAACGGTTACGGGAGATGTTCCAGTCACGGGCATTCTGCAGCCACTGGCCGAAACGGCCGTGCTTGACGGTTTCGGGGATCCAGTTGATCTGTTCGTTGGTTTCGATGAGCCGGTCCTTCAGCATGTCGATGTTGAAATACCAGGCATCCATGGCCTTGTAGATCAGGGGCCGCTTGCAGCGCCAGCAGTGGGGATAGTTATGTTCGATGGTGCCGTCGGCCACCGCCTTGTTCTGTTCGTACAGGAAGCGGATGATGACGGGGTTCATTTCGATAACGGTCTTTTCCAGGCCTTCTTCGTAGAAATCGGTGATTTCCTGGGTGAAGTGGCCCTTGGCATCCACGGGGTTCACCATGGGAATGCCGTGCTTTTTGCAGGTCCAATAGTCGTCTTCACCAAAGGCAGGAGCGGTGTGCACAATGCCCACACCTTCGCTGTCGTCCACATAATCGGCGGTGACGATGACGAAAGCGCCCTTTTCCTTCATGTCGGCAAAATAGGGGAAGATGGGTTCGTAGGTGTTGCCCACCAGATCGGCACCCACCACTTCTTTGACGATCACGGGCTCGGCGCCGAACACGTTCTTGAACTTGCCAAGGATGTTCTTGCAGGCCACATATATTTCTTCGCCCACATCCACATAGGCATAGGTCAGCTTTTCACCAACCGCCAGGCACAGGTTGCTGGGCAGGGTCCAGGGGGTGGTGGTCCAGGCCAGGTAAGAAACGGGCTTGCCGTTCACATTGGCTTCGGAAGTGGAGCGGAACTTGCCGATGATCCAGCGGTCCTGCCGGGGGCGGGTGGAGTCGCTTTCACGGGTATCGGAAATGGAAAGGGAAGTTTCGCAATGGGTGCAGTAGGGGGTGACGCGGAAGTCACGATAAATATACCCCTTGTCATAGCAGGTTTTGAAAGCCCACATGACACTTTCCATAAAGGAGGGGTTCATGGTCTTATAGGCGTTATCGTAGTCCACCCAGCGGGCCATTTCGGTGACGTATTCGCGCCAGGAATCGTTATTGGCGGAAACGATCTTATGGCATTCGTCATTGAAGGCGGCCATGCCCACGTGCATATTCTTGCTCCATTCGGCACGGGCAGCTTCTTCTTCGGCCTTCACCACGGCATCCAGCCACAGGTGGTTGTGATGGCATTCGCAGCCTTCCTCATGATGGCAGGTGCATTCGTCCGCCGCCTGATGGGAGGTGGATTTTTCGATGACGGATTTGTCTTCGATACCCAGGGTTTTTTCCGCCAGGTTTTCAATGGGCAGGCCATGGCAGTCCCAGCCCCACACACGGGGAACAGAGGTGCCCCGCATGGTCCAGTACCGGGCGATCATGTCCTTGATGAAGGAAACCAGCACCGTGCCGTGATGGGGCTTGCCGGTGGGGAAAGGAGGGCCGTCGTAGAAGACGGTTTCGCCCTTTTTATCTTTCAGGGATTTTTCGAAAATATGGTTTTCTTCCCAATACTTCAGCACTTCGGGCTGAATCTGGGAAAAATTCGGCTTGCTGTCCAGCTCGTGGAATTTCAAGACAAATACCCCCTAATCGTCATTTGCATACATTGTGCATTATAGCACACAAGGCCCTGCCATTGCAAGGAAAATGCACTTCTTCCCACAAAAAATACAAAAAAAGCGGAAAAGAGCAGCAAAGCGGTTTTTGTTCAGAAAATGCTTGCCTGAACGGAATATTCTGATATAATAGAAACATACAAATACACAAAAGGAGATTTCGTTATGTCTGAAAAAAAGACCAAGCGTATCGTTTCGGCCGCCGATGGCCAGGAAGTGAAGGAAACCACCCGCGCACGCGTTGTGAAAAAGGCCGCTCCCGTTGGCAATGCCACCGGCCTGCGCATCGGTGCTGTGGTGCTGTGGGTGGCTGCCATTGCGTTTGAAGTGCTGGCCATTCTGGTTTTCGCCGGCACCATTAACCTCACCTTCCTTCCCGTCACTGCCCAGCTGATCATTGCCCTGGTGCTGGATCTGATCTGCGTGGTGGTGGGCAGCCTGCTGTGGAAGAAGGCCAACCGCATCAAGCCCGCCAGCAAGAAAAACAAGTTCAAGTTCTGGCTGTGGAACAACATGGGCGTCATCGTGGCTGCCTTTGCCTTCATCCCCTTCATCATCATCGCCCTTACCGACAAGAAGGCCGATAAAAAGACCAAGACCATCGCCGTCATCGCTGCCGTCATCGCCCTTCTGATTGCCGGCGTGGCCAGCTATGACTTTAACCCCGTTTCCCAGGAAGACCTGGAAGCTGCCACCACTGCCATCGAAGGCGACGTGTACTGGTCCCCCTTCGGCAAGGTGTACCACACCGCCACCGACTGCCAGACCCTGAACGTCTCCGAACAGCTGACCGTGGGCTCCGTGGAAGAAGCCGTGGCCGCCAACCGCACCCGCCTGTGCGCCTATTGCGCCAAGCGTGACGCCATCGAAGGCGTGGTGACCGACATGAACCTGGAAGACGTGGTGCTGGAAGAGGGCACCGCTGACGCCGTGGCCGGTGAAGACGCGGAAACCGTGGTGGACGAAACCGTGGAAGAAGTAGCGGAAGAAACCGCAGCTGCCGAATAAAGCCAGAAACCATAAAACCGTCCGGTACATACGTGCCGGGCGGCTTTTTATTGACCGGAAAAACTGCGGTCTTCTCCCCCGCCGGGTTGGGGGATGAAGCATCAGGAAAAAATGAACATTACTCCATTTCTGTCCCATTTCTTATATTTCGTCCCATTTTTCTCATATTCCTGCACAAAGAACGGAAAAGATACATTTGTCCATCTCATTGTCCAAACGAAAAAATGCGCACAGGACATTTTCCTGCACGCATTTTTTTCTGTTTATTGTTCGTCATCATCGTCATCCAGGGCGCTGTGCACGTTCAGCCGGGCGCGGTACTGCTTGGGCGGCATATTGCACTGGGCCAGGAATGCCCGGTGGAAGGTGCGGGGGTTGCCATAGCCGCACAGATAGGCAATTTCGCTGATGGAATGGGTGGGGTCCTGCAACAGCTGGCAGGCCCGGTCAATCCGCAGCGTATTGATGTACTGGCGGAAATTGATCTTGAGCTGCTGGGAAAAAATGTGGGACAAATGAATCCGGCTGATGCCCAGGGCATGGGCCGTGCTTTCCAGGGAAAGGGGTTCGGTATAATGCTGTGATATATAATGAAATACCTGATACGAAAGCCCCAGCTCCACCTGCTTGTTCACTGGCCTGAGGGCCAGGCCGGGTAAGAAGTAAGCCAGGAACAGGTGCAAAAAGCCGCCTCGGACCTGCTTCATCTGCTCCGGCTTGATGGCCATGATCTTGCGAATGAGCACCGTCAGCTCCGCCGCCTTTTGCTTTCTTGTCATCAGGGGCGTCCTGGGCACGGTGGTGCGGAAGGTATTGTGGAATTCCTGAATAGCGCTTGGGACAAAAATCAGCGTCAGCCCCTGCACGTCCGGGGATACATAATCGTAGCTGTGGGGCACCGTGGGGAACGCCACGGCAATATCCCCCGCCATGATCCGCTGCTTTTCGCCGCCGATGGTCATATCCAGGCTGCCGGCCACGGGACAGACGATCTCCACCGCATCATGCACATGCATGGGGAAGGGATGATCACAGATGGGCGCAAGGATCACATCATCTTGCTGATCGTTGGGATTATCTTCGTAAAAAATAGGTCCCATCCTTTTTTACACCTCCGCTATGATACGATGTACTTATAGTGTAATCATTTGTCCCGCAAAAGTAAAGGAAAAGGATATTTTTGTCCATACTCCATTACAGCCTTGTATTGTTAAATCACAATTTAATTGGCTATAATTGTAGCAAATGGGAGAGATATTCCCAAATCATTAAGAAAAAGGAGAGACTCACATGCGTAAACTGTTTGCAGCTCTGCTGGCCGTGGTCATGCTCTTCTCCATGGTGTCCATCGCCGTGGCCGAAGAAGAACCCATCACCGTTACCGTGTTCCGCGGCGATCCCGGTGACCAGCCCACCAGCGACAACAAAATCTACAAGCTGATCGAAGAAGAATTCGGTATCAAGTTCGAAATCGAATTCCTGGCCGGCGACCTGGACGAAACCCTGGGCACCAAGCTCATCGGTGAAGACTATCCCGACCTGTTTGACGGCGGCAACTCTGCTGAAAAGCTGATCAACGCCGGCGCCCTGATCGACCTGCTGCCCTACATCACCGAGGAAGGCACCCCCAACCTCTACAACCACATCAAGGACATCAAGGATGACCTGGTGGACGAAGAAGGCAAGCTGTACATCATCCCCAACTACGGCATCAACTACAACGCTCAGATCCAGAACTACTGCAACGGCCCCGCCTTCTTCATTCAGAAGCAGGTTCTGGCCTGGGATAACTATCCCCAGATCAAGACCCTGGACCAGTACTTCGACCTGATCGAACGTTTCGTGGCTGCCAACCCCACCGACAAGAACGGCGCTGCCTATGAAGGCTTTGCCATCCTGTGCGAAGGCTGGCGTCACTTCTGCCTGATCAACCCCGTCCAGCATCTGATGGGCCAGGTGAACGAAGGTGAAGTGTTCATCGACCGCGAAACCGCCGCCGTGGAAACCTTCATCAACAAGGACTATGCCAAGCCCTACTACAAGAAGCTGAACGAAATGTTCAACAAGGGCCTCATCAGCCGCGATACCTTCGTCATGAACTATGACCAGTACATCGCCAAGCTGTCCAGCGGCACCGTGGTGGGTATGTTCGACCAGACCTGGGACTTCGGTTCCGCCACCGCCGCCCTGGAAACCGCCAATATGTATGAAAACACCTTCATCGCCCTGCCCCTGGTGTATGACGAACACTATGGCTTCGGCGTGATCGAAGAACAGTACCTCAACGGCGCTGTGCCCAACAAGGACCGCGGCTTCGGTATCTCCGTGAACTGCGAATATCCCGAACGCATGATCAACCTGTTCGAAAACCTGCTGTCTGACCGCTGGCAGATCATCCTCCAGTGGGGCATCGAAGGTGAAGACTACTATGTAGAAAACGGCCGTATGCTCATGACCGAAGAACAGTACAAGAACCGTCAGGATGCTACCTGGAAGATGGCCAACATGGCCACCGCTATCTGGGAATCCGCTCCCAAGAAGCAGGGCACCATGGACGACGGCAATGCCTGGGATCCCGCCAACCAGGGTGAAATCTACTTCAACCTGATGAACGAATACGACAAGCAGTTCCTGGCCGCCTACAACTACCAGAAGCCCGCTGACTTCTTCAACGCTCCCTGCGAAATCGCTCCCTGGGGCGAAGCCTGGCAGATCGACAAGTCTCCCATCCAGGACGACTATGACGACTTCCTGCTGATCCAGGATCAGTGGCTGCCCAAGATCATCATGAGCGCCACCGAAGAAGAATTCAACGCCAACTGGGATGCTTTCGTTGCCGAAATCGCCCCCAGCGCTGCTGTGCATGATGCTCATATGCAGGCTGAAGTGCTGAAGCTGGTCAACAAGTAATCAATCACTTTCACGCCATGGGGAGAGGTTGCCTCTCCCCTTGGTTTTTGGAAAGGGGATATACCATGAACAGGGCAGTTCAAAATACTTCTCCGCTTCTTCGGCCGAAAAAGCGGAAGCTGATGAAAACCATCTGGGAACAAAAATGGCTGATGCTCATGTCCGTTCCCATGCTTTTGTACGTTCTTTTGTTTAACTACTACCCCATGTGGGGCTGGCGCTACGCCTTCCAGAACCTGGATTTGAATAACTTCAAGCAGGGCGCCGACTGGGTAGGGTTAGAGAACTTCCAATGGCTGTTTGGCCGGGACGACTTCCTCATGTCCATCCGCAACACCCTGGCCATGAGCGTGATCAACCTGGTCTTCGGTACGCTGTCTTCCATTTTGCTGGCCATCCTGCTCAATGAAGTGCGTACCCGCGCATTCAAACGCACCGTGCAGACGGTTACCTACCTCCCCCACTTCCTCAGTATGGTTATTGTTGTGGGCATGGCCCAGAACATGTTCTCCTCCAACGGCGTGGTGAACAGCCTGCTGCTGAGCCTTGGCATTGTGGACCAGCCGGTATTCTGGCTGGGCGAAGGCAAGTATTTCTGGTGGCTGGTGGGCATCATCAATGTGTGGAAGGAAGTAGGCTGGAACTCCATCATCTACATCTCCACCATGACCTCCATTGACCCCACCCTCTACGAAGCCGCCGCCATCGACGGCGCAGGCCGCTTCAAGCGCATCCTGCACGTTACGCTGCCCGGCATCAAGTCCACCTTTGTGGTGCTGCTGATTATGAACATCGGCCATCTGATGGAAGCCGGGTTCGAACTGCAGTATCTGCTGGGCAACCCCCAAGTGTACGATAATTCCCGTACCATTGACGTGTTCGTCATGGAATACGGTGTTTCCAACGGCAAGTTCGGCCGGGCCATCGCCGCCGGTATGTTCAAGAGCTGCGTGGCCATCGTGCTCCTCTTCGCTGCCAACTTCATTGCCAAGAAGCTGGACGAAGACACCCTGATTTAAGAAGGAGGGATATCTTGTGAGTGTTATTGAAGCGATCAAGCGCAGAATGAAGAAACGGGATATCGTCTTCCCTCTTGTCAACGGCCTGATCCTGTGCCTGATGATGTTTATCACCCTCTACCCCGTGCTCAACACCGTGGCCATCTCCTTCAACGACGGCACTGACGCCGTCCGCGGCGGCATTGGCATCTGGCCCCGGGTATTCAGCACGGAGGCCTATCGTTCCCTGTTTACGGACGAACAGATCTATAACGCATTCTTCATTTCTGTAGCCCGTACTGTGATCACCACCGTCCTCAACGTGGTGCTCACCTCCATGCTGGCGTTCTCCCTCTCCCGGAAGGAATATATGCTGCGCAAGGTCATCACGTTGGTGATGGTGCTCACCATGTATGTAAACGCCGGCCTGATCCCCAATTACCTGCTGATCTCCAAAACGCTGAAGCTGTCGAAAACCTTCTGGGTCTACATCATTCCCACCATGTTCTCCTGCTTCAACATGATCGTCATCCGCACCTACATCACCGGCCTGCCCGAAGCCCTGGTGGAATCCGCCCGCATCGACGGCGCCAACGACTTCCGCATCTTCTGGCAGATCATCTTCCCCCTGTGCATGCCCGTGCTGGCCACCGTGGCCCTGTTTGTGGCTGTGGGCAGCTGGAACCAGTGGTTCGACACCCAGCTGTACAACGGCAGCAAAAAGTACCTGTACACGCTGCAGTACCTGCTGAAGATGAAGCTGGCCACCTCCATGCAAAGCATGAACGCCGCCAATACCTCAGTGGACGCCCTGGCCAACGCCACCAAATCCACCCCCATCACCATCCGCTGCGCCATCACAGTGGTCTCTGCCCTGCCCATTCTGGTGGTTTACCCCTTCCTGCAGCGCTACTTCGTAACCGGCATGGTGCTGGGCGGCGTGAAAGGCTGATCCCGCATTCACCATCCTCCGGCTCTCGCCGGGGGATTTTTTTATTGTCTGAATTGTTACGCTTGTAAACGGCCTGCAGCCTTGTGTTCTTAACACTTTTGTAATATAATGACAGTAGTGAAAAATACAGGAGGTGCTCTGATGAAACGATGGCTTTGTGCAGCGCTGGCTGTGGCGCTTGTGTTCACATCATCCTGTGCCCTGGCGGAACGTGCCCAGGTGCAAACCCCAGGGGGCTGGCTGAATATGCGGGCCAAGCCCGATACCAAGGCGGCACCGCTGAAAAGAGTACCCAACCACGCCGTTGTCACCTTCCTGGAACAAACAGACGATACCTGGAGCCATATATCTTATCAGGGCGTGGACGGCTATGTGCAAACCGCCTTTCTGAATTTGACCAAAACCGCCGAAGGCAAGGAGATATACCCTGACGGCAATGGCACGGTATATGTGCGCAAAACCGCTTCCGGTAACGGTGAAATCATCGCCGCCCTTCCCCTCCGTCAGCCCCTGACCATCCTGAAGGTGGATGATGAATGGACGCAGGTTTCCTGTACCGATACAGAGGGCAAGAAAATCACCGGCTATATCCTTACCGACCGCATTGACGAGCAATACACCACGCCCCAGACACAGGTTCTCTTCCTGAAAGAGATGGGCATCACCCGCAGCAAACAAACGCTGTATGAACACCCCAGCAAATCCTCCCAAACCGTGGCCACCCTTCCCAAGGGCCAGCCCGTTCAGGTGTGGTACATTGACGGCGACTGGTGCCAGGTGGAAGTGGATTTCATCACAAGCGGCTATCTGCCCACCTCCGCCGTGACACTGACCGGCGAAGACGATTGGGAAACAGAAAACCACCTGCTTTCCTATACTGCCACCTATTACCTGTGCACGGTGCCATCCGGCAGCCTGCCTGTTTATGCCGAGCCTACCGGCAAGCTGGACGCTGACCTGAGAATGACCATTCCTGTAGATCCTGATGAAAAGCTGCCCGTTGTGCAGCACGCCTATCAAAGCCATGGTGCCGCCTGGGCCCAGGTGATCTGCAACGGGGAGGTGCACTGGACGCCCACTTCCTCCATTTCCGTTTCCGACGAAACCGATACCATGTATTACGAGCGCGCTGTGCCCCGCTTCACCCGGGGCACGGTGTATGCCGGCGAAAACGGCACCAGGCTTTACGCCGCCGGCAGCCGTTTCTCCAAAGTGCTGGCCACCATTCCCGCCGGCACCGAACTGGACGGCGACCTGCGGGACAGCTGCATTTCCGTTAACTATAAGGGCCAGCATGGCTATGTATTTTATGATGAAGTGATTTGCGGCCTGGCTCAGTACGTGGCATCGGAAGACAACTGGTGTTTCTGGGAGCACATGGATGCCCCGGCCCCCACGCCTGCTCCTGTGCCCACGCCGCTTCCGGATGAGAGCAACCATATTTCCGCGGCCGAAGCCCGCTCTCTGGCCGATGCGGCGCTGAAAAAAGCCTACCAGGCGAAAAACACGGACAAAATGCAAGTAAACAGCGACAAAGTCCTGTCCAAGCGGGGCAGCACCGACCCCGTGTACGAATTTGCCTATTTCCAGAACGGCAAATATATGTACAATGTGCTCATCAATGCCGTTAGCGGCAAAACGGAATTCACTGCCGATTACACCGGCTTTGGCCAGACCCTGTCCTATGCCACAGAAAAGCCGAAAAAAAGCACCGCAGTTGACGGAGAAATCTCGGCCGCCAAAGCCCGCAGCCTGGCCGACCAGAAGCTGCTCAGTACCTACGGCGGTTTTGATAATCACAGCTATAAAGTGGTGAACGAGCGGTTTGAGAATATGAAGGGCTATAGCGAACCGGTTTTCCGCATCAATTACTGGGCCGGGGAAGAATTTGCCTACACCTGTGTGGTCAGCGCCAGGAAGGGCACCGTGCTCTACCACACCGATATGTGGGACAGCGCCAATACCGAACTGGACTGGTCCACCCCCACCCCTGCCCCGGTGTATGAATCCACCGTGGATATCGGAAAAGAAAAAGCCCTCAGCCTGGCCAAAGCGGCCCTTGCCGGTAAATATCCGGATTTTGACGCCGGCGCCATCACCCGCACCGACTGCACCCTCCACACCGACCAAGGCCACCTGGAGCTGCCCTATTACTACATCACCTTCTTTGTAACCCCCAGTGAATTTTACAGCTGCGCCGTGCACGCCTACACCGGCAAAATTCTGGAAACCTTCGGTATGCTGCCCGGCGAAGGCAACGGCTGAACAGAAAAAGAGCTGCTTTATCGCAGCCTTTTTTTACTTATGATATTTTTCCCCGGCGTTGATCTTGCAGCCCCGGTAAATCTGCTCCAGCAGCAGCACCCGGGCCAACTGGTGCGGGAACGTCATTTTGGACAGGGACAGGGTATCATCCGCCCGCTGTAAAACCGCCCCGGACAGCCCCAGGGAACCGCCGATGACAAACACCTGCCGGCCGCCCCGCATATCCCCCCGGCGCAGCTTTTCGGCAAACTGCTCGCTGGTAAACTGGGGGGCGTTGATGCACATGGCGGTCACATGATCTCCCGAACGCAGGGAACGCAGGATGCTCTCCCCTTCTTTGTCCATAATCTTCTGCCGGTCGGCATCGGATGCGTTCTGGGGCTCCGGCAGATCCGGCAGCTCCACCACTTCCATTTTTCCGTACCGGGACAGGCGCTTGAGGTATTCCTCCGCCGCCCCGGCGTAAAATTTTTCTCTCAGCTTTCCCACGCACACAATGGCGGCGTTCATTTCTTCATCAGCTCCATCACCGCATTCAAATCCGGCAGCACATGATCCACAAAGGGGGAAAGTTCTTCCGTGTAAGGCAACTGGTCCGGCACCATGCACACCTGCATGCCTGCCGCCCGTCCCGCCTTCACGCCGTTATAGCTGTCCTCCAGCACCAAACATTCCGCCGGTTTCACCCCTAGCCTTTCCGCCGCCAGCAAAAACACGTCCGGCGCAGGCTTGGAGGGTATGCCGCTTGCGGAGATCAACTCCCGGAAAAAGCCGGTCACCTGCACACTGTCCAGGTACGTGCGGATAGTTTCCATGCGGCTGGAAGAGGCCACGGCGGCGGGAATACCCGCTGCCTGCAGGTATTGCAGAAGCGGCATCGCGCCTTTTTTCAGGGGAATTTCCCCCCTCAGCGCCTTTTCATGCATGATGGAAAGGAAATCCCGAAACAACCTGTCCGTATCCAGATGGGGCCAGAAGGTGTGGTACAGGTCACTGGAAGCCTTGGCTGTAATGCCAATGCACCGGCGCACAATCTCCGCCGGGATCTCCACCCCCTGCAGCCTGGCACTTTCCCGGATGCCCTCAACGCCCAGCCCTTCGCTGTCCATCAGAAGGCCGTCCATATCAAAAATCACAGCATGGATGTTATTCATCTTCCACCACCACAAAGGGGTCAATCAGGAATTCGTGCAGGGCTTCCCGGTTTTTGATATAGTCAATCTGCTGGGTGGCCATGCCGGAAACAGGCATGGGCTCAAAAGTACCGTCAATGGGCATACGGATGGATTCGATTTTTGTACCCTTCATTTCAAGGGCCAGGTTCAGGGCGTCGGCAATATCCGCAGCGGACATATTGGTCAGCACCGTGTTTTCCAGCACCACATCCAGCAGCGCCACCGCCTCGTCATAGGTGATATCCTTCAGGCTGTCGGCAATGGTGGTAAGCACGGTGCGGGCACGGCGGGTGCGGCCCACGTCCTGGGTCTCCCCGTCAATATTGGCCACCTTCCGTATCCGCATATAGATCACCGCAGCATGGCCGGTGAAATGGTATGTGCCTGCCCCGGAAAGGGCGGGCGTGGTGGAGGAAGCGGAAAGGGGATAATTGCGCAGGTAATTGGCCTCCCGGGCCGTCACCTCAATATCCACGCCGCCAATGGCATCGATAATATTTTCCACCTGGCGGAAATCCACCACGATGTACTTTTCGATTTCCAGGTCAAAATGGGTGTTGAGGGTGGTGATCAGGGCTTCAATGCCGCCCTTATCCCGGCCGAAGTAATCCAGGATGTTATTGAGGCGGCCAAAGTCCCCGTCCGGGCGCTGGATGAGCATATCCCGGATGAAGCTGGTGAGCATCACCCGGCCGGCATATTCATCCACCGTCACCAGGATCATGCCGTCTGTGTGGTTGCCGCTCTTTTTCAAATCCGCCGCCCAGGAATCGATACAGATGAGCATATAGTGATGGATGCCCTTGGGGGTGGGGGTAATTTCTTCCGGGCTCAGCACCGGAATGGGGTTGGGTTCTTCTGCCATAGCCTGAGGCAATGCGCCAAACAGGCACACCGCCGCCATCATCAACGCAAGGAAACGCTTCATGCTTCTTCCTCCACATACTTTTCCAGCACCACGCCGGTTTCTGCAAAAATCTCCAGGGAGAACGCGTCCGGGTAACCCTGTTCGTATACCACCCGCCGGATGCCGGTATTGACGATCATCTTGGCGCAGACGGAGCAGGGCTGATGGGTGCAGTACAGCGTGGCACCGTCAATGCTGATGCCCAGCTTGGCCGCCTGCAGAATGGCATTCTCCTCCGCATGGGCGGCATAGCACACTTCGTGCCGGGTGCCGCTTTCAATGCCCAGCTTCCGGCGCAGGCATTCGCCCTTTTCACGGCAGGTTTTCATGCCGGCGGGAGCGCCGTTGTAGCCGGTGGTCATCACCCGCTTATCCTTCACAATCACAGCGCCGATGGCCCGGCCGGGGGTGTAGCAGCTGGTCCAGGTAGCCACCAGCCGCGCCATTTCCATAAAACGCTTATCCCACTTGTTCATTTGTTCACATCTCCCAATCTTTCACAAATTCGCAGATCAGCCGGGCAGAATTGCGGGCCGCTTCCTGCATGTTCAAAAGGTATTCCCGTCCGGTATCATGGGTTTCGTCGGAAATGCCCCGGTATTCGCCGAAGGGCACCTGCATTTCATAGCAGGCCTGGGCAATGGCGCCGCCCTCCATATCGCAGCAGGCTGCGCCAAACTGCTCCGCCAGAGCATATTTCTTTTCCAGGGAAGCCACAAACTGATCGCCGGTTGCGGCATTGGCCCGCAGGGGGGCATAGCCCAGCTTTTCCGCCGCCCAGATCAGTTTTTCCGTTACGCTTTCATCCGTGGGGATATACACCATATTGATGCCGGAAATAAGGCCCATAGGGTCCCCCACCGGGGTGGTGTCCATATCGTGCTGCACGGCGGCATTGGCCACCACGATATCGCCGATTTTCAGTTCATCCCGCAGGGCGCCTGCCACGCCGATATTCACAATCACTTCCGGCTCATATTTCAAAATCATGCTCTGGGCGCACATGGCGGCATGCACCTTGCCCACGCCGCACCGGCCCACCGCACATTCCTTGCCAAACAGCCTGCCGGTATAAAAACGGGCAAAGCCGATCTTTTCTTCCTTTACGTCCTGCATCTGCTCTGTCAGAAGCTGCACTTCCGCATCCATGGCGCCAATAATGCCGATCATATTTCTCGCTCCCGTCAAATTCTGTCGTAATAATGCAAAAGGTTTTCCCCGGCAATGCCCGTGATTGTTTTTTCATCCAGGCCCCGCCTGCGAAGGGCATTCAGAAGAGCCGGGAAATCCTGGGGGCCTGAAAGCCCCGCCGGCTTCATTTCGATGCCGTCAAAATCGCTGCCAAAGCCAATCTTGCCTTCGCCGCCCATCTCCAGCATGTGAATCACATGATCGCACACGTCCCGGATATCCGCCTTTTCATCCCGGCGCAGGAAAGCGGGGTAAAAATTCACCCCCACATACCCGCCGGCGGAAAAAAGGGCCCTCAGCTGGTCGTCGGTCAGGTTCCGGGTATGGTCGCACAGCTTGCGGCAGCAGGAATGGCTGGCCAGGGGCACAACGCCCATTTCCAGCAATTCATAAAAGCCGCCCTCATTCAGGTGGGATACATCCACCGCCATTTTCAGCCGCTGCATTTCCCGCACCGCTTCCCGGCCAAAGGGCTTCAGGCCGGAGGATGCGTCCTTGCAGGCCGGGGTGGCTACGCAGTTTTCATAGTTCCAGGTGAGGGCCGCCATGCGCACGCCTTGCTTTCGCCAGTCATAGAGCATTTCCCCATGGCCGTCCAGCAGGTCGCACCCTTCCACGGACAGCATGAAGGCAGTATCCCCTTCCTTTGCTTCCCTCAGTTCATCCACCTGACGGAAGCCGGCAGCTTTCAATTCTTCCTTCTTCTGCAGCATCCGGTCAAAGGCAATGCGGATGGATTTCAGATCGCTCCTGCCCACGAACATGGCCATTGTCTGCACGGTTACGCCGCCCTGAAGCAGCTTTTCCTTGGTCACATCCATTTCCTCCCCCTCCCCATAGGGAAAGCACAGGCGGAACAGGGTATCGGCATGGGTATCAAAAAGCAGCATCAAAAAGCCTCCTTTCAGGCATACGCTTCATTATAGCACAAAAATCCCCTGTCTACAATGCGCAGACAGGGGAAGTACATCGCCTTCATTCACTTTTCTCCGCTGCATCCGCAATCATCAGGGATGCATAGGCGTCTGCCCCCATCTGGGTTTCCACCGCCCGGATGGTATACACGCCCTCCTCGCTGTAAACAGCCAGCACCCGGGCTCCCAGCGGCCCGTGACCTGCAGGGTATAGGCTGTTTTCTTCCACACATTCAAAGGCATACATACCGTCCGCCAGCTTTTCCACTTTATATTCGGCAATGCCGCCCTCCTGCTGATACCGGCGGGCTGTCGTTTCCGCCAGCACAGGCAGCAGGTCATCCATGGTCATATCCCTCTCCAGCATGAAGGAAAAATCCGCCTCCATGTGCTCCACGCTCATGTAGCCAAAGTCGTCGGAAAAAGCCTCGTACAGCCAGTACCCTTCGTCTTCGGTTTTCAGGGGCGCTTCGGGGAAGGTAAACTGCACCCTGCCCACTGTGACTGTTTCCGGCTGCCGGGGCGGCATTTCTTCCCAGGGCATCATGTAGTGCATGTCCTCCAGGGCCTGCAGATTGCTTTCATCCGCCTGCACCAGCATCACCGCCATCAGTTCGCCGTCCACATACCCCTTGCCCCGGTATTCCACCCCTTCCGCATCAGGATAGGCATAGGCAAATGATGCGCTTACCACATCCCTGCCGTCAATCACATCGGCCATCAGTTCCGGCTCGCCCACAATGCTGCCGTCATGAATACCCAGATAAAAAATGACCAGGTTCATCATTGCGTTCAACTGGTACTGGGCCATTTCTTCCCCGGGCCGCAGCTGCTGCATGGCTTCAATGGCCGGCGTCACATCCGCCAGATGCACCTGAAATTCCCCGTCCCGGGGGCCGTAGCCGGTCAGCTGTACTTTGTTTCGCCAGCCCAGGTACCCATTTTCTTCGATGTAATCCGCTTCCCGGAATACTTCGGGATACCCCGGCAGCACAAAGGACACCCGCCCGTAACAGGAACGGAAAAACTCGTCCGGGGCATAGCTTTCTTCCGCCACGGCTCCGCTGCAAAAAATCATCATCAGGCAAAGAAAAATGCAGAATACCTTTTTCATTGTATGTCCACCCTTCTTCCGGCATTTATTGGTATTATTCCATCTTTCTTTGCTTCTTCCTGCCGGAAAGGTATAAATTTACAATTGCTCCTGCGCCCTTTCATTTGTCTTCAAATCTTCATAAATTTCCTTGTGTCAGAGGGTAGTATTTTTATGGAATATGTGCTATAATAAGTTAAGATTGGTTGAATATTGTTTCAGACGGCTGGATAACAACGGCTGAAGGATGAACATATAAATCAATACGATCGAGCATGCTATGTTTTTTTGTGATATATTGAAAGGAGATTCAGATGGCAAATACACCCAAATTGCGGATCATCCCACTGGGCGGCGTAGACGAGATCGGCAAGAACATGACGGCCTTTGAATACGAAGACGACATCCTGATCGTAGACTGCGGTTCCATCTTCCCCAAAGAGGATATGCTGGGCATTGACCTGGTCATCCCCGATACCACCTATCTTGTTTCCAACCGGCACCGGGTGCGGGGCTATGTGTTTACCCACGGCCATGAAGACCATATCGGCGCCACGCCCTATGTGCTTTCCCAGGTGCCCGCCCCCATTTACGGCACCAAGCTCACCCTGGCCCTGATCGACCTGAAGCTGCGGGAGCATCGTGTCAACGGCATCCCCTATCACGCCGTGCAGCCCCGGGATGAAGTGAAAATCGGCCAGTTTACGGTGAAGTTCATTAAAGTGAACCACTCCATTTCCGGCGCCTGCGCCCTGGCCATTTCCTGCCCCGCCGGCACTGTGGTACACTCCGGCGACTTTAAGATTGACTATACCCCCGTGGACGGCGAAGTGACTGACCTGTCCACCCTGGCCGCTGTGGGCGACAAGGGTGTATTGTGCCTGATGTGCGAAAGCACCAATATCGAACGCCCCGGCTACACCATGAGCGAACGCAAGATTGGCGAAACCTTCGTCAGCCAGTTCCGCAACGCCCGGGGCCGGGTGATCGTGGCCATGTTCTCCAGTAATATCAACCGTCTGCAGCAGGTGATCGACAGTGCCATCCGCTTTGGCCGCAAGGTGTGCTTTGTGGGCCGCAGCATGGTGAGCGTCAGCCGGGTAGCCATGCAGCTGGGGGAATTGGTGATCCCCGCCGGCTACACCGTGGAGCTGGACGATCTGGACAGCTACCCCGATGACGAGCTTCTGATCCTCACCACCGGCAGTCAGGGCGAACCCATGTCCGGCCTTACCCGCATGGCCTTCTCCGAACACCGGAAATTGCAGATCAAGCCCAGCGACAAGGTAATCATCTCTGCCACCCCCATCCCCGGCAACGAAAAATTCGTCTCCCGGGTGATCAACCAATTGTACCGCTGCGGCGCTGAAGTGATTTACGAATCCATGGCGGAAGTGCACGTTTCCGGCCACGCCTGCCAGGAAGAAATCAAGCTGATGCACACCCTGGTGCGCCCCAAGTATTTTATCCCCATCCACGGTGAATACCGCATGCTCTGGCAGCATGCCGAGCTGGCCGAAACCCTGGGCATGGAGCGGCAGAACATTGTGCTCCCTGCCGCCGGCCAGGTGATTGAAATGGGCGATGATTCCCTGTCCATCGCTGGCACGGTGCCGGTTGGCGAAGTGCTGGTGGACGGCCTTGGCATCGGCGATGTATCCAACATTGTGCTGCGGGATCGTAAGCACCTTTCCCAGGACGGCCTTATCATCGTGGCCATGGCGTTCGACCGCACCAACGGCATCCTGGTCTCCGGCCCCGACGTGATCAGCCGCGGCTTTGTGTACGTCCGGGAAAATGAAGATATTATCGAATCCACAAGAGAAGTGGTGCGCGCCATCATCGCCAGCTATGACCGCATTGAAGGCAGCGACTGGCCCAGCATCAAAAACCGCATCAAGGATGAGCTGCACCGCTTCATCTACGAAAAAATCAAGCGCAACCCCATGATCCTGCCCATTATCGTGGACCTGGGCTAACCCCAGGGCCGTACCCTGGACCCAATTGCGGAAGTGGTTGGCCGGATGCCAAAGGCATCCGGGGAAAATATGAAAAAAGGCCGGAGGAGAAAGCTTGCTTTCTCGCCCGGCCTTTTACCGTATTTTCATATCGCCCGTGGGTATGCTTTTTGTGTACCCTGCCCCTCGTGCGAAAATAAGTTTGCTTTACCCACACAACACAATCGCAGATTGGGTGCAGGGTCAATGACCCTGCCGCGGGGTAAAGGGGCCGCGGAGGCCCCTTTCGTTCCTCAACCCTCATGCCGAAACATGGCTTGCTTTTATCCGTGTACCATCACAGGTACGGCCGGATATCCACTGCCAGCTGGCTTTCCAGATGGATAAGCCGTTTGGCGATATCCTTGGAATATTCCTCCGCCGCTTCGTACTGGTTCAGGTAGCGGTTCAGGGATTTCACGCCCATATTGCAGCCGTCGGTCATCAGATCCGCAATGGTATGGTCGTCCGGGTGCATGGACAGCTTCATGTCCGTTTTCAGGCGGCTCATGGCGCTGGCCATGGCAGGCGGGTCCTTGCCCTCGTCGCCGCAATGGGACAGGCGCTTTTGAATTTCGTCATGCAGCTGATCGTGCTCCAGCTTGCAATGGCGCAGCCGCTGGTGAAAATCCTCATTTTCCACCTGGTCCATCACATCTTCAATGGATTGGATGCCCATCTTCACCCCGGCGTCACATTCCCGCAGCAATTTCACCGTATCTTGTTCCACCATCACTGTTCCCTCCCTGTTTGTTTGGGAACAGTATGCCCCGGAAGGGGCAAAATGATTTATTTTTCCCAGGGTACAAAATCCTGCACGGCGCCCTGGCCGTCCACATAGTCCTTCACCCGGACGTGTTCGGAATCCTTCTTCACCCGGGCCATCACTTTTCTGGCCGCATCCCCGTCCACCAGCACGGGCTGGTAATTATTTTCGGGGCTGGTACCGCTGATGTGGATGGGCCAGAGGGTCAACTGATGGCCTACGTATTTTCCGTCTTCAAACACCAGGCGGAACTGGGCCACATTGGCGCGGATCTCATGGAGTTCTTCATCCACGCCGGTATTGCCCCCGAAGGACGCATTGCCCAGGCTGTAGATCTGGGTGATGCCGTCGAACACATTGATGCCCTGGGGCACATGGGGATGATTGCCCACGATGATGTGGGCCCCCAGATTGCGCAGAATTTTGCCGTAGCGGTCATGAATATTGCCGTGGGTGGCGTTGTATTCCGCACCGCAATGGAGAGAAGCCACGATCACCTGGCACCCGGCGTCCTTCAGCTTATGAAAGCATTCCTCCAGCTTTTCGGGATGATCCTTGTAGTACAGCGGATACACCCCCACAAAGCCAATGCGCACGCCCTTCACATCCATGTAGCAGGCGAAATTGCCATACTCCGTGGAGCCGCAGTACTTCGCGCCCACCCCATCCAGGGCGGCGGTTGTGGTATCATAGGCTTCCTTACCGAAGTCCGCCGCATGGTTGTTGGCAAGGTTTGCCACTTCAATGCTGCTTGCCGGGAAAATTTGGGCATATTCCTCCGGCCCGCGGAAGCGCAGGCGGCTGGTGCTGTCCGGCGCAGAATCGTTCAGCATGCATTCCAGGTTCACCAGGGTAATATCGTCATTGGCAAACAAGCCCTGCAGCTTTTCAAAGGGATAGCCATAGCCATATTGTTCAATATAGCGCTGGAAGGCATATTCCTCATTTTTCACCCGGTCATTGCTGCCGGGCATAAAATCGCCGGTGCAGGTGAGGATCACTTCTGTCGTTTCCGCAAGCGCGCCCGTGCCCAGCAGGCACAAAAGCAGCGCCATGGCCAGCAGCTTTTTCATCCGATCATTGCCTCCGAAACTGTATAAGAATAGGGCCTTATCCTTTCGGTCAGGCAGCGGGTTCTTCCGCAGCGGCGTCTTCGGTGACGGTTTCTTCGGTCACGGCTTCTTCATCGGCCGCTTCTTCGGTTTCGCCTTCGTCAGCAGCCGCTTCTTCGGTGCCATCGGTTACGCCGTCTTCCAGGGCAGTGCCAAAGATTTCTTCATAGGTGCCCAGGTGGGTGCCGTCGGCAGTGTGCACATGGCCGTCTTCGGTGATGGTCAGGGTGCCGTCAGTGGCAGTGTTCTTGGGCAGCACGGCGGATACGATCAACAGGATCACCAGGACTGCCACCAGGCCGATAAAAATGTATTCCCACTTTTTTTGCTTGCTCTGCTTCTTGCTCATTGCTTTCATTCCTCCGTATAATTTTATTGAAATTCGCTTTTGTCATTTTGGCACATCTTCAGAAGAATGTCAAGCCGAAGGGGCATAAGTTCACAAAATTGCCTTTTTTTCATCCATCCGCCATTGCATTTTTCCCATCCGCTGCGCCGCCACAGAAGCATCCCGCAAAAAGGCCAGGGCTGCCCCCTCCGGCAATATCACCGGCATGCGGTCATGCAGCCAGGAAATGCTGTCATGGGGCCGGCAGGTAAGCACCGAAAAGGAGGGCAGCTTTCCCTCCCCTTCATGGCGGTATATGCCCGCCAGATACATCTGCCCCTCCCCTTCCGGCCGGATGGCATAGCGGATGCGCTTTTTGCATTTGGGGGCCAGAGCATCGTCCCCAAGCAAGGAGGGGATTGCTTCTTCCCGCAGCTCCCATTCGTAATAATGGGACAGGGGCAACAGGCAGCGCCGGTGCAAAAAAGCCTCCCGGAACAGAGGTTTATCCGCCGCTGTTTCCAGCCGGGTATTGATGATGGTTTTCCCGGAAAGCCCAAACCCCCACTGCATGGGAAATACCCCTGCCCCGCCGCTTTTGCCAAGGGCCAGGGCCGGAGCCGCCATGCCGGGGCTTATCTCCCCTGCATGGATGGTGCTCTCGCCAATGATGCGCTGCTGCTTCCGGGCCGCCTCGTCAATCATCCGCTGAATTTCGCCGGTTTCATCCTCATCGGCAATGTAAAAACGCCCGCACATGGGTTCATTCCTCCAAAAACCAGCGTTCCCTGTCCAGAAACAGGTAAAACACCTTTTCCTCCGCCCGGCACACATACCGGATCCCCTGGCCGCCGGCCTTCAGGGCGGGGGCCGGGCGCACGTCCAGCACCCGGTCAATGATCACCTTCTGCCCATCCTCTTTGCGGAACATCAGGGGCCGGATGCCGCCGTCGGGCAAAAAATCCGCCCGCACTTTCACATACTCTTTCGCCATTTACCCTTCGCCTCCCTGCTTCAGCCCGCAAAAAACGGCACGGGATGGATGGTGTTTTCCTCCTTGGGGCTGAGGAGGGAAAAGTCTTTATCCAGCACCACATTGCCCCGCTGGATGATATTGTGCCCATACCGCCGCCTTAAATCATCCACCGCCGCATCCAGCTTTTCCCGCCGCTCTGCTTCCCGTTCCTCCCCGCAGAAGGAAAGCTGGCAGGGGGCCGTGGCCGGGGTGAGCTGAGAGCAGGAAAGCCCCGCGGAACGCAGAGGAAGCCGGTTTTTGAAATTCTCTTCAAACAGCGTGCACGCCCCCCGGATCAGATCATCGGTCAGGTACGTGGGCCGGCGGAGCATCGTCTGGCAGGAGGCCCGGGCAAGATTGGTTTCCCTTATATAAATGCTCAGGCACCGGCCCTTCAGCCCCTGCTCCCGCATACGGGCGGCCACGCTTTCCGCCAGCAGGGAAAACACGCACCGGGCGTCCTGCACCGTTGCAATATCCCGGCAGGTGGTGGTGCTGTTGCCCACGGATTTCACCGCCGCGTCCATATCCGCCGGCATCACGGGGGATGCATCCAGCCCCAGGGCAAAGGCCTGCAGCATCAGCCCGTTCTTCCCCAGCGACCGCTTCAGCACCTGGCTGTCCGCCCGGGCCAGGTCGCCAATGGTAAGGATGCCCAGTTTGCGCAGGCTGTGGGTGGTGGAGCGGCCCACATACAAAAGCTGATTGGCAGGCAGGGGCCATATTTTTTCCTTGAAGGTATCGGGAAAAATGCCGGTGGTGCCGTCGGGCTTTTTCAGGTCGCTGCCCAGCTTTGCAAACACCTTGTTTTCCGCCACGCCGACGGACACCGTAATGCCCAGCTCCCGCCTGACCCTTTCCCGCAGCTCATCCGCCAGCTTTACCCCCTTTTCCAGCGTCATATCCGGGTGGGATACGTCAATCCAGCTTTCGTCCAGCCCAAAGCCCTCCACCCTGTCCGAATATTCCAGCCAGATTTTCCGCATCATCTGGGAAAAATGGGTGTACAGGCCGTAATCCGGCGCCACCGTCATCAGGCCCGGACAGCACTGCAGCGCCTGCCACACCGCCTGGCCCACGTGCACGCCGCATTTCTTGGCGGGATAATTGGCCGTCAGCACAATGCCGTGCCGGGCCGCAGGATCCCCGCACACCGCCACAGGCTTGCCCTTCAATTCCGGCTGGTACAGGCAGGCCACCGACGCGTAAAAGCAATTGGCGTCCACATGCAATATCACCCGGCTCATTTTTCCCTCGCCTCCATTTATAAGAACATATGTTTGCATACATATGATACAATACGAACAAACGTTTGTCAAATGGAAAAGTGCGGGAAAAAAGTGAAAATTTTTCTGTTTTTGTGCTTGACATTTGGTTTCAGCTGTGCTAATATCATTCTTGCGCAAAGCGCATGGTCGCATGGCTCAGTTGGTAGAGCACATCGTTCACATCGATGGGGTCACAGGTTCGAGTCCTGTTGCGACCACCAAATAAAGAAGAACCGTCTGCTGAAGGCGGTTCTTCTTTTTTGGCCTTCTGCCCCGGGAAACGCACCCGTGTCCCAGCGATGTGTAACATCGATGGGGCGCGGAGCCGAGCGCCCGCAGTGCGGGATGCAGCGAGGCGGAAGCGTGGTGAGCAAAGGAGCATGCCGAGCGGCAGCGAAAGCAGGCGACTATTGCGAACCTGACCGAGCGCAGCGAGACCGGGTTCGAGTCCGGCCTCCGGCATCAAAAGAAAGAACCGTTCTTTGACCAGGCTTGTTTCCTGTACACATTTTTGTTCAGAAAACAGCCGTCAGAATGGGCTTCTTTCTTTTGTTCCTTCGAATGGATGGGACAAAGAAAAATTCCAAAGGCCCATTTCCACAAGGAGGAAAGCACCATGCGAAACACTTACGCCGATCCCACCGCCAACACCGCCATCGCCCGGGTGGACCGGCAGCGCCGCCTGGCCGAGCAAAAGAAAAAGCGGGAGGAAGAAAGGCTTCTCCGTTCCCTCTCCCGGCCCGCCCGGAACGACAATCACCCTTCTTCCCCCTCCAATCCTGTTCCGTCCGGCAGAAAGAGACCCTGCGGGGTTTCGCCCCTGCACCCCACCAGGTGCATTGCCCCTGGACCCTTTCTGCGGAAGTGATTGGCTGGTTCAACGGGCAATTTCCCGCTGAAACTTGGGAAATACCAGCGGCACGCAGATGCCGGTCTGGAAACGACGATTGTAATATTGCGAGTTGGCTGCGGCACCGCCGCACCCACGGGCTGGGCGGCGTAAACGCCGCCGGCCTGATGCTGAAAGCATCCGGGGAAAACGAAAAAAGCGGAGGGAAAATTCATTTTCCCATCCGCCTTTTTTATCGTTTTCATTGCGCCCGTGGGCACATTTCTTTTCGTTCCCCAAGCTTCATGCGAAAACAAGTTTGTTTTGTTAGCTTGTGTATCGCAGGATGGGTGCAGGGACAATGTCCCTGCCGCAGGAGTACAGGGGGCGAGGAACCCCCTGCTCCGGTCAGGCTGCGAAGGCCCTCCATTGTTCCCTAATCCTCATTGGCTCTATCCGCACACTCAATCGCGGGCGCTTTGCTTCAATTCCGCCATGTATTGCAGGATATTCTCCCTGCTCTCCGGCGCATCATGGCCGATGCAGCACAGTTCAAAATCCAGGCTGCGGATGAAATTCAGGTAGTTTTCCAGCCGGTCCGGGGCCGCCAGGCCCTGGTTTTCGTAATAATCCCCGCAATCCGCATCCCCCACAAACAGCACCTTTTCCGCCGGGAACCAGATAAGCAGTGCATCCCGGGAATGGGGCGAATCCATGGGATACAAGTGCAGGTGCCCATCGCCCATGTCCAGCGTCATGGGCGTTTCAATTCCCCTGCGGGGAAGGGCTACGGTAATCCCGTTCAGATCCGGGTATTCCTTGCGGATATGCGCATTGCAAAAAGGAATATCCTCCCCTGTCTTTTCCCTTTCCAGCATGGCCTCTTCCGTCCAGGCCCAGTGCTGCACACGCTTCAGCTGCTGCCTTGTCAGGGCGCTTGCAATGCTTTCCCCCTGAATGTAGGGCAGGCCGAAGGTGTGATCCCAGTGCCAGTGGGTAATCAGGGTATAGCGGGGCAAGGGAAGGCCCGCCGTTTTTATGGCCCGGTAAAATTCCTCCACATGGCGCATGGATTGCCCGGCATCAATGGCCACGGAAAAATCCCGGCCATGGATGTAGTAGAGGTTGGGCTGGTCCGTTTCCTGGTTATCGGGCAGGTAGTACACCCGCCCGGTCAGCTTGATCAGTTGCATCATGGCTCCTTCTTATTCTGCTGGTACAAATTCCTGACCTTTTTCCATGAACACCCGGGCAATGGACACCACTTCGTCAATGGTGTAGGCGGTGTAGCCGTTGGCGATCACGGCAATGCTCAGGCCGGTATCCGGCTGGAAATAGATATTGGCGGAAAGACCGTTCAGCCGCCCCTGATGGCCGTACCAGGTGCCGCCGGGCATATTCTTCACCCTGTCCAGGCACAGGCCGTAGCGGCCCTTGCAATGGACGGAAGTGCCGGGGATGGTATCCTGGTCCAGCATCATGGTATTCACCATGTCTTCCGAAAGGATACGCACACCGTCCACTTCCCCGCCGCCCTCCAGCATGGAAATGATGCGGATCAGCCCGTTCACGCTGATGTAGAGGGAACCCACGGTGATGTTCGTGTGCTGGCGGGGGTTGCAGGTATCGTCATAATTTTCAATGCTGCGCAGGGCATAGCCTGCCGTCTGGTGCAATGTGCCGTCCTTGTTCAGCCGGTCGGCAATATCCCCGGTATCGGGCAAAAGCGCCGCCTGATAGGCCGCATTGACGCCCAGGGGCGCAAACACGTTTTCCTGCATATAGCTATTCACGCTCTGGCCGCTGAGGGCTTCGATCATGGCGCCGATCAGCCCGCCGTTGAGGTTGGAATACACATACTTTTCCCCCGGCGCATAGTCCTCAGAAAAATAAGGTGTGCCCACCCCCATGGTGTCCCAGCTGGGGAAATAATAATTGGTGGAAGGGATGCTGGTGGTGTGGCTGAGCACCTGGCGCACCGTCACCGACGTTTCCGGAAAGGACGGGTTTTCCACCCGGAAGCCCACAATATCCGATACTTTGGTATCCAGCCCCAGCCCTTTTTGCTCCATCAGCTGCAAAAGCCCGATGGCGCTGACCAATTTCGTCACCGACGCCACCCGAAAGCAGGTATCCGAAGTAGCCGGCTGGGACTGCCGTGCGTCCTTGTACCCAAAGCCCTTACTGTACACCACCTGGCCGTCCAGGGCAATCACCACCGCGCCGCCCACCACTTTCCTGGCGGCAAACTTCTCCCGGACAAACACGTCCCATTCCTCCGCCATGGCCGGCAGTGCTGCCGTCAGTATCATCAGCGCCAGCAAAAACGCAATACCCCTGCGCATATTCTTTCCTCCTCTTTTGTAAAAAGGCTTCCCTGTTTCACCACAGGAAAGCCCGATACGATTATTTCACCAGCGGATGGGCAGGCCCCGGCTGTCCCGGGGCGTGCCAAACAAAATGGAAAAGAAATCAACAAACAGCCCGATGCCAAAGATGCCCCCGGTCACGGCATACAAAACGCCCATGCCAATGCGCCCGGAATAAAACTTGTGAGCGCCCACATAGCCCAGTACAAAATACAGCACCAGCAGAATCACCCGGCTTTTGGGGCTGCGCGCTTCCTCACGCACATATACCGTTTCCACCACCCGGGCATCTTCCGGCTGCTGTTCATAATAATGATTGTGCACATGGATGTGCTGCACGGAAGTGTTTTCCCCCCGGGCAGTTCCCTCATCCACACCGGTGCCGCAATAGCTGCAAAAGCTTGCGCCTTCCTGCAATTGTGCACCGCAGCTGGAACATTTCATTCTTTCATCACCTCATCCTGTTTATTTTACTGCATTTTCCATTGTTTTTCAACCCCTTCCATTTTCATTATGCTTTTCCAGTATAGAAGCGCCGCCCCCGCCGCATATTGAAAGGGACGAACATCATTGCAGGGGGAAACAGCATGAAAAAGAGCATTGGCCTTCCAAGAAAAATTGCAGGCCTTACCATCCTGGCCGTAACGGCCTGGCTGATTTTTTCGCCCACCGCCCGGGCCATTCGTGCCCTGCCCGGCACCTTCCGCCTTACCGTGGGGCAAAGCTATGCCCTGCCCCCGGGGGTGAACGCCCTGTCCTCCACCGATGAAACCCTGTCCATGGCGGAGGGCCGCATGGAAGGGCTGGCCCTGGGGGAAGCGGAGGTGACCATGAACCTGTTTGGCCTCTTCCCTATCCGGCGGATGAAGGTGAACGTGGAAGAAGAGCGCATCCTCATCCCCGGCGGCCAGGCCGTTGGCATTGCCCTGGCCATGAAGGGCGTGATGGTGGTGGGCGTTTCGGATGTGGACAGGCAAAGCCCGGCCCAGGCGGCAGGCCTGAAAGCCGGAGATGTGATTGAAACCGTGAACGGCCAGACGGTGGACAGCGGCGAAATGCTGATTTCCCTCATCGAAAACAGCGGCGGCGCCCCCCTCAAGATCACCTACCGCCGGGACAATCAGCCAAGGGGCACCACCCTCACCCCCCTTGCCGACCCGGCCACCGGCGCTTGGCGCATCGGCGCCTGGGTGCGGGACAGCACCGCCGGCGTGGGCACCCTTTCCTTTTTCGACCCTGCCAACAATACCTACGGCGCCCTGGGCCACGCCATCCTGGACGCCGATACGGGCAAGCTGCTTTCCGTGCGCATGGGCGCCCTGATGAAGGCGGATATCGTCAGCGTCAAGCGGGGCCAGAAGGGCAATCCGGGGGAACTGAGGGGCAGCTTCCTGCGCTCCCAGCGCACCCTGGGGGATATCCGCATCAACACCGTCTTGGGCATCTTCGGCCAGGCGGAAAAGCCCTTTGCCAATCCCCTGTACCCCAGCGGCCTGCCGGTGGGCTATCAGGAAAGCGTGGAGGTGGGCCCCGCCCAGATCCTGTCCACCGTGGACGGCATGGGCATCCGGGCCTATGATATCGAAATTGTGCAATTGAACCGCCAATTGTCCCCCAGCCAGAAAAGCATGGTGCTCCATGTGACGGACCAGGACCTGCTGGAAAAAACCGGCGGCATCGTGCAGGGTATGTCCGGCAGCCCCATCATCCAGAACGGCCGCATCGTGGGCGCCGTTACCCACGTCTTCGTGGACGACCCCACCCACGGCTACGGCGTTTTCATCGAATGGATGCTGGAAACGGAGCAATCCGCCGATACCAGTGAAGAAGAAAACGCAGCGTAAGGAAACCAGGCCTGGGGTATCACCCCTGCACCCAGCACATGAAGAAATCATGATTATGCTTTTATACTATCGCAGACGCAATGAAAACAAAGCAACAATAAATTCCCCGCACATCCAAACAGGATGTGCTTTTCCTTTTGTATGATTGAATTCTTATTCTTCTTGTGATATACTGGAAATATCAGGAATAAGAATGTTTTATACTTTTTTTAGAAAGAAGATTTTTCATGAACAAGTCCTATGTATTAGCATTGATAATTTTAATATTTTCCATGCTGTTTCCCGTATGTGCATTGGGAGAAACCTATCCTGTATGTGACTGCGATGAAAAGGAATGTATCTGCTTCATTCAGCTGGGCGATGAAGGGCCCATTGTCAGTTCAATCATCAGTCTGCTGATCGAACAGAATTATTGTCCTGCAACTCAGGAGGTCAGCATATTTGACGAAGGTGCCAAGGAAGGCGTCCTGCTGCTGCAAAAGGAATACGACTTGCCGCAAACCGGAATGCTGGATGATGACACTTTGACGCTGCTGATCTGGGGCTGCTTTCCGGAGGAACTGGATAAATTGGCCCCCTCTTCCCGTTATGACTATAACTGGGTTCCCACGGACGGGGGAATAAGAAGACATCGAAAACCTGACTGCTGCGAGATGTATGACCCACGAAAAATTTCTGTCCGCAACGCCGAAGCGCTTGGATACAAAAATTGCGGTATTTGCAACAGAAAAGATAAGCCTATTGAAGAGCCCTGATTAAACAATTTATATACACTCCCCCCCTTGACCAAAGACCCCTGAAACCGCTATAATAGAGTAAATGTGTAGATCGGGAAGAAGTAGCGGTTTTTTGTCCATGTGCAGAGAGATGCCGGTTGGTGCAAGGCAAGGCATGGGAAAGGCCGGCGAATACATCCCGGGAGCAGGGGGCTGAACGAACATTCCAGTAGGCCCATTCCGGGTACGCCCGTTACAGCGCAAAGGCAATAGCATCTGCTTGTTGCCGGAGGGGCCGTGTCACACGGCAACAGAGGTGGTACCGCGGTAAAGGAATTTATCGTCCTCTGCAGCAAATACTGCAGAGGCGTTTTTTATGCCCTGCGCATCACAGGAAAAGGAAGGTATTTCATTCATGCCCATCACCGAAGTATTGACAAAAAACGCCAGGCTCTACCCCGATGAAGTAGCGCTGGTGGAGATCAACCCCAGCTTTGAGCCCGAAAGCCGCATCACCTGGCGGGAATATTCCCTCATGCAGCCCCAGCCGGGCGAGCCCTTCCGCCGGGAAATCACCTGGAAGGAATTCGATAAAAAGGCCAACCGCTTTGCCAACCTTTTGCTCACCCGGGGCCTGAAGAAGGGCGATAAGGTGGCCATCCTTCTGATGAACAGCCTGGAATGGTTGCCCGTTTATTTCGGTGCCCTGCGGGCCGGCGCCGTGGCGGTGCCCCTCAATTACCGCTACACCGCAGAAGAAATCAAATACTGCCTGGACAAGGCGGACTGCACCATGCTCATCTTCGGCCCGGAATTCATCGGCCGTATGGAAGAAATTTGCGACCGCATCCCCAAAGTGCAGCATCTGTTCTATGTGGGCGAGGACTGCCCCACCTTTGCGGACAGCTATAACCAGATGATTTCCTTCTGCTCCTCCCGGGATCCCCAGATTCCCCTGACGGACGACGACCCCGGCGCCATCTATTATTCCTCCGGCACCACCGGCTTCCCCAAGGCCATTTTGCACCTGCACCGCAGCCTCACCCACGCCATGGAAACGGAGCAGGCGCACCATCAGCAAACCCACGAAGACGTGTTCCTGTGCATTCCGCCCTTGTACCACACCGGCGCCAAGATGCACTGGTTCGGCAGCTTCATGGTGGGCGGCAAGGCAGTGCTGCTCAAGGGCACCAAGCCCGAATGGGTGCTGAAGGCGGCCAGCGAGGAAAAATGCTCCATCGTGTGGCTCTTGGTGCCCTGGGCTCAGGACGTGCTGGACATGATTGACCGGGGCGATGTGAAGCTGGAAGATTATCAGCTTTCCCAGTGGCGGCTGATGCACATTGGCGCCCAGCCCGTGCCCCCCTCCCTCATCAAGCGCTGGCTGCAGGTGTTCCCCCATCACCAGTACGACACCAACTACGGCCTGTCCGAGTCCATCGGCCCCGGCTGCGTTCATCTGGGCGTGGAAAACGTGCATAAGGTGGGCGCCATCGGCAAGGCCGGATACGGCTGGCAGGTGAAGATCGTGGGAGACGATCATCAGCCCGTTGCCCGGGGCGACGTGGGCGAATTGTGCGTCAAAGGCCCCGGCGTGATGGAATGCTACTACAAGGACGAAAAATCCACCAACGAAGTGCTCAAAGACGGCTGGCTCTACACCGGCGATATGGCCATGGAGGATGAGGACGGCTTCATTTTCCTGGTGGACCGCAAAAAGGACGTCATCATCACCGGCGGCGAAAACCTCTACCCCGTACAGATTGAAAACTACATCCGCAAGCACGATGCGGTGAAGGACGTAGCCGTCATTGGCCTGCCCGATGCCCGCCTTGGCGAAATTGCCGCCGCCATTATCGAACTGAAACCCGAATACGAAATGACTGAAGAAGAAATGAACGACTTCTGCACCGGTCTGCCCCGGTACAAACGGCCCCGGAAGCTGATCTTTGCCGATGTGCCCCGGAACCCCACCGGCAAGATCGAAAAGCCCAGGCTGCGCAGCATATACTGCGGCGAAAGCCTGGTGGCCCAGCAGATTGAGAAATGAGAGGATAAGATACAATGGCGAAAAAACTTTTGATCGGGAACGCCGCCGTGGCCCAGGGCGCCTGGGAAGCCGGCGTGCGGCTGGTATCCTCCTACCCCGGCACCCCCAGCACCGAAATTACCGAAGCCATGGTGCAGTACGAAGATGTGTATGTGGAATGGGCGCCCAATGAAAAGGTAGCCTGCGAAGTGGCCATCGGCGGTGCCATCGGCGGCGGCCGGGCCATGACCTGCTGCAAGCACGTGGGCCTCAACGTCATGGCGGACCCTGTGTTCACCGCCTCCTACACCGGCGTCAACGGCGGCCTGGTGATCGCCGTGGCGGATGATCCCGGCATGCACTCCTCCCAGAACGAGCAGGACAGCCGGCATTATGCCCGGGCGGCCAAGCTTTGCATGCTGGAGCCCGCCAATTCCCAGGAATGCAAGGACTATACCAAGCTGGCCTTTGACCTGAGCGAGCAGTTTGACGTGCCGGTGTTGCTGCGGCTTTCCACCCGTGTTTCCCATTCCCAGAGCCTGGTGGAAATGGAAGGGCGCACGGAAGTGGAACTGAAGCCCTATGAAAAGAACATCGGCAAGTACGTGATGATGCCCGCCAATGCCATCCGCCGTCATGTGGTGGTGGAGGACAGACAGCGCAAGCTTCGGGAATACGCCGAAACCTGCGATTTGAACACTGTGGAAGATAACGGCAGCAGCATCGGCGTCATCACCGCCGGTATCTCCTACATGTATGCCAAGGAAGCCCTGGGCAACCGGGTGAATTACCTGAAGCTGGGCATGGCCTATCCCCTGCCGGAAAAGAAGATCCGGGATTTTGTGAAGGGCCTGGACAAGGTGTATGTGGTGGAGGAGCTGGACCCCTTCATTGAAGAACACTGCAAGGTGATGGGCATTGACGTGACCGGCAAGGAAGCATTCACCCTCCTTGGCGAATACACCCCCGACATGATCAAAAAAGCCGTTTTCAACGAAGACGCCGCCGCTTTTGCCGCCGTGGAAGAGCAAATTCCCGTGCGGCCGCCCGTCATGTGCGCCGGCTGCCCCCACCGCGGCACCTTCTATGTGCTGAAGAAGCTGGGCCTCACCGTTTCCGGCGACATCGGCTGCTACACCCTGGGCGCCGTGGCTCCCCTCCAGAGCGTGGATACCACCATCTGCATGGGCGCTTCCGTTTCCGCCGCACTGGGCATGGCCAAAGTCCGGGGCCAGGAATTCAATAAAAAGCTGGTGTCCGTCATCGGCGACTCCACCTTCATCCATTCCGGCATCACCGGCCTCATTGACATCGTGTACAATAAGGGTGCCAATACCGTTATCATCCTGGATAACTCCATCACCGGCATGACCGGCCATCAGGATAACCCCACCACGGGTAAAACCATCCGGGGCGAAGCGACCAAACAGGTGGATCTGGAAAAGCTGTGCTATGCCATCGGCGTGGAGCACGTGGTGATTGCCGATCCCTTCGACGTGAAGAACTTCGAAAAGGTGGTCAAGGAAGAAGTGGAGCGGGACGAACCCTCCGTCATCATCGCCCAGCGTCCCTGCGCCCTGCTCAAGACCGTGAAATACACCGGCCGCTGCGTCATCAACGACAAATGCCGCAACTGCAAAATGTGCATGAAGCTGGGCTGCCCCGCCATTTCCGTGAAGGAAAATAAAGTGGTCATCGACCGGAACCAGTGCAATGGCTGCGGCCTGTGCGTGAATGTGTGCCCCTTCGGCGCCATTGAAAAGGAGGCGTAAGAAATGAGCACGAAAAATATTATGATCGTGGGTGTGGGCGGCCAGGGCACCCTGCTTGCCAGCCGCATCCTGGGCAACGCCGTCATCAGCCAGGGCTATGACGTGAAGGTCAGCGAGGTCCACGGCATGAGCCAGCGGGGCGGCAGTGTAGTCACCTACGTCAAGTACGGCGAACAGGTTTACTCCCCCATCATCGGCAAGGGCGAAGCGGATATCATTCTGGCCTTCGAAACCCTGGAAGCCTACCGGGCCCTGCCCTTCCTGAAAGAGGGCGGCAAGCTGATCATGAACATCCAGCAGATGGACCCCATGCCCGTCATCACCGGCGCCGCCCAGTACCCCGCCGATGTGGTGGAAAAGCTCTCCGCCAAGGCCTCTGTCACCGCACTGGATGCCCTGTCCCTGGCCAAGGAAGCCGGCAACCCCAAGGCCGTCAACGTGGTGCTCATCGGCCTCATGGCCAGGAACACCGATATCCCCTACGACGTGTGGGTGGACACCCTGAAGGCCACCGTCCCCCCCAAGTTCCTGGACGTGAACCTGAAGGCCTTCGACCTGGGCTACAACCGGGGCTGATCAAAAAATACAAAACAAAAGCCTGCCTTTCGGCAGGCTTATTTCTTGTGTCAAGTATCTTTACGGAACGATTTTCACCTTCGGCCTGTCCTTGCCGGAAAAAGGATGGAAGGGGTTAAACGTTTTCTTCACAGTACCGAAGTATCCTTCTCTTTCCAGCGCACGGTGCGTGGCAGTATTTTCCCGCACCACCAGCTCCAATTCCGGCGAGCAATTGGCAAACGCTGTACCGCTGACATACTCCAGCCCATCCGGCAGCATTACCTGACGCAATTTGATGCATTTTCTAAAAGCATCATCCTGTATTTTTTTCAGCCCATCCGGCAATATCACTTCCGTCAATTGATGACACGCATCAAAGCTGTGACTATCTATCTCATCAACATTGGGCGGAATTTCGATTTTTTTCAGTTTCTTACAGTCCTCAAAAGCAAGACACCCCACCTTTCTCAAGGAAGAAGGAAGCTTGATTTTTTTCATTTCTCCGCATAAGCTGAAACAAAAATCTCCTATTTCCGGAACCCCTTCCGGGATTTCCAGTTCCCTCAAACCATAACAATCGCTAAAAGCCCAATATTCCAGCAGCCGCAGGGAGGCGGGCAGCTTTACATATTTTACTTTGTTCCTGTCCTTGAATGCATTTTTGCCGATGGCCACCACCGGCAGGCCCTTCACACTTTCGGGAATAACAACCGTTTCAATATCCGGCACACCGGTCACCGTATAGCCGCCGTTTCTCAATTCATACGTGATTATTTGCGAATCCGGCTGGGGTTCCTGTATGGCGGGCGCCATAGGAGCAAGCTTGCTTTCGGCAGGGACAGCGGCAGGCTGCTGCCCGGTTTGCTGTGGGGCGGTGCGGTTTGTTCCCTTCAGTTTCTTGGCAATATCTTCCGCCAGATCGGCAATGCAGGCAGAAAAGCTTTTGCCATAGCCCTTGGTCTGCTGCACGCCGGTCAGGTCATAGCGAACGGAAGGCGTGAAGGGGGTTGCATCCAAAAGGAAAGGAATGACGTGCTTGCGCTCCTCCAGTGCAATGCCAATCTCCCGGGGAATATCCAAAGACGCAGCAGCATTGCTGCTCCACAAAAGCACCGTCAATCTGGAGGCCGTAATGGCTTCCACAATATCATTTTTGTAGGAAGAGCCGCCGTCGATTTCCTTGGTGCAAATCCAGCAGCGAATGCCATGCCGGGAAAGCAGTTCATTCACAACCTGCATGGCCTTATTGATATCCCTGAAAGAAAAGCTGATAAACACATCATGGTTCATGCTGCCGCCCATACAAGGCACCTCCGTTCGGACGTAAATTCAAAGCTTCATATCGTACTTCCATTCTGTATGCATTACAGACAATCCTTCAGCGCATTGCAGGCGGCGTCGAAAGCGGCATCGCTGCTGTCATAGGTGTAGGCCATCCGGGTTTCTTCCCCTGCCCGCTCCAAATCCTTCAGGCCGGAGAAAACGGTGAGATGGGGCTCAATGGTCACATGGCAGCCGCCCTTTGCCCTGAAATCCCGAAGAATTTCCGGCAGATGGCCAATGCCCTTCCCGGCAGGCACCACATGGCCGGTGGCCAGGGCGTCCTTGATGTGGAGGTACCGGGTTTTGTCCCCAAGCATTGCCCAGGCTTCCAAAGTGTCCTGGCCGCACTGGATGAAGTTGGCGGGGTCAAAGATGTTCTGCAGGGCGGGGAACGTGTTCAAAAGCTCCAGGCACCGGGGCGCCATATCGCCGTAAATGCCCTTTTCGTTTTCGTGGCAAAGCTGCACGCCGCTGCCATCCGCAATGCGCAGCATTTCGCCCATCTGGTCCATCACCTTCTGCCGCCAGGCGTCATACTGCTCCCCGGGGATATAGAAGGAAAACATGCGCACGTTTTCCGCCTCCAGCACCTGGGAAAGGGAAAGTACATGCTTCAGCTTCTCCAGATGGGCGGCAAAATCCCCGTGAGCAATATCAATCTTTCCGATGGGCGAGCCCATGGACCACACTTTCAGCCCGTTATCGTCCAGCTTTTTGCGCACTTCCCTGGCCTTGTCCATGGAAATATCCGCAATGTTCTGGCCGTCCACGCCCCGGATTTCCAGGCCCTGCAGGCCGTTGCGCAGCATAGCCCGGATCTGGCCGTCCACCTGGCCGCTGGCTTCATCGGCAAAGGCATAAATATTCAAGTTCTGCATACACTGCATCCTCCTGTATCGTTCATAATGCTTTTCTTATTTTACCATACCCGGAAGAAAAAGGGTAGCCCATCCCGCCATTTTGTTCATAAGAAAAGCACGAAGAAATTTCTTCGTGCCATTGTTTTTTATTCTTCCGTCATCCGGCCCAGCATTTTGTACAAAATGCGGTACAGCGTTACGGCCTCATCCGCCTCCATGTTTGTACACCCGGCAATCTGCCCGGGGACGGCATCCGCTGTTTGAAGGCGATCCCGCTCCGCACACCTGCCGTCCCGGTCAGGCTTTGTGCGGAGCCATGTCTTGGGCGGCGCAGGCCCTGCAAAATGCACCTAAACTCATGATACACCTCTTGGAGAATTTTTATTCCGGCAAACGGTAATAGTATGTTTTTTCTTGCTGCTCACGAATCAGTTTTCCATCGGCTGCCATTTGATTCAGAACAGCCATAGCCTTCTGATTGGATTTCTGCCCGAGCGCACCGGATAGCGCCATCAGATCCAAAACAGTATAGCGCCTGCCGGCCTCCATACATTTACATACGGATTCTTCCATTGCCTTTCTCTCATCCCCGGATACCCGCATGGCATTGACCGGATCCTTGGGGAAAGGGACGGCGTGCGCTATTTCCAACTTCGCATCCTCCGCAAACTTTTCCATATCCGCATCGAAATTCCGCTTTGCCTGCGTATACTTTTCGTCAGCAAGGGAAATATCCCGCTCTGCCTGCTCCAGCGCCGCCTGCGTCTCCTGAATCTGCTTCCTGGCGGCGGCCTTTTTTACGATTGCCAAAGCGCCAAGGGTTGCCAGTTCCTGTTCAGCCGCTTCTTTTTTCTTCCGGCTTTCCCGACGAAGGGTTTCAGCCAGAAAAATGCTTTCCTTGTGCTCATTCTCCATTTTCATCAGACACTCTTCCCGATGAGCCGTTATTTTCTCCAAAAGCATTTTTTCACGAAGTGACTGAATTTCCTTCATCTTTTTCTCATGGCTTTGGGCTGCGCTCTGCTGGGCAGAAAGGCGGGCTGATTGCTGTGCCTGCTTTTCTTCTTCACGGCGCATGCGTGCCGCTGCCGCTTCTTCTTCCTGCCGCTTCCATTTCATGGCCCTGTAAGCACCGCAATCCGGATGATTGTCCAGCGTGCTTTCCCAGAAGGCCTCTATCATTTTTGCGCTCAATGAAGCATCCAGCTCTTTTCCGGCAGAAGCTACCTCCCTCCGGTCCAGCGAAGCCGAAACAGAGAAATTGATTTCAAAGCCGTTGATCTCTTTGATGGTTTCATATACAGCGTCGATGGATTCAATGGACGGATTTTCAGCCAGCAATGCACGGCAGGCAATATCAAAGGTATGAACTATTCTCTCCCGCTCTTTGATGATCCGGTTCGTCTGCTCCGCCGCTTTGTGTGCAACACTGAATGCCCGGCCGATTTCCGCCACGCCAAAGCCAACGCTTGTTGCCCTTTCGGTTTCTGCCATTGAATCAGCCAATGTTCTTTTCAAAGCGTTCAGTTTCGCTTTGACCTGCGAAACCTTTTCCATCATTTTTTTGTCAACCTCTCCGCCCCCGGAGAACGTGCCTGCACTCATTTATTTCACCTCTGTCTTCTTATCATACCACACATCCGCTGCCCTGGCAAATTCCTGTCACTTTTCCCTGCCCCCTGTCAGGCACCGCCGAAGAGCCCTTTCGCCCATGCAGAAGTTGTATGCTCCGGCAAAACAAAAAAACGACGCGTCAAACCACGTCGTCTTTCCTGTGGTATGTCCGATATCAATCTGCACCTGATCAGGACGGATGGAATGCTTAACTTGGTTCAGGTATAGAAAAATGCACCCAACCAGCGCAGGTGGGTGCATTTCATATTTAGGCAATCTTGATCTATTCTGGCATCGTTCCCGGCAGTGGAGTGAGATATCCCAAATACTACATATTCCCGGGTGCATTTGCCGTTTTGCATTAGTATTCTGCAAGAACATAAAGAAAAGGACTGAAACCTTGTATCAAAGTTTCAGTCCTTTTATGGCACACCCGGCGGGATTCGAACCCACGGCCTTCCGCTTAGGAGGCGGACGCTCTATCCTGCTGAGCTACGGGTGCACAACATTGAAATTATAGCACAACGGAAACATATGTGCAAGGGCACAGCCGGCCGGAATGGCGCGAAAATTTTTCGGCACCTTTCGCATCGCAGCTGAGGAGGGGAAAAAACGCCGGCCGGACTGCTTTTGTTCTTGACTTTTACGGTGGCATTTTGTATACTGAATGTTGCCCGTTGAACCGAATGTGGAGACGTATCGAAGCGGTCATAACGGGGCGCACTCGAAATGCGTTGGGCTGTAACAGGTCCCGTGGGTTCGAATCCCACCGTCTCCGCCAACGACCGGGAAAGCAACGGCTTCCCCGGTTTTTTGTTGCTCCTTTTTCTTTACATGCCTGCCAGGTACTCTTCCGCCATATGCACGGCCACGGCGCCGTCTGCCACCGCGGTCACCACCTGGCGCAGCACCTTCGTGCGCACATCCCCCACGGCATACACGCCGGGAAGCGCGGTTTTGGTATCTTCCCCGGCCACAATGTAGCCGTTTTCCAGGGGCAGCTGGCCTTCTGCCAGTTCTGTGGCGGGCTGGCGGCCAATGCTGATAAACACGCCCTGGCAGGGAATGTCCGTCTTTTCGCCGGTGCGTGCATCCTTCACCCGTACGCCGGTCACGTCCCCGTCATGCAGGAAAGCATCCACCACGCTGTTCCAGCAGAACGTCACGTTTCCTGCCTGCATCAGCGGATTGTAATACACCCTCTCCGCCCGCAGCTTGTCCCGCCGGTGCACCACGATCACCTTTTCCGCAATGCGGCTCAAAAGCAGGGCGTCCGCCGCCGCCGAATTGCCGCCGCCCACTACAACCACCGTCTTTCCCCGGTAAAACATACCGTCGCAGGCGGCGCAATAGGCCACGCCCCGGCCCAGCAGCTTTTCTTCCTCCGCCAGGCCAAGTTTCCGCGGCCCGGCGCCCATGGCCAGCACCACCGTGCGGGCATGGAGCGCCCCTTCGCTGGTTTCCAGCGCTTTGATTTCCTTTTGCAGCTCCACCCGTTTTACCAGCGCATGCAGGGTTTTGGTGCCAAAGCGCTCCGCCTGCTTTTGCATCTGCTCCGCCAGTGTATAGCCGTCAATCCCCTCTGCAAAGCCGGGGTAATTATCAATCTGATGGGTCAGCGCCATTTGCCCGCCGGCAGAAAGCCGCTCCACCACCAGCACATCCAGCCCTGCCCGCGCTGCATACAGTGCCGCCGTATACCCGCCGGGACCGCCGCCGATCACGATCATATCGTACACATGGCGATCCGCTTCTTTCTCTTTTTTGGGCAGCACCTTTTCCAGAAAAGCTTCGATATGTGCCCGGGACGGCGGCTCCACAATCTGGCCCAGCGGTTCGCCTCTCTGATACAGCCGCAGCGTGGGAATGCGGCGGATATCCTGCCGCTGGCGAATGCCCTCAAATGTATCCACATTGATCTTCACCAACGTCATTTCCCCGGCATATTCATCGGCCAGCTGATCGTAGGCTTTCTCAATGCGCCTGCAATCGCCGCACCATGGCGCCCAGAAATCCGCCAGTACCGTTTTTCCGCTCTTCACCAGTTCTTCCAGCTGCCGCTCATTGATCTCCATGGCCGCCATTTTTATTTCCTCCCATCCGATCACATGCATTTTTTTCTCATTGCCTATATTATATACCTGTCCCGCCAAAAAGGAAACGGGACATGCGTATATTATTTTTTCACGAACAGTCACTATTTACTCTTTGTTCCTTCCGTTCGGGAGATTTTCATAAGGGTCAAATAAGGGTCAAAACCAAAGAAAAAAGCCCTGAACCCCTTATGTTTCAAGGCTTTTTATGGTGGAGGTGAGGGGAATTGCTCTCGCCTCACGGCTCGGTCACCGCGGCTCTGGCAGCCCACCGGGCTGCCATTCACTACCGCTCCAGTTCAATTCCCCTCCCCTTTTATTCGCAATAAAAAAACGCCACCGCTTGGGTGGCATTTTTATTGGTGGAGGTGAGGGGAATTGCTCTCGCCTCACGGCTCGGTCACTGCGGCTCTGGCAGCCCACCGGGCTGCCATTCACTACCGCTCCAGTTCAATTCCCCTCGCCTTTTCTTTCGCAAAGAAAAATGCCTCCCTTTTCAGGGAGGTCATTTTCTTTGGTGGAGGTGAGGGGAATTGCTCTCGCCTCACGGCTCGGTCATCGCGGCTCTGGCAGCCCACTGGGCTGCCATTCACCACCGCTTTAGTTCAATTCCCCTCACCTTTTCTTTCGTAAAGAAAAATGCCTCCCTTTTCAGGGAGGTCATTTTCTTTGGTGGAGGTGAGGGGAATTGAACCCCTGTCCGAAGATTCAGTTGTACAGGTTTCTCCGAGCGCAGACAGGATATTGACATTCCCTCCGCTGCACGCCTCCTGACAGGCTTACAGCTTCAGTAGCTTCATAATACCGGGCACGCCGCAAAGCTTAGGCGGCCCTGTTCCCTACTTAAATCACGCCGGGATCCTGAGCCGTAGGCAACTCAGGGCCGACGCGCTGCATTAAGCAGCGAAAGCGTACTGATTATTGTCAGTTAATTTTAAAGTTCCCCGTTTTTAAGCGGCCAGGGTCCGCTGCTCGCTTCCCATACCCCCGACGATCCCCGTCGAAACCAGTACACCCCCAGGGATCCGTACGCTTTTTTTACTCGGCGCGGCCACGCATGGCACGTTCCATTTCCCGCTTGACATCCTTTTCCGCCATGGTTGCCCGCTTGTCATGCAGGTGTTTGCCGCGGCAAAGGCCCAGGTTCATTTTCATGCGGCCGTTTTTCAGGTACACATCCAGCGGGATCAGGGAATAGCCCTGCCGCTGCACCTGGGCACCCAGCTTGCGGATTTCGCTTTTGTGGAGCAAAAGACGCTTGGGGCGCAGGGGATCGGTGTTGAAAATGCTGCCCTGTTCGTAGGGGCTGATGTGCATCCCCTGCACCAGCACTTCCCCGTTTTTCACCATGGCAAAGCTTTCCTTCAGGTTCACCTTGCCCTGGCGCATGCTTTTCACTTCCGTGCCCTTCAGCTCAATGCCGCACTCCAGCGATTCTTCAATAAAGTAATCGTGGCGTGCTTTGCGGTTTTGTGCAATGGGCTTGATTCCCGGCGTTTTCGGCATTGCACGCCCTCCTTTCTTCATTGCAGGAATATATTATACAGGAAAGCCGCAAAAAATGCAAACTTTTGTTTTAGTCCGGGTACACAAACCGACGGTGCTGCCGCAGTTCCTGCTGGTAGCGGGCAATGTAATGCTTGGCCATGTTCAGGTTCTGCTCGCTGTAATTGCCGCATTCCTCCGGCCTGGCCCCGGGAATATCCCCTTCAAAGTTCACAATGAAGGTGCACATTTCGTCCACCAGAGGAAATGCTTCCTCCGCTGTCCAATCGCCGAACAAAAGCAGATAGCAGCCGGTACGGCAGCCCATGGGGCCAAAGTACACCACATCGTTTTTCTTTTCGTGGTTGCGAAGGAAGGTGGCGCCCAGGTGCTCAATGGTGTGCAGCGCAGGCACGTCAATCACCGGCTCCCTGTTGGGGGCTGTGATGCGCAGGTCAAAGGTGGTCACCGCCTGACCGCCTTTTTCGTCTCTTCGGGATACATACAGCCCAGGAAACAGGTTCAGGTGATTGATGCGAAAGCTGGCAATGCGTTCCATAAAATGACTCCTTCACTGAAAAGGGAGGCGGCTGTTTACCGCCTCCCCTGTTTTGCTTATTCAGCCGTTTCGGCCTTCTTCTTCCGGGGGGCACGGGGCTTCTTGGGCTTTTCTTCCGCCGCCACATCCACCACGACATCCACCTTGGGCTTGCGGGGTGCACGGGGCTTTTTGGCCTTGGGGGCTTCCTGCTCCTGCTGGCGCAGCATGTGCTGGTACAAAGACAGGTATGTTTCAGCGGAATGGTCCCAGGAATAATCGCCTTCCATGCCGCGCTTTTGCAGCATCTTCCACACGGCCTTGTTGCTGTTGTAGAAGTACAGGGCACGGCGCAGGGTGAAGAGCATATCGTGGGCGTTATAGTTGAAGAAGGTGAAGCCGTTGCCGGCGTTATTGGCTTCGTTGTAGGAAAGCACGGTGTCCCGCAGGCCGCCGGTTTCGCGCACCACGGGCAGGGTGCCGTAGCGCAGGGCGATCATCTGGCTCAGGCCGCAGGGCTCAAACTGGCTGGGCATGAGGAAGATATCGCTGCCGGCATAGATGCGGTGGGCCAGGGCGCCGTCCATGCGGAAACGGGCGGCCACACGGCCCTGATAATGCTGCTCAGCCCAGCTGAACAAGTTCACATACCGGGCATCGCCCATGCCCAGCACCACCAACTGCACGTCTTCCGCCATGATTTCGCCGATCACACGGTCAATCAGGTCCAGGCCCTTCTGGTTGCTCAGGCGGGTAATGAGAGAAATGATGGGCACATCGGCGCGCACTTCCAGGCCCAGTTCCTTCTGCAGCTCTTCCTTGCAGACGGCCTTGCCGCTCATGTCGTCGGAAGTGTAGACGGCGGGAATGAGGGGATCGCCGGCGGGGTTGTATTCGCCGATATCAATGCCGTTGAGCACACCGGACAGGCTTTCCTTCCGGGCACGGAGCAGGCCGTCCATGCGTTCGCCGTAATAAGCAGTCTGGATTTCTTCGGCATAGGAGGGGCTGACGGTGGTGATTTCATCGGAATACACCAGGGCTGCCTTCATGAAGTTGGCGCAGCCGTAGCATTCCAGCTTGTCATCGGTGAACAGGCTGTCCCCAAGACCCAGCACATCCTGCACTTCGGGAATACCGAAAATGCCCTGATACTGCAGGTTATGGATGGTGAACACGGTTTTGATGTTGCTGTAGAAGGGCAGATGCTGATACTGGATTTTCAAAAGCGCCGGGATCATACCCGCCTGCCAGTCATGGGCGTGGAGGATATCGGGGGCAAAGTCCAGCAGGGGCAGGGCGTTCAGGCAGGCCCTGTCAAAGAAGCCGTAGCGTTCGTATTCATCGCCGCCCATACCGTAGATATAGCTGCGGCCGAAGTAATACTTATTGTCCACGAAATACCAGGTGACGCCGTCTTTTTCCAGCGCTTCAATACCGCAGTACTGCTTGCGCCAGCCCAGCTCCACCTCAAAATCAATCACATGCTTCATCTGCGCCACATAATCGTGGGGAATCATGCTGTACAAAGGCAGCATCACCCGCACGTCATGGCCCTTTTTCGCCAGCACGGGGGCCAGTGCGCCCACCACGTCTGCCAAACCGCCGGTCTTGCAGAAAGGTACGCATTCAGAAGCCGTAAAGAGAATTTTCATCTTTCTTCACCTCGTTCGTTATTGGAAAGAACCCCTTTCCCCTACCCGGCAAAACCGCCATACAGAGGAATATGCAGGGCAAACATTTCTGCCCTGCATATTGTATCATTTGCTGCGGGCAAGGGTCAGGCCCACATGGGTTACACGATCAGGTCCTTGGCCACCACGATGGGATAATTGCGGGGGCCGATAAGCCGGGTTTCTTCCCGGATGACGGACTGCTTATCCAGAATGCAGTGGTCAATTTCGGCATCCTTCTTCACGCAGCCGTCCTGCATGATGATGGAGTTTTTCACCACAGCGCCCTTTTCGATGTGCACGCCCCGGAAGAGGATGCTGTTTTCCACCGTGCCTTCAATCACGCAGCCGTCGGCCACCAGGCAGTTTTTCACCTGAGCGCCGGTCACATAGCGGGAGGGCATTTCGTCCCGCAGCTTGGTGAGCACAGGACGGTCGGCGTCGAAGAAATTGCGGCGGGTTTCGGCGTCCATCAGTTCCATAGAGGCTTCGAAATAGGCCTGCACGGAGTCGATGTACCAGGACTTGCCGGTGTATTCATAGCCGTACACCCGCAATGTGCCTTCGTAGATGCCGTTCATGAGCAGGTCGCGGGTCAGATGGTACTGGCCGCGGGACACAGCACGGTCCACCAGGTCGATCAGCAGTTCACGCCGCACGCACATGCATTCCATATAGGTGTAGGGCATCCGGGAGATGGTGGGGTCCACTTCCAGGCCCGTCACACGGCCGGTTTCGTCCACGTCGATGTAGCGGCCGGCGCCGTTGCGGCGCATGGAGGGTTCCTTGGTGTACAGCAGGGTGATATCGGCGCCCTTTTCGATGTGGGCAGAGAGCATTTCGTCATACTTGGCGGAATAGAGGATGTGCGTATCCGTAACCACCACATAGCGTTCCTTGCTGCGGCGCAGGTAGTGCAGATTGGAGCGCACGGCATCCAGGAAGCCGGCATACACGCCCACGTTGTCCCGCGTCATGAAGGGAGGCAGCATCACAAGGCCGTTGCGCTTGCCATGCAAATCCCATTCACGGCCGGAGCCCAGATGGTCCATGAGGCTGTTGTAGTTGCGCTGCAGGATCACGCCCACATTGCGGATGCCGCTGGACACCATGGCGGACAGCGGGAAGTCGATCAGGCGGTAGCGGCCGTAAATCGGCACGGCGGCCACAGCACGGTTGGTGGTCAGTTCACGCAGCTGCGCGTCACGTTCTCCGGTATAGATGATACCCATCATGCTTTTCATTGTCTCTTCCCCCTTCCTTAATTATCAGCGAACTGTTCGCCGGCCTTGATAACCGTGTTTTCGGGCACCTTCACGCCCTGGCCCACCACGGCGATGAGGCCTTCTTCTTCGCCCACCACACAACCGGCCAGAATTTCGGCATTTTCGGCCACGATGGCACGGCGGATGGCAGCGCCCTTGCGGATGACGGCGCCGGGCATGATCACACTGTCGATCACTTCTGCGCCTTCTTCCACAATCACGCCGGAAGAAAGGATGGAGTGGACGGCTTTGCCCATGATTTCGCAGCCTTCGGTGATGAGGCAGTTATCCACGGTGGCGCCGTCGGCAATGTGATGGGGGGGCATGCCCAGGTTCCGGGCATAGATGCGGAACTTCTTGTCATGCAGGTCAATTTCCGGCTTTTCGGCCAGCAGGTCCATATTGGCTTCCCACAGGCTTTCGATGGTACCCACGTCCTTCCAGTAATCGTTGAAGGAATAGGCCACCATCTTCTGGCCGTCACCCAGCATGGCGGGGATGATGTTCTTGCCAAAGTCATTGGAGGAATTGGGATTCTGCTCGTCCTCGATGAGGTACTTGCGCAGCTTTTCCCAGGTGAACACATACACGCCCATGGAGGCGTTGTTGGACTTGGGATTCTTGGGCTTTTCCTCGAACTCCACGATGTTGAAGTTTTCGTCGGTGTTCATGATGCCAAAGCGGCTGGCTTCTTCCCACGGCACCTGGCGCACGGCGATGGTGGCGTCGGCGCCCAGCTTTTCGTGGTGGGCGATCATGGCGGCATAGTCCATCTTGTAAATATGGTCGCCGGAGAGGATCAGCACGTAATCGGGGTTATACTGGGCAATGAAGGCCAGGTTCTGGTAGATGGCATTGGCGGTACCCTTGTACCATTCGCCGCTGGCGCCGGTCTGGTAGGGGGGCAGCACAAACACGCCGCCGGAAACAAGGTCCAGATCCCAGGGGGCGCCGCTGGCGATATAAGCATTCAGTTCCAAGGGACGGTACTGGGTCAGAACGCCCACCACGTCGATATTGGAATTGGTGCAGTTGGACAGGGGGAAGTCGATGATGCGGTACTTACAGCCGTAAGGAACGGCAGGCTTGGCCATTTGCTTCGTCAGGATCCCCAGACGGCTTCCCTGGCCGCCAGCCAGCAGCATGGCCACGCAACGCTTTTTGCCGGGCATATGAAAAACTCCCTTCTTATTCAGCTTTTGCCCCTCTTTTTGCAGGACAAAAACGCTTTTTTTCCAGTCAATTTGTATTATAACACAAAATATGCCAATTTGGAAGATATTCGGCCATATTTTGCATTATTTCTTTTTGGGCGGCTTTTTCACCTGGAAGTACACCGTGCTCAGCGGCGGCACGCACACATGGCAGCTGTAGGGCAGCCCGTTCCAGGGAATTTCCTCCGCCTTAATGGTCCAGGCATTGTACTGATCGCTGCCGGCAAATTCCGCCCGGTCCGAGTTGAGCACTTCCTTCAGCTCGCAGTCATAGGGCAGGCCGATGCGGTACTGGTCGTAAAAGCCGGGGGTGAAATTGGTCACACAGGCGATGGGGGTGTGCCGGCCGTCGGACCGCATGAAGGCCAGGATGCTTCTCTCTGCATCGTTCACGCTGAGCCACTGGAAGCCGTCCCAGCCGTCGTCCTTGGCATAGAGGGCGGGGGTATTGCGGTAGAACTTGTTCAGCTTTGCCACGAACTTCTGCATCTCCGGATGCTTTTCGTACAACAGCAGGAACCAGTCCAGCTCAATATCGTCCTTCCATTCGATGTAGTGGCCGAACTCGCTGCCCATGAAAAGCAGCTTCTTTCCGGGATGGGCCATGGTGTAGCCGTACAGGGCACGCAATCCCGCAAACTTCTGCCACAGATCCCCCGGCTGCTTATCCAGCATGGAGTGCTTGCCGTGCACCACTTCGTCATGGGAGAAGGGCAGCACATAGCTTTCGGAGAAGGCGTAGTACAAAGAGAAGGTCAGCTTGTCGTGGTGGTACTTGCGGTAAACGTGATCCTTCTTGATGTAGTAGAGGATATCGTTCATCCAGCCCATGTTCCACTTGAAGCCAAAGCCCAGGCCGCCCGCATCGGTGGGCTTGGTCACCATGGGCCAGGCGGTGGCTTCCTCTGCGATCATCATGATGCCGGGGCATTCCCGGTATGCCGCAGCGTTCAGCCGCCTGATAAAATCAATGGCCTCATAGTTTTCCTTGCCCCCGTCTTTGTTGGGCATCCAATTTCCGTCTTCCTTGCAGAAATTGTGGTACAGCATGCAGCTGACGGCGTCGCAGCGCAGCCCGTCCGCATGGTATTCCTTCAGCCAGAACAGGGCGTTGGAGCAAAGGAAGGAGCACACCTCTCCCCTGCCGTAGTCAAACAGCATGGTACCCCACTGGGGCATTTCCCCCCGCATGGGGTTTTCATGCTCATAGCAGGGGGTGCCGTCAAAGCGGCGCAGACCGATTTCGTCCCGGGGGAAATGGGCGGGCACCCAGTCCAATATCACGCCGATGCCGGCCTGATGCAGTTTATCGATCAATTCCTTCAGGCCGTCCGGGTCGCCGTAGCGGGCGGTGGGGCTGTAATACCCCGTCACCTGGTAGCCCCAGCTACCGTCAAAGGGATGCTCCATCACCGGCAGAAACTCCACATGGGTGTACCCCATCTTGCGGATATAGGGCACCAGGCGCTTTGCAATCTGGCGGTAGGTGAGCATTTTGCCCTTTTTCGTCTGCCGCCAGGTGCCCAGGTGCATTTCATAAATGTTCACGGGGCTGTGGTAAGCGTCCCAGGTTTTGCGCTTTTCCATCCATTCCCCGTCCTGCCATTCGTAGGTATTCATATCCCACAGGCGGCTGGCGTTATTGGGCCGGCACTCGGTGGCAAAGCCGTAAGGGTCGCCCCGGTAATGCCACACGTCATCCGCCCCCAGAATGGCGTATTTATAGCTTTTCAGTTTTTCATCGGCGTCGGGATAATTGTATTTTTCCGGGTTGCTGGCAGCGGTGAAAAGGGCATGGGGCAGCCTCAGTTCCCAGATACCGTCATACTGCTTTTCCATGGGATAGCGCTCTGCCTCCCAATTGGAAAATTCGCCCGTCAGGCACACCTTTTTGGCATTGGGCGCCCAGACGGCAAAATGCCAGTGCAGCCCATCGTCCTGATAAACAGGGTGGGCCCCCAGATATTGATAGGCGGTTTCGGAATGACCCGAATGAAACCGATCCCTTTCCGATGCATCAGGTGGATTATACCACATAGCGAACAAATCCTCCTTCATGCAATCATTCAATTTCCTCTGCATTGCATTATACCACACCGGCAGCAAAATTTCCAGTCATTTTATCGCCAATTTGGCGCACACTAAAAAAAACGATCTGGCCGGAGGAAACTGCATGTTATTTCGCCTTCTTTCCTTTTTTTACACCCCTTCCCGTATGCCGCTGCGCGTCCCCGCAGGGTTTGACAGGCGGCTGAGAAAATTGCTCTCCCACCTTCCCACAGACGGGGATGCGTTCCCCGCCGCCCACACCCTGGCCGGGCAGGCTTCCTTCCTCTACGAAAAATATCTCAGCCTGAAAAGGGACCTGAAAGCCAGCCCCCGCCTCCCCGCCCGGGACAAAACCCCTTACCTGCTCCTGGTTGCCAGGGACATCTGCGGCAGGCTGCCGCTTGACAAAGGGCACATTCTTTTTTCCGTCCGCAAAGCCTACAAGGAGCAGGACATCACAACTGACGAACTGAACCTGCTGCCTGCCGCCCTTTATACAGCGCTCATAGAGCAATTGCTTCCCTGCCTGGAAAAGGCGCTGCTGCCTTTGGATGAGGAAGCTGCCCTCTCCCTCCGGCACACCTGCGCCCGGTGCCTGGAAGCCATGCACACCCTTTCCCGGGTGCGCTTTGATACGCTGTTTGAACACCTGAGCCCGGTGGCCCGGGTGCTGCAGGAGGAAGAAACCTACCGGCAGATGGACCGGGAAAGCCGGCGCTATTATGTGAACCGGGCCGCTTTCCTGGCGAAAAAATGGAACCTGTCCGAGCCCTCCGTGGCCCGGGCCGCCCTTTCCCTGGCGGAAGAAAAGGAAGGGCACGAGGGGGAAGCGGGCTATTACCTCATTGAACAGCCCCGGCTGATTGCCGCATACCTGCACAAAAAAGTGCACCCCTTCAGCGAAAGGGAAAAAACGCTTTGGTACATTTCCGTCTTTGCCCTGGCCGGCCTTTCTGTCACCCTTTTCTGGCTTCTTGTGCGCGCTCCCTTGTGGCTGCTTCCCTTCGGGCTTTCCGCCTTTTCGGAAGGGGTGCGGCAGCTGGTATACCGCTTTGCCCGGAAGCACTTTCCCGCCCGGATGCTGCCCCGGCTGCAAAAAAAGCACATTGCCGCCCAGCGGCTGCTGGTGGTGATCCCCACCCTGCTCACCGGCGAAAAGCAGGCCCTGCGCATGGCCGCCCACATGAACGCCCTGCACGCCGCCACGCCCCATGCGGATTTTATGCTGCTGGCGGATTTTGCCGACAGCAGGGAACCCATGACCCAGGAAGACGCCGCTGTAATCCGCACCGCCCGGGCCGCCATTGACGCCCTGAACCAGAATGCCGCCCCCGCATTTTACTATTTCCACAGGGCCCGCACCTGGGATGAGAGCCAGGAATGCTACACCGGAAGGGAGCGAAAGCGTGGGGCGTTGGAAAGCCTGAACCTCATCCTGTGCGGCAAAGCATGCCCGGATACTTTTCTTCATACCACAGTCCCTTTGGAACAGATGCATCACCGCTATGACCAGGTGATCACCCTGGATGCCGATACCGTCCTGCCCCCCGGCGCCGCTGCCCGGCTGCAGGGCGCCATGCTGCACCCTTTGCAAAAGGGGCGCATTGCCGTCATTCAGCCCCGGATGGAAACCCTTTCCTCCGCCATCCGCACCCGCATCCAGCATTTCCTTTCCGCCCCCGGCGGGCTGGACGCCTACCAGCGGCTGATCCCCAATGTGTATCAGGATGTGTTCGGCCGGGGTTCCTTTGCGGGAAAGGGCATCTATGACCCCCGTCTGTTCCTGGAACGTACCGAAGGGCGGCTGCCTGCCGGGCGCATTCTCAGCCATGACCTGATTGAAGGGGAGCTGGCCGGCAGCGCCCAGGCGGAGGATATCGTCTTTTTCGACAGCCAACCCTCCCGCCTTTCCGGCTGGCAAAAGCGCCTTCACCGCTGGACCCGGGGGGACTGGCAGCTTCTGCCCTTTTTATGGGACAGGCACCTGTCCCTTCTATCCCGCTGGAAAATGTATGATAACCTGCGGCTGTCCCTTTTGCCCCTGTGCCAAATGGCGCTGCTTCTTGGCGGGGCCTTTTTGCAGCACCCGTTTCTCATGCTGCTGGGGCTGCCCTATCCCATCCGGGGCATGGGGAAAAGGCTGTTGTTGCTGCCGGGCAAGGCCGTTACCCAATTGGACGCTGTCATCCGTGCGCTGTTTCGTCAGTTCATCAGCCGCAAGGGGCTGCTTTCCTGGGTTACGGCGGATCAGGCAGAGTCCGCTTCCGGGCTGCCGCTGTCCTGCATCCTGACGCCCCTCCTTTGCGGCACCGCCCTCACCGTCCTGTCCCTCTTGCCCTGGGGCGTATTGCCGGGGCTGATTCCCGGGGTAATGTGGCTGGCATCGCCGTTGCTGAGAGAATTCATGGACAAGGAAAAGCCCCTTCACCCGCCCCTCACTGCCCCGGAAGAGGAAGCGGTGCGCACCCTTTGCCGGGACACCTGGCATTTCTTCGAGCGCAATGTGCACGCCGGCACCTTTTACCTGCCGCCGGATAATGTGCAGCTGCAGCCGGAAAAGGGCCCGGCCCTGCGCACCTCCCCCACCAATATCGGCCTGTATCTGCTCTCCACCCTGGCTGCCCGGGAGCTTTCCCTCATCACCACCGCCCAGATGGCCCGGCGCATGCTGCGCACCGTGGAAACGCTGGAAAAAATGGAGAAGTGGCAGGGGCATCTGTACAACTGGTACAGCCTGGAGGATTTGTCCATCCTGCCGCCCCGGTTCATTTCCACGGTGGATTCGGGCAATCTGTGTGCCTGTCTGTTTGCCTGCGCCCAGGGCGTACGGCAGCATCTGGCGGAAATGGATGCCTCCGCCCACCCATTGCCCGCCCGGCTGGATGCCCTGGCCCGGGCCATGCAGTTTACCCCTTTGTACGACCCTGCCGTCTCCCTTTTCCACATCGGCTTTGACACCGAAAGCGGCCGCCTTTCCCCGAACCATTATGACCTGCTGGCCAGCGAATGCCGCCTGGCTTCCTATGTTTCCGTCATGCAGCGGCAGGTGCCCCTGAAGCACTGGTATGCCCTTGGCAGAAACGTCACCCGGCAGGGCGGCGGCGCTGCGCTGATTTCCTGGGGCGGCACGGCCTTTGAATACCTGATGCCCCATCTGCTTTTGCCCCTGTATGAAAACACGCTGCTTTCCGAAGGCTGCAAAAGCGCCCTCAGGGCCCAGATGGCTGCGGCAAAGGGCCGGCCCTTTGGCATCAGCGAAAGCGGCCATTACGCCTTTGACCCACAGATGAACTACCAGTACCGGGCTTTCGGCCTGCCTGCCCTGGCCCTGTCCGATCATACCGGCGGGCAGGTGGTGGCCCCCTATGCCTCCATGCTGGCCCTGCCCCTGTTTCCAAAGGCCGCCATCCGCAACCTGCAATGGATGCGAAAACTATCCTGGTATTCCCAGGAGGGGCTTTTTGAGGCTGCGGATTACACCCCGGACAGGCTGGCCCCGGCCCCAAGGCTGGTGCAAAGCCACATGGCCCACCATCAGGGCATGATTTTGTGCGCCGCCTGCAACCTGCTCACCGGCAATGTGCTCTGCCGCCATTTCATGGCCCCGGCAGCGCCCCGGGCGTACGGCTTTTTGCTGTGCGATGGCAAGCCGCCCCTGCCGCCGCCCTCCCATCCCCTGCCCCGGCCCCGCAAAAAGCCGGCAGATCACACCTACGCCTATCCCGCCGCCGGCAATTTCCCCGTTCCGGCCCATGCCCTTTCCGGCCACGGGGTCACCTGGGTGATGAACCGGCAGGGCTATGGCTTTCTGAAAAGCGGCGATCTTTTGTGGACCCGCTTTTTTCCGGACGCCCCCTCCGGCCCCATGTTCTACCTGCGAAACTGCAAAACCGGCGAATACACCCTGCCCCAGTGCCGGGGGCAGATGGTGTTTGAAAACGGCTGCATCCGCATCCCGGTGAACACATTTTCCCTGGAAGGGGAAATGCGCCTGTATGTGCTGCCCTTAAACGGCGAAGCGGTGGCAGATTTCTGCCTGGAAAACAAGGGCGGGGAGGAAGCGCAGATTGAACTGATCTCCTACCTGGAAATCACCCAGTCCACCTTCCTTCAGGACGCCGCCCACCCCAATTTCCGGGACCTTTCCATCCGCATTGACCCCTGCAGCGAAGCGGGCCTCATCAGCCGCCGCCTCAGTGCCGATGAAAACAGCCGCCTGCCGGTGCTCATCCACACCGTCTGCGGCCAGGTGGACAGATTGCACCGCCAGGGGGACAGGCTGTTGTTCCTGGGAAGAGAAGGCGATCTGCACCGCCCCGCCGCCCTTTCCACGGACGCTCCTGATGTCCCTTGCCGCATCGGCGCCGTGATTGCCCCCTGCATGTCCCTGCGGGCCGGAGTGCGCATCCCGGCAGGAAAAACCATCCAGGTACAGTTTTCCCTTCTGGAAGCCCCCTGGCATATCCATACCGCAGCCCCTGCCCTCCACAGCCGGGAGGAATTGCAATTGTGCCGCACAAGGGAAAGCATGGTAATGAACTTGCTGTCCCTTTCTGCAGACAATATTCCCCTGTACAGCCAAATGCTGGGCGCCCTTTGTTTCTCCGCCCAGCCCTTCCAGTGCCATGTGCCTTCATCCATGGACACCCTTTGGAAATACGGCCTTTCCGGCAATGAACCGGTGTGCTGCGTGTACCTGAAAACGCGGGACAAGGCCCTCATCCGCCACGCCGTATACGCCCATGCATGGATGGAGACCCAAGGGTTATTTTCGTCCCTTTTGTTCCTGTGCAGCAAGGACGCCCAGGATTACCATACCCCCCTGCAGGATGCCGCCCATGCCGCAATCAGCCTGCTGCCCGCAGGACGGGAGCGCATTCATATCGTCACGGGCGATGACGAAGACGCAAGAAAGCTGAAAAGCCTGTCCCATTTGTACCTGGAAAGCGGCACGCCCCTTTCCGCTCAGCTTTCCGCCCTGAGCATTCCGTTGCCCGCCCCTGCCCCGCTTTCCATCCGGCCTGCCGCGCCCCTGCCCCCGCCGCCCCTGCAGATGGAAACACCCTGCGGCGGCTTCACAAAGGAAGGAGATTTCTGCATCCATTCCGCGCCCCCTGCCCCCTGGCACAATATCCTCATGGGCCGCAGGTTTGGTACCATCCTATGCGAAAGCGCCATCCTCCATTCCTTCTGCGATAATGCACAGATGAACCGCATCACAAAAAGGCCCCGGGACGTACACCGGCCGGAAGGTGCCGAAGAAATCCTGCTGCAAGGAGAGCGGGGCTTTTTGTCCCTCACCTGCGGCCTGGTCACCCACCGCCCCGGCGTTACGGAATATGCAGCCGATGCGGAGGGCATCCGCTCCACGGTAACCGTGTTCAGCCATATGTCCCTGCCGGTAGGCCTTCGCATCATCACATTGCAGGCCCCGGAAGATACGGACACCCTGCTGCGCTGCATCGTCCGCTTTTCGGCAGGGCAAATGCCATGCGGCTGCGAACAGGAGGAGGATACGGCCTTTGCCCTTTCCCCGGAAAAACATGGCATCGGCTTTGCTCACCTGCCGGAAGGCGCAGCGCACCTTCTGCCCTCCCCCTTATGCCACACGGCGGACCCTGCCCTTTTCCATACCCCGGGCGGCGACGCCGCTGTATTCACCCTGCCCCTTTCCCTGAAAGGGCGGCGCACCTTCACAATTCCCTTGCTGGTAGGCTGGGCAGAAAGCAAGGAGGACGCTGTTGCCCACATCCAGGCAGTGCTGCTTGATGGCCCGGCCCGGGCACTGCAGCAGGTGCGCACCTTCTGGCAGGAGCAATTGGAAGGGCTGCTGCTCTTTGGCGGCGATCCCATGCTTTCCCCGTATCTCAACCGCTTTTTGCCCTACCAGGCCCTGTGCGCCCGGCTGATGGCCCGCACCGGCCCCTACCAGACCGGCGGCGCTTTCGGCTTCCGGGATCAGCTGCAGGATCTGTTGTGCTGCCTGCACACCCACCCCTCCTATGCCCGCAGCCACATCCTTCTGTGCGCTGCCCATCAATACCGGGAAGGGGATGTGCAGCACTGGTGGCACGCCCCCCGCACCGGCGTTCGCACCCGCATCAGCGATGACAAATTGTTTTTACCCTTCCTTGCCTGCCTGTATGCGGAAGTGACGGGGGACAGCCGGATTTTCCTGGAAGAGGCCCCCTTCCTGGTATCCGAACCGCTGAAGGATACGGAAGAGGACCGCTACGAAACCCCGGAAATATCCCAGGAAACCGCTCCCCTTTTGCAGCACTGCCTGCTGGCCATTGAAAGCGTGCGCTTTGGCCCCCAGGGCATTCCGCTCATGGCCGGGGGCGACTGGAACGACGGCATGAACCGGGTGGGGGGTGAAAGCGTGTGGCTGGGCTTTTTCCTGTGCATGGTGCTGCAGAAAATGGTGCCCCACTGCAATAAAGAAACGGCGGAACGCTACAAAGCCCTGCGGGCAGCTCTTTTGAAAAACTTGGAAAAGGCCTGGGCCGGGGAATGGTACCTGCGGGCCTGGTATCTGTCCGGGGAGCCCATGGCCGGCCCCCGCACCCATCCGCCCAGGATTGACCTGATCAGCCAGGCCTTTGCCTGCCTGGCCGGCGCCCCCAGGGAGCATGTGCGAATGGCGCTCGCCCACGCCGTGGAAACGCTGTACAAAAAAGAAACGGGCCAGGTGCTGCTGATGCACCCGCCCTTTGCCCCTTCCGAAAATGCCGGCTATATCGGCGCCTATGTGCCCGGGGTACGGGAAAACGGCGGCCAGTACACCCACGCCGTACCCTGGCTGATTATGGCCCTGTGCGAAACCGGGCAATATGACACCGCCTGGGATATGGCCCGGGATTTGCTGCCCATCACCCATACCGATACCCCCAAAAAGCTTGCCGTTTACCGGCTGGAGCCCTATGTGCTGTGCGGCGATGTGTACGCCGGGGAAAACCCGGGCCGGGGCGGCTGGAGCTGGTACACCGGCAGCGCCGCCTGGCTGTACTATGTGTACATCACGGTGCTGCTGGGGCTGGAAAAGAGGGGAAACAGGCTGCGCCTTGCCCCCTGTCCCCACCCGGATATGGAGGAATTCACCCTGGTGTACCGCTTCGGCAGCACCGCCTACCACCTCACCGCCGGTCACGATATCCTCTTTGCCACCCTGGACGGTGAAAAAATGCAAGACGGCTGGGTCACATTGCAGGACGACGGCAAAACCCACGAGGCCCGCTTTCCCTGGAAAAAACGATAAACGAAAAAGTGGGATATACGTCCCACTTTTTTCTTATTTTCGTAATATTTTGTTCTTCATTGTGGGAATATCCTGTCGTTTCATCCGGTTTTTCTGCCCTTCGTTCCCACTTTCACCATTCGATATTTTCCACCAGCTCCGTCAGGTTTCTGACCCCCATCACATAGCCCTTGGAATTATCCAGCCGATAATCCGCCGCCGCTTTATAGTAGCCGATGCAGCGGTTGTACATATCGATCACATCCTCATGGGTGCCGCCGGCCAGGTTGGGCCGCCTGTCCATCTTGATATCGGACAAAATCTGGTCCAGGGGCCGGTCGATATGGATGATGTAGCCATGGTTTTTCATAATGATCACGTTATCAGGGTTGGTGGCAGCGGTGCCGCCGGTGGAAATGACGCAGGGAGGCTGGCCCACCATGCTGATGAGCACCCCGGTTTCGGCATTACGGAAAAAAGGCTCCCCCAAGGTGGCGTGAATTTCGTTCACCGTCAGGCCGCCCATCAATTCCTGCACCCTCAAATCGGTATCCACAAAACGGACGTTCAAATTCTGGGCCAGCCGCTTGCCAAGGCTGGTTTTGCCCGCCCCGGACATACCCACCAGAAAGATGTGGGATTTGAGTATGCTCATCCTCTTCGCCTCCGTTGCTTATCCTGTTTTCCCCAAGGTATGTCCCATTTTACCACATAATTTTCCCTTCTTCAAGGGGCACACCCCGCACCCAAACAAAAAAGAGCATGGCTGCTCTTTTGAAAACGGCAGGGTTTTCACTTCACCCGGTCCAGCCCGAAGGTGAAGCCGCCGTCCGTCAGGAAAAGCCGGTTCCCCTCCACTTTGTATTCAAATTCGGTGCCATCTGTCAGCACCCGGTTCCCCTCAAGGGTGTATGTCGTCTCCAGAAGCTGTTCTTCCCCATTGATGGTTACCCGGACAATATAGCGGCCGTCCCCGGTGAATTCCAGCAAAACAGGGGTATTCCCCGTCATCGCCTGCACCGATGCAATTTCCTCCTTAGAAACACCTGTCAGCTGCATGGCCGCTCCGATATCAAGCGACCATTGGCCCACAATGGGTTGCGTGCCGCAGGCCCCCAGGGTGAATACCATGACTGCCAGCAGCAAAAAAACCGTCCGCTTGTTCCGTTTCATTTTTTCATGATCTCCTTTTCCGCCGGATGACCCGATTGTAATTTTTTTCTGCCCGTGCGTCAAGCAAACCTGCAATGCGGGTAAAAAAGAGCTTGCAGCCCTTTTCCCGGCCGCAAGCCCCATTTATACATTTGCTTACTTCACCTTGGTCAGCACCATGGTGATGCCGTCGGCGGTGATGGAAAGCTTATCACCTTCCACCTTATAATCGGCAGGAGAGCCTTCCAGGACAATCTTGCCGTCTTCGATGACATATTCCTGTTCCTGGGTCTGGCTCTGGCCCATGGCCGTCATTTCCAGAATGCACTTGCCGTCCTTAGTAAATTCCATGGTGGCGCTCATATCGCTGGCCAGGGCCTGCACCAGGGCCATTTCCTCTTCAGAAACACCCATCATCTCCATCACGGCATTCATATCCATTTCCCACTTGCCCACAACGCTCTGCTGCTTGGCGCCGCAGGCGGTCAGGGCAAAGGCCATCACAACCAGCATCAATACAGCAACAATCTTGTTCATTTTCATCGGAAATAATCCTCCTTTGTGATATTACGGGATCATTATATTTCATTTTCCAGCCCCTGTCAAACTAAACGTGAACAATCCATGAAATTGTTTACATTCCCAGTGCTTTTTGGTACAATGTTCTGGAGAAAAAACAAAAGAGAGAAAGGGTGTTTCCATGCAGAAATTCCGTGGGCCCAGCCGTTTTCTGACGGACGAAGAAAAAGAGAATATGCCCAAGGTGACCAAAGGGCTGCTGCTTCGCATTTTATCCTATTTAAAGCCTTATTGGAAGCAGTTTTTATTGGTATTTGTGGCCATCTTGCTGTCCGCCGCCATCGGCCTTCTGCCCTCCATCATCACCGGTAAAATTGTGGATGAAGCCTTGGTTGGCAAGGACATGAAGCTGCTGGTACAATTGCTGATCGCCGCCTTTGTCACCATGACGGTGAGCCAGGTGATCGGCGTATTGGAAAGCTACATCAACGCCTGGATTTCCCAGCGCATCATCTTCGATATGAAGAACCAGATGTATGACCACCTCCAACACATGCCCCACTCCTTCTTCACCACCGAAAAGCAGGGCGATATCGTCACCCGCATGAACAGCGATATCGGCGGCGTGTCCTCCGTTATTTCCGGCACGCTGTCCTCCATCGTCAGCAATATTGCCACGGTGGTCACCACCCTGGTGGCCCTGTTCAGCATGAGCTGGCAATTGGCCATTGTGGGCATTGTGGTGATTCCGCTGCTCATCATTCCCACCCGGTCCGTTGGTAAAACCCGGTGGAAGCTGCTTTCCGAAAGCCAGCAGAAGCACGACGAAATGAACCAACTGGTGAACGAAACCCTGTCCGTTTCCGGCAGCATGCTGGTGAAGCTGTTCACCCGGGAAGAGAAGGAATACGAGCGCTTCGTCAATGTAAACGAAGAAGTGACCCAGCTGAACCTGAAAGAACAGCGCAGCGGCAAATGGTTCCACGTAATCATGGGCATGTTCACCCAGATCGGCCCTTTGCTCATTTACTTCGCCGGCGGCTATTTCATCATCGCCAAGGCGGATCCCGCCCTGACGGTGGGTACCATCACCGCCACCGTGTCCCTCATCAACCGGCTGTACCGGCCTGTGCAGTCCCTTTTGAACCTGCAGGTGGATTTCACCCGCTCTCTTGCCCTCTTCACCCGTATCTTTGATTATTTTGACAAGGAAAACACCATCCAATCCCCTGAAAACGGCAAAAAGCCCGAAGTACAGAACGGCGATATCCATTTCAATCATGTAGCCTTTTCCTATGTACCGGAAAAGCCCCTGCTCACCGACATCCACTTCACCGTGCCTGCCGGGCAGATGTTTGCCATCGTGGGTCCCTCCGGCAGCGGCAAATCCACGGTGGTGAACCTGCTGCCCCGGCTTTATGACGTGCTTTCCGGCAGCGTATCCATTGCCGGGGTGGATGTAAGGGACATGGACCTGACCTACCTGCGCTCCTGCATCGGCGTGGTCACCCAGGATACTTACCTTTTCAATGGCACCATCCTGGAAAATCTGCGCTACGCCAAGGACGACGCCACCATGGAAGAAATTGAACGCGCCTGCCGCATTGCCAGCATTGATGAATTCATCAAGCGCCAGCCGGACGGCTACAACACCATGGTGGGCAACCGGGGCCTGAAGCTTTCCGGCGGCGAAAAGCAGCGCCTGTCCATTGCCCGGGTGATTCTGAAAGACCCCAAGATCCTCATCCTGGACGAAGCCACCTCCGCCCTGGACTCCATCTCCGAAAGCGCCATCCAGGACGCCCTGGAAGTGCTGATGGAAGGCCGCACCAGCATCGTCATCGCCCACCGGCTCTCCACCATCCTCAAGGCCGACCAGATCCTGGTGCTGAAAGACGGCGAAATCCGGGAACAGGGCACCCACGAAGCCCTTCTGGAAAAGGGCGGCATCTACCGCGAGCTTTACGAAACCCAGTTCCGCAAGATCCTGGACATGGAAAGCGGCAATCAGGAATAATCAAAGCCATGAACAAAGCCATTCTTCTTTGCGGCAAAATCTGCAGTGGGAAAAGCACCTATGCCGAGCGCATCCGGAAGCAGGAAAAGGCCGTGGTGCTTTCCTGTGACGAAGTGATGCTGGCCCTTTTCGATCCTCTGCTCGGAGACAGGCACGATTTGATCAGCCATCGGGTGCAAGGGTATTTGTACAAAAAATCCGTGGAGATCATTGAGGCCGGGGCCGATGTGATACTGGACTGGGGCTTCTGGCAAAAGAAGCACCGGGATGCTGCCCGGGCGTTCTATGAAGAAAAGGGCATCCCCTGCCAATTCCACTATATCGAACTTTCCGACGAAAACTGGCAAAGAAACATTGCTGAAAGAAACAAGGCCGTTCAGGCAGGCGAATGCGACGCCTATTTCATTGATGAGGGGCTGGCGGCCAAATTCCAAAGCCTGTTTGAGGCGCCTGCCCCGGAAGAAATGGACGTGTGGTACGAAAACACCCGACCTTGAAGGAGGAATCAGGATGAGCAAGATCAACTGGGGCGTGCTGGGCACGGCGGATATTGCCAGAGGCTGCACCATCCCCGGCATGCAGCAGGCAGAAAACTGCCATTTGTACGCCATTGCCGGCCGTTCTCCGGAAAAGGCGGAGCAGTTCCGGCAGCAGTTCGGCTTCGAAAAGGCCTACGGCAGCTACGACGCCCTGCTTGCCGATGAAAACGTGCAGGCCGTCTACATCCCCCTGCCCAACCACCTGCACCTGGAATGGACAAAGAAAGCCCTGCAGGCGAAAAAACACGTGCTGTGCGAAAAGCCCCTGGCTGTGAACACAAAAGAGGCGGAAGAAATGTTCCGCTGCGCCAGGGAAAACGGCGTAATCCTGATGGAGGCCTTTGCCTACCTCCACAGCCCCATTGTGGCCGCCGTAAAGCAGGATGCGGAGCATCTGGGCAATCTGCGGTACATGGAAAGCGCCTTTGTCACCTCCGATTATCCCTTGGAAAACATCCGTATGCGCAAGGAAACCTTTGGCGGCTGCACCTATGACCTGGGCTGCTACGCCGTCAGCCAGATATTGTGGATCTTTGGCGAAGAGCCGGTGGACGTGCAGGCCTGCGCCGTCTTTACCCCCCAGGGCATTGACACCCTGTGCACCGGCGTGATGACCTTTCAAAACGGCGCCAAGGCTCAGTTCACCAGCGGCATGGCGCTGCCCACCGGCCAGTCCCGCCGGCTGGACCGGTTCCAGATTCACGGGGATAACGGCAGCATCCTGTCCCATGCGGAATTCAACCAGCAGGGAAACCTCGCCTGGCAGCTCACCCTGAACGGCAAAACGGCACAGAAAACCATCTTCGCCCCCCAGAACTACCACCTGGAGGTGGAGCAGCTGGGCCGGTGCATCCTGGAGGGGGAAGCGCCCCATGTGTCCGAACACTTCTCCCTGATGCTCAGCCGCACCATGGACCGTATCCTCGCCGCCATCGGCTATTGACAGCCCTGCGCATAAATACAGAAAAACCGGAAGAGAAGGCTTGCTTTCTCCTCCGGTTTTTGTTTGCAAAATTTCGTATAAATAACCCGTCACTTTGCCGGAACGCCGGCCTTTTCCGCTTCTTTCAAAGATTGCATGTACCGGTGCATGGTTTCCGCCACCACTTTGCTGTGGGCCACGGCTTCCACCACCGTCCGGGGGCCGTGCACCACATCGCCGCCGGAGAAAATGCCGGGGCGGGAGGTGTTGCCGAATTCATCTGCCACCAATAGCCCTCTCGCATTGGTCACCAGCCCTTCGGTGGACCGGACGATCACATTCTGGGGGCCCTGGCTGATGGACACAATCACGCTGTCCGCTTCATACAGCCGCTCCGTGCCCGGGATGTCGGACAAGGTTCCGTCCTCATTCTCCTCTACGTCGCAGAAAATGACGCCCTCATCCACAATTTCCACCGGCCGCTTGTTGTATTCAAAGACCACGCCCTCCAGCTTGGCATAGGTGAATTCGTACTGGCTGGCGGCCACCGTGGAGGTGATGGAGAAGCAAGTCAGGTACTCCACCCCATGGCGCAGGGCGGTGCGGGCCACGTCCATGGCAGCATTGCCGGCGCCGATGACAATCACCCGCTGGCCCAGCTTGAAGGAATCGGGGCTGTTGAGGTAATTGATGCCAAAATGCACATGGCCCAGGGTTTCGCCCTTGATGTGCAGCGCATTGGGCTTCCACACGCCGGTGCCCACAAAAATGGCCTTGTAGCCGTCCCGGAACAGATCCTCAATGCCGATGGCGCCGCCGATATTCACATTGGGGCGCACTTTGATGCCCTTCATTTCAATGTGCCGGTACTGGATATCGTCCAGGATGGCCTTGGGCAGGCGGAAATCCGGAATGCCATAGCGCAGCACACCGCCGATTTCGTTCTTGCTTTCAAAGATGGTCACCTTATAGCCGTACCGGGCCAGGATGATGGCAATGGTGATGCCTGCCGGGCCGGAGCCGATGATGGCCGCCCGCATGCCGTTCCACTCCCGGGGCCCGCGCACCATCTTGGGGGCATAGGTGCGGGAAACGTACTGCTCGATGGTGGAAAAATGCACGGGCACGCTCTTTTTGCCCAGCACGCAGTGACCCTCGCACTGCTTTTCGTGGTTGCAAATCAGGCTGCACACGGTGGTAAGGGGATTATTTTCAAACAGAAGCCAGCCCGCTTCATCCAGCTTATTTTCCCGCAGCAGGCGAATCACCTCCGGGATGGGGGTGTTGATGGGGCACGCCTTCTGGCACTGGGGGTTTTTACACTGCAGGCAGCGGTTCACTTCGTCCATTACATGTAATGCCATACGATTGATCCTTCTCCTATCTTTTTGTCCCGATTATTGTACAATAAAGCTCCGCCGAATTCAAGGAAAACCGCCCTCCCCCTTTGTCTTTTTACTGCTTCTTAGCCACCCATTCCCTCCATCTTCCATCCCTGGGACATATCTCCTCAGGATAGTGACAAAGCTGTCTTTTTGTTGGGTTTGTCGTTGACCCTCCCTTCCCGCCTATGGTATAATAAGAAGACTTCTATTTGAAAAAGGAGCGCATAAGGATGAAGCGTACGTTTTTCCCCTCTCTGCTCATGTTCCTTTGCCTGATGCTGGCATGCTGCGGCTGTGCCCTGGCAGAAGAAATTGACGTGAATCTCAGCCTGGAAAGCGGCTTTCTTTCCGAACCCACAGAGCTGGAAATCACCTGCAATTCCAATGCCGTCACCATCTATTACACCCTGGACGGCACTGCCCCTACTCAGGACAGCACGCTCTATGAAGGTCCCATTGTTCTTTCTTCCACCGTCAATAAGCCGGATTTGCTTTCCAAGAACCTGGAAACCAACCTGGAAGAAAACCGCTTTGTGCCCTGGGTGGATTTTCCCTCCGCCCATGTGGTGCGGGCTGCCGCCATTGACGATGCGGGCAACGTGATCGATACCGCCGCCGGCACCTTCTTTGTGGGCTATGACCGGGCCGAAACCTTCGGCGATCTGCCCATCGTCAGCCTGATTATGGATGAATTTGACCTGTTTGATTACGAAACCGGTATTTATGTGCTGGGCGCCACCCACGAAGAATGGCATGCCGAGCAGGAAGAACCTTATGAAGCCTGGCAGGCCGTGGGCAATTACTCCAACCGGGGCATGGAATGGGAACGCCCGGTGGCGGTGGATTTTCTGATGGCGGAGGGCGAAAGCTTTTCCCAGAACATGGGCGTGCGCATCAAGGGCGGCACCAGCCGCACCGCGCCCCAGAAGAGCCTGCGCCTCATTGCCCGGGATGAATACGGCAAAAAGAGCATCAAGTATCCCCTCTTTGAAGATAACCTGAACCCCGAAACCGGTGAAATTCAGGATAAATACAAGGCCGTCACGCTGCGCAACGGCGGCAACGACCGGGACAATACCAAAATCCGCGATCCCTTCATTTCCCGCCTGTCCGAAGGCCTGGAAATGGAAGTGGCCGCCACCCGTCCGGTCATCGGCTACATCAACGGCGAATACTGGGGCGTGTATACCCTCACCGAAGAATTCAACGATAATTATTTCCAGCACAATTATGACCTGGACAACGAAAACGTCATCATCATGAAAAACAACGAGCTGAAAGACGGCGACGAAGAGGGCGTCGACGAAGATTTGTACTGGGAGATGTTTGACTTCATCCTCTACGAAGATATGACCGACCCGGATGTTTACGCCCAGGCCTGCGAAATGCTGGATATGAAGTCCTTTGCCGATTATGTGGCCGTGGCCCTCTACATCGCCAATGAGGACGGCATCTTCCAGAACAATAACTGGATGATGTGGCGGGTGAGGGATCCCGAACTGAGCGACCATCCCCTTTCCGACGGCAAATGGCGCATGATCCTCTTTGATACCGATTATTCCTCCGACGTGTACGGCGACGGCAGAGCCTATTCCAACGATACCATCTCCGATCCCCTGCTCTATGCCGAATATGACGAAATGCACCTGGCCGCCCTGGTGAAGCAGCTGATGACCAATGAAGATTTCTACCGGGAACTGGTGCTTTCCATGAGCGACGTGCGCAACCTCTACTTCACCAAGACCCGCACCAACGCCCTGCTGAAGGATATGACCGCCCAGTATGCCCCCTATATGGACCAAACCTTCCTGCGCTTTGGCCCCTACTGGGTGGCGGAATGGAGCCTGGATAACCACTATTCCGGCAAGCTGAAAATTATGGACACCTACTTCGACGGCCGGTATGACCGCTTCCCCGATATCGTGGCCAAGGCCTTGGGCCTGAAAACCCCGCTGAACGTGAACCTGAAAATCAGCGACGGCGAAAAGGGCAGCGTGGTGCTGAACGGCCGGGAAGACAAGGCCTTCAATGCCACCCTGGAAACTAAAGTTTTCTCCGAATACCCCATCACCCTCACCGCTGTGCCCCGGGACGGCGCTGCCTTCAAGGGCTGGGAAAGCAATAACAAGAAAACCGTCTTCTCCGACCCCACCGCCCTCACCACCCAGGTGACCATCACCGATTCCTGCGCCGTCACTGCGGTGTTTGAGTAAGCAGGCGGAGAACAAAAAGGGGCCTGCGCGGCCCCTTTACCCTGCACCCATCCTGCGATGGACAAACGGATAACACAAACTTGTTTCCGCATGAGACTTGAAGGAACGAAAGGAAATGTGCCCACGGGCACAATGAAAACGAAAAAAGAGCGGTTGAGAGAATGAATTCTCTCACCGCTTCTTTTTATCGTTTTCCCCGGATGCAAAGCATCCGGCCGGCGGCTGAAAGCCGCCCATCCCGTGGGGTGGCGGGGCCACAACCGGCTCGCAATATTGCAACCTTCTTTTGCATACGGGTTTTTGCGTGTTGCAGGCAATTCCCAAGCTCCAGCGGGAAACTGCTCGTTTGTCCAGCCAATTCCTTTCGCAGTTGGGTCCAGGGTCAAAGGCCTTTTCCAGCAGTTCTTCCCTGCGCAGATAGCTCACCCAGCCCACGCTTTCATACAGGGCCTTCATTTCAGTCGGGCAGAAGGAATGATATTCCCGGATGGTCATGCCTGCTTTTCCTCTCCGTCCACAGCGGCGCCCACCCGGCTGTCCTTGCGCTTCACTTCCTCTGTCAGCACGTCAAAGGGCACCAGGTTATTGTGCATTTTGGCCAGGTCGTTGCGGCTTGAACGTTCCTTGGCGCCGCTGTACACAAACCCTTCCGAACGCATATAGGCCGTCCAGCGCCGATGCTCCAGCAATTCCAGCCCGTCCCGTTCCTTATCGGTCAGCTGGTCAGAAGGCTTATGGGCGCCGGGAATATGCTGTTCCTTTCGTGCATTGGCATGGATGGCCAGGGCCATGGAGGAATGGTAGCAGTATTCATGCCGCCAGAAGTTTTCCTCCTGGTCTTCATCGCCGTTGCAATAGGCACAATGGCGGCGGAAGGCATCCGCCTCGATTTCCGAGCGCAGAATCACCTTTTCGGAATAGCAGGTCTGTGCATCGCCGATGAAGCGGATATCGTAGGGCTGGCCGACATGGTTGCAGGCAGCGGAAAGGTTCTTTTTCACCTGGGCACTGCTGATTACGGCACAAATCTCCGGGTGCAGGCCCTGGCGGGCAAACAGCCGCCGCAATTCCACCGCCGTGCGGATGTTACTTTCGTCCGAGCCCAGGGAGATAAACACATACGTGGCGTCCTTCACCTCTGCAATGCCATCCGCAAAGGCCCGGGTTTCCACGTCGCAGCCGGGATGCAGACGAATATCATACATTGCTTCCCCGGGCACCTCCACGCCGTTATAGCAAGGAGACATGATTTCCGGGCAGAGGGCGGAAAACCGCTCCGCAGCCATCGGATCCCGGTCAAAGGCATTGATCTTCAGCCGGTAGCCGTCCATCTGGCAGTACCAGCACAGGGCCTTCAGCATTTCTGTGCCATGGCCGCCCATGCCCGCAATGACGGCAGAGATCTGTTTGTCCTCTTCACCGGCAACGGGCCGGGCATGGCGGAAAATTTCTTTCCCTTCTTCATGCAGCGTGCGCAGCACCAATGACCTGACCGGGTTCACCCTTCGCACCTTCATTTTTCCCTTTTCCCGGCCAGCCAGCAGCAATTCGCCCTCCACGCCGGTGGCGAAAATGAACAGGTGGGTATTTTCCCGCTGGTTATAGCGTTCAATCAGCCGCAGGGCGTGGTCCACATTCTGCACCTCATCATGGCCCAGCGCAAAGAAATCGACTTTTTTGTTTTTGCTGTGGAAGCTCCAGTCGATGGTGTGAATCCCTTCCTTGAAGCAGATGGCCCGCAAGGCCCGGGCCTTTTCCATCATTTCCGCATCCTGGCCTTCTGCCCGGTCATAGGCATCGGCAAAGACAATGCGGGCACGCTTGTGATTGCGCATAATATCCGCCGCCAGCAGCAGCGCCCTTTGGTTCAGCCTGGAAAAGATGTACACATCCCGGAAGTAGTTCATGGCATAACGCAGCTTGGCAGAAATGTTTTTGAAAAATGACAGCACAAACCCAAAGGACAAAAGCGGCGCCACCAGCTGCACAACAAGCACCACTGCCAGATAAGCCGTCTGCACCCCTTCCGGCGCCTGCCCCACCCTGCTGAACACATCGCTGTATATTTCATTGGCACCAAACACACGGATGGCCTTCTGCAGCGACAATACCACCATCCGCTCATTCTGCAGCGCAGCCCCTTCATAAGCCGCATGATACACCGGCAAATTCAGCACAAATGCCGCCAGAAAAAAGCCGGCAAACAGCGCATGCAGCGGCCGGAAGGTGCGCCCCTTGGGGAAGCGCGCCCGCAAAAGAAAGACGGAGAAGCCAACGCCCGCCGCCAGCGCCAGAACAGACAAAACAAAACAAACATTCCACATCATACTATTTTTCTGCACCTCATCCGATGATCGGCTTTTGAATATCCTGCTATCATTATGATGGGCAGGCTGCCATTTGTCAAGCCCCGCACCCACAGGAAAAAACCGACGCAGCATTCCTGCCGCGCCGGCTTCTTTGATCCTTTTTTTCAGGGGCGGTTATGCATCGCCGTCCACTTCCACCTGTTCGCTTTTCTTCACCCTGCCCACCTTACCATGGGTTTCCAGCATATAGGTGAAGGGGTTTTTATCCGTTCTTGTTTTCATGGCCTCCGTCATCGCCACATATCCCTGGCCGTATTCGTCATCGGTGCGGCTCAGCAGGTTTTCATGGGTACGCCGGGCCAGGTATTCGTACCCCTCTGCCCGCAGGAACTGCACCTCCATGTAGGAGGCATGGCCTTCCATGGCCACCAGGTCATTGGTTTTGATGTTGACAAACTGCCAGTGGTGGGTCAACTCGTGCACCAGCGTGGACAGGATATGTTCTTCCGGCGACAGGGTTTCCACCCATACCGTCTTGGACAGCTTCTGGGCCAGGCCGATCACCCGGCCCCGGGTTTGATTGCGCCTGAACTGCTTTTTGATGGTGGATGCGGAAACGAATTTCACCTTCAGGCCCTTGGGCAATTCTGTCCCCCAGGTATTTTTCAGGTATTCCTTCGTCCGCTTGTACAGCGGCGCCAGCTCTTCCTTTTTGGATAGCAGCCTCTGGGCACAGGCCTTGCACACCACCCGGTCCCGCTTGCCGTCATCCCCAAGCAGCTGCACATAATCCGTCAGGTACAGGTTTTTGTGGCAGAAATAGCATACGGTGCTGTCCATATTGTCCGACACCCACACAATGCCGGAGGGGTGCACCGTTTCCAGCTGCTGCAGCATCTGGGCAGCCATATCCAATTGCAGCACATCCGGCACGCTGCCGCTGCCAAAGTGGAGGTACCGGTCCGGAATATTGGCATTGGGCGAGCCGGTTTTGCGCCATTTCAGGTAATCCAGCAGCAGCGAAAATGCACTGCTGAGGGGGGTGATGCGGTTGCGGCACAGTGCTTCCAGAATGCCCGTATCGTTTTCGCTGTCCTCAATGATGAGGATCTGCGCCGCATCCGCCGCCAGGGGCTGGGCCTGCACAGCCTCCACCTGGGGATACAATGCAGCCATGTTTTCACGGAGCATGCTGCCCCGGCGCAGTTCATCCGTATGCAGCACAGGGCATACGGCAATGCAGGGCCAGTTGTAGGGGAAATAGGTTTTCATCAGTTCGCCAAGCAGCACCGCCATAGTATAGGCCAGGGAATCTGCCGCCCCGGCATCCACGCCATGGAAGCAAACGGACAGAACCGATGCGTTGTTCTTGCTGCGGAAAGCCTCCTGCTGTACCTTTTCCGGCAGTGCCCGGTAGCAGGTGCGGTCCGTCAGATCCAGGATGCCGCTGCTGGCGGCAGGGGCGAAAAAGCCCTTGGTTTCCACGGACATCTGTGCCTTGCGGTACAAGGTGGTGGTATAGCCGGAAGTAATATGCTTTTCCACCTTGGAAGAGCGCATATCCACAAACGTGCCCACTGCCTCATCGCCCCGCAGGTCCACCCGGTATTGCCGGTGCTGGTAATAATCCGTGGGCAGGTCCATGGCGCTGATTTTTCTGCCGCCGACAATCTGGCCGTTGGCGGCGTTGATGGCATCGATGTAATACATGCTGCCGTCCACAATCATGGCCTGGTCCGGCAGATGATAGCGGTACACATCCCTGCGGCCAATGCCCAGGGAAACCGTCTTGTCATGCAGCTGCACCGTGGCAGGATGGATATCCCCCACCACCCGCTCAAACAGCGCATTATCGGTCAGGTGCACCATTCTGCGGCGCACAAAGGCGTTCTTTTCCGGGGCATACACATTTTCTGCCGACACGGAAAATACTTCGTCCGCATCCCGGCCGGGCACCCCATTGCACACAATGCGGTAGCATTCTTCCAGGGCTTCATGCAGCGTTTTCACATTTCCTTCGATGGAGCGCATACAGGAAACCATCTTTTCTTCCTCCACCCCGCCGGGGGCCGCCGCATCGGCAATCAGCTTGATGGCCAGCATTTTGCGGGTATCGGTCAGGATGGGGGCAAACATCTCCGCTTTCTTGCGGTCCTTCAGGTAGGCGGCGGCATGGGCGGAGAAATAATCCCGCAGCATGTAGGGCTTGGATACGATATGGACCATGGAGGTTTCCCTGCCCATCTGGCGGCAGTAATTGCGCAGCACCATGGGCAGGTTGAAGGTTTCGTCCAGGGCCACCACAAAGGGATTGGCGGCGTCAATGCGGTTAAAGGCCAGCCGGTCCGTCAGTTCGTTCAGGGTGAGCTGGCTGCCGAAATACTGCCGCATCTGGGAGAAAGAGGCCTGCAGGACGCTGATCAGCTCCCGGGAGGGCACATCCTTGCCCATCAGGCTGATGCTGTTTACGCCCTTCTGGGCACCCACAAACGCCAGCGGCGCCATCACGCCAAGGTAGGCATGGTCCATGGCCTCGTGAAACAGATTCTGCTGGGCCCGGGGATTGGCTGCGCCCGATGCCGCTTCGTAATTCCACAGAAGGATGCGGTTGCTTTCGTTGCTTCTAAAGCATTCATAAGGCCGGAAAGCACGGCCGGGGGACAGCACCTGCTCCAGGGTGGTGCGCAGTTCGCCGGAAATGCCGTTGCACAGGCAAATGTACTGGATGGGCTGGGCTTTTTCCCGGGCCAGATAACCGGATACCACCGTCAACAGACCGCCCATTTCGCTCACCAGCCGGGAGCCGTTCACCATCAGCACCGTGGTGAGATGGCGGAAGAAGCTGCTTCTGGCATGCTGCACATGGCTGTTCATCACAGCCTGGGGGGTGAGCACCAGCACATCGCAATCCCCCACCGCATAGGCTTCGCCCACGCTCTTCACAATCCACACCGGCGCAAACAGATTGATTTTCGCCAGCTTTTCCGTCACATAATCCCGCACTTCATTGCAGGCGTCTTCGTCCTCGCACAGCACCAGCAGGTTTTCCCCCCTGGCCAGCAGCACATTCAGGTACAGCATCAAACAATCGCCCATTTCCGCAGACAAAACGGAATCGATCAGGGCATTTTCCCTTTCCGGCAGCGCCGTTACGCAGTCCATGACCGACTGGCTGATCTGGGTGTTTGTGGAAAGCTGCTCCTCCTTCATGCGCTGAAGAATGGCCCGGGCCAGATCGGACTTGGGCTCCGCCGGCCGCTCATCCACAGGAAACACCGGTGCATGGAGCGAGGCCACAAAGCGCTCGGGAAACTGCTTTTCATAATGCTCTGCCAGCTGGGAATAATCCGCCCGCTCCATTTTTTCCGGGCTGGAGCAGCTGATCAGCGCTTCATCCCCCAGATGCTGCAGGGGCATGCCGTCCAGATAATAGGCAATCTCCTTCAGCAGCACCAGCGAAATTGCCGGCCACACATACACATATACCAGCGCCTGCTGCACCCAGGCATAGGGGAACCAGCCATACTGATTCATAAGAGGCAGCAAACAAAAGCAAAGGCAGGCCAGATACACACACGCCAGGATATTGGCGCCGTAGCGGAACACCTTGCCCACCGGCAGCACACGGCTTCGCACCGTGCCGCTCCCCTGGTCGATATGGTAAAAGAGGTTGATATAACCCCAGCGCAGCCGGCCGAAAAAGCCAAGGGAAGCATAATCCGGCAGTTGATGGGCCTGAACGGGCTGGCGGCTGAACAATCGCCGGATGCACCGGCCCAGCCCGCCGATTACGCCGCCCAGCGCCCCGGTCACTGCCTTCAGCGCAAAGAAGCCGCCAAAGAGCAGCATGTTCAGCACATAGATCACAAACAGGTCCGTACCCATCAGCCAGCTGCTTTTCGTGTTCAGCCAGGCAATGGCCTGGGCAACCACAGGCTGGGAAGAAAGGGATACGGCAAAATCATACAGCTGGCGGAAAAACACGCAGCAAAGCACCGCATACAAAAGGGCAAGCCAGGGGGTAAGCGCCTGCTCGTAGCGATATTGCTTTTTCCGGTTCAGCGCCGCAATCAGGCACACCAGCAAAACAGGCAGCAGCAAAACGGCGGCGATCACAATGATTTCCACGCTCATGCTTCTCCCTCCGTTTCTTTCATCAGTGCGCTGAGCACCTGTTCGCTGTCCAGTACATAATACGCCTCATTTTCCGTCCGGCCCCGGTTGGGGTCCAACAGCGGCACCGCCTGGGGCGTGGAAAGGGGCAATGCCTCTTCCAGGTCCATCCCCTCCATCCAGGTGCGGATCAGCCGGGCACGGCGGCTGAGGGTTACATCATGGCAGGTGATTTTTTCCTTGCGCAGCTGCATTTCCTGACGGTAAGACCGCAGCATTTCTTCATACCGGCTCAGCCCGTAGCAGCGGGGCACCTTATTGTACAGCAAATTGGCATATTCCTGCAGGCAGCACTGGTTGGCCTGCTGGGTCTGATTAAATTCCCGGCAAAGCCGACGCACCAGCCTGACAATCCGGCGCTTGCAGCAGGCGGAAAAGACAGCCCAGCCCAGCGCCACCGCCAAAGCTGCGGCAGCAGTCACCCCAAGGAAATACCAAATGCCATCCTTGGCCTGGAAAAGATCAAACTGAATGGCGGCATAAGGCGCCAGAAACAGCACCACAAAAGCCGTAAAGGCAATGGCTTTGAGCAAGCTGCGCCGCAGGCTGATAAAATGCTCGTTCGTCTGCCGCTGCACATTTTCCACGGCCTTTTCCACATCCCGGGGGGTGGTGATGCGTCCGGCGGCATCCAGCATGCCCAGCTCCGCTTGCCTCTGCAGCCGGTCCATCTGCTCTTCCACGTTTTTCAGGTTATCAATCCGGGCGCTGTCCATGCTGTCCTCACCGGTAACGGCATGCTGCACTGCGGCAAGATCCTCCCGGGTGACGGGCACATTGTTCAGCGCCTGGTCCTTGATCCGGTCATATTCGGAGGTGATCCGGTTCAGGTATTTGCGGATTTCGTCATTGTTTTCTTTGTTCTTCCGGCGGATATCGCTCAGGGCAGTATCCACCGCTTTCTCCAGGCCCTTCACCGTCATGCCAAAGCCCACGGATGCATCCGCCAGCAATTGGGGCAGCGGATACTGGGATTTGATCAGCTGTCCGCCCTCTTCATCCTCCTGGGACAGGCATTCGCTCAGTTCTGCCGGTGCATCGGCCCCGGTGTAATCCGGATGCTCGCAATAATACAATTGCTCCTGCACCGCCTGCATCAGGGAAGCGCAGTTCACCTGGGGCAGACAGAAAGCCCTCTCCAGGGTGCTGCCGTCAGCGCCGGGCATTTCCGCATCGCTGCTGCCAAACAGATTGGCCCGGAACGTACCTTCTTCCTTACAGGAAGCGGCGTATACACACAGCATCAGCCTGCACAGGCTGCGGCTTCTTTCCTTCACATCCCGGTATTCCAGGGGCAGGTGGGCAAACTGAACCCGGGAAAAAAATCCTTCACCAATCAGTTCGCTCTTCCGCCGTCCCCGGTAGGCCCCTGCGGCCCATTCCGATTTTTCCATCACTTCCCGGCCCGTCCAGGGCAGGCCGTTTTTGTGGCGGCTGGCAATATTGCGGGCCAGCTTGTCCACCAGCCCCGCATAGCACCGGTCCTTTCTATTGATCAGCGCTTCCTTTTCCCCGCAGGAGGAAAGATGGGCAATGATTTCCTCCAGGGCAATCTGCGGACTCCGGTTCAAAAAAGCGGCCGTTTCCTCACAATCGGGCAGCGCAATATTGTTCCAGTAGGTTTCCTGCAGCACTTCCTGGTAGGTGCGGTCGTTTTCTTCCACATTGCGGCGGATTTTTTCACCGAAAACAAACAGCACTTCCCCGGGCACCTTGCCCATATCATGCAATGTTTTCACCAATGCATATTCCGCCTTGATACACTGCAGTTCCTGCAGCGCCACCGAACGGGCGCTGTCGCTGACGGGGCTTATGGACTGCTGCACACTGCTTTCAAAGTACACCAACAGACGGATATCCTCCCGGATAGCCGTTTCGCTGTCAATCAGATGGGCCAGCCCCGCAGCACAATCCTCCAGCTGATCCAGGGGCACATGATCCTGAGGGATGATCAGCTTATGCTCCTCCATCAGCTTTTCGAACAGCAATTCCTGATAAATGCGGCTGGAGACGGACGGTGATGTATTGATAAAAACAGTATGCATAAAAACATCCTTTGTTCAGAAAAAATCTTGTAGACAAGCCTTCCCAAGCGGGGGGCAAAAACCCGCTTGGGAAGGTGCTTTCACCAGCTTTTTTCAGCTGTGAAGCAAATTTTGCTTATTCTTTTTCGCCTTTGCGCACTTTTTTCTGGGCGTCGCAGGCATCCATGGCCCCGGCGAAGTACACATCCAGCAGCAGGTTGCGGGCTTCGGTGCTGCGGTTGCGGGCATTGGCATAGGTGGAATTGAGGAGGATGCGGGTGAGCAGCTCGTCCTTGCGGCTGTTGCTCATCTGGGCCGTATACTCTTCAATGATGCCCCACAGTCCTTCGATGATGATCTGCTTTTCTTCTTCATCGGCCTGGCGGTTCTTCAGCACGGCGCTGATGATATCCAGCACATTCCGGTGCCGGAAGGCGGCGGCGGTTTCCTCTTCTTCGTCCACCAGGTCGCTGTCCAGCTTCACCTTTTCGCAAATCAGCGCCTTAGCCAGGGGGTTCACCTTCTTGCCGGTGAAATCGCTGTTGTCATCGGTGATCAGGGCATCCTCTTCCATGAGGGGATTGAGGGTTTCCAGCAGCTTGGAGGTGGTGAGCACATCCTGCTGCAGGGCCTTGAAGGCTTCATAGGTCTGGCTGGGGCGGATGGTTTTACCGTTATAGAGCAGTTCCGTTTCTTCCCGGTAGTAGCGTTCGGGGGTCTTGCCGGGACGGATGCGCCAGAAGCGGATGGCAGCGTTCTTCAGGCCCGTCTTGGCATCGTCCTTGTCAAACAGGCAGCCGTACAGGATGGACAGCCACAAAGCCCGGGCTGCGTTCTTGTCGTCCAGGCTATCCTTGGCATGGCCGATCATGGGCAGGTACTGGCGGCTGTGCCAGCGGATATCCAGATGGGGGGTGCAGCCTTCGTCCGGCGTGTTGTAACGGCCAATCATCATCTTGTTGATACGGCTGGCATAGTTGGCATAGAACACACCGGCGTTGTATTCATCCTCGCTGAACTTGGGAATTTCCGTCAGCCGCACGCTGTACAGGCCGCGGTAGCAATCGAAGGCGTAACGGGAATAGGCCTTATGGGCACGCACGTCGGAAGAGAAGGAGGTGTTGGTGCCGAAATATCCGCTCACATGGGCGGCTCCGGTGCCCCGCAGGATTTCCGCTTCCACATCATCGCTCAGGCCCCAGTATACGGAATCCAGGGTGGCGGCAGCGCCGCTGTCAGCACCATGGGCAGTATTGGGGGCGTGATAATCCACGCTCACAAGGTAGGGCGCCGCCTTGGTGGACACGGTGCTGAGGATTTCCCTGCGCCGCTTGTCGATGGCGACAGAAGAAATGGGGCTGTAATCGCCGGCAGCTTCCTTTTCCTTCTTCAGCTGGTTTTCAATTTCCTTTTCCAGGGCCTGATAGATGCTGATATCCAGCACATCGGCATTTTCTTCCGCCAGCATCTGGGCATAGTAGGGAATCACCTGGGTGCGGAAAATATCGCTGACCACATAGGCGCTGCGCTGGTTTTCTTCCTTTTCCAGCTGGGCGTCCCGCTTGCGGTCCCGGCCTTCCCGGCGCTTTTCAGCTTCCCGTTCCATCATGTTCATGGCACCGGCATACACGGCCTCCAGCAGATCGTCATAGATGCTGCTGCTTTCTTCCTCCACGCTGCTGCCGGCCACACGCTGATAGGTATCCTCCATTTCAGCGGCAGAGGCTAAAACATAAGTGGTAGCCGGTTTTTCAAAGGCGTACTTGTCCTGCAGGTTTGCAATGCGCACTTCCACTTCCTTCTGCACATTTTCGATGGTGCCAAATACCCGTTCATAGTAGCGGATCAGGGCATTGATCTTTTCCAGCACCTCATTGTACACCATCACCTTCAGGCGGGCGGGATAATAGCTTTCCAGGTTATCCAGCTGGTTCTTGAAATTCCGGTAGAATTTCTGCTGGATGTCCAGATGGCCCAGCAGCTTTTCTTCAATAACCTCGGATGCCTTTTCCTTCTTGTCCTTGGTGCTCTTCTTATAGTCCTCTTCGCGGTATTCATTGGTGGCGTTGAGGCACACATCCAAGTCCTTCTTCACTTTGTCCCGGTCGGCCACCAGCAGTTCACGCACTGCGTACAGCAGATAACGGGCGGCCAGGGGATGGACAGCACTGGATTCGCCGTTTTCGTTCTTTCTTTCCAGCAGGCTCAGGATATGATGCTCCGTCACGTCACGGCGGTCCAGGGTGGCAATGGCGTCGGGCACAATGGCTTCCGCCATGCCCCGGTACATGGCATTGGTGCGCTCTTCAATCAAATCAAGCAGGCTGTCCAGGGCCCTTTCGCCGGCCTGTACGTTGGACTTGGCCTTGCTCTTGTCCATCTGGGTCTTCTTCAGCTTGCTGCGGATAATATCGCAGGATTTCAGCTTGGCATTTACCTCTTCATCTTTGGCGATCTTATCGGTGATATAGGTTTCCACCTTCTTCACATAGCGGGGAGCGCGCCATTCTTCGCTTTCGGAAATCACCGTTTCCCCGTTTTGTTCACCCTTGGAATACACCGTTTCCATCAGCGCGGAACGGAGGAAAGCAAAGGAAGCCGTGCGTTCATCCAACATTTTCTCAATATTTTCGACATACGTTTTGCTCAGCAGGGGCAGCTTCATGGTGCTGTCCTTTTTGCGAAGCTCCTTGGCATTTAGCAGCTCACGTTCAAAATCCCGGTCAAATTTCACCCATTTTTCGCTGATGGTATCCTGGGTGGCCCGCAGAGCGCAGTATTCCACAATATCGTCATAGGGATATTCAATGCGGGAAGCACCGGCGCTGCCGTACATGGCCTCGCCGTCGGTTTCCATACGGGTCTGGATCAGGTTATCTTCCCGGGAATCCAGCCGGTTCTGCAAGGGAGAATACACCTGGGCATAGGTTACCCGGGCCATCAGGTCAATATAGTCCTTGCGGTCGCCCAATTCGCGCATGTTCCGATTCTGCTTGTCGATGAAGAAGATGAAGTCATAGGGCTTCTTGGCCACGGCAGTCATACCCCGGTCATCCCCGCGGCTGTTCAGCTGGGCAAAGATCTTCTTGCTGTCAAACAAATCGTCGATCTGGATGCTGTACTTTTTCATATCCGGGTTCTTGGACAGGCAGATCATATTGATGGCAGCCAGTTCCTTCAGGGCAGCATAGGCATTGGCATACATGCTTTCTTCCTGGGCGGCGTCATAATTGCCGCCGGAAAGGAACACATCGGGCAGGGCAAACAGGCCGCGGATGGAAATCTTGGAAAAGCGCTTGTCCGTTTCGCCGTACTTTTTCCGCAGATACAGGGGCACCTGCAGGAACATACCCGAGCCGGTGCCGCCGGCAAAGGAGGACACGATCATCACCTTCAGCCCCACAGGCCGGGGATCGCCGTCTTCACGGGTGAGTTCATTGATGGCATGATCCAATTCCACCATGGGGGTCTTGCGGCGGATGGTATCGGAAAAAGCCAGGCGGCTGAGCACACGCTTCTGGCCGGCGCCGTCCAGCATATCCTCGTCCATCATCAGGTCATCATCCGGGAACCATTCCTGCCAGTTCTTCTGGCTGCGCAGCATTTCGCCCACCTTGGCATTACGGCTGGTGCTGATAATATCCAGGCCCAGGGCTTCTTCGTTGTTGCCGTCGGTATCAAAGCCGATGAACTGGATATCGGGATCCCTGTCCCCCACCATCCGCTTCACAGCCGCAACCACCGAGCAGCCGGAGCCGCCCAGGCCGATCACCAATGTTTTCTTGCCTTTTTCCATCGTTGCCATGTGTTTATCCTCCTCATTCTCTGTTCTTTAACCCGGAAACATACCGAAGCACATAATATTCATTGTTCATGCGAATGACAAAAGCCCTGTTCTGGGAAAGCTCAATCCATTCGTCTTCCTTGTCGCAATCCTTCTTCTTGGCCTTGAACTGGCTGGGCACGGATACGTTCACTTCCCGGTCCAGGGGCAGTTCACTGGTGGGACAGGAGGCGTATTCCATCCCGTCTGCATGGAAGAAAAGCACACCGGAGCCCCGGTCTTCCTTCCTGGTCCACAGCCAGCCCCTCTCCATGGCATGAAGCCGGATGTTCCCCGCCCTCAGCTTTTCCTTCCCCACAGGGGAAAGCCACTGATGGGGCCACGTTCTCATGTTCTTTTCTTCCCAGACGCCGGTGATCCGTCCCTTCTTGGACAGGTATTCGCAATTGGCGAAATACACCGTGGCGCCCCGGTAGAAGCGCTTTTTGCGGTACATCAGCATCAGCCAGATGATGAACAGCAACGTGCCCACATGGGGAACCCACTTGTAGAACCAATGGCCGGGCAGCAGCTGCACCTGTGCCGTATCGGTGTAGGTTTTGTTGAAGGTGAGGGTCACATCCATCTGCCCCTCAGGGATATTCACCTTGCGGTAATGCTGCAGCGGCCAGATATCCTTGTGCACCGGAGTGACAATGATCTCGCCCCCCGGCTGCACCTGGGTGTCCATCCGCACATAGGAAGCAAAATTCTGGGGCACATTGACAACAAAATTGCCGTACACCTCGTCATAGGTCATCTGCTTTCCGTCTGCCAGCACCCTGAACTGCAGCGCCTGGGTATTGTTCACCAGGTCCACCGTCACAACCTGAATGCCGTCTCCGGAGAAACATTCCACCGTGTACACGATGAAATGATACCGGAAACGGGCTTCCTTGCGCACTTCGTTGCTGTCACCCTCTGCCACGATGCAGGCCACGGAATAGTCAATCAGCTTTTCGTTGGTCTGCCAGGCGGCGTCCACCCTGGGATGCACCACATACCCGCTGCCGTCCAGGCGGCAATCGGTGGCGGTGCCGGCAATCTTTGCGGTATCCAGCCGGGTGACCGCCTTCATTTCGGCGTCGGTCAGGTCCCGCCCGTCCACCTGCACGGCAAAGCGATAGGTTTCGGTATTGTTGCGGAATTCATCCGGTGTGTTGAAGATCATCTGCTTGTCCGGCTCCAGCGTGACGGTAAACTGAGCAGGCAGGATATGCACCAAAACAACCTGGGAGGCCACCTGGCCGCTGATGCTCTGGTAGGATACCGTCACCTGATGATCCTTGGGGTCCGCCGTCAGATCGCCCCGGAGGGTAACCACCATCTCATTGGGCTTTTTGGCGTCCATTTCTGTGTGCACCCAGGCAGCCGGCCAGCCCTCCACCTTCACCTGATCGGCAGAAATCTGCTTGCCGTCCTCCTTCAGGGTAACACGGAAGGAAAAATCCTTTTCCTTCACCTTGGCCAGTTCCGATTGCTTGAAGGTGAATTCCTTCTTGCTGACATTCAGTTCATAACCGGAGGGCTGCAGGATCAGTTCTGCCTTCTTCTGCGCCTGTTGGCCGTTCAGGGATACCATCAGGGGGTATGTGCCCGGCAGCATGCCATTCACGTAACAGGCCTCCGCCACCCACTTGCCTTTTTCAATGCGCACATTCAAGGGGTTCCCTGCCGTCAGTGCCGAGAACACGGCCATCTGGCTGTATTTGGCCGCATCCACGGCCTTGCCGTCCACAAACAGAGTGAAGCGGAATTCCTGATTTTTCTGGCGGAAGGCCGCTTCCTTCACGGTAACATTTTCCTTTTCCGCCTTGATTTCATAGGTGGAGGGCGTTACCTCCACTGTGCCTGCATCCAGTTTGCGGGTGCCAAAGCGGGAATCGTTGGAATAAAGCTCCACATCATAATTGCCCATCTGCATCCCGCCGGAATATTTGGGATAAAAGCGCAGGATGCCCTTGTCCCGATATTCCAGTTCATAGTCCGCCAATGTGGTTTTCACAGACACCGGCTGGGCTTGCAGCTCTGCCTTGGAAATATTGTTTTTTCCGTTCAGCGTGATCTGGAAATCAATGTATCTGTTCTTCTCAACAGGATTGTTTTTCAGTTCCTCCACCGTAACCTTCAGCGTTTTGTTACCAAGCACATGGCCGTCAAGGTCCGGCACGGGCACAGGCACAAACTGCTCCTTGGTCACAATATCCGGGAAGCCGGGAATTTGCAGCGTGCCGGTAACCACCACTTCCCCACTTTCCACTTTGCTGACGGTGACTGCAGGCTGATCCCCTGTTTTTTTCAGATTGTTTTTGCCGTTTATCACCTGCAACTCCAGCGTGGAACCTTTAGGAAGCTGATCCAGGTGATATACATTCTGGGTTCCATACTCCAGTATTTTGGCCGACACCTGAAAGCTGCTGCCCTCCATCACTTTGGCAGGATCGTCCATGTAGAGCACCACCTGCAGTGCCGGCTCACACAAAACGGCAATGTTGTTCAGATCTACAGCCTTGTCAAAGGTCAAAGTGTATGTGCCGGGAGGAATGTGTCCCTTGCCTGCATCCACAGTAAACACATTGGCGGTCATCGCTTTTGTAAAGATGGGGTCCGGCGCTTTTATCGGTGCCGTACGGCTCACCCTCAGGGATGTGCCCCCGCTGCAGGCAACGCTTGTCAGTTTTGCGCTGTTATTCTGGGAAAGCACAATGAAGTTGAACAATGGAATATCCGATTTCACTTCGATGGTTGTGCTGTCAAGCTTCTTCAGGTCATTGCCCTTCAAGCGGGATCGGCCGGAAATACGATCGGCAATCTCGCCCATCCTTTCCACAATATCCTTTTCCCGCTCCGCATGGTAGCAGTAGATGCCCTTTTCCGTCAGCTCGGCAGCCACTTTGCTGTTGGTGTCAATCCTCTTTGCGTCCGACCCAATAGTGCAGAAAACCATTTCAAGCGGATAGCGCTGCACACCGATCCCTGTATCCACAAATTTCAGAAATTCGTTTCTTACATCGTTGATATCGCCAATTCCGGCGTATCCACCGTCAGAAATAACAAACAGCCAGTATTTGGCTCCTTCCTCAACTTTTCTTGCATTGATTGCCTGCTGCGCCTTGCTGACAGTCGCAAACGGCGTGCCGCCTGATGCAGTGGCACGGGAAATGGAGCCCAGTGAATTGGCAATCCCCGCTGCCGACAAATCCACCCTCTGCACATCGTTCTTATTCAGGTAGTACAGGTGCAATTCATCGCCTTCATTCATAAGGCCCGCCAGCACCTGCACCGCATAATTGGCATAGGACCACTTATCCCCCGACATACTTCCGGAGTCATCCAGCACCACATAAACAATTTTCTTTTGCTGGGTGGTGGCGGCATGGGCGCAGGTGCACAGCATGAGGCAAAGCAGCATCATGCATAAAAACAATATGGCGTATTTTGTCTTCTTCATTTGTTTCTCATATCCCATCAGTGTTTATTTATTCTGTATCCCGGCAATGCCGGCGGAAAAAAATCATATCCGGTGGCGCCGGCAGCCCGGCGCGGCGGTAAGGAATGCTGCATTTTTTTCACAAGCATAAACAGGCAAGGGCCAGGCAGCCCGTAGTTGCACAGGCTGCCCGGCACCCGGACAGAATTATTTATTTTCTTCTGCTTTCAGAAAATCTTCCAGGCTCAGCATGCCCTTGGCCAGCATGAAGAACTTATCGTTGTATTTATCGGTGGTGCTGAAAATGACAGCCAGCAGATATTCCACAATTTCCTTGTTCAGCACGGCATTGGCAAAGCTCTGAGTGACACGGTAGCGGATTTCGCCGTCGCTAATATCAAAATCGAAGCTGCCGTTCACCAGGCCGTAATTGGCCACAGATACCGCCACAGCGCCGTCGATGCGCTTGTCTTCGGGCATTTTGGTGGGCAGGGGCGAAATCAGCTGCACCACTTCCCGGTCCTCCTGCACCAGGATCAGCGTGGGCTGGGGCAGGTCTTCCCCGTTGACGGTCATGGAGATCACCATATCATCATCATGGGGATCGAAACGGATATTGTGTTCGGTGAGGTTGGTTTTGAACAGATCGTAAATCTGCTGGGCCCTTTGCTTTTTATCCATGGGAAAAGACTCCTCTCTTTTTAATTGTCGTTATCACAAATTATAGCACATTTCCGAGAATTCTGTCTATATCTTTTTCCCGCAAATTGCTGTGTTTCATCAATTCATCCACAAATTCATCCAGCACAGCCCTGTGCTTTTCCAGCAACTGCACCGCCTGCTGCAATTGCTCCTTCAAAAGGGCATTCACCGCCTGATGCACCCTTTCCTCCTGCATGGGCATCACGGCCAGGCCGAACTGCTCATCCATGCCATACTGGCACAGCATGCACCTGGCAATATCCGTAGCCTTTTGCAAATCGCCGGAAGCGCCGGTGGAAAGGCCCGCTTCCTTGCCGTAGCACACAATTTCCGCCGCCCGGCCGCCCAGCGCCGTGCGGATGCGGCCCAGCAATTCCTGCCGGGTAAAGCCCATTTTGTCTTCCTGGCTGGCATACTGCATATAGCCGCCGAAATTGCTGCGGGAGGTGATGGTGACGTAAGCCGGCTTTTCGCCTGTGAGCCAGCTGATCATCACATGGCCCGTTTCATGCCGGGCAGTGCGCAGCACGGTTTCCTTATTCCATTCCCGCTTGTCGCCGCTGACGAAGGTTTCAAAGGCCTCTTCCAGCGCCCCGTCGTCCACCTTTTCCGCGTCCGTCCGAAGGGCCTGGCGCATGGCCATTTCAATGACCCCCTTCAGCTGGGCCAGGCTCATGCCGGCGCTGCGGTCGGCAATGGAATCGATTCCCTGGGGGGTGATGGAAAACAAGGGCCGCTTTTTCAATTGCATTTCCAGGAAGCGCTTCCTGTCCGCAGCATCGGGCAGGTCGATCAGGATCCGCCGGTCAAACCGGCGCAGGAAAGCCCCGTCCAGCTTCATGGCAGCATCGCCGTCCACGGAATAATTGGTGGCCCCCAGCACAAACACCGGCCGGTCAGCATCGGTGGAAAAGCCGTCCATTTCGGCAAAGAGGGCGGTAAGGATCTGCTCGGAATCGTTGGCCATATCGGTATCCCGACCGGTTCTGGCCTTGGCAATGACGTCCACTTCATCGATAAAGATCACCGCCGGGGCATAGCGCCGGGCCGTGGCAAACAGCCGGTGCACCATGTCCGCCCCCTGGCCCACCACGCCCTTGAAAAAGCGGTTGCCTTCGGTGGCAATGAAGGTGGCGCCGGATTCATGGGCAAAGGCCTTGGCCAGCATGGTTTTGCCAGTGCCGGGCGGGCCCCACAAAAGCACGCCCTTGGGCGCAGCCGCCCCCCGGCGGGCATATTTTTTCGGCTCCTTCAGGCAGGAGGCAAAGAACTTCAGTTCTGCCTTGGCGTCCTGCGCCCCGATGATATCGTCAAAGGTTTCTTCCGGGGTGGAGAACATGCTCATCACGTTTTCGCTGTCCTCCGCCTTCACTGCCCTGTGCAGCTTCAGGTCAAACAGCACAATCTCCGCCTCTTCTCCCCCGTTCATCAGGCACTGGGCCGTCTCAAAACGGATAAGCCGGTTGGCCCGGGCCAGAAGAGAAAGGCTGTGCTGGCGGAAAATCACATCCGCCGCATCGCTCAGCTTCTGCCGCACCTGCTTGTCATCCCGGTCCATATCAATGAAGCCCCACACGCCCCGCCACAGGAAGGAATCCCGCTCCTCCTGGGTATAGCGGCAGGCATCGCCTTCCATCAAAAGCACCGGCATATCCGGATATCTTTCCAGCATGGCGTACAAAAATTCCCGGCCTTCGGACCGCACGTCCTCTTTGTTCAGGTACACCGCAGCCTGGGGATTCCTTTCGCACATCAGATCGCACACCAGGAACCTGATATCCTCTTCCTTCATCAGGCGGCGGGCATCTGCCACCGTCTGCACATAATGCAGGATGGGCATATCGGCACCGGCATCCTCCACCGGCAGGCGCCGGGCAGAATACACCAGGGCGTGCACCCGCTCTTTGGGCACAAACAGGGCCCGCACCTTTTCGTCCGTATTTTCCAGGTCTACGGAGAAATGGATGCGCCGGACGGTGGATTCGTTTTCCTGCCGGTCAGGGCTTACGGAAAGGCGAAGCAGTTCAAACAATTCCCCGCCGAAAAATGCATCCGCCCGGCTTTTGACGGAGCGGGCATCCGCCGCCGCACCTTCCGAAAGCAAAAGCGCCGTGGACAGATACTCGTCCATTTCCATCTGGATGCCCATGCTTTCCTGCAGGTTTGCAAAATGCTGCAGCAACCGCCTTTCGCCGATTTTGTGCAGGGCGGAAGCATCCAGGTGGTTGAACATCACCACATTGCCTGCGGCAAAACGGGAGCACAGCGCCGCCGGGAAGTAGGGCTCCCGGGTGCGGGGGTTGATATCCCGGGCCAGGGCGTCCACAATCACATCCCGGCTCAGGCCGGAAAGATTGCTGCTTTCACTGTTTTCATACAGTCCCCGGCCGGCATTGGTGGTAAAAATGCAGATGGCATCCCGGAAGGACACCTCTTTGTCGGTGCGGTTATCCCGCAGCCGTCCGGCGTCCAGCACCTGCAAAAACAGGTGCAGCGTTTCCGGATTGGCCTTCTCAATTTCGTCAAAAAGCAGCACGCAATGAGGGTTCTTGGCCACAAAGCCCGTCAATTGTCCCTCGGAACTGGCCTTGTAATTGGCGTCGGAGCCGCTGAGCTCGTCCGCCGAATTGGGGCCGGAATACTCGCTCATATCAAAGCGGCGGAAGGGCAGCCCCAGGCACTCTGCCACCGTTTCGGACAGGAAGGTTTTTCCCACGCCGGGAGGGCCGGCAAAGAGGAACGTGGCCCGGGGGGATTTTCTCTTCTGATCGATGGCAGATTGCAATTCCGCCTGGAAATAGCCGGTAACCAGGGTGGAGACGGCATGGGTTTGCCCCATCACCTTTTCCTCCAGCTTCTGCTGCATTTCCTTCACCCGCCGGGTAAGCCCGGCCAGGCCCACTTCCTTTGCATCCGGCAGGGCTGCAGGCGCAGCGGAGGGTGTTTCCGCTTCAGGCACCGGCGCTTGCGGCTGCTGAGGTTCCTTCTTCAGCCAGGGAAGCTGGGGCGCAGGGGCTTCCTCCTGGCCCAGAAGGCTGCGGAAGGCCTCGCTTTTTTCCTTCAGCAGTACTTCCAGCAGTACATCCGCCGTCAGGCAATCATCTCCCTTGGCCCGCACGGCATTGACAGCCTTGCCCCGCACGGCCATCAGGATCATTTTTTCGCTCATGGGCACGTCCTTGCCTGCCCAGGCGTTCACCAGCGCCTGTTCCGCTTTGGTGCGGCACCCGGGATTTGCTTCCGTATGCTGTTTGAGCAGGGCGTCCACCGCCTGCAATTCTTTTTTTTCCTCCGGCAATACCGCATCCGGAACACGGATTGCCCGGAAAGCGGCGGCAATAATCAAGTCCCGGGTAACGGCGCTGCAGCGGTTATCCTGGGCCAATTGCTGGGCGCTGCCCATAATGCGGGCCAGCAATGCACTTTCCTGAATGGAAGCCATACAACCTATTCCTCCCTGTATCGATCCGAAGCTATTCCCCGAAGGGACAGCCTTCTTCGTATTTTGTTTCTGTCCGGCATGATAATAAATAATTATAGCACATGATGCAGCATTTGACAAACAGAAACAAAAAGCGGCAGACATATTCAGCCTGCCGCATGATGCCAGTTCAGTTTTTCAGCCGGGCATTTCAAGCGCCATTTTCCGCAAAGCCCGGGCAGCTTCTTCCCGTCCCGCTTCTTCCGTTTTCAAGGCCAGGGAAAGGCAAAACTCCTTCTTTTCTGCCTGAGACAGGCGCGAATAATCCAGCATCCGCCGCACATCCCGCCAGTCCTCCTTCTCCGCCGCTTCCTCTGCCAGGCGGAAATAGCATTGCTCCACCATCCCCTCCACCGTCTGGTGGCCATAGGCAGCCGCCATTTCAAAGGCGGACAGGGCCTGGTGATATTCGCCCCTGTCGTAATGATAGCAGCCCCGCCGGTATTCCGTATTTTCGTCCTGAAGGTTGGGATCCTCCTCCAGGGGGATGCCGTCGTATGTTTCCCCCATAAATCTCTTCTCCTTCTTTGCGCACAGAAAACAGATTACTCAATATGTTCAAAAAAATCATTGCCCGCTTCATCCGGACCCACGGTGGTATGGTACAGCCCGAACACATTGTTGGCATAGGGGCCCCAGTCCTGCACGATGAGGCCGTTGCTCTGCTGGGACGCATGACATTCAAAGGCTGCCTCCGCCACGTCAAAGGCAGTGCGCCCGCCAAAGAAATCAAGCGGCTGCCGCCAGTCAAAGACAAGCTGGTTTTCCCGATACAGGTGCAGGTACATCTTTTTCACCTGCCACCCTTCTTCTCCCCCGGCAGCCAGGGGCAGCGCCTTCATCATGGCATCGGCACACACCCGGTGGGCGCCGTGGCCGTATTCGCCGTTTTTGTCATGGGTCACCACCACGTCCGGCCGATAGCGGCGCAGCAGCCCTTCCAGGTATTCCACCACCGGCTTTTCGCCCCAGAAGCCGTAGCTGTCCCCCAGAGAATCGTTTTTGATATCCTTGAAAACGCCCATGGAGGGATAGGCCCGCACGCCGCACAGCCACAGCCCGTCCAGCAGTTCATTCCTGCGACAGGAGGTCTGGTCGGTCAGGTAGCAGACGATCACCTTCTTTTGCATCTCTCCGGCATAGTAGGGAATCACCCCGCCAAAGAACAAAAGCTCATCATCTCCATGGGCAGAAAGCACCATCAGGTCCGCCTTGCCCTCAAAGGGCTGCCAGTCCTGTACCCAGGCAGGCTTTTCCCCCGCTGAAAGCAGATGGATTTCGGCAATGGATATATTTTCTCCGTTCACGGGCGCAATGCGGAAATGGGAAAGGCCGGGCAGGGGCAGGTAGGTATTGGCGTACAGCCTTGCATCGGACAATATTTCCTCCCACTGGCTTTCTGCATTCATCACCTGCACCTGAAAGGGCGCTTCCCGGCCGGAAAAAGACACATACAGCCCGTGACAGACAGTTCCCTCCGGCGCGGTGATTTCCAGGTATTTACCGGTGTAGGCGGTAAGATAGGATGCGTCCGTCATGTTCTTTTTCCCTTCGGACCGGGGGGCAAAGGTGAACGTGCACAGGGATGTAATATCCTCCGCCTCCTCCGCCGTCCCCATCAGGGGCACAAGACACAGAAGCAGCAGAAGGCATACAATACTCTTTTTCATGGCAGATATGCCTCATTTCGTTGATTGATACACCCAGTATATACCATTTCCCCCCGGAACGCAATCAAAAACCGACAATTGCCTGGCAGTCATAAATTGTCAGAGCCTGTCGGAGGTGGTGGGGTCGTTGACAATGCCAAAGCCCACCAGCACAGGACACAGGACGTTCAGCATGCCGTTCACCTGCCGGGAAATATCCAGCCCGGCAAATTCCTTCACACAGAACACCGCCAGCGCCGCAACAGCCGTCCACAGCGCCCAGCTTTTCAGCCTGCTTTGCTTCATGTTTGCTCAGCTTCCTTTCTTCATATCGCGGATATCGTGCTCCGCTTCGGTCATGCGCCCCTCCAGGCGGTAGGTGCGCTCCACCAGGTTATTGTGCTTGTTCACCTTTTCCTCCAGCTGGGCAATGCGGTACACCGTCAGCCGGTTGGAAATGAGGATGCCCCCAAGGGTGCCGCCCAATGTGCCCAGCAGGGAAATGACGGCCACCCAGATGCCCTCTGTCACTCTTCCACCCCCATTTCCAACAAAAGGTTCTGACATTCCTGCAAAAGGCCGAAAAGACGCTGCAGGGGAGCAGGATGAACGGGCTGCAGGTATTTCGCCATGCAGTATCCCCTTTTTTCCGGCACATAAACCCAATCGGCGTTATGCACGGCACCCTGCACCGTTTCACCGTTTTCCAGGTATCCAATCACTGTGGTTTTCTCGCCGGGGGCGCTTCTTACCTTCAGCCGCCCTCCGGTCACGGTGTATGGCCGGGTATCGCAGACCTCATTCTCAATGCCCTTCCATGTGCCAAAGTGGCTCCACTTGCCAAGGGCGGTGTCCTTTTTGATGCCCCCTGCCACGCCGGTGCAATGGGTAATCACCAAAGGAGTGACGCTTGTCACCACGCCCACATGGTAATAATCATTCTGATCGGGATGGCCCTTGTAGGAGGAAGGCAGGGCGTAGTCTTCCGCTCCGGGCTGTCGATGCTTGAAAACGAGATCGTTCAACCGCAGGGCGGAGGCAGAGGGGATGGGCTGAAAATTGAGCATCTCATTCCGTGCCGCATAATTGCTGCCGTGGGTGCCTGTCCATTTGCCCCCGGCCAGACGGATGGCCCCGATGATGAGGCCGATGCAATCACATTTGCCCCCGGTGCCGTCCATGCCCAATTGATATTCCCGCACCCGGTCGATGTTCTCTTTCAGGCCTTTTGCAAATTGTTCGTTCGTCATGATTGCTCCTTTATTCCTTCTTTCCGGGAATTGCATACAGCCCGGTGGCCCGGGTGGTTTTCACCCAGTCGCTGCCGACGGATGTGTAGCTGCCGTTAACTTGCATGTACAATGTCCCAGGCGCATACTCGCTGATATAGTACGCTTGGCTCTGGTAGCTGCAATTGTCAATGCATTCGTTCCAGCCGGTATTGTACACTTCTTCCATCAGCCCGCCGTCCGGCAGCGCTTCTTCCAGCGCCACCTCTCCGTTTTCATCGTACACCGTCACCAGGATGGTGCTGTTTTCCAGGTTGTAGCCGCCAATTTCCGCATCCGAAACGGCGGCCTTCTTAAAATTTACGGTGGTACCGTCATAGAGGGTGATGGTGAGGGTATTGCCTTCCACCGCCATCGTCTGCACCGCCCGGTTGGTGCGCCACCAGCTGCCCGAAAGGTTCACCGGGTTTGCCTGGGCGTTTCCGTTTTCATCGGTCACATACAGTTTCGTCAGGTACACCTTTCCGTCCCGGGATACCCGGAAGGGGGCGCTGGACGCCGCTTCCGCACCGGCCCAGATGGCGTAGGTGGCGTCCTCCGTGGAAAGGCGCACATGGCTGGTGCCGCTGCCGCTGTGCAGGCTGCCGGGGGCAATCTCCCAGCCGCCGATGGAACCGGCCTTGGCCGTCATTTTGCCTTCGCCATCCACGTCGAAGTTCTGGCTGTCCACGGTGAAGGTGCCGCCGGTGTTCAGGTGGATGCCCGTTCTGTCCAGTACGGCGGAAGTGGTGTATGCACCGTCCTCCGGGGCCGGGCTCCAGTCGGTGGCCTTGTTGCCAATCTCCACCTTGAATTTTCGCACCTCGCAGGCCCCGGCGCAGTTGTTGGCCAGGAAGATGTTCACAAGCCCTTCCTGCCGCAGTGTACCTGTGCCGCCGGTAAAAAAATCGTCCGTCATCGTCACGGAAAGCGTGATCTTTTTCCATGCATCCGTTTGCGGAATACGCACAAGCTGGCTCGCACTCCTGAAATAACTGCTCTGCCCTTCATCCACATAAAAATAGACAAGCAAATAGTCGTTATCTACCCATTCAGGGCCACGGAACTCAAAGGACACCGTTACATCCTTCTCCCTGTAAACAGAATAGGGTTTTCTCAGATCATTGCTTTGCATTGCCCTGGCCCACGTTTTATTGGCATCGGCAGGCCAGGCAAGCACGCCAAAGCCTTCCCCGTCCACAGAAAGCGTTACAGGCCGTGTACCGCCTGTTTTGGCCCAGCTTTCCATCAGCCGGGTATCGGCGGCCAGGTTGGTGCCGCCCACCCGGACGTCATCCACCATCAGCTTTACGCTGTTATTGCTGGAAAGGTCCAGGCTGCTGCCCACATCGGATGCCAGCTTGTTGGCGGTCACGCTATTTGCTGCAAGCTTATCCGTGGTGACGGCATTGGCGGAAAGCTTGTCCGTAGTCACGGCGCCGGAGAGGATCTCGTTTGCGGTAATTGCTTCCGCCGCAATCTGCGCCGCCGTCACGCTTTTTGCCACCAGCACGCTGCCGTCCAGCTTATTTTTGTATTCCGCATCCGTCAGCTCGCTCTGGGAAAGGCCGGAGGAGGCGGCGTTGATTTCATACACCACGCCCCCTTCGCCGGTGAGCAAAAGCCGGTCCGTCTGCAAGGTGCCGGATTGAATCACATCGGCGTTCAGGGAAACAATTTTCGCCTCCGTAATGCTGCCGTCGGCAATCTGGGCGGTGCCGATGGCGCTGTCTGAAATGAGCCCGCTGTCCGCTGTGATCAGCCCGGCCTGCAGTTGGTCTGCTGTGATGGTACCGCCCTCAATCTTCTCCGCGGTCACCGCCCCGGCGGCCAGCTTGTCCGCCGTGACAGAAGCGGAGGAGAGTTTTTCCGCCGTGACGCTTTCCGCCTGCAAATGCTCCGCCTGCACGCTTTGGGCCGCCAGCTTTTCTGCCGTGACGCTGCCTGCGTTCAGCTTTTCCGCCGTGACACTGGAAGCGGCCAGGCTCTGGGCAGTGATGCTTCCGGCTTTCAGAAGCGCGCCGTCCACTTCTCCCTGCAAAAGGGCTGCGTTCAGCCCGCCGGAGGACGTGAACAGCCGGCCTGCGCCGGAGGAAACGGGCTGGTAGGTGCAGTCCGTCTGCATGGAAAAGCCATTGTCCGCCTGCCAGGAAAGGGAGGTGACACAGGCGTCAGTATAGCCGCCCAGGGTGTCCCACACCCGGATGCGTTTTCCCAGGGTGACCGCAGGATCCCCCTGCCAGGAAACCAGCACCCGGGTGAAATGCATACCCTTCAGGGCAGACAGCATATCAACGGCCAGGGAACGGCTGCCCTCCCGGCCTGATGCAAACAGGGGATTATTTTCAATATACAGGCAGTTGGTATGATCCAGGGGTGTATCGTCCAGACGCACCAGCAAGGGGGAAGCATCTTTGGCTGCCCCTTTGAGGGTGACCTGCACCCCCTTCAGGGGGCCGAACACAGCGTCCCCCAGCACCCGCCTGAAGGTGTTTTCCGGGAAAATTTCGCAAGGCGTTTCGCTGTCATCCCAGGCCGGCACAAACTGCACACGGCCCTCTCCGTCCGTCATGCAAAAGCAGCCGCAGGCCTGGGCCAGGAAGGAAAGGGCACTCCGGAGGGAAATATCCCCCCAGGCGGGCATTTGTTCCACCAAATGGGTGCTGCAGGGAAAGGAAAGGGCGGCAGGAAAGCCGGCCTTTTGCAGCACGTTTTCCACAATGGCGGAAAGGGCGGCGGGATAGGCGGTATCGTCCTGCCAGGGAGCATCGAAAAAGGTGCCCAGCACGTCCTGGCCGGACAGGGTGAGGAAGGCGCTGCCATCCTGCCGGGATACGTTTTTCACATAAAAGCGGCAAAGGGGCACCGCCTCCCCTGCGCCTTCCAGTTGCACCGTGACCCAGGCGTCAAACAGGCTCAGCCCCCGGGTAAAGCGCAAATCGGGATCGTGCAGGGTGAGGCTGCAGGATTTGGACACCACAGCGCCGGGCAGCATGCCGTCCCGCACCCCCTCCGTGCAGGAAAAGGAAAGCACCTCCGCCCCGGAAAAGGTGCACACGGCGCCGGTTGCATAATCAATCTGCCCGGAAAGGGACAGACTGCGGCTGGGGTTCAGGTATGGATTGGTCATGTCACTGCTCCTCCATTTTCAGCCGCACATCCGCCCAGGCAGCGCCTGCCTGATAGCGCCACACCCGGGCGCTGCGGGAGGATACATAGCAGCGGATGGTCTTTTCCCCGGCCACGGGATCGGGATAGGTGAGGGAAACAAAGGCGTTTTGGTCCAGCAGGGAAAACAGCGCTGCCAGCGCCTCGCTTTCCATCCGGGGCCAGTGCATTTCCACCCGCCGCTTTTCCCGCCTTCCGTCAAACACCGTCTGCCCCAGGGTGTTGATTTTTTCACTGCCGGTGCGGGAAAAAATATCCACCGAAAAGGTTGCCGGAGCCGGCAAGGAGATATGGTCTATGGTAATCAAGCGGATTCCCTCCTTACAGTTTCAGTTCCAGCCGGCCGGTGGACTGGGTGATGCGGTTCAGATTTTCAATCACCGCAAGGCCCAGCCGGTAGCCGTCAATTTCCAAGGGCAGCGTCACGTGCACAGGCTGGGCCGGCTGGGCCCAAGATGCACCGGCACTTCCCACTGGCGCTGCCCCCTCCAGGGCAGCAGCGGCCCTCTGGCCAAGGGCGCGGCTTTCCCTTTCCACCTGAGGGATATCCTCCATCAGGCCATTGAGAAAGCCCAGGTCAAACATCTGTCCCATCTCCCTGGTAACCCGGGAGGGGGAATGGATTTGCAGCGCGTCCCTCAGGGATGCGCTTGCAGCCTGTGCCAGGGCAGCGGCGGCAGCGGAAACGCCGCCTTTTCCCGAAAGCAGGCCCATCTGCAGCCCCTGGGCCGCCTGATAACCCGCCTGAGTGAATTCATTAACCAGGCTGTCGGCAATCTGTCCCGCCTGCCCCACCAGCCCTTCCATGGCGCTTACCGCATCGGCAAAGGGGCCGATATCAGCGCTGAATACCACCGACAATTCTTCCAAAGTCATGTATGTTCATCCTTTCTGCGCCCGGATAACAGGCGCTGCTTCATTTCATCCGGTGTCATAGACGCAGAAGGCGCAGAGGAGGGCATGGCGGGAAGCTGACGGGGGGCATGGAAAGCCAGCGCCGCCAGATGCGCCCCGGCGTACATTTCCTGCACCCGGCAATGCCTGGATGCAGCAAAGGCACGCAGACGAAGGGAAATTTCGTAAGGCGTCATGTCAAAAAAATCTTCAGCCCCCTCCACCCCCATCCGGGCCGCCTGCTGCTGCAAAAGGCGCATCCGGCGGCGGAAGGTCATATTTCCTCCCCGGGAGGGCTGAAATAGCCTGCGTCCATCAGCGCATCCGAAAGACAGCGGGATATTTCCTTCACACTGCCCCCGGCGGAAAAATAGCGCTGCAGCATTTCACCGGCCTGCTGACGGGTGATATGTTCGTCCATCAGCCCGCACCAGAGCAGTGCCCTTAGCCCCCGCATTCCGCTGTTCAAAAGTGACGGCAGCGGCATGCCCTCCGCTTCCTCCATGGCGCACACGTGGTTCACCGAAAAACGCAGCGGCCATTCCCGGCCGTCCATCACCATCACACCGTTCATGCCACTTCCACCGGGCCGCACAGGCGAAGCACCGCCGTAAAGTGCACCACGCCCTCCACCTCCACATTGGAAAAGGCATAGCTTTTCACAAAGGCCCGAAAAGACAGGGCGGTGGCATCCGGAAAGGTGACGCAAAACAGGGCTTCATCACCGCTGTCAAAGAGCGAACGCAATTTTTCCTGGCCGGGCTGGGCTTTGTCGTGAAAACCCTCCAGGGTGACTTCCCCCAGGGTTTTCACCCCCTGGGCATAGGTGCGAAAGCCCTCCTTGGCATCCAGGGGCGTAACGTCCACCGCTTCCGCCTCCGCCCTGATTTCGCTGACGGAGCGCAGGGCGCCGATCAGCACAGTTTCTTCGTTATGCAGGCACGAAAGGGTGGTGCCCATTGCTTTTTGTACCATGATTTATCCCTCCTGATAGATCCACTGGCCGCAAAGCACGGCCTTGTAGACCATGGTTGTGTGATAAGCCCACGCATCTTCCTGATGATCCGGGGCATAGCTTACCCGGGTGAGGCCCAGGGCATGAAGTACCGCATCCGCCTGGGCGGCAAGGCTGTCTGCCTGGGAAAGGGAAGCAGCATACACATCCACCCGGGCCCGGTAGCTTTCCAGATAAGGCAGACCGTCCGCCCGGGCCAGAACGCTGCGCTCCCCATCCTGCACCACCACGATGGGCAGGGGCTTTTCCTCCCTCTCCCAGCTTTCCGCCGTACAGGCAGGAAGGGAAGAAAGGGCGGAAAGCATGGCCTGTTTCATATCGATCATACAATCATCTCCCGGAAAATTAGATCAAAGGGGGTGCGCTGCACCGCCTGAAGGAATGCAGGCGTCAGGTAGGGCTGCGCCCCCATACGCCGGGTGCCCCTTTCCACAAAAAGCGCATAGGGGCAGCGGGTAAGCACCCTGTATTTCCCATCCTGCCCCGCCTTTTGCAGGGAGGCCTGCAGCCGCCCGGTGCGCACCGGCGCCCTTTTTTGCGCCTCCCGCCAGGCATTTTCCGCCGCCAGGGAAGCGGCCTTTTGGGCCGCCTCCCCTGTTTTTTGCTGCATATCACGCAGCCGTATGCGAAGCTGATGCACATTCTTCATTGGAGACACCGCCTGATATCCGCCTGCACATGGCCGGGCAGGAACCGGACGGAAAGGCATACGTAAGGCCCGTCCTCCGTTTCCAGTTTGTCCCCGGCTTTCAGCAGCGTGCCCCGGGGCAGCAGCAGCCGCTTCACATCCTGCACAAAGGACCCGTACAGTGCCTGCTGTAAGCTGCCGGAAAGGGGACGCAGGCAGCCGTACAAAAGCCGGCCGTTTGCCTGCAGGCGCATCAGATACCGCTGAAACAAACGCATTATGCCGCCTCCTTTCAGGTACAAGCCCGGCGGAAGGCGAAAATTTCCTTGCGCAGGGCATCGGGCAGATCGGTAACGGAGCGCCGTACATCCCCCTCCTGATGGGCATTTTCCCCCTCCATGCCCATGCGGTTATAGAAAATCACCGCCAGGCGCACCTGGGCATTTCCCAGTTCCGGGGGCACTTCCTTGCGCCAGGTGAGGGCGCAGATGAGGGAAGACGCATCCTCCAGCAGGGACAAAAGCAGCCCATCCTGCACCTCTTCCCCCGGCAGATGGGTGCGCATCAGCGCCAGTTTCTGCTGGTTATCCATGGCGGTATCCTCAGCCCATCACACGGACGGCCAGCTCGGGATAGAGGGTTTTGAAGCCGTAGAGCACGTCCATGCTGAGCAGTTCACGCTTGTGCTGCATATCATAGCCGCGCACCACACGCAGGTTCACGCCGTTGAAGCCGGTGACATAGCTTTCCACGCCGGCAGGGGCCACCAGGGGACGGGTGGCAAAGGCGAAAGCCATGGGGCAGAAGGCCAGGTTTGCGGTATGGGCGGGCATGAGGGTGACGGAAGCGGCGTCCTTTACTTCGGGCAGGGCGGGATACACCTGCACGGAAGAGATGGTGTTATCGGAAGCGGCTTCGGTGTCCTTCACCACGGTGTAATTTTTGCCGTCAATCACCAGGATATCGCCCTTTTTCAGGGAGCCGGTGAGGGCGGTGCCCTTGATGGACAGGGCGGCGGCGCCGTTTTCCACAGCGCCGTTCACCTTCACATTTTCAAAGGCGATGGCGGCAGTTTCATGGCGGGCGACGCCCTGGCTCATGTAATTGTCAAAGCCCATCACCCGGCCGATGCTGCCTTCGCGCAGGGCTTCATTCTGGCCCGCCTTATCCGCATGCACCAGACAATCCAGGGAGGTGAAGGCGGCATCCGCTTCGGCATCCCACACGGCGCAGCGGCCGCTGACAGGGGCCTTGTTCAGGTTCAGGGCCTTGCGGGCGGCGGAGAAATCGGACAGCTGGGAAGGGGTGGTACCGGCAGTGCCCACGGCATAGGGAATATCCTGATACAGTTTCAGGCCTTCCTGATTGATTTTTTCCGCCAGGGCAGCGGCAGCGGGCTGGATGAACACCTGCTCCAGGGTTTCCAGGGAAGAAGCGCCTTCCAGGGCTTCAATGCCCACGTCCACGGTGGCAATGCGGTTGAGGGTGAAATCCACGGTATCTTCCTGGATGTTCTGGCTGGTAACGCCGGAAGCAGGGTCAAAATCGTGGGCCACCAGGTTCACGGGCTTGCGGATCTGGATGGTATCGCCCAGCTTGCGGCCGGTGATATCCTGCTCCAGGTCACGGTAGCACAGATTGGGGAACACCAGGTTTTCCAGCAGGCGGGGCAGGGTGAGACGGGCCAGTTCCTTGATGGTGATCAGTTGATTTGCCATGAGAATGATTCCTCCTTATTTCTGATAGGTGGCGGTGTAGTATGCCTGGTCGTCCAGGGCAGAGAGCGAAGGGGCTGCGGTGCGGCGGGGTTCTTCCCCGCGCATGCGTTCCATCACGCCCTGCTGTACGGCGGTGCGGAAAGCCGCTTCCACTTTGTCCAGGCTGTGGACACAGCTTTCTTCATCCCGGCAGCACAATGCGTCAAGCAGCGCTTCGGGCAGGCTGCGGCGCAGCAGCTGTTCCCGGGCAAAGGCGCGCATTTCCCTTTCGCGGATGGCTTCTTCCCGGGCGAAAAGGGCGTTTTCTTCATCGGAAAGGCGCTGCTGCATTTTCTGCGCTTCCTGTTCCTTTTCAGCCATGCAGGCGGACAGGGCTTGGGAAATTGTTTCCTGCACAAGCTGCATCTGGGCAGGGGTGAAGGGGTTTTCCTGCACCTTCTCTTCCTCAGGCTGAGCAGGCATATCCGGCATGGGTTCCATCAGTTCGTTCACGGTTTGTTGCTTCCTTTCTTTTCTTCATGCTCGTGCATCCGGGCAGCCGTCTTATCGGCATCCTGCACGAAGGGCACCTGGGTGAGCAGTACTTCGTCCGGCACAAAGCCCCGGTAGTTCATCACCGTCTGGCTGATTTCCAGGTCATTGACGGGCAGGGAGCGGGCAAACACCATCTGCACGCTTTCCGCATCCACCAGGCGGCAGCCCTGCACCGCCAGGAAATGGGCAAAGCGCCGCAGCCGCTCCCGCAAAGCTTCCCGGAACCAGCGTTCCTTGATGCGCACCAGATGGTCCAGCCCCAGCAGCTTGAACTTCATGGCTACGCCGCTGGAATTGCCGGCAAAATTCTCGTCCGTCAGATCCGGCACCAGGGAAAACTTGTGGATATCGCTTTTCAGGGCAGAGCGCAGCACCTCCACATCGTTTTCCGGCATGGATCGGGCAAGATACGACGCGCCGGCTTCCTGGTCGGGCAGGTAAAGCAGCTTATCCTGCCGCAGCTGCTGGGCGGGGGTGCGGCCGCGCTCGTCCTCCTCCAGCCGGGCGCCGGTGATGACAAGCAAGGCGTCCACAAACTGCTCCTTATCGTTCACCCGGTCGCTTTCCAGCCGGTCGTAGGCGTCAATGAGGGACAAAACGGCGGCAAAATCCCCCTGCTCGTCATCGCCGTTCCAGTACTCGATCATGGGCACGCCGCCAAAGTAATGGGGCGTAACCTGCGCTGCGCCGTAGGAGGCGGAAAGCAGCTGGGGCACCCGGTAGGTTTCGGTGTGCTGGGCGGTGCAAAGCTGAATGCAGTAGCCCTCCGGCACATTTTCCACGCTGCGCATTTCGGAAAAATACACGCCGAACAGGGGCTTGCGGGAAATGCCGGCATCATACACCACAAAGGCGTTTTCGGGGCTGATGGACGCCAGGCGGGGCCGGGCCGCGTCATCGGCATAGACCAGCTCCACGCCTCTGCCGTAAATGGACGCCATACGGGCCAGTTCCGCATCCTGGCTGGCAACGTCACACTCCGCATAGGCAAAAAGCAGCGGCGCCAGCGCCTCCTGCTGGGACGGGCACTGATAGGACACCGGCTTCCCAAGCAGGTAGCCCCCGGCCATGGTGGTGATATAGCGGGCAAAGCCGTGGGACAGGCAGTTGTTGGGCAGCCCCGCTTCCTTTTTGCGCTGCAGGATGGGATGGCGGTTTTCAAAATAGCTGCGCAGCCTTTCCCTTTCCGGCCGGCCCAGCAGAAATTCGCTCAGCACGCTGCGCAGCAGCTGGTCCCTCAAAGCGGGCTGCATGTGTTCCTTGGATCGGATGATCATAAACCTAATTCTCCTTTTCCGGCGGTGGTGGCCCTGCGGCAGGTGCTTTCATGCTCCAGGGCATAGCGCAGGGCGTCGATGAGGTGGTTGTTTTTGTCTTCGGGAAGGGGCAAGGTGCGGCCGGAGGCGTCCTGCTGCCATTGGTAGAGGGTCAATTCTTCCCTGAGGTGGGTGCAGCCTGTGTCCACGATGATCTCATGCCCCTGCAGCCACTGGATGCCGTGAAGCACGCTGTCCTTCCCCTTTCTGGCCGAAAGAGCCTGGATGCCCAGGGAGCGCAGTTCCGCAATGGATTTTGGCTCGGCGCTGTCGCACACGATGGGAGCATGGCCGCAGAAAACTTTCAGGCGTTCAGCCAACCGGGCATTGATCAGCCCCTTTTCATACAATTCTGCGAACACATACACCCGCTTGTGCTTTCTGTCCAGTGCGCAGCAGACGGCGGCGCAGGGATCCTTGGCAAAGCCGAAATCCAGGCCGAACAGATGGGGTGAAAAGCGCTCCTTTTCCTCCGTCAGATCCGTCGTTTGCCAGCGGCGGAAGATCACATCCCCCATCACGCCCCAGTTGCCCAGGGTGTAAACCTGGTAAAAGTACGGATCCTTTTCCCCTTCCAGGGCGGCATGGTCATCCGCCGTGAGGAAGCGGTTATCCAGGTGGGTGGTTTTGAGGATGGTAAGGTTTTTGCCCCGGCACAGCTTTTTGCCGTCCTGCCAGATGGAAAAGAACTGCCCGAACAGCCAGTGCTGCTGCCAGACGGGATTGAAGGAAAAAGTAAACCGCTTTTCGTGCCGGCTGACGCCTCTGAGGCGCTTGTCCAGCTGCTTGAAATCCTCATAGGAGCATTCGGTGGCTTCCTCCATCCACACGTCGGTGATCACGCCGCATCTGGGGGTGACGGACTTGATTTTTTCCGCATCGTCCAGGCCCGCAAACAGCATCTGGCAGCCGTTGTTTTGCGCTTCGATCAGGTTTTCCGTTTTGATGATGCGAAACATTTCCTGCAGCCCCAGCCTGCGGATGGCCTTGAGCACTTCGTTCCAGCAGGAGGAACGCAGCGTGCGGCCCACTTTGCGCACAATGAGCACATTTCGCCCCTGCAGCACATCCAGCACGCACCGGGTGGCCAGAAATACGCTTTTGCCGCTGCCCGCACCGCCGAAATAAATCTGGTAGCGGTCCCGGTTCATCAAGTGGGGCCGGTAAACGGAATTCATAAAGTCCTTTGGCAAGATGATCCTTGGCATATCAGCTGCCTTCCTTCAGAACGATTTCAAAATCCCCTGCAGGCTGGGCCTCGCCTTTTTCCTGGGGCACCCTGTCCAACACCAGCGCCGCCGCCCGGATGGCGTCGGCGCTGGACGTATTTTCATCCCGAAGGATGCGCTGCAGCCGCTCCACCGCCCGAATTGCCGCCTGCAGCGTTTTGTCCCGGAGCCTCTCCCGGGCTTGTTTCTGAATTGCCGAATGCATCACCTCCCCCTGTCCGGCCAAGGCAAGCTTACCATGACAGGCGCATGACATTCACTGGCGGGATTTTTGCAATTTGGTGCAGATTAGCCAGAGAATGATAAAGGGGCCTGCGCTGCCCCTTTACCCTGCGCCGGGGCCATCGCGCCCTGGACCCATTCTGCGATTGACAACAGGGATGAACAAACGGATTTCCGCATGAATGTTGAAAAATGACGATAAGAGAGCCCACGGGCGCAATGAAAACATGAAAAAAGGGCAGGTGAGAAAGTGAGCTTTCTCCCTGCCTTTTTTCTGTTTTCCCCGGATGCTTCCAGCATCCGGCAGGCGGCGTTCACGCCGCCCAGCACGTGGCGCCTGAGGCGCTTTCAATTCGCAATGTTTCAATTCTCTTTTGCAAACAGGCGTCTGCGTGCTGCTTGTAACAGCGGCGCATTGCCTGTTCGTTAATCCAACCACTTCCGCAGTCGGGTCCAGGGACAATGACCCTGGTGGGGTGCAGGGGTGAAACCTCGCACCGTTTCCCAACGCCATAACAATTGGGGTGTATGAGGGCTTCACAGATGGGCGATCACCATCAATGCGCCCATGCCGGGCAGGCCAAAGAGGGCGGTGACGGACAGGGTGACGGGATTGAGGCCCATAACGCCGGCCATGCTGCTCAGCCACACCCCGAAAAAGGCCCAGAAAATGCGCTGCACACAGCGGTACAGCCTTTTTTGCGGCCGGATACGCAGCACGAAAAACAACAGCCCCAGGATGAAAAGCGCTGCACACAATACGGCTGCCCAGTGGCTTTTATCCATTCCCATCATCTCCTTCATTCATTTGTATGCGGATGATTGACAAGGATGCATAAACAGGTGTAAAATAGGGCAAGGTTACCAATGACGGAGGTAGAGAGAAGATGGGCATCATTCCTTCCCGCAATCTGGAAGAACAGCGCCGTGAAGAAAACGGCGTGGTATATTTTGACCGGGGCACCATTGAAGGCAAGAACGGCAAAAAGTATGACCGCTACGCCATCCAGACCCACTTTGTGGAAGTGGGCGAAAGCCAGGTGGAGCTGATTGAAAAATACGTACGTCCCCTGTATCAGGAGGGTGACATGGTATCCTTCGGCGCCAAGGTGATGGCCATGTGCACCAACAACGTAAAAACCCGGGATCAGGTGAAGCCCGGCTTCTGGGCCAACCTGCTCTGGCGCTTTGCCGGCATCAACCATACCGGCGTTGGTATGCACGAACCCTACAAGCTGCAATTGGTAATTGATATGTGCGGCCTGCCCCGGGTGCTGCTGGCAGTGGTGTGCTCCGCCGTGACGAAGCTGTTTGGCATCAAGGGCGTATTTTACAAGGTGTGCGGCCAGGGCGTGGGCGGCATTGACGGCTTCTATTTCCGCTCCAGCTTTGACCGGTACAAGGAGCTGGCCCTCATTAACCCCCCCAACCCGGTGGAATTGTGCAACGAGCTGGAAAAGGCCACCGGCATTCCGGTGGTGCTGATGGACGCCAACGACATCGAGCAGAACCAGCTGGGCAAGTGCGACAACTTCCCCCTGACCGATGACGAAATCCAGGACGCCATGCAGGACAACCCCTCCGGCCAGGGCGACGAGCTGACCCCCCTGATCCTGATTCGCCCGGTTAAATAAGCTTTTGAAAAGACTGCTGTCTGAACGGCAGTCTTTTTTGTTGCGGGGAGAACCACGGAGGGGCTTTGCCCCCTCCACCCCCACCAGGGGCATTGCCCCTGGACCCACTCTCCAGAAATAACAATTCGTATCAGTCAGACAATGTCCCGGTGAAGCAGAGTAACGCGCATCCACACTTTCACAGAGGATGATTGTGTGTTTGCGAGCTGGCTGCGGCACTGCTACACGCAGAAACCCCTTTGCAAAAGAACGATTGAAACTTTGCGAGTTGGATGCGCCACTGGCGTACCACGGGCTGGGCGGTGGAACACCGCCGGCCGGATGCTATGCATCCGGGGAAAACGATAAAAAAAGCGGTGAGAGAATACATTCTCTCAGCCGCTCTTTTTTTCGTTTTCATAGCGCCCGTGGGCTCTCATTCGTTTATCCAAGTTTCATGCGAAAAAAGTTTGGGATATAAGTTTCTGCATCGCAGAAAGGGTGCAGGGGCAATGCCCTTGCCGCAGGGGTACAGGGGGACGAGCAGTCCCCCTGCCTCATTCGTTTCACAGTTCATCCAGCGCCGAAAGTAACGATTCAATATCCTGACGGACAATGATGAGGCCACAGTCCCGATCGCTGAGGAAGCCTTCCCGGTGCATGGTATCCACAAACTGCAAAAGGCCGTCGAAATAGCCGTTGACGTTCAGAATGCCCAGGGGGCGGCGAAGGTCCCCCAGCTGGGCCATGGAATACACATCGCCCATTTCATCCAGAGTGCCCAGGCCGCCGGGCAGGGCAATGCAGGCATCGGCCGCTTCGATGAGGCGGCGCTTGCGCTGCTGCACGTTTTCCATCTGTTCATCGGCCGTGATGATTTCCGGGGCAAAAGCGTCAGTAAGCCCCCGGATGCGGAAGGAATACACCTTGCCGCCGTGTTCATGGGCGGCGTGGGATACCGCCTGCATCAGCCCATAATCGCACCCGCCAAAGAGCAGGCTGCGGCCAGACAGGGCGATTTGTTTGCCCGCTTCCCGGGCAAAATGCTGATAGATGGGACAGGTGCCCATCCTGGAGCCGCAAAAGACGGCAATTTTTTCTTTCTTCATCATGTACACCCCCTGCGGGGATAGTATAGCAGAGAGAAAAGAGACTGTCAAAAAACAAAAATTTTACCGTTTTCGCCCTTGTTCAAGGGGGCGGGCTGTGGTATAATCAATCTGTTTTTGATTTTGATGCGGAGGCGTTTTGAACATGCGTATCGGGTTTGATCATGACAAGTATACCGCCATGCAATCGGAGCATATCCGGGAGAGAATTGCCAAATTCGGGGGCAAACTGTACCTGGAGCTGGGCGGCAAATTATTCGACGACAACCACGCCTCCCGTGTGCTGCCGGGCTTTCGGCCGGACAGCAAGGTGGCCATGCTGCTGACCCTGCGCAACCAGGCGGAGCTGGTGATTGCCATCAGCGCCGATGACATCGAAAAGAACAAGCTGCGGGGCGACCTGGGCATTACCTACGACGCCGAAGTGCTGCGGCTGATTGACGCCTTCCGGGGCATCGGGCTGTATGTGGGCAGCGTGGTGATGACCCGGTGGAACGACCAGGCCTCCGCCGTGCATTTCAAGCAGCGGCTGGAAAACCTGGGCGTAAAGGTGTACCGCCATTTTAACATCGAAGGCTATCCCTACAATGTGAAGCACATCGTCAGCGACGCCGGCTTTGGCCAGAACGAATATGTGGAAACGGAACGGCCGCTGGTGCTGGTGACGGCCCCCGGCCCCGGCAGCGGCAAGATGGCCGTGTGTCTGAGCCAGTTGTACCAGGATCATCAGCGGGGCATTCAGGCGGGCTATGCCAAGTTTGAAACCTTCCCCATCTGGAACCTGCCGCTGAGCCACCCCATCAACATGGCGTACGAAGCTGCCACGGCGGACCTGGACGACGTGAACATGATCGACCCCTATCACCTGGACGCCTACGGCATCAGCGCCGTGAACTATAACCGGGATATTGAAATTTTCCCGGTGCTCAGCGCTGTATTTGAACATATTTACGGCTCCTCCCCCTACAAATCTCCCACGGATATGGGCGTGAACATGGTGGGCAACTGCATTGTGGACGATGAAGCCTGCCGGGATGCCTCCAAGCAGGAAGTGATCCGCCGCTATTTTGCTGCCCGCAGTGCCCTGGCCCTGGCCCATACCACCCAGGTGGAGGTGGACAGGCTGCAGCGGCTGATGCACCAGATGGGCATCTCCCAGGACGACCGGCCTGTGGTAGCCGCCGCCCGGGAAAGGGAAACGGAAACCGGCGCTCCCGCCCTGGCCATTGAGCTGCCGGACGGCCGCATCATTACCGGCAAAACATCCAACCTGCTGGGCCCCTCCGCCGCCGTGCTGCTCAACGCCCTGAAGGCCCTGGGCGGCATTGACAAGAGCGCACACCTGATGAGTCCCAAGGTAATCAAGCCCATCCAGTCCCTCAAGTGTGACTATCTGGGCAACCATAACCCACGCCTTCACAGCGACGAAGTGCTGGTGGCCCTGAGCATCTGCGCTGCCACCAATAAGGATGCCGCCCACGCCATGGCCCAGCTGCCGCTGCTGAAGGGCTGCGAGGCCCACTCCACGGTGATCCTGCCCCAGGTGGACGATAATATCTTCCGCCGGCTGAAGGTGAACCTCACCTGCGACGCCCGGTACCAGACCCATAAGCTGTATCACAAATAACCAGGGCAGTGCCCTGGGCCCAGCTGCGGCCAGGGTAGTACCCTGGACCCAATTGCGGAAGTGGTTGGCCGGACGAACAAACAATGTCCCGCTGGGGCTTGGGGAGACGATGCGGGGCTTCGCCCCTGCACCCCACCAGGGTCATTGACCCTGGACCCAGCTGCGGAAGGAATTGGCTGGACAAACGAGCAGTTTCCCGCTGGAGCTTGGGAATTGCCTGCAACACGCAAAAACCCGTATGCAAAAGAAGGTTGCAATATTGCGAGCCGGTTGCGGCCCCGCCACACCACGGGCTGGGCGGCTGAAAGCCGCCGACCGGATGCCAAAGGCATCCGGGGAAAACGATAAAAAGACGCGGTGAGA
>JAFQHP010000064.1 GCA_017397895.1 Clostridia bacterium
ACCATTTCCGGTGGCAATGGCGAAGGGGTCCCACCTGTTCCCATACCGAACACAGAAGTTAAGCCCTTCAGCGCCGAAAGTACTTGGCTGGACACGGCCCGGGAGGATAGGTCGTCGCCGGATTCCATGAAGCATCTCAATCGAGATGCTTCTTTTTTTATGCTATTGATATATTGAAATACGATTAACACGGATTGAACCTGTGGCGTATTGACACGCCACCAAAGGAAAGTAAAAATGGTAAATCCGGAAAGTGAATGAGCCTTTTGAAATGTATGACAGAAAAGCCATGTTTCCATGAAATTTGCTGATTCGGCTGAAGATTGCAACTGTCATTGTGTTGCCATCACCCGTGCCATGAAAGTCATGGATGCGGATGAAATGACGGTGTTACAGGAAGGAAGTGGAAAAATTCGGTTGGATAAGACGAAGGATTTTGCGGATTTCAAGGCGAAATATAATGGATGCTGTGAAGTAGGAGCAAGAATATACGTTTGAACAGACAGGAGGATGAAGGATGGCAAACAAAAAATATGTTGAAAGTTATGGTGGCATTCAAACGATTGTCCATCCACCCTGTAAGAAAAATCCTTACAAGAGTGAAGCTGAAAAAAAGGCATTGTATGAAAAATTGGAAAACCCGGAAAAGACGGTGATTTGCCCACGCTGCGGCAATGAAATCATTTATGAAGTGCGTGGCAATTCCGTTGCCGTAGAATGTACAAGGCCCAATTGCATTTATGGCGGTCTTCGTGGTCTGTAATATGATTGAGGTGAAAGAGATTTTCAAGGTTGGCAAAAATACGGTGCTTGTATGCACTCTGTTTGATGATGAAGAAATCACTGATACGATTGAATCCAACATCGGCAGGCATACCCAGTTTAGTGTAGAAACACCAAAGGCTTGTTTCAGCACGCCTACCACCAGAAACATTGTCCTCTTTGGCAATGGCAATTATGACGCTATCAAAAGCATATGGTTTGTATAAGCTGGTAAGAAAATAGCGGCAAGGGGGCTGAAAAATGAAGCTATATCAGCTTGAAGGAAAAAAAGTAAGATTAGTATGTGACAACGGAAAAACATATTTCGGGGAAGTTACAGACTATATATACCCTGAAGATAATGAGCCTGAAGGCGAAAGTATTGTTGTGCGAATCCTTGAAGGCATACTGATTGAGTTTCGTCCAGAAGAAATCAAGGAAATAGACGTAATGAATTGAACCCCCTTTCCAGGAGGCTGTATTACAATGGATTTCAAACTATGGGAGCATGTGAAAATCAAGAAGAATGGCGTCATTGGCGAAATTATCGACATCAGTCATAATGTGTATGGCAAAGTGTACATTGTAGAAAGTGATACAAAGGGCGAAAGAGAGGATTCGGATTATCCTGGTGAATGGCCTTTGTACGATTGCACGGAAGATGATATCGAGAGAATAGAAATTGCTCTCAGCGTGAATACCATCAAATACATCATCGCCAGGGTCATTGACAATGCTAATGATGAAGACCCAAAGGATAGGAGCGAATTCACTATGGGCAGAAGGCTTGCCTATTATGAAATCCTGGACACAATTAAAAATGAACTGATTGCCCATGAACAGGATTTGGGAGAATTTGGTCTTGACTTTAACCTTGAAGAAAGGTTCCTGTAAATGAAAGGGAAGCGATATTGGGATGAGGGTTAAGTACAAACTTGAATCATGTGTTTCTTTGACAAACGGAAAGATTTATGATGTGCTATTCATTGAAAAAGGTTGTTACCGTATCGTTGATGATACGGGCGAAGATTACATCTTTATGCCTGAAGACTTCGAAATAGTGGAGGGAACGAAGTTTGAATTTGGTGATCGTGTCAAAGTATTAAGAAATGGCGTGGTTGGTGAAATTATTGACGTTACAGTTATAGATGGCGTGGCAAAGTACATTGTGGAAAGTGAAACAGAAGGCGAACGAGAAGATTCGGATTTCATGAACGCAAGATGGCCTTTGTATAATTGTACAGATATAGATATTGTCAAAGTATAAGCACCCTGCAAAAGCAAGGTGCTTTTTTGATGCCAATCAAAGGGTGTTTCCCATGTGGTATGTGGTATATTCGTAACTGAATAACCCGTTATATTGAATGCAAAAGCATTCTTTTTTTGTTCAAAAGAAAGGAGTATGAAAAATGATTGATTGGAAAGCAAAACTGGCTTCCCGGAAGCTGTGGGCGATTGTGGCTGCATTTGTGGGTTTGCTGCTGGTGGTGTTCAGCATGGCTGATGTCAGCATTGAAAAAGCGGAGTGCCTGTAACATATGTAACAATCAAAGAAAACGGCAACAATTCCAAGAGAGCAAGCGTTTAATATTCAAATGGATACAATTGCCATTAGAAAGGAGAACAAAATGTACCGAAAATTTGTTGTTTTATGTACGGCAATCCTCTTGTCAATACAGCCGGTGATGGCGGAAAATGAGGTGCTCGGCTTTGGCTTTGTGAACGATGTGGCGGTAGCGCTCAGGGATGAACCGGACGGGGATTTGATCGTCCGGATGGAGAAGGACAGCTGCGTGTGGATTTGCGGCAGTACCACGGCCGGTGATGGTGAAGTGTGGTACAAAGTAAACACCGGCAAGCGGCGATCGGGAATGGGAGAGGTATTGTACAGCGGCTGGATGATGGCGCGGTTCATTGACGCTGGGGATGGGGTATGGCAGGATATCCAGGCGGTGTCGGCCGATAGGAACGGCATGATTGTGCTGAAAAAGGATGGCAGCGTGGTGACAGCCGGGCAGCAGGCTTTGAGCCGGGACGGGTATGCCTGGGTGCAGATGCGGAACTGGGCCAAAGAATACGAACCGGCGGTGCAGGTATCGGTGATGAGTAACCGGGGTTACTGCCTGCTGGACGGGCATGGTGCCTTTCATTCATCGGATAGCGGCATTCTGAACGGGATGGACGGGGAGACGCTGCGGCTGATGGAAGGGCGCAGTGACGCGATGTTTGGCATTACGGTGGATAACCGGCTGGTGAACGCATCCAACTGGGAAATAAAGGAGCAGCCGTGGATGGAGCCCCAGGTGCTGGAAACGGTGGTGATGATGACTGGAAACGACGAATACCTTCTGCTGCTGACGGAGGAAGGGGACGTGCTGGCCTATGAATACCAGAACAACCTGCTGGGTGCCCTACCGCCGGATTTTGAAAAATGGACGGAGATCCGGGATATGGATACAGCGTGGATTCATTTGGGGGATTATCCTGCCAGGGAACCGCAATTGGCCTATGCTGCCGTGCGGCAGGACGGCACGGTGCTGGCCTATTCTGAAGCAATTGAAAATGCCACAAAAGGCTGGACGGAGATCCGGCAGGTGGAGATCGGCAGCCATTGGGTGGTGGGGCTGAGGGAGGATGGCAGCTGCATTTGCGCCGGTCTGGATGGCGAAGCGGCTTTGGATGTGTCCGGCTGGACGGAGATCATGAACGTGGAAGCCGGGCTTGATTTTTGCGTGGGCGTTGAAAAGGACGGCACCCTGGTATTTGCCGGGAAGTTCTTTGGCGAAAAATAACGCAAGTGCCTTCTTCTTCAGCCCAATATTGACATACCCGAACAAGTTTCATATAATAATGGAAACGGAAAAATTGAAAATCTGTTCGGGGGAATACGAATGAAACGGAATAATATTCGTGAAAAAATACGGTATTTGTTTGATTGTCTGATGTCAAAGGGTCCGCTGGCTATGATAGCGCTGCTATTGGTGATCACCATGACCCTGGTGGGGCTGATTGGCCTGGCTGCGTGGTATGTGCATGATGAGGGCAGCGCTTTGTATCATATCTGGAACAGTTTTTTGCACACCCTGGACCCCGGCACCATATCGGGAAATGAAACGAACAATATTCCTTATCTGGTGATGATGACGCTGGCCACACTGTGCGGCCTGTTTCTCACCAGCGTATTGATCGGTATCATCACCAGCGGTGTGGAAGGCAAACTGCATGACCTGAGCAAAGGGATTTCGGTGGTGCAGGAAAAGGAGCATGTGGTGATTCTTGGGTTCAATGAGAACCTGATCACGCTGCTGCAAGAGCTGATTGAGGCCAATGAGAACCACAAAAACCGCTGTGTGGTGGTGCTGGGTGAACAGGAAAAGGAAGAGATGGAGCAGCTCATCGCTTCCCGGATCAAGAACACGAAAACCACGCGGATCATTTGCCGCACCGGAAGCCTGCATGAGGATTATTCCTTTGAACGGTGCAATGTGGAGCATTGCCGTTCTGTGATCATCAATCTGGAGGATGACGCCAATACCATCAAAAGCATCCTGGCCCTGACGGCCTATGTGCGCCAGCACGAAGAGGTGAGCCGGGATGTGTATTTCATCGCTTCCATTCAGGACAGGCAGAACCTGGAGGCGGCGCGCATTGCAGGGGAGGGAAGGGCTGAAATCGTTTATGCCAAGGACGCCATTTCCCGCATTATTGCCCACACCTGCCGGCAGCACGGCCTGTCCCAGGTGGTGACGGAGATCCTGAATTTTTACGGAAACGAAATGTACCTGGAAGATGTACCTGCCCTGACGGGCAAAACCTTCCGTGAGGCGGCACTGATGTTTTCAAATGCCATTCCCGTGGGGCTGCAGCTGGAGGGGCAGGTGATTCTCAATCCCGAAGGTGATACAGTGATCCGGAGCGGGGACCGGGTGGTGCTGCTGGAAAAGGACGACGGCGAATATACATTTTGCCAGCCGCCAAGGGTGGATGAACAGGTGCTGGTGGCGGGATGCCATGCGGCAAGGCATGAAAAAGATCATCTGGTAGTATTGGGCACCAATGACAAGCTGCCTCTGATCCTGCAGGAATACAGCCGTTATGTGCGGCCGGATACCCAGGTGACCGTGGTGGATGACGATGTGAGCGAAGAATGTTTTGCGGACTGCGGGGGGATGAAAATCTCCCTGTGCCGGGAACGCCCCGGCAGGGAGATGCTGCGGCGGCTTTTGTCAGGGGATGTGAACAATATTCTTTTGCTCAATGACAGCAGTACAGACGCCGAAACATCCGATGCGCGCACCCTGCTGAACCTGATTTTGCTTCGGGATATTGCGGATCAGGAGCAGCGGCATTTTGCCATCACCACCGAAATGCGAAACCCGGAAAACCAGCGCCTGGCTACCAGGGCCCGGGTGGACGATTTTGTGATCGGCTCCAATTTTATCAGCTTATTGATGGTGCAGATATCCGAAAACAAAAAGATGCTGCCACTGATTTATGAACTGCTCAATGATGAGGGAGCTGAATTCTACATGAAGCCTGCGGCAGAATATGTAACGCCCGGGGTGCAGGTGGATGGCTTTGCGTTGGCGGAAAGCGCAGCGCGCAAGGGCGAGGTGTATGTAGGCTATCGCATCATGTCCCCCCAGCCCCAGCCGGTGGTGGTAAACCCGGATAAAACCGTTCCCATGGTGCTGGGCCAAGAGGATCTGATCGTGGTGATTGCCGAGAATTGAATAAAAAAGAGCAGGAAAGACGTTCCTGCTCTTTTCATATCAGCATATTACCGGCCGCCAAGCAAAGGGCAGCAAATCCCGGGCGGAAACCTTGATCAGGTTTCCGTTTTCGTCGTTTACGATCACCTTAATCTCCGGGCAGTATTCAAACAGCATCTGCCGGCAGTTGCCGCAGGGGGGCAGAACGCAGTTCAGGTGCTTTTCGTGCACTGCCACGATGGTATCAAATTCCCTTTCCCCGGCAGAAACGGCCATGCCTATGGTGATGTATTCGGCGCAGGAGCCGTGGATGCCGTCGCAGTTGACGCCGGTGTAGATATGCCCGTTTTTGCACAGCAGGGCACAGCCCACCGTGTGGTTGTACACGCCGTCGTCGAAATTCTTTTCCAATACTGAAAGGCCCATTTGAATCAGCTGATGGTCCTTTTCCTTCAGAGGATAGCGGGTCATGATGCGTCACCTGTTTCCTTGTTTGATGATGTGATTGTATCATGAAGGGGTCCGGCTGTCAAAGGCGGAAGCATGGGGAAAGTTGACAAAGCAACGGGGGTATGCTATAATCCGGACGTTGAAACTTCAACAAAGAACATTGCCCATTTGGAGGAACCATGGTAGAAAGGTTTGAACGGTTTTCCCTGGCCATTACGGAAATTTCCCGCTCCTGGCGGCGGCTTGCCTCGGAGGAGATGGAGAAGTACGGCCTGAAAGGCACCCATGCCACATATCTGACCCACATTTACCGCTATGAGAACGGCGTTACCGTGCCCCAGCTGTGCGAGCTGAGCGGCAAGGATAAGTCCGACGCTTCCAGAATGATTGCCATTTTGGAGGAAAAGGGCTTTGTGGAAAAGAAAGTGGTGGGCGGCAGCCTGTACCGGGGCGTGCTGGTGCTGACGGAAAAAGGCAAGGCGGCTGCGGAGCAGGTGTGCAAGCGGGCCGGCAAGGCCGTGGAAGTGGCCGGGAAGGACCTGAACGACGATACCCGGGCGGTATTTTATTACGCGTTGGAGTCCATTGTGAAAAACCTGAAGCAGCTGGATCGGGACGGCATCCCTGAATAAAGAAAAGGAAATTTTATCATATGCGTGTCAGACTGATTGTTGACTCCACGGCGGACCTGCCCCAGCAGATCAAATCCCGGCTGGATGTGGTGCCGCTGACGGTGGTTTTCGGCGAAGAGGAATACCTGGACGGCGTGACCATCACCCATGAGGAATTTTACGAAAAGCTGGTGGAAACGGATGTGTTGCCCCACACCAGCCAGGCTTCCCCCGATGCCTTCCGTAAGGTGTATGACCGGGTGCTGCAGGCAGGGGAGTCTGCTGTGGTGCTCACCATTGCTTCCGCCCTTTCCGGCACCTACCAGAGCGCCGTTATGGCGGCGGAGGGCCTGGAAAACATCCATGTGGTGGACAGCAAAACCGCGGCCATCGGCATGGGCATCCTGGCGCAGATGGCGCTGCGGTTCATTGCCGAAGGGCTGAGCGCTGCCGAAGTGGCCGCCAGGCTGGAAAAGGAACGGGAAAATGTGTATGTGCTGGCTATGCTGGATACCCTGGAGTTTCTTCAGCGGGGCGGGCGCATTTCCAAAACGGCGGCGGTGGCCGGCGGCCTGCTTGGGCTGAAGCCGGTTCTGTGCATTGAGGATGGCAAAATTCAGGCCCTTGGCAAGGCACGGGGCTCCAAGCATGCCAACAACCTGCTGGCCCAGGAAATTGACAAGGCCGGTGGCGTGGATTTCTCCCGGCCGGTGCTGCTGGGCTATACCGGCCTCAGCGACAGGCTGCTGCAAAAGTATATTGCAGACAGCGCTGCCCTCTGGCAGCACAGCGCCGATGAACTGACCTATACCATCATCGGCAGCGTGATCGGCACCCATGCCGGCCCCGGCGCTGTGGCCGTGGCGTTCTTCAAGAATAACACAAGGGGCATCGCCCCTTGACCCAGCAGCGGAAGTGGTGGACTTGTCGAACAGGCAATCTCCCGCTGTTGCTTGGGAGAGCATGCGGGGCTTCACCCCTGCACCCCACCAGGGGCATCGCCCCTGGACCCTTTCTGTGGAAGCAGTTGGCGGGTAGAACAAGCAATTTCCCGCTGCCAGGGGCATCACCCCTGGACCCTTTCTGCGGAAGTGGTTGGCGGGTAGAACAGGCAATTTCCCGCTGTTACAATAACACGTAGAAACCCGTATGCAAAAGAAGATTGCAATATTGCGAGCCGGGTGTGGCCCCGCTACACCACGGGCTGGGCGGCGTGAACGCCGCCGACCGGATGCTTTGCATCCGGGGAAAACGTAAAAAAAAGCGGTGAGAGAATTTATTCTCTCAACCGCTCTTTTTTCGTTTTCATAGCGCCCGTGGGCACATATTTCGTTCCTCACGTTTCGTGCGGAAACACGTTTGTTTTACAAGCCTGTACGTCGCAGGATGGGTGCAGGGGGAATCCCCCTGCCGCGGGGTGAAGGGGCCGCGCAGGCCCCTTTCGTTCCTCAAGCCTCAC
>JAFQHP010000065.1 GCA_017397895.1 Clostridia bacterium
CCATCGCAGGATGGGTGCAGGGGGAATCCCCCTGCCGCAGGGTGAAGGGGCCGCGCAGGCCCCTTCCGTTCCTCAAGCTTCACGCAGAAACAGCTTGTTTACGCACCCAACCGCTTCGCGAAGTGGGTCCAGGGATGATATCCCTGGCCTGCCCCGTCTGTTTGCACCATTTGACATCACACACCAAAACGTAGTAAAATAAAAAGGAAGCAAAGAAGTACAAGCCGTACCGTCCGAAAAAAAGGAAGTGATTGCATGGCTGATTTCGCCGAATTGGTGGAAAAATATAAGACCCGCAAAAAGGACACCCTCATCGACAGCGTAACCTGCGGCCTTTCCTATGCCGACCACGTTGCTGTAGACCTGGGGCTGATTGAGGACGCCGGAGTGCTGGACGTGATCACCACCGCCGCGCCCTTTGCCGTGATTGCGGTAACGGAGGAGATGCAGGTGATCATGGGCAAAAAGACGGGCCGTGCCGGGCTGAGCGACGGGCTGCAGCGCATGATGAAAACCGGCACTGCCATGGGCATTGGTGCCATTGCCGCCTCCCTTGCCGGGCCGGTGGCTGCGGTGCCTGCCGCCGTGGGCACCCGGGTGCTGATCAAAAATTACCAGAACAAAGCGCTGCTTTCCCTCCGGGTGAAGGACCGGCTGGAGCGGCTTCGTGCCCTCCGCAGGCGCCAGGAGGAAAAGGCCTTCCTGTATGAAGCAGCAAGGCCCATGCTGCCCGGCGGCATGGAGTACCTGGACGCATGAAATTTTCTTGACAAAATTGTTTTTCTCCCCAGCGTTTCCCTTTGATAAATGATCGCCTCCCTGCGCACAATAGCTGCGAGGAGGCGATTTTGCTATGAAAAAAATCGGTTACATTGGTTGCCTGCTGCTGATTGCAGCCACGATGCTCACCGGCTGTGCCGGGAACGCCGACACCCTGGCATCCCCCACCCCCGGCGTCAACACCATGACACCCGCCACATCCCCGGACACGTCCATGAACACCCCCATGCTCACCACCCAGATGCCCATCCTTTCCGATATGGAACAGGGCCTGGATGCCATGATGGGCCTGACCAGCCTGCAAGAAGTGCAGCGGGCCTCCGAAGAGATGGAGGACGCGGTGGAGCAATTGTCCGAAGTGGACGATGCGCACGTGATTGCCTATGAGGACACGGCACTGGTGGGGCTGGAGCTGAACGACCAGTACCAGGGCGAAGTGGACGAGAGGCTGCAGAAGATGGTGCTGGGCCGGGTGCAGACCATTGAAAAGACCATCACCGGCGTGGCCGTCACGGCGGACCCTGCCAAAGTGCAGCAGATTGAAAAGCTGACCGAGCAGCTGGATAATTCCCAGGATCTGACCCAGGTGACCCAGGCCATGGAAACCATGCTTACCGACCTGACCGTCTATCAGGAATGAAAGTAACCGCCGCCCGTATGGAGAAAAGGCTGCTGCTTGGCCTGCCGGTGGTGATGCTTTTTGCAGCCACCCTGCATACGGGCGGCGGCGGGCTGGCGCTGGGCGTATGGATATACCTGTGCGCCCTTATTCCATTCCCCCTTTACCCCTACCCCCGCAAAAACCGGCTGCATTTTGCCCGGCTTTTGTTTGCATGGGCCGGGGGATTTTTTGTATTGTCCCTGTTCATGCAGGCAGCAGAAGGGCTGATGCTGCCGCCTGTTTTTGTGCTGCCCGGCGCCTGCGGGCTGTGCATGACTGCCGCCTGCCGCTGCTTTCGCCTTCCATTGGAAAAAAGGAGCAGGCTGCTCCTTTCTTTTCTGCTTATATTCATCGCCGGTAAGTGATCACCGGAGTACCGGGGGCAGGGGCCATCTGCACATCCGGGTTCATACGGCAAATTTCCTGCACCGCCATGCGGTAATGCCGGGCAATATCCCAAAGCGTATCCCCCGGCTGCACAAAGTACAGCGCCACGCCCTTTTCGATGGGCTTTGCTTCCCCGGCAGCCACAGCCACCGTCACATCCGTCTGGGTTTTGGTCACCCCGAAAACGTGCAGGTGCAGAATGTATTTCATTTCCACCCTGTCGCCGGTAATGGCGCCGCACTCCACCTGGCTGACGCTGAGCTGAAGGGCGTTATCCGGCCCGGCATCGGTGGCAAAGGCCATGCGGAATGGTTCCTCCACCGATACAGAAACAGGCACGTCGCTGTCATCGGTCATGTAGATCACGGTGGCTTCCAGAATGCCTTCGGTGTGCAGCTTCCCGGCCTTCTGCTCCGCCTTCAAAAGCACCGGCCGGGCAAAGCCCAGCAGCACCGTCTTCACCCGGGGGCTGCCTTCGGGCAGCACCAGCGCCGCCTTGCCGCTTTCCGCCGTCTGCTCGTTCACCGTACCGGAGCGGAACACCACGTGCTGCCGGGTCAGATCCAGGGTTTCGCCGCAGGTGGTGAAAGCGTCCCGGATCACTTCCGTTTCGGTATTTTCTACAGCGCTGATTTCGGTAAACAGCTGCACCTCCGCACGCATTATTTTCCCGCCGTCCCCATTATCCTGGCTGAGCACCGCCACGTCCCGGACGCTGGTATTTGCCGCCATGTGGCTGCCCAGGGCGCCGGTGAGGTTCACGGTTTGCTCAAAGGGCAGGCTGTGCCGGGTGTAAATCAGGGGCCGGCCCGGCATGAGGGATGTGTGGTAGGCCTCCAGCATCACATTGCCTGTTACGGTGGCCCGGCCGTCCGCCCCGCCGAAAATATCCTCCGGGGTGGCCTGGGCGGTGGCATAGAGCGTTTCCTTCACCTGCAAAACGTCGGAAAGCTCCACCTCCTCCTTCAGCAGCGTTTGTCCTTCCCCTTCCCCCACCTTCCGCTGCAGGGAAAATACCTGCATTTCCTTCTGAATGTCTTTGTTTTCGGAAAGGTCCCGGATGTAGGATACCGTGCGGGGCAGGGACGCCTCTGCCGAAAGCAGTATCACAGCCCGCAGAAGCAGCCTGCCGTTGAAGGCCTTGGCGCTTACATACTGCACCTGGGCCCGGGGCCGCACAGCCGCTGCGGCTGCCGATGCATTCTCTTCCTTCAGGGGCAGGGCCTGGGTAAAATCTGCCGCCGTTTCCAGCGCCGCCACATGGCGCATATCCCCTTGGGCATACAGGGCATGGAACACCACCCTGCCTTCGGCTGTAATGCGTCCGCCGGTCAATTCGCCGCTGTGCACATGGGCAGCGGCATCAGCATAATATACCCTTGCCTCTTCCCTCAATCCCCCCGGCAGCGCCGCTTCCGCCTCCACCGTCACCTGGGTGGGCTTTGCCTGCAGCACCTGCTCCGTTTCCAGATTATCCTTGATGCATTGCAATTCCATGATTTGTTCGCCTCCTATCGCTCCTGTCCATGTGTATTCCCGGGCTGTGCAAAATATGCACTTTGCTTGACACAGGGCCGGGCCGGTGCTACACTTTTTTCCGGAAACAGGAGGGAAATGCAATGGAATTACACTACGGTGCCCCCGCCGAGCAGCGGGCAGAGAACGAACAGGCGGCTTATGATTTTTTGAACCGGTGCGGCATCCCCTTCACCCGGGTGGACCACCCTGCCGTGCACACCATGGAGGATTGCCTGGCAGCCGATGCCGTTTTGCAGGTGGAAATGTGCAAAAACCTGTTCCTTTGCAACAGCCAGAGGACGAAATTTTATCTTTTGCTCCTGCCCGGGGACAAGCCCTTCAAAACCAAGGTGCTCTCCAAGGCCCTGGGGGTATCCCGGCTGTCCTTCGCCCCGGCGGAAAAGATAGAGGAGCTATTGCACATCTCCCCCGGCGCCGTCAGCCCCATGGGGCTTGTGTTTGAAAGCGCAAGGGATGTGACGCTGGTGATGGACAAGGACGTGAAAAAACTGCCCCTTCTTGGCTGTCACCCTTGTGTGAACACCTCCTCCATTGCCTTTTCCATGGCGGATTTTCTGGAAAAATTCCTGCCTGCCGCAGGGCATCAGATCAGCTTTGTCAGCCTGCCCTGGGAAGTGGAGTGAATTCGTTCATGCTGAAAAAATATCGTCTGGGGTTTGATCCCATGGGGTTGATGGTTTTCCTGCTGGTGATGCTGCCCAATTTTATCTGGTTCACCTGCCCGGCGCCAAACGATGTTTTGCGCACGGAATCCATCACCCCCGTGTGGGACACCATTGCTTCTGTGTGTCAGGTGGCTATGACCGGGCTTTTGTGTATTCTGCTCCATCAGGAAAGAAAACCGCTGCGCCTTTCTCCGCCGATCATTGCAGCCGTTTTTTCCCTTCTTCTATACTACGCCTGTTGGCTCCTGTACTACGCAAACTTCACCCAGCCGCCGGTTATTCTGGGGTTCTCCCTTCCGCCCTGTCTTTCGTTTCTTCTTTTTGCACTGGACAGGAAAAATTACCCGGCGCTGATTCCCGGTATCCTTTTCACCCTTTGTCATCTGGTATACGCCATCGTCAATTTTATGTAAATAAAAACAAGATGCTCTTTCGCATCTTGTTTTTTTATTCCTGATACAGCCCGATACAGCAGTGCAGCACTTCTTTATCCTTGCGGTACAGGCCGCACAATTGGCCGCTCAGGTACACCCGGAAAATTTCGTTTTCTTCCGCATCCGGCATCAGTTGCAGGGGCAGCTTAGCCCCGTTTTTTACCGCCGTTGCGTACGCTTCATCCACCTGCAATACTTTCATTTCCTGCAGGGGAAAATCCATGGGCAAAAGCAGTTTTTCCAATTCACCTGCTTCCGCTGCCGCCATCACTTCCTCCACCGTCACGCAGTTTTCAATGGAAAAGCTGCCGTGGCGGGTGCGCAGCAAAAAGCGCATATGGGCCGGGGCCTGCAAATGCTGCCCGATATCGTGGCACAGGGTGCGGATATAGGTACCGCTGCCGCAATCCACATACAGCATATATGCGTCCGGAGCAATTTTTTCCCCCAGCGTCAGGCTGCTGATCTTAGTTTCCCGCTTTTTTGCCTCCACCATCTCGCCCTTTCTGGCCAGAGCGTACAGGGGCTTGCCGGCGATTTTGATGGCGGAATAGGCCGGGGGCCGCTGCAGAATAACGCCGGTGAAAGCGGGCAGTGCCCCTTCAACGGCTTCTCTTTCCGGCACCGCTTTACATTCTTCCAGCGCCACCCCCTGGGCGTCCTGGGTATCGGTGGCCCCGGCGAATGCGATCTGGGCAGCGTAGGATTTGCTTTTATCCGTGAAATAATCCAGCACCCGGGTGGCCCGGCCGATCATGATGGGCAATACGCCTGCGGCTTCCGGGTCCAAGGTGCCGGCATGGCCCACACGCTCCCCCGTCAGCCTTTTCATCACGGCCACCGCCGCCCCGGAGGACATACCCGGAGGCTTGAGCAGATTGATATAGCCGTTCATGCGTTTTCCTCAAGCTGGCTTTCCATTTCTTTTTCCAGCGCAGCACACATTTCTTTCAGCCCGGCTTCATACCGGCAGCCCGCCGCCAGCACATGGCCGCCGCCGCCAAACTTCTGGGCCACTTTAGCCACGTTATAGGGGGGCAGCGCCCGCAGGCTCACCTTCACCGTGCCGTCTTCCTTTTCGTCGGCCAGGTAGGCCATCTGCACGCCCCACAGGTTCATGGCATAGTTCACAATGCCATCGCTGTGCTCCGGCCCGGCGGCGGTTATTTTATAGTCTTCGCTTGTCAATTGCATACAGGCACACTTGCCCCCGCCAAAGATGCGCAGGGTGTTCAGAGCCCGGCCCAGCAGCCGGATGTGACATTCTTCCTGCATCAAAAACAGCGTGCGGCTCATTTCGTTCAGGGGCAGGCCCACCTTCACCAACTCCGCCACAATGGCAAAGGCCTCGCCGTCGGTATTTTCAAAGGAGAAATTGCCCGTATCGGTGCTGATGGCGCAATAAAGACACTTGGCAATATCCAGGGTGATCTCCACCCCCATGTATTTCAGCAGCCGGTACACCACGCACCCTGCCGCCGCCGCATCACCGTCCACGGCATTCACCTGGGCGTAAAGGGGGTTGGTGGGGTGATGGTCCACCTGCACCCGGGCGGGAGCGCCAAAGAAATGTGCCGCCGCCGTGCCCATGCGCATTTCGTCCGCCGCATCCAGGGCAAAAGCCAGGTCAAATTCCCGGTTGTCCAGTGCATCCGTCTGCACAAATTTTTCCGCGCCCGGCAAAAACATCAGCTTCCCCGGTACAGGGTCGGCGCAGCAGAAAGTGACGTCCTTTCCCATCCGCTCCAGGGCCAGGCCCATGGCCAGGGTGGACCCCACCGCATCCCCGTCGGGATTGATATGAGTGCACAGCAAAATGCGCTGCGCTTTTTGCAGGATGTCCGCCAGGGCCGGGGTATCAAATGCTTTGATCATGAGCGCCTCTCTTTCTTCAATAAAGGAAGAAAGGGGAGCAAATAACGCTCCCCAGAAAATTACTCTTCTTCGGTATCTTCTGCCTTGGGGGCCACCTGCTTCAATACTTCCGCAATGTGCACACCGTAGGCGATGTTCCGGTCCCGTTCAAAAATCAATTCCGGCGTGTAGCGCAAATCCACACGCAAGCCAAGCTCCCGGCGAATAAAGCCGGCAGCCTTCTTCAGCGCCTTGAGCATATCATCGGCCTTTTCGTCCTCCAATACGCTGACATACACCTTGGCAAACCGCAAATCCCGTGTCACATCCGCCCGGGTGATGCAGTAGGTGCCGCTGATGCGGGGATCGTTCATTTCCCGGATGATGGCGTCCAGCGCGTGGCGCACCTCTTCGGAAATCCTGTCAATACGAAAATTAGCCATTTTATGTCCTTTCTTATGCGAGAGGGGGGATCTTTCCGCGGGGAAAGATCCCCCCTCTCGCGCTCTCCCCCAGAAAGCCGACCTTTATTTTCATGAAAGCAAACATATCTCACTTTCAGATCGTTCATTCAGCGTCACGGGGAAAAACTTCAGTCCTTCCCATGATGCTCCATCCCGTACAGCTTTCTTGGGGTGGGCGCGGGAGGGGGATTCTTTGGCTTCAAAGAATCTCCCTCCCGCAAAACAAACCCATATTACCGTTCAATTTCTTCCATGATGAAGCATTCCACCACGTCGTTTTCCTTGATGTCGTTGTAGTTTTCCAGGCCGATGCCGCATTCGTAGCCGGTGGCCACTTCACGCACGTCGTCCTTGAAACGGCGGAGGGAGGAAAGCTTGCCTTCGAAGATCACCACGTTGTCGCGCAAGAGGCGCACGGAAGCGTTACGCTGCATCTTGCCGTCCACAACGTAGCTGCCGGCGATGGTGCCGGCGCCGGTGATCTTAAAGACGTTGCGCACCTGGGCATGGCCCAGCAGCACTTCCTTGAATTCGGGCGCCAGCAGGCCCTTCATGGCCTTTTCCACATCTTCGATGGCCTGGTAGATGATGCGGTACAGCCGCACGTCCACGCCTTCCCGTTCCGCAGCATCCCGGGCAGTGGCATCGGGACGAATATTGAAGCCGATGATGATGGCGTTGAAGGCGGAGGCCAGGTTCACGTCGTCCTGGGTGATGGCGCCCACGGCACTGTGCAGCACCCGCACCTTCACTTCGTCGTTGCTCAGCTTTTCCAGGGCCTGCTTCACCGCTTCCACGGAGCCCTGCACGTCGGCCTTGATGATGATGTTCAGGTTTACCACCTTGCCCTCGGCAATGCCGGCGAACAGGTTATCCAGGCTCACCTTGGCGGAAGCCGCCACACGGCTGGCCTTCAGCTTATCCTTACGCTCCTGGGCCACCTGACGGGACAGATGGTCGTCCTTCACGGCCAGCATTTCATCGCCGGCAGAGGGCACTTCGGTGAAGCCGGAAATTTCCACAGGGGTGGAAGGACCGGCGGACTGAACGCGTTCGCCCCGGTCATTGAGCATGGCGCGCACACGGCCTGAAGCCATGCCGGCCACGATATTGTCGCCCACCTTCAAAGTACCGTTCTGGATGAGCACGGTGGCCAGGGGGCCCCGGGCCTTATCCAGCTTGGCTTCGATGATAACGCCGGTGGCCATACGGTCGGGGTTGGCACGCAGCTGCTGCACGTCTGCCTGGAGCAGGATCATTTCCAGCAGGTCGTCCACGCCCTGGCCGGTGAGGGCAGAAACGGGCACCATGATCACATCGCCGCCCCAGTCTTCCGCAATCAAGCCGTACTTGGTCAGATCCTGCATAATGCGGTCGGGGTTGGCGGTGGGCTTATCCATTTTGTTGATGGCCACGATGATGGGCACATTGGCCGCCTTGGCATGGTTGATGGATTCGATGGTCTGGGGCATCACGCCGTCATCGGCAGCCACCACCAGGATGGCGATGTCCGTTGCCTGGGTACCGCGCATACGCATGGCGGTGAAGGCTTCGTGGCCGGGGGTATCCAAGAAGGTGATCTGACGGCCGTCCAGGTTCACGGTATAAGCACCGATATGCTGGGTGATGCCGCCGGCTTCGGTGGTGGTAACGTGGGCCTTGCGGATATAGTCCAGCAAGGAGGTCTTGCCGTGGTCCACGTGGCCCATGATGGTAATAACGGGAGGACGGGTCTGCAGATCTTCTTCCTTGTCTTCCGCGTTGATATCGCTCAGCACGTCTTCCGCCGTCTTGTCCAGCTTCATTTCCAGCTCCACGTCAAATTCGGAGCAGACCAGGGAAGCGGTATCGAAATCCAGTTCGCTGTTGATGTTGGCCATGATACCCAGCATCAGCAGCTTCTTGAGGATTTCACCGGCGGGCTTACCGATGCGTTCGGTCATGTCCTTGACGGTGATGGTTTCCGCCGTCATGTAGGCCTTTTCAATCTTGATGGGGGCCATCATCTGCTGGGCAGAGGGCTGCTGCTTCTTGCCGGCCCGGGCACGCTTGCCGCCGCGGACGGTTTCATCGTCATAGCCGGTGAAGCTTTCCTTCTGCAGCTGCTTACGGTTCTTGGCCACATGTTCCGGGTCATGCTGACGCAGGTACTGCTTTTTGTTAGGATCGTAATTGCTGACCCTTTCCTTTTCCACCACCGGGGCCAGTTCCGGGCCGCGGCTGCGGCCGGCGCCGCCCATGGGACGGCCTGCTGCACCGCCGCCCTGCTGGGGACGGGGCG
>JAFQHP010000066.1 GCA_017397895.1 Clostridia bacterium
AGGCTGTGCTGTCCAGTCTGTTCAGCCTCTTGCTGTGGCCAGTGGAATGGGTCAGCTCATGGAAGGCTGTGCTGTAATATTCAGCAGTCAAGGCGAACTGTGCCATATGGGGCAGGGTGATGGAGTCAGTAGAGGGGCGATAGAATGCTCTGTCGCCAGACTCATGGGTCAGGGCGACGCCTTCCCGCAAGCAATAGTCAGAAATGATGGTTTCGGCAGTCTCGCAGGGATTAACAGTGTTGGGCATAGGCTTGTCATACTTGGCTTTCAGGCCTTCGCATTGGTCGATGTGGAAGACATTGAAGTATCGCAGGAAGGGAATCTCTTTCTTCTCGCCTGTCTCTTCATCCTCTTGCTCAATCCATTTCCAGAACACAACCATGTGAGCTTTTTCGCCCTTCTTGACCTTGCCTCCCTCCTGCTGACACTGGTTGAAGGTGACATATTCGCCAGACTTGCCAAGCAACATCTGATTCAGGAGGCTGTAAGGCTTGCCAGTCGCATGGCTGATGCATCCGCCAGAGGCGATCCAAGGTTTCTGCCAAGGGATGATTCCCTTTTCCATTTCGCTGATGATTCTGGAAGTGACTTCGCTGTAAATATCCATTTTTCTTTGCTCCTTTGCTTGTGGGGAGCAAGGAAGTGTGGTAGAATATCCTTGCTCCCTGATTCTGTGAGAAGTGTCTGTGGGGCATGTGGCTGAATGCTGTGGTAGGTGTTCAGCCTTTTTATTTTGCCAGTGCGACATTGAATCTGCGAGTGGTGGTGGTCTTTCCATATTCCTGCCAGATTTCAGGAAGATCCTTGCGAAGGGCAGTGGTGTCGATTCTGGTGCTGGTGACTTCCTTCCAAGTGACCTTGAACTGTCCTGCTGTGATGGTGTCAGTCTCTTCTTCGGTCATGTGGCTCTTGATCTCCTCCTGAATGGCTTCGATTTCAGCATTCAGGTCTTCGGCCATCTTGCGAAGGTCAGCCAGTTCGGTCAGTTTGCGAATCAGTTCATTGGTTGCCATGGTGTTTGCCTCCTTCGATTGGGAACTTGCTGTTCCTCTTTACATTTACTATTATACTACGAAATCCGTAATTTGTCAATACTAAATTCGTAGATTCACTACGAAAATAAGAATTATTTTTCTGCGTTCGTATTGAAATGATTCGGTTTTCGTGGTACAATCATCAAGAGAAAGAGGTGACTGAAATGATCAAATTCAAAGTGAAAGTAATGCTTGCCATCAATGAAATGACCCAGAAAGAGCTTGCCGAAAAGACTGGCATTCGCCCTCCTACTGTTTCGGCCATCTGCACTGGTGCTGTCAAGCATTTGCCTGTTGAAGCCCTGAACAAGATTTGTGCTGTGCTGAACTGCCAGCCTGCAGACCTGATGGAATACATCCCTGATGAGGAATAAAGCATAAAACAAAAATCAGGGACAATCACGCATTTCTGCTGTGACTGTCCCTGCTGTGCATTGGGGCTGGCCTGTCCGATGGGGTATCGGGGTACTATTCAGGAAAAAATCTTTTTCGCACCCCACACCCGCTCCTGTCTGGCTTCTGCTCCCGCTAAGTGTTATTTTGATTCCAGATGACGACCATCATCGCCACATTCTACGAAGCATTTCCGCAAACTCATTGACCTTTTTCTTTGCGGTCTGATATGCTTTTTCTTCGACCTTGATTTCGACTTCCTTTTTGTCCAGCTCTTTGCGGATCAGTGCGGGAAGTTGCTTCAAAATGTATTCGGCTGTGGATTCGGCCAAAGCATCTGCATAATCACAAAATTCTCTGATGTGCAGACCATGATAGGGGTTGCTCTACATGCCAGCCCGCAGGTTCATTTGGTGACGGATAAGTTCCGCCTTGCCGCTGCGCAAATCAAATCTATTCATAATCATTCTCCTTCTCTTGGGGTGGATTGTTTCTCAAATAATTGCGGATGAGCTTCCGCACAATGTCTGAAATGGTTGTTTCATTGCGGTCTGCCCTGACCGCAAGCATAGCCTTCTCTTGTTCAGGAAGGCGGATTCCGATGTTTGCCAATAAAAACCATCTCCTTTCAGTGATTTATGGCGGAGAGGATGGACGCACTGTTCAACATTGTCCAACACTGGATTTTTCTCCAAAGGTTTTCCGCACATAGAATATATAAAGAGAGGAAAACCTTCTGCGAAAAGTACTGTTCTGTGGCGAGAGTTACGAAGATGACGGAGGCGACAGTATGCCGCATGGAAAACAGCCTAATCACAAACTGAAGCCCTATGTGGTATTTCAGTACCTCTTGAAATACACCGATGAAAACCATGTCGCCTCTGCTTCTGAGATCAAGGGATTTCTGGAAGAATGCGGTCTGAATGCTGAGAGAAGATCCATCTATGAGGACATCAAGGAAATCAACCTGATTTACCTCATGATGGAGAATGACTGCACGCTGGAAGAAGCAAGGGAAATGCTGGAGGAAGACGAATACGGCAATGAAAAACTTGTGGTCTATGATCCGCACCGCAAGGGCTTCTATGTCCGTCAGCGTCATTTCGATCTGAACGACATTCGCCTCTTGGCTGAATGCGTCTATTCCGCAAAGTTCGTGAATCAGAAACAGGCGGAAAGACTGGTGGATGTGGTCTGCGATTTTGTCAGCGAACATCAGGCTGAGCGAATCAAGCACAATGTTTTCCTGACCGACAGAGTGAAGACCGATAACAAAGGCGTGCTGAACAGCATTGCGACCATCAATGATGCGATGAGCCGAAGGCTGGACGGCAAGAGTCACAAACCAGAAAAGATCAGTTTCAAATATCTGAAACACACCATTGGCGACATGAGCCAACAGGTTGAGAGGCGAAAGGGCGAACAGTACGTTGTCAGCCCCTACCAGCTCCTTATCAGTGATGGCAACTATTATCTGCTGGCTTATGTAAATGAGAAGCAGAAAATGCGAACTTACAGAGTGGACAGGATGAAAAACGTCGCTCTGACCGGCGAACCGAGAGAAGGTGATGATGAGTTCGCAAAACTGGATGTGCGGACTTATGCCCAGCGGGTGTTCGGCATGTACGGCGGAACACAGAAAAGAGTGACCATCCAGTTCATCAACCTCTTGCTTGATACTGCTGTGGAGCGATTCGGCACAAAGGATGTACAGTACAGCAAGGTGGATGACAGACACTTCAAAGTGACTGCAAATGTCGAAATCAGCGATCAGTTCTATGGTTGGCTCTTGGGCTTCGGCAAGAGAGCAAAGCTGACATGGCCTGATAATGAGGTGGAGAAGTTCAAGACTTATCTGGATAAGGTCAGAGGGGCTTACTAAGAAAGGAGAAGAACTCTATGAATGTAAAGCACGAAAAGTTCTATCACATTCACAGAACAAATGAATTATCGCATTTGTGGGTAGTTGGAAACAAAATCAATTTTACTACTCGGCAAATGAATGTATTCAACAAGTACTATGAATCATACTATCCCAGAATAACCATAGACGGGAATGTTTATCCTATGTCACAAGCTCTTGACATCATCTGTAATCGGAAACTGTATGCCAGTGAGTCGAATGCGGAGTTAATTGTGAAACAGATGCAGTCAATCACAAAAGAATTTGCTATATATTTGAGAGAGAATATTTTTGAAGAAATCAGAGCCAATTATTTCCCGTCACTTCCCAGTAGAAAAAGTTGTCTGTGGGTATGTGATAAAAATGCCTTGGATTATTGGAAAGCAACACTGGGGCACGAACATAAAGTATTTGAAGTGTCAATAACGGGGACGATTCATCGGGCAGACCAAAGGTTTCTGAATGCTGAAATACTTCCCAGTGAGATGATAAGAGAAAATGCATTCAATTATTGGACAGGTTGTGACGGAGCTAATCCAATTGAAGAAGAAATACTGGCAGAAGGCATTGTCGAAATCATCAGGGAAGTGTAAAATAAATTCATAATGACAGCATAAGAATATAAACACATAGAAGGCAGTCAACGGAAAGTGACTGCCTTCGGCAAATTACAACTGATTGATTCTATTTCTCAAAATGCTGATACTATCATCTGAAACAGCGAGATAGTACCTCTGTGTCACATGGATATGACCATGCCCCATCTGATTACAGAGCAGATGCGTGGGCGTGTTCAGCTCTGCCATCATGGTTCCATAGGTATGGCGGAGGTAGTGGTATTTGAACTCCATCCCCAATCTGCTCTTGATTTCTCTGGTTGGATATTTGAAGGAATTGACTGTCTGGATTTTTCCATCTGGCAGACAGTTTACCAGTTCGGTGGAGGGAATGATCTTCCCATCAATATCTTCGATCATTCGCTGGTTCTGCTGGCGGAGGTTGGCAAGATTCTTCTCATCTTCTGCTCGCCTCTGTGCCTTCTCTTTCAGATGATTCCACATCGTTTCGCAGAGCTGGATGGTTCTCTTGGAATTGCGTGTCTTGGGAGGAACCAGTTTGATAAGACTCTCCTGATACTGCATCTGTCTGTCGATGAAGATGGTTCCATTCTCCAAATCGACATTCTCCCATTTCAGACCAAAGCATTCATTGATTCGCAGACCGCAGTATCGCCCGAGGAGATAGGCAGTTTCGGCATTGGTTCCTCTGAAATAGTCATCCAGAATGACAAGCTGTTCCCTGCTGAATGAGACGATTTCAGTATCATCCTCATTCTTCATTTTCGGCATGTGGATTTTCGTATTCTTGTTGACGCAGAGCATGTTGTAAATGTCCACATCCAGATAATTGCGGGAATACGCCTGACCGAAGATCAGATAGAACATTTTCAGAAATGATTCGACATAGCGAAACGCCAGCTCATTGTCATAGTACAGTTCAGCCAGATAGTCATTCACTTCGCCCACGCTGATTTCATCCACATAGCGATGACCAAACCTGTCCCGCAGATGATTCGCCCACAAGCTGTCCTGCTTTTGAATGGTCTGATAAGCTCTATCCTTCCTGCCAGATTGACAAAACTCCTCAAACACTTCCTTGACAGTTTTGCGAATGATCTTTGGCTTTTCGGTCTTCTCTTGGCGGAGGGCGACCATCGCTTCCTCTCTGGCGATGATTGCATCTTTCTTGGTCTTCAACTTCTTGCCAGAGGCATCTGTTGACTTCCTGCGAGGGATCTTTTTGCCATTGACTGTGATGGTGAAGCGGTATTCCCAGTAACCATCTTCCCTCTGATAGACTCCTGTTGTGTGCTGTGTAGCCATCTTTTTGACCTCCAGAGTGGTACTAAAGTCGTACCAAACTTCTTCAAAAGATGTATAAAAGATGTGCCACTGATGTACAAAAGATGTTAGCAAGATGTCTTGAAAATGCTTGCCTGACATGCTAAAATAGCGTTGTACTGATTCGAGCGAAGCGAAGAATCAGATGAAATGGCTCGTGACGAGGCCCGCCACGGTAAGGCTTTCGAAGGCCTGCTCAAGCGCTACTTCGGCTAAGTAAACAACTTCAAAACCAGAAAACTCAGAGAGCCGTACGACATCTGTGCGGCTCTTTTTGTGTCTGTATTTCAAGGATAAGCGCTTTGTTCGGATGAAGTAACGGTATTTTAGCAGAAGAGAAAGCCCTCCCTTTACAAAAGCAAAGAGAGGGCGACGCACAGTTTATTTATTGGAGTAATTCATGACATCGTTGAAATAATCGCTTTGGGCATCCGTCCAGGTGTTAGGATCCTGTTTGATCCAGGTGTCGAAAGTTTTTTCTGCCTTGTCATAGTCGCTGCTGTAGCCGCCGCCAAGGCGCAGGCCCGGCACCGTCATAAACAACAGCACAACGGCCAGGATCACGGCGGGCAGCCACCAGAGCTTGAACTTGTCCTCGCCGGCCAGAAGGTGTGCTTTTCTTTGCGTATAGGAAACATAAAGCACAATCAGGCAGCAATAGAGGTAAAAAACAAATTGCACATCGTTCATGATACCAAAGGACATCACCGGAAAAATGAGCACATAAGCCAGTATCAGGGGGATTAAGTGCTTTTTCATCACGGCTTTTCTGGCTTCTTTTATGGTCATCCGTTTATTTTCCTGTTCACTCATTTTTTTCTTCCTTTCGTATGTCGGTTTCTTTAATGATATTCTATCCGAAAAGAAGGCGCTTGGCAATAGGCCTTGCCATGATCATTGCAAAGAAAAAACACGTTCATCGGGGAACGTGTTTTTCTTTGCCGGTGAATTACTTGTTGGCCAGCCATTCTTCCGCCTTGGCGGGGGAGAGGCGCTTGATGTCTTCCTTGGCATACTTGGAGTCGGCACCGCCGCACACATACAGGAAGAACTTGCCGCCTTCGGTTTTGAACAGGCATTCTTCATAACCGGCAGGATCGCCGTATTCGCCCACAGTCACCTTGTCGATAAACTGAGCGGCTTCGGTGTCGTATTCCACTTTGCAAATGATCTTCTTCATGGGGTGTTCCTTTCCGCGGCTGCTGTACAGCAGCCCATACAATAGATTTTCCGCCGGGGCGGAAGCCTGCTTGTCCAGGCAGGAGGAATGATAGCACAGGAATGAAAAATGTGCAATAGTGGTGGTAAAAATAGGTTGTTTCTTTGCCAGATATTTCATGAATTGCCGGAGAATTCTTGCAATTTGGGGCTGATGTGGTATGATGAAAGGGAAAAGAGGTGGATATTGATGAATGAAGTGATCCGGGAACTGATGGCAAGAAAATCCGTCCGGGCGTTTGAAAAGAGGGAAATTGATGCGGCGGAAAAGGAGGCCATTTTGCTTGCCGCTGCCAATGCTCCCACTGCCGGGAACCAACAGCTGTATACCATCATTGACGTGACGGACCAGGGGTTGAAAGAGAAGCTTGCCGTTTCCTGCGATAACCAGCCCTTTATTGCAGAAGGGAAGATGGTGCTCATTTTCTGCGCCGATTGCCGGAAATGGTACCGGGCGTTTCAGGAAACAGGCAGTGCGCCCCGGCTGCCGGGAGAAGGGGATTTGATGCTTTCGGTATCCGACGCCACCATTGCCGCCCAGAATGCGGTGGTGGCTGCGGAAAGCCTGGGCATTGGCAGCTGCTACATCGGCGATATTATGGAAAACTGCGAAATCCACAGGGAAATGCTGCAGTTGCCCAGGTGGGTGTTTCCCTGCTGCATGCTGGTGTTTGGTTATCCCACGCCCCAGCAGCAGGAGCGCAAAAAGCCGGAGCGGGCGGCGCTGCGGCATATTGTGCATGAAAACGGCTACCGGGATATGGACGGGGATGAACTGCGGAAGCTGTTTGGCAAAAAGGCCGGGATGCGCCCCTACGAAGAATGGATGCAGGCCTTTTGTGAACGGAAATTCAATTCGGATTTTTCCAGGGAAATGCAGCGGTCCGTCCGGGAATACCTGAAGGATTTTGACGGGGAATAATTTTTTTGCAATGTGATTGAACAACCCTTCTTTGGTGTATATTACAGACAGAGGAAATGCTTGTAAGGGAGGCTGTTTTGATGGATAACAAGGCGCTGTTCAAAATTTCGTACGGATTGTATGTGCTCACTGCCCGGCAGGGGGAAAAGGATAACGGCTGCATTATCAACACCGTGATGCAGGTGGCGGACAAGCCTGTGCGCATTGCCGTTTCGGTGGTGAAGGAAAATTACACCTGCCGGATGATCCGGGAGACAGGGGTGTTCAATGTATCTGCCATCTCCACGGAGGCGGATTTTGCCCTGTTTCAGCGGTTTGGGTTCCAGTCCGGCCGCGAAACGGACAAGTTTGAAGGCTTTCATGCCGTAAAGCGCAGCGATAGCGGCGTGTATTATGTGACGGAAATGACCAACGCCTTCCTTTCTGCCCGGGTGGTGGAAAGCCAGGACCTGGGCACCCACATCCTTTTCATCGCCGAAGTGACGGACGGGCAGGTATTGTCCGATGCCTGGGCCTGCACCTATGCCTACTATCAGGCGGATATCAAGCCCAAACAGGCGCCGAAGCAGAAAAAAAGCTGGGTGTGCGAAATTTGCGGCTATGTGCATGAAGGGGAGGAACTGCCGGATGATTTCATCTGCCCCATCTGCAAGCACGGCAGGGAAGCCTTCCGGCAAATGTGAAGTTCCCTTTGCCCTTGAGAAACCCGGCGGAATATGGTAAAGTATGCATGGGAAAAGTATTTTGCCGTACGAAACCGGAGGAAAATAATCATGAAAAAGGGATTGGCCGGTTGCGGTTGCGTTTGTGATGATGCCGGCGCTTTGCGCCACGGCGTTTGCCGGCACCCTGACCAAGCAGGAGCTGCTGGGCCGGTGAGCTGGACATGGGTTCTGTGGCCGAGATGCTGGGCTGCGGGGAAAACACGGAAGAGATGCAGCTTCTGCTGCAGGGAATGACTTATCTTGTCGAATTCACGGAAGATGACCGGATGGTGATGCGCATCCTGATGCCGGAGGAAGTAGCCGCAGCAGAAGAAACCTATTCCGTGGCGGACGGCCAGCTGTATATAAAAGGCTATCCGGTTCCGGCGACCCTGGAAAATAACGTGCTCACCATTATCGAAGGAGACAGGAGCATCGTCATGACCCGCAAGCGGATTGCCCAATAACAAGCATAGAAAAAACGAGCCGGAGGGCTCGTTTTCTTTATGGAAGGAACAGGGTGCAGAAGCATTCCCGGGCGAAACGGAGCCAGGCGGGCACATGATCGTTCAGCAGGGCATGGATCCGGGCATAATCAGCAAGAGCACTTCCTCCGGTATGGCTGTACAAGCTGCCCAGGGCTTCCGTCTGCCCCAGGGCGATCATGCCTCTTGCAGTATCTCCTACGGCCAGGTATTGCCCGATGGCCAGAGCGCCGCCCGAAAAACAGCCCACTGCCACCGCACCCATGGCCACCAGCCCCAGGCATATGGCGCCAAAGGCCAGGATACCGGCAGCAAATGCGCCGAAGGATATCATGCCCAGGGAGAATGCCCCGCCGGACAGAAGGCCCATGGAAAATGCGCCGAAGGAGAAAATGCCCCGGGAAAACACGCCCAGGCTGAACACGCCCCTGGCCTTCAGCCCCAGGGCAAAAAAGCCGTGGGCGTTGCGGCCGATATGGTACAGCGGCATGCCAAACACCGTTTTCTCGCTTTTCTTTTCCGGCAGGTTCATGTGCAGGGTGATGCCGGAATGGGCAACAGCGGCAACCGGCCGGGCGGCAGGCTGCCTGTCGGTCACGTCATCATTGAGAAGATAATCCATGGAGCAGGAGAAAAGCCTGCTTATTTTGATCAGCCGGTCCGTTTCGGGGAAGGAAAGGCCCGATTCCCACTTGCTGATGGATTGCCGGGATACCTGCAAAATTTCCGCCAGCTGTTCCTGGGTGTAGTTGTTTTCTCTGCGCAGCTGGGCCAGTTTTTCGCCAAAGGTCATTTTCTGTGTGACGTCCTTTCGTTGAGGGATGCTTGCAGTGTAGGGGAAAAAGGGAAAAAAACGCCATCATTTTTCCCGTTCTTTCTGTCAACTTTGGGTTGCAAACACGTTTTCGGCCCATTATAGCACAATAAAAGGGTTTTTCACACGATGGAGCCGGGAATGCTTGTCTTTTTGCGGCATTTTTTGTATAATGAATACAGAACACCAAGGAGGAACGGAATATGGCTGTAACGGTGCGTTCTTTTCGCATTCTGGCGGACATGCCGGCCGTGTACGATTTTTTGTGCGATATTTATGCCCCGGATAACCGAAACGGCGTCAAGCCCCCCTTTGTGGAATATGCCCTGTCTTCGGACTGGATGGACGCTTCCCTGTGTCACCGCTGGGGTGTGTGGGAAGATGATGGAAAAATCGCAGCCTTCTGCTTTACCGAAAACCCGCGAACGGATGTGTATTTCTGCCTGCGGCCGGGGTATGAAGCCCTGGCGGAGGAGATGGTTGTCTATGCGGAAGGGAAGATGCAAATCCAGGGTGAACCCCAGCGGCTGGTGATTTTTGAGGCCCAGACGCCCATCCTCCGTGCGGCGGAGAAGGCAGGCTTCCATCGGGAATTTGGCTACACCGAATACGGCTACTATTACGATGCCCCCTTCGATCGGGCACTTCCCGATGGCTATCGTTTCACCGCTCCCGGGGAAGTGGATCCCGCCCTGGCAGATGAATGCTGCTGGAAGGGCTTTGACCATGAAGCAGAGGAAGGACCCTGGGACGGGGAATGGGAAAGCAGCCTGCATCTGATGGCGTCGCCCCATTTTACCGGGGACTGCCATATGGCGGTGGTGGACGAAAAGGGAAAATATGCCTGCTATGGGGGCATGTGGTGGACGGAGAGAAACAAGCTGGCCTATCTGGAACCCTTATGCACCGTGCCGGAGCACCGCAAAAAGGGTCTGGGGGCGTCGCTGCTTTCCGAAATGGCCCGTCGGATGGGGGAAAAGGGCGCCGCGCTTATGACCGGCGGCAGCGATCCCTTCTATCAGAAAATCGGCTTTCAGCCCACCTGCACCTGGACGTTCTGGAAGAAAGCGTAATTTTTTCCTGAAGGATGGAAAGAAAAAAGGAAAAGAAAACGTTTAATATTTGAAACAGAAGCGAGAGGAGAAGAACGAAAGATGAAAAGACTGCTTGCGATGGTGTGCCTGGTTGTCATGATGGCGTCCCTGCTGCCTCTGTATGCATTGGCGGAAAGCCCCTTCTTTACGGATGATGTTGTTCTGTGCCCGGAGGCGGATGCGGGTGTGAGCCGGTACGTATTTTTGTACACGGGTGAGGACGAAGACTGGTTTGGAAGTTCCAACAGCGTGGAATTGGATATTGAGCGCGGCTATATTTATGTATACACGGATGAGACCTTTAATTTTCAGCAGGAATGGGAACTGTACTCTGCCTATCCTTCCATGGAAGCCCGGGTGTGGCGGTGGGATTCTTCCCAGCAGCAGTGGGTGAGGGAACAGCAATTTGACATCTACAGCGAAAATGATGCCACCGTTGAGTTTGCAGAAGAAAACGCCGTGTATTGCCTGCATCTGTATTTCTGGAATCCCGATACGGTGGTAAAATCCTATGACAAGAACCGGGAGTTTTACATGTACACCGGCATCCATAAAACCAAATGCCTTGCCCGGGGGGATGTGGTGGGCGGTCACTGGTCTGAAAATGATCTGCCTCAGGTTACCATCAGCGCAGGGGATACGGTGATCTTCCATGAAGGAAATCCCACTCCCGTGATGCCTGCAGAACGATAAAACAAAACGGAGCCGAAATTTTCATCGGCTCCGTTTTTTGTTACACATCGTCTCTTGTGATATTTTTCAGCCAGGTCATTTTCCTGTAATGCCACACATTCACCGGCAGCTTCACAAACTCGTCCAGATACAGGATGAAATACACCCACATTTCCGGCAGCTTCAGCTCGAAAGCGCAGATGAGGCCAATGGGCACGGCATAGCCCCACATGGCAATGATATCGCAGATCAGGCCGTACTTCACATCGCCGCCGGAGCGGAAAATGCCGCAGATGAGCATGGTGTTCACGCTCATCCCCAGGATGTAATAGGCATTGATGAACAGCATCAGGGGCAATTCCTGCTTCACCACATCGGTGACGGTGACGTACAGGTGCATGAAGTTCATCACCAGCGGGCTGCACAGCATAATCATCCCGCCGCCCAGCAGCGCCGTCCAGACACTGATGCCGATGAAGCGTTTGGCGTAGGCCTTGGCTTCCTGCAGCTTATTGTTGCCCATGGCCTGGCCCAGCACAATGGCAGCGGCGGAGGAGGTGCCAAAGCATACCACCGTGCCGAAATTGCGGATGACGTTGGCCACGCTGTTGGCGGCCACGATGTCGGTGCTCAGATGGCCCAGAATGGCGGAATATACGCTGATGGCCAGGCCCCATACCATGTCGTTGCCGGCAGAGGGAATGGCCATGTACAGAAAGTCCCGGGTGAGCTTGCCGGCTTTTTTCAGAATGTAGTGGAATTTCAGCCGGATCACATTGCACTTCAGCCCGTCCAGAAGGCAGATGATCACTTCTACCACCCGGGTAATGGTGGTTGCAAGCGCCACGCCCAGAATGCCAAGCTTGGGGAAGGGCCCCCAGCCGAAAATGAAGCAGGCGTTCAGTACTACGTTCATCACAACCGACAGGGAGTGGACCACGGCGCTCATTTTTACCCGGCCTACGCTGCGCATAACGCTCAGGTACACCTGGGCCACAGCCCCCAGGGCGTAGGAGGCGCATACCGCCTGCAGGTATACAATGCCGCTTTGGATGACTTCGGTATCATCGGTGAACAATTGCATGATGGGGCCGGGGAAGATGGCGGCGGCCAGGGTGAAGAAAAGGCCCACCAGCAGCGCAAACCGTACGCTCAGCCCCAGCACCCTTTCCACCGTTTTCCTGTCACCCTTGCCCCAATACTGGGCGCTCATGACTGCAGCGGCGGAGGACAGGCCGAACATCAGGTTGCTCACGCTGAAGGCCACGTTCCCTGCCAGAGAAGAGGCGGCCAGCGCCTGCTGGTTCACAAAGGACAGCATGATGATGTCCGCAGAGCTGACGGCGGCATCCATGAAATTCTGCAGGGCAATGGGCAGTGTGATTTTCAGCGTATTTTTGTAAAACGCTTTCTTTTCCGCACGGGAGCCAAGCGCCGGTGCGGCAGCGGGAATGCTCATGGGATGTGTCTCCTTTATCGGTATTCAAGGGATGCATATTCGCTGTTTTTTTGCTTTTCCCTGCCGGTTGTTTGTGGTGTTCCACGCTTTTTTCCGGCATATGGGGGAACCTGCGGGGTTTCACCCCTGCCCCCCACCAGGGATTTCATCCCTGGACCCAATTGCGGAAGTAGTTGGCTGGAAGAACGGACAATTTCCCGCTGCACCTTGGAGGAAAGATAAAGCCTCCCTTGTGTAAAGGGAGCTGGCCCGCAGGGAATGAGGGATTGATCGTAACTCGCACAGCACCCTGGCGTCAATATCCACGCCCTTTTCTTCCATGGCCAGCAGCCACAATACCTGAATGTCCAGGTCGTCATTGGGCAGGGGATCGCCGGTGATGTCGTGGGTGTAGTAGGTCACATCGTTCTTCGCCCGCTCCCATTCCATGGGCATGCCCAGGGTGCCGCCGATGTTTTTGCCCAGCCAGCAGCCGGTTGCCCGGGAAAAGTAATCAAGAGAATGTATGGAAATATCTCTTTTAAATCAGAGCAATCAAAAGCGGCAAGGAAACCTTGCCGCAGGGAAAGCGGGATTATTCCGCCCGGTAGATGGCGATGGTCAGGGCCCCATCCTGGGCAGAGGCATCAATGCGTACGGGGAAGGAAAACAGATTGCGGAAACGCAGGTTCAGCGTTTTGTTGCCCACGGCGGCGTCCACTTCAATGGGCAGGTAGCTGGCACCGTTGTTGCCATGCGCCCGGCGCTGCAATACATACAGCCCCGGCAATTGCAAAATGACGTTATACAATGTGGAGGCTACCTGGCAGGTGCCGCCGCCGTAGCCCAGCTTGGTGCCTTCGTTGACCAGCACCGGTGCGGGGAAATAGCCGTTCTTGGCGCTGTAGGGGCCAATGTGTTTGTTGAAGTCCAGCTCGTCCCGGTAACCCAGGGTGATGGCGCACAGCTTTTCGCAGGCCACATCAATGTTCTTCATGCGGCTGATGTTGGCTTCGTCGGTGGTGAGCTTATAGAAGGATGTGTAGGCCGCAATGGGGGCGTCGGTGCCGGCTGCTTCGGGGTAGTAATACACCGGCACCGGGCTTTCCAGCAGATTGGAATCGATGTAGGCATATTGCCGGTGGTAAATCAGCTTGGCATAGCCCATTTCATAGCCGATGATGGAAAGCTTGGCCCCCTTGTGCAGGGTGACCAGGGTTTCGCCATTTTCGATATCGGTAAGCACCGGGGCATCGTCGGCGGAGACGGTGGTGATGTAGTGGTTGAACTCCACGCCGTAGGGGGGCGTGGTGGATTCATCCTTCACCTTGGGCCATTCCAGGCACACCCTTTTCACATAGCCGGTCACGTTATATTTGGCGCAGGTGACGTAGGCAAAGGTGGGGTCCAGGGAATGAACGTAAACATACACATGCTCGGGGATGGAGGTGAAATGGTCAATCCCTTCGGTTTTGTCCACGCTTCTGTACACCTTGGCGCCGATGCGGGTGCGGGCGGAATAAAGCCGGGGCAATTCTTCCTGTGCCGTTTCCTCCGCAATGGAAAAAGCCCCGGGAAGGGGCAGAAGGGCAAGCATCAAAAGCAGGGCAATAAGACGTTTCAAAATGCTTATTCTCCTTTATAGACGGCTACAAACAGGGCGTAATCGTGGCAGGAGGCATCAATGCGGATGGGAAAGGGATAGTCGTTGCGGAAGATCAGGTTCAGATCATCCCGGCCGCTGGAGGCGTCCATACCGTGAGGCAGGTAGGCTGCGCCGCTGTTGCCGTGGGGCTTGCGCATGGTGACGGTGATGCCGGTAAGCTGCATCAGGGTGTCCCACAGGGTGGAGGATACCTGGCAGCTGCCGCCGCCAAAACCCTCGGACAGTTCGCCGTCCACAAGCACCGGGGCGGGCAGGTAGCCGTTTTCCCGGCTGAAGGGGGATACGGTGTCGTTGAAATTCATGCTCTGGCCGGGCTGGAGGGTCTGGCTGATGTAGCCGCAGGCCACCCGCAGGTTATTGATACGGCTTTCGTTGGTGTTGTAAAAGGAGGTGAAAACTGCCAGGGGCACGTCGGTACCGGCAGTTTCGGTATCCGGGGCCACGGGCAGCATTTCGGAAACGTCGTTGGAGTTGATATAGCCGTACTGGCGGTGGTAGATCAGTTTGATCCAGCCGTCCTCGCTGCCCAGCACCGCCACCCGGGCGCCGTCCGTCAGCACGGACAGGGTTTCACTGCCGGCGCTTTTTTCGGCCTTTACTTCCACGGTGCGGTCAATTTCGAGGTAATAAGGCTGCACCCACACAGGATAAGGGGGCGTGTTTTCGGGATCCACGGTTTCGGTGACGTCAATGCGCTGGCGGATAATGTAGCCGCATTTGCCGTCATTGAGCACCACCTCCACCCATTCGGGATAGAGGGCGGTGATGTTGATTTTGTTGCCGGGGTCCAGATACTTGATGACCTTGGAGTCCTTGTCCATCTTGGCGTAAACCTTGGTGAAGCTGTCCTTGAAGCGGTGGGTGACGATGCCGCGGTAAAGCACTTCCTTGGCGGAGGCGTTTTCCATGGGCAGGCACCCTGCCAGGATCACGGCGACCAATAAAAAGGCAACAATCTTTTTCAACTTCCATTCCCTCCGTAAAGGTACAATTTCTCAATGACACATATTCTTGGATATTATAGCACAATTTATACGCAAGGCCAACAGGGAAGGGAAGAATTTACAAAAACTTTGCCGAAAAAAGCAGAAAAAACCGGAGCGGCTGGGCTGCTGCTCCGGTCACAATGCGGTTTAGTCGAAGTAATAAGGCTGTCCGGTTTTGGCGGAGGTGTAGATGGCTTCCAGGATGCGGGTGACGCAGGCGGCCTGCTCCGGCAGCACACACAGCTTTCCTTCCCCTTTCACGGCCTTTATGAACACCTTGTGCTCCAGCTCGTGGGGCTTTTCGGCTCCCTCACTGTCATAGAAGGCAGCGCCGCCGGGCTTGAAATCCGGGTTCATGGTGTACTGGCTGCCGCACATGACGCCGTTGACGGTCAGCTTTCCGCCGTGCATATCGGCACCGGCCTTGTCGCCGCACAGCACCGTGCAGGCTTCTTCCACTTCCAGGGTGTTCAGCGCCCAGGAGGCGTTCACCTGGATGGTGGCACCGTTTTCCATCACCACAAAGCCAAAGGCGCTGTCTTCCACGGTGAATTTTTCGGGATCCCAGTCGCCCCAGGCGTTGCCGGAGCGGGTCTGGCTGTTCAGTTTATGGTAGGTGGTGCCAACAGCGTACTTGGGCTTATAGTTGTTCATGGTCCACAAGGTCAAATCCAGGGCGTGGGTACCGATATCGATGAGGGGGCCGCCGCCCTGCTCATATTCGTTCAGAAACACGCCCCAGGTGGGCACGGCCCGGCGGCGGACGGCGTTGGCCTTGGCAAAGTACACATCCCCCAGCACATCCTTTTCGCACAGCTCCTTCAGGCACAGGCTGTCGGGACGGTAGCGGTTCTGGTAGCCGATGGAAAGCACTTTGCCGGTGCGCTTCTGGGCATCCACCATTTTCAGGGCTTCTTCGTAATTGATGGCCATGGGCTTTTCGCACATGACGTGCTTGCCACTTTCCAGGGCGGCCACGGTGATTTCGGAATGGCTGCGGTTGGGGGTGCAGACGAACACCACGTCCAATTCCTCTTTCAGCATTTCCCGGTAATCGGTGAACACTTTTGCGCCGGGGGCACCGTACTGGGCGCAGGCGGCGACGGCCTTTTCTTCAATGATGTCGCAGAAGGCCACCACTTCGCACAGCCCTACTTTTTTGATGGCGGGCAGGTGCTTGCCGCCGGCGATACCGCCGCAGCCCACAATACCGGCTTTCAGTTTGCTCATGGAAAATACCCTCCTTTTGTGTTACCGGCGGTTCAGGAAAACAGCCGCCGGGTCATTTTCTTCTTTTTCTTGCTGCGGTGAAACAGCGACTGGATTTTTTCTTTCATGGGCACACCTCCTTCGTAGTAAAAGGGTGTGCCGGAAAGGGAAATTTTATCCCTCAATGACGATGGTGTCTCCGGCCTTATGGGGGAAGGTGCGGCCGTCAAAAAGGGTGAGGATGCCGTCTTTGGAGGCTGTGATGCGGGCGTTTTTCAAAGCGCCCTTTTCCCATGCCATGTCCACGGTATATCCGCCCCGGGCACGCAGGCCCCGCACGCTGCCTTTCTGCCATTTTTCCGGCAGGGCAGGAAGCAGGTGCAGGCAGCCCTCCTGGCTTTGCAGCAGCATTTCCGCCATGCCGGCGCAGGCCCCGAAATTGCCGTCAATCTGGAAGGGCGGGTGGGCGTCGAACAGGTTCAGGTAGGTGCCGCCGCCGTGATAGGGGGCATGGGCAGGGGCCCGGCCCTCCACCACCTTCAATTGATCGTCAATCAGCTTCAGGGCATGGTTGCCGTCACGCAGGCGTGCCCACTGGTTGATGCGCCAGCCCATGGCCCAGCCGGTGGATTCGTCCCCCCGGCGGGTGAGGCTCACCCGGCAAGCTTCGGCCCACTCGGGTGTTTTATCCGGGGTGATGGAATGGCCGGGGTGCAGTCCCCACAGGTGGGAAATATGGCGGTGGTGGATTTCCTTTTCTTCGAAATTCTCGTTCCATTCCAGTAGTTCGCCTTCTTTGCCCACGGCAAACAATTGCAGATCGGGCAGCACTTGACGGGCTTTTTGTGTCCATTCCGTTTCCAATTGCAAAATATCCGCTGCTTTTGTCAGGCTTTCAAACAAATCCAGCATCAGCGCCTGGTTCATGGCGGAATGCCGGGCCAGGGCGATCACTTTGTCATCCAGTATGTATTCGTTTTCCGGGGAGGTGGCGGGGGCAAAAATCCACTTGCCCTCTTCATTTTTCACCAGCATGGACAGGCAGAAGGCAGCACATTCCGAAAGCAGGGGGAAGGCTTCTTCCCGCAGGAATGCTTCATCCCCGGTGAACTGATACTGCTCCCACACATGCTGGCACAGCCAGGGCAGGGAGAAATTCCACAGGGCGTACAGGCCGCAGCCGTGGATGGATGCCCCCACCGGGGTACTCATGCGCCACAGGTCGGTATTATGATGGGCAACGGAGCCGGGGGCGCCGTACCATTCCTTCGCTGTGCGTTTGCCGCTTTCCGCCAGTTCCCGGATCAATTGCATCAAGGGGGCGTGGCAGGGGAAGAGGTTGGTTTGCAAGGTGGGCCAGTAGTTCATCTGGGTGTTGATGTTGATGGTGTAATTGCAGTTCCACGGAGGCGTGATGTAATCGCACCAGATGCCCTGCAAATTGGTGGCCTGGGTGCCGGGGCGGGAGGATGCGATGGTGAGATACCGGGCAAAATGGAAATAGAGGGCATAGAGGGCGTTATCCGCTTTACCCTCTTCGTGGGCGTACAGCCGCTCGTCCGTGGGCAGGGAAAGGCCGCCCTCCAGGGACAATTCCGCCGCATTGTACAGGGTCTGATGGTCCGTGATGTGGGCGGAAAGCAGGGCGTCATAGCCCAACTCTGCCGCAGCCTTCAGGGTGTCCCGGCAGGGGGAAACATAAGGCTTTCCTTCCAGCACCGGGTGCTTGTCCCAGCCGGCAAAGGAGGTGCGGATATCCAGGTACAGCGTGGCTTCATCGGCGCCGAACACATGGATGCCGCCGCCCCGGCGAATGGCATAGCCGCCCTTGTGCGCCATTTCGGCGCGGCAGTAAAAGCCCATGCCCTGATCGGCCCGTGCCCCGCCGCCTTCCATTTCACCGGGGTTTCCCTGGAAGGATTCGTCCCGGTAGCGGCACACGGGGGCATTGCCCCGGAAGGCCAGGGCCTTTTCCTCCATTTCCATCTGTGCGTCCAGGGCGGGGGAAAGGCGGAAGGAAAAATCCAGCGCCCCTTCCCTGTCGCAGGAAAGACGGACCACCAGGCACTGATGGGGATGGGAAATAAAACTTTCCCGTTTATAGGATACGCCGTTTGTTTTGTAGGTGAGGGTGTGCACGGCGGTGCGCATATCCAGTTTGCGCGTATATTCTTCAATGGGCGTTGCGTAATGGAAGGAAAGCTGCAGATCCCCGGCGGCCAGATACACCTGGCTCCAGTAGCCGGTGTGGTTTTGCTCCATCAGCCGCTGGGCCTGTTCATACTGCCCCTGCATCACCATTTCCCGGGCCTTGAGGAAAGTGGATGCGCCGTTTTCCTTGCCGTAATACATGGGATAGCCGGACCAGAGGGTGTCCTCATTCAGGGAATAGCATTCGTTTTCCACGCTGCCGTACACCATGGCACCCAGGCGGCCGTTGCCAAGGGGCAAAGCTTCGTTCCAGTTGGCGGCAGGCTGGCGGTAAAAAAGCACATGAGCGTTATCCTGCATACATAATCTCCTTATCGGTGGATGTTCAGCTGACCCGGCTGCAAAAGGGCGCAGGCCTTGTCTGCGGCAATGATTTCGCCGTCCACATTCAGCCGCATACCGGGGGAGGAAAATTCAATCTTTTTTGCCCGGACAAAATGGGTTTCCGGGAAGGTGAGGATTTTGCCCTGCAAAAGGCCCAGCAGCCGAAGGGGCAGTTTATAGCGCCTGATGCTGTCCACCATCACAATGTCCATCAGCCCGTCGTCGGCCTTGGCGTCCGGGGCCACCGCCATGCCGCCGCCGATGATGCCGCCGTTGGCTGCGGCGATGACAAATAGCTCCTTCTGCTCTTGGGGGCCGTCGTCAATGCGGACGTTGACGGGGATGGGCCGGAACCGGAACAGGGCGCACAAAACGCCCCACAGATAGGGCAGGATGCCCCGGCAATGTTTTTTCGCCTTTTCGGCATAATCCAGTACCGCCACGTCAAACCCGGTGCCAATTTCGTTGAGGAAGGTGCTGCCGTTGAGAAGGCCGGTATCGGTGGGCAGGGCAGGCTTTTGCAATACTGTTTCCAGGGCCTGCAGAGGGTCCTTGGGGATGCCCAGGGTTTTGCGGAAGTCATTGCCGGTGCCGGCGGGAATGATGCCAAGGGCGCACCCGGTGCCCATCAGCCCCCGGGCCACCTCCAGGGCGGTGCCGTCGCCGCCGATGGCAAGCACGGTATCGGCCCCCTCTGCCGCGGCCTTTTGCGCCAATGCGGTGGCATGGCCGGGGCCTTTGGTTTCCAGAAAGACAGCGGAAATATTTTTTTTCTTCAGGGCATCTTCAATCAGCAGGGCAGTTTTCTTCCCCTGGCCGTTTCCGGCGGTGGGGTTCAGGATGGCATAGAGCATAACGCGCCTTTCTCTATTTTGCATATTTCTTTCCATATCATACCGCAAATTTCGACAGGCGTAAAGTGGATTCCGGCATTTTTTTCATTTTTCAAAAGGGCTGACAAGAAGGGTTTACGGACGGCGGATTTTGTGATAAAATGACAAATGGATATGTATACAAACACGGCCTGACGGCTGTGCGGCGACGGGAGGAAAGGGCATGGATAACCGCCTGATGCTGCGGCTGCAGCAGATCCTGGAAAAAATGAATGTACCCATTACCGTGCTGGACGGAGACGGCAACAGCCTCATTCCCGCCAGTGATATTCGCTTTACACTGCCTCCTTTGCGCAAGGCAGGGGAAGCGGTGTACCATGAAGGCCGTTTTTTCCAGGTGAGCTGTACCCAGCAGAACCTGGTGTTTATGGTAACCGGGCCGGACCTGCCCCAGGTGCGGGATACGCTGTCCATGTGCGACGCCATGGTGGGCGCCGTGGCTGCTGCCAGTGCGGTGAGCAACGATATCAACAATGCCTACCAGCGCATTTTGCAGAACGAGCTTTCCCTGGCGGAGCTGGAAGCGGTGGCAGATGAATACAACATCCGCATCAACAGCCCCCGGTGCGTGCTGCTGATGCACATGGTGCAGGTGCAAAAAAGCAGCGCCTTTGAAATCCTGCAGGACCTTCTGCCCATGAGCGGCAGCGACGTATTGGTGAGCATGGACAAGCACACCGCAGTCTACCTCAAGGATGCCACCGGCCTGGAGGAGGAAGAGGACCTGCACCAGTTCAGCTATGCCCTGCAGGAAACGCTGATGGGGGAAATGGCCCTGTCCGTCACCATCGGTATTTCAACCGTCACCAAGGAGCTTTCCCAGCTGCACACCTGCTACCGTCAGGCCCGCCGGGCCATTGAAATCGGCCGGGTGTATTCCCCGGAAAATACGGTGCATATGTACCGCACCATGTACCTGCAGCGGTTCCTGGCAGATCTGAACCCCGATGTGGCGGCCCATTATTACAGCCTTTTGTTCAACCCGGCCACCAACCGGCTTTTCAGCGAAGAAATGCTGCATACCATCGAAATGTTTTTCAAAAAGGACCTGAACCTTTCCGAAACCGCCAGGCAGTTGTACATTCACCGCAACACCCTGGTGTACCGGCTGGACAAGGTGCAGCGGGCGCTGGGGCTGGACCTGAGAAAATTCGACGATGCGGTGACCTTCAAGATGCTGTTTGAAATGCGCAAGTGCGGCCATAATAGAGCCGCAGGGAAGAAGAACAACTAATGTCCGGAAGAAGGAATGAATGAATGAAAAAACGCTTTGTTTCCGTGATGCTGATCGCCGTTGTGCTGACAATGGTTTCCTTTTCTGCCCAGGCCGGCGGGCTGCTGGATTTTTTGAAGCCCCAGGAAACCGTTACCATCACGGCGGCGGAATATGAACGGCTGAAGCAGTATGAGAAGCTGGATCTGGTGCGCCAGTATGTGGATGCCTGGTATTATCAGGAGCCGGATGAAGAAAAAATGCTGGAGGGCGCCATCCAGGGGATGCTGATGAGCCTGGAAGACCCCTATTCTTTCTACTATGCTCCCGAGGACTGGTCCACCATGTGGGAGGATGATACCGGGGAATATGCCGGCATCGGCCTGAACCTGCTTGGCAGTTATGTGGACTATACCGTCACCGTTATCCGCGTGTTCAAGGATACCCCTGCCCAGAAGGCCGGCGTCCACAAGGGCGATTTGCTGGTGCGGGTGGAGGATATTGAAGTGGACGCCTATTCCATGCAGGAAGCGGTGGACGTGATGCGGGGCACCGTGGGGGAAGAAGTGGAAATTGAAGTGTACCGCGACGGCGAATACCTCACCTTCACCATGCCCCGGGCCGTCATCCAGGTGAACCGGGTGGAAAGCTGCATGCTGGATGATCAGGTGGGCTACATTGCCCTGTATGAATTCCTGGGGGATTGCCAGGACGAGTTTTCTGCCGCCTTTGATGAACTGCAGCAGCAGGGTGCCAAGGCCCTGGTGGTGGACGTTCGGGATAATGTGGGCGGCTGGGTGGACGGCGCCGTGGAAATTGCCGATCTGTTCATGGATGAAGGCATGCTGGCCTACTCCCTGGACCGCTACGGCACCAAGGACCCCATGAGCACCAAGGACGGCAAGACGGAAATTCCTATCGTGTTCCTGGTGAACGAAAACAGCGCCTCCGCTTCTGAAATTCTGGCCGGCGGCATGCGGGACCAGGGCCTGGCCAGATTGGTTGGCGTGAAGACCTTTGGCAAGGGCGTCATCCAGAGCGTCATTCCCCTGGAAGGCTATGATCCCCAGGAATCCTCCGACGGCTTCCAGATGACCATTGCCCAGTACTATTTCCCCTCCGGTGAAGCCATCCACAAGGTGGGCATTGAGCCGGATGTGGTGGTGGAAATGCCGGAAGAAATGAAAAGCCGGCTGTTTGAACTGGGGGATATGACCGACCCGCAGCTGAAGGCAGCCTGGGAAGAAGCCGTGAAAATGATTGCTGAATAACCGAAAGAGAGGTAGGACGCTGGTCCTGCCTCTTTTTCTTTGCTTGAAAAAAACGGCAGGAGCGGGTATAATAAACGGAGTGTGCTTTGCGGACGATGCGGTGATTGCGCCGCCGGATTCCGCTTGAGATATCCGGGGAAGGTATGCCCGGAAACAGCATTTGCCGAAGGAGGAATATAAAAAATGGATTTTGTTCAGATTCTGGCCCGGGAATTTCATTTGAAGCCCCAGCAGGTGCAGGCGGTGATCGAATTGACCGACGCCGGCAACACCATTCCCTTCATTGCCCGCTACCGTAAGGAAATGACGGGTTCTTTGGACGACCAGGTGCTGCGGGAATTGACCGACCGGCTGGAATATTTGCGGAACCTGGAAAAGCGCAGGAATGAAATTGAAAAGGCGCTGACGGAGCAGGGCGTTCTGACGGAAGAATTACAGGAAAAGCTGAACAAGGCCGTGACGCTTTCGGAGCTTGAGGATATTTACCGTCCCTTCCGCCCCAAGCGCCGCACCCGGGCTACGGTGGCCAAGGAGCGGGGCCTGGAGCCCTTGGCCCTGTGGCTTTTGATGCAATTGCCCGGCGGCAATGTGCAGGCGGAAGCGGAAAAGTATGTGGATGCCGAAAAGGAAGTGCCCGATGCTCAAAGCGCCCTGGCCGGCGCCAGGGATATAATCGCCGAGTCCGTCAGCGACGACGCGGCCCTGCGCAAGGATTTGCGCGCCCTGCTGCTTCGGGAGGGCGTTATTGCCACCTCTGCCGCCAAGGAAGAGGACAGCGTGTACAGCATGTACTACGCCTATCAGGAGCCGGTGCCCCGGATGGCGGCCCATCGCATCCTGGCAGTAAACCGGGGCGAAAGGGAAGAGTTTTTGAAGGTGGACCTGCAGGTGAATGAGGAAAAGGCCACCCGCACCATCCTGAACGCCTTTGTGCGCCCCGGCTGCGAACAGGCGCAGCAGGTGGAGGAAGCCTGCCGGGATGCCTGGGAGAGGCTTTTGTTCCCGGCATTGGAACGGGAAATCCGCAATACCCTGACGGACCGGGCCAATGAACAGGCCATCCGGGTGTTCAGCCAGAACCTGCATCAATTGCTCATGCAGCCCCCCATCAAGGGCAAAGTAACCCTGGGGGTGGACCCCGGCTTCCGTACCGGCTGCAAGCTGGCGGTGGTGGATGAAAACGGCAAGGTGCTGGAAACAGGCGTGGGCCATTTCACCCTGCCCGGGCAAACCTTCCAGAAGGAACAGAGCGCCAAACTGATCAAATCCATGGTGAAGCGCCATGGGGTTACGGCCATTGCTATCGGCAACGGCACCGCAAGCCGGGAAAGCGAGCAGTTTATTGCCTCCCTTCTGCCGGAATTGCCGGGGGTGGCCTATGTGATCGTCAGCGAAGCCGGCGCTTCCGTCTATTCCGCCAGCAAGCTGGCTGCCCAGGAATTCCCGGAATTTGACGTATCCTTGCGCAGCGCCGTGTCCATTGCACGGCGGATGCAGGACCCTCTGGCGGAGCTGGTGAAAATCGACCCCAAGGCCATCGGCGTGGGGCAGTATCAGCACGATTTGAAGCAGAACGAACTTTCTGGTGCCCTGGACGGCGTGGTGGAGCAGTGCGTGAACATGGTGGGCGTGGAAGTGAGCACCGCCTCTGCCGAACTGCTTTCCCATGTGGCGGGCATCGGCCCGGCGCTGGCGAAAAACATTGTGGCCTACCGGGAAGAAAACGGCATCATCAGCCGCGCGGCGCTGAAAAAGGTGCCCAAGCTGGGGCCCAAGGCCTTCGAGCAGTGCGCCGGCTTTTTGCGGGTGGCGGACAGCAAAAATGCCCTGGATGCCACCGCCGTGCACCCGGAAAGCTATGATGCCGCAAAGCTCCTTTTGCAGGCCTTGTCCATTGACATGAAGGAAGTCAAGGGCGGCGTGCCCGGCATTGGCGAAAAGGCCAAAGCCTTTGGTATGGACAAGCTGGCGGAGGTGACCGGCCTTGGCCTGCCCACCCTGCAGGATATAGTGCGGGAGTTGGAAAAGCCCGGCCGTGACCCCCGTGAAGATCTGCCAAAGCCTGTGCTGCGCACCGATGTGCTGGACATGAAGGATCTGCAGCCCGGCATGGAGCTGACCGGTACCGTGCGAAACGTCATCGACTTTGGCGCCTTTGTGGATATCGGCGTGCATCAGGACGGCCTGGTGCATATTTCCAGGCTGGCGGATAAATTCATCAAGCATCCCTCCGAGGTGGTGAAGGTGGGGGATGTGGTGAAGGTCTGGGTAGTGGATGTGGATATGAAGAAAAAGCGCATCGCCCTGACCATGGTGAAGGACAGAAAATAATCTTTTCAGGAGGTGAGGGGAATGGACCGGCTGCAGGACGATAACCTGTTGGTGATGGAGCTTTTTTCCGCGCTTTTGCACGAAAGGGCCTGCCCCTTCACCAAAGAAGAGGTGGAAGGGTTTGCTTTGGATGTGGGGCTGGATAACCACAGCGCCTTTTGTGCGCTGGTGTGCGCCGTGTGCGGGCTGGACAGCGATATGAACCCCCGTCACCGGCAGCTGGCGGAAAAATACATCCGTCCAGCGCTGAAGCGAATGGATACTGCGCCTTACCTGGCCGACCCCTTCTACCAAAATATCCGTTTGCCGGAAAAAGAAAAAGGCGAATGGAAATTGACCCACCAGCAGTATGCCCCCTATGAAATGTTTTGCTATGACGATACCCGCCAGATGGCGGACGGCCGGGAAATTCCCTGCATCGGCTATTTCACGGAAAGCTTCCACTATCCCGCCGTATTGCAAAAGGGACGGCTGTGGATGGCCATCACCCCCAACGAAGTGGAAACCATGAAGGCGGATATTGCCGCCGCCCATGGCAAAATTCTGGTGCTGGGACTGGGCTTGGGGTACTATGCGTATATGACGGCGCAGATGGAAGATGTGAGCCATGTGACGGTGGTGGAGCTGGACGAAAACGTGATCCGCCTGTTTGAGGAGGAGCTGCTTCCTCAGTTTCCAAACAAAGAAAAAATCCGGGTGATCAACGCCGACGCCTTTGCCTATGTGGAAAAGGAAGCAGCTGGGGAGCAATATGATTTTGTCTATGCCGATATCTGGCACGATGTGCTGGACGGTACCCCCATGTACCTGCATTTCAAGGCGCTGGAGGAATATGTGCCCGGGGCGGATTGGCGGTACTGGGTGGAAAAAAGTATGCTCATCTGGCTGCGGGGGCTCATCCGGGAGGAGGCGACCCAGGGGGAAGGGAAATTGGGAAAAATGTTTGCCGCTTTGCCGAAAGAGGAATATTTGTCCCTGGAAAAACTGCGGCAGCAGGCAAAGCATATCCCCTGGCAGTGGCTGGAAAATGGATGAAAACAGAATAAAATAACTGTCGGAACTTGACACGAAAAATACGCAGTTTTATAATATTTGTATACCAAGAGCGTGTGCAAATTGATACCTGCGTATTTTTACTTGGCAGCCTTTCGTATATCGCCCTTGCCCTGAGCGGGAGGACGAATTTGTCCCGTGCTTTATTCTTGTGTTAAGGGATATGGAATAATGAAAAAATTATGGAACGATTCTCTGTTTGAGCGGCTGGTGGATGATCAGTACCGCTATTATCTGCAGATGCAATTGGCCTGTATGCTGCTGGGTGGTACGGGGCTTTTGATGTGTGTGATAAACCTGTTCACGGCCCATTGGCTGATGGCGGGGCTCACCTTTGCGTTTTTCTTTGTTTGCCTTTTGAACTTGCTGCTGCTGCGCCGGTTCAAACAGATGCGTATGGTGAACTGCCTCATTTTTGAGTGCTCCATTTTTGCCCTGTGCACCTATTTTGTCATCACCGGCGGCGCCGACGGCTTCAGCCCCCATTGGCTGCTGATTTTGCCCACCTGCGCCATGACGCTGCTTGGCCGCAAGCGGGGCGGTGTGCTGACCGGCCTGTTGTTTGCGATGCTGGTGTTTTTCATGTGGGTTCCCTTCGGTAGGAATTTGCTGCAGTATCCCTACGGCGATTTGTATTGCGCAAGGTTTCCGGTGGTGTATCTGGTGGCGTCGGTGATTGGCTATGGGTTTGAATTGAGCCGGCTGCTGGCGCTGAAGCAGATGTTCAAAACCCAGGACAAAATGCGCCTGCTTTCCGAAACGGACAGGCTGACGGGCCTGAGGAACCGCTATTGGTTCCAGGAAAGGCTTTCCAGGATCACCAGGAAGGATAAGGAAAAGAACGGCAGCGCCGCTTTTCTGCTGATGGATATTGACACCTTTAAGAACATCAACGATACCTACGGCCACAAAACCGGCGATCAGGTGCTGGTGGAGGTGGCAAAGGAATTACAGGCGGCTTTCCATAAAGAGGATCTGCTTTGCCGCTGGGGCGGGGAAGAATTTCTGGCTTATCTGCCCAGCTGTACGGCAGAAACCGCCCGGAACGCCGGTCAGACAGTGTGTGAGCTGGTGCGGAATACCAAGGTGCAGGATATGGAAGGAAACTCCATCCGGGTCACCATCAGCGTGGGCGTGGTGGTGCTTTCCGCTTCTTCCCAGGTGGATGAGGCCCATGCCTTCATCGAAGCGGATAAGCAATTGTACACCGCCAAGCGCAACGGCCGGGACTGTGTAAGCATGATTGTACTGGAATAAATTACAGTGAAAATATGAACAGGCAGGGCGTTGTTCCTTGCCTGTTTTCTTTCTTTTTCCTCTTCCAAAATGCGAACATATGTGCTATAATTGCCCTGTAAATCCGATTGGGAGGCAAAGATGGATAAGCAGATCATCGTCCGGGGGGCACGGGAGCATAACCTGAAAAATGTGGACGTGCAGATTCCCCGTAATCAGCTGGTGGTGTTTACCGGGCTCAGCGGCTCCGGCAAATCTTCCCTGGCCTTTGATACCATTTATGCGGAAGGCCAGCGGCGGTATGTGGAAAGCATGTCTTCCTACGCCCGTCAGTTCCTGGGCCAGATGAACAAGCCCGATGTGGACAGCATTGAAGGGCTGTCCCCGGCGATTTCCATTGACCAGAAAACCACCGCCCGCAATCCCCGGTCCACCGTGGGTACTGTGACGGAGATTTATGACTACCTGCGGCTTTTGTATGCCCGGGTGGGGGTGCCCCATTGCCCGGAATGCGGCCGGGAAATCCGCCAGCAGACGGTGGACCAGATGGTGGATGCCGTGATGGCCCTGCCGGAGGGCACCAAGCTGCAGCTTTTGTCTCCCGTGGTGCGGGGCCGCAAGGGCGAGCATGTGAAGCTTTTGCAGGATGCCGCCAGGAACGGCTTTGTCCGGGTGCGCATTGACGGCGAAATGTACGAATTGGACGATGTGCCGGAGTTGGACAAGCAGAAAAAGCACCAGATTGATATTGTGGTGGACCGGCTGGTGGTGCGCCCCGGCATTGAGCAGCGGCTGACGGACAGCCTGGAAACCGCCATGCGGGAATCCGGCGGCCTGGCAGTGGCCCAGCTGATCCAGACAGGGGAGGAAATGACCTTCTCCCAGAATTACGCCTGCCCGGAATGCGGCGTGAATATTGAAGAATTGGCCCCCCGGATGTTTTCCTTCAATAACCCCTACGGCGCCTGCCCGGTGTGCTCAGGCCTGGGGGAAACCATGAAGATCAGCCGGGATATGGTCATCCCGGACGACAGCCTGTCCCTGAATGAAGGGGCGGTGAACTGCATGGGCTGGAGCAGCAGCGGGGAAGGGAATTCCACCGCCCATGCCATGTTCCAGGCCCTGGCGGAGTATTACAAATTTTCCATGGATACCCCGGTACGGGATTTGCCGGAAAAGGTGATGGATAAAATCCTCTATGGTACCGGCAGCCAGAAGCTGAAACTGAAATTTGATTCCGGCACCTACCAGACCACCTTCGAAGGGGTAATCACCTCCCTGGAGCGTCGATACCGGGAAACCCAGAGCGAGGGTATGAAGGCGGCCTATGAAGAATATATGGCCCACGAAACCTGCCCCGTGTGCAAAGGCAAGCGGCTGAAGAAAGAAGCGCTGGCCGTAACGGTGGGGGATGTGGATATTGCCACCCTTTCCTCCTTCAATATCCGCAAGGCCATGAACTTCCTGAACGATCTGCAGTTTTCCGAAACGAACCGGATGATTGCTGCTCCCATCCTGCGGGAAACCGGCTCCCGGCTGCAGTTTTTGTGCGATGTGGGGCTGGAGTACCTCACCCTCTCCCGGGGTGCGGCCACCCTGTCCGGCGGCGAGGCCCAGCGCATCCGCCTGGCTACCCAGATCGGCAGCGGCCTGACCGGCGTTTTGTACATCCTGGACGAGCCCTCCATCGGCCTGCACCAGCGGGACAATAACCGGCTTCTGAACACCATGCGCCACCTGAAGGGGCTGGGGAACACCCTGATTGTGGTGGAGCACGACGAAGAAACCCTGCGCAGCGCCGATTATGTGGTGGATATCGGCCCCGGCCCCGGGGAGCACGGCGGCCATATTGTGGCCCAGGGCACGGTGCAGGATCTGATGAACGCGCCGGACTCCATCACCGGCCAGTATCTTTCCGGAAAAAAGCGTATCCCTGTGCCCGCCGCCCGCCGCACCCCCACCGGGTGGCTGACGGTGAAAGGCGCCCGGGAGCATAACCTGAAAAACATTGACGTGCAGTTCCCCCTGGGGGTATTGTGCTGCGTCACCGGCGTATCCGGCAGCGGTAAGAGCAGCCTGGTGAACGCCATTTTGTATGGTGCCCTGGCCCATGATTTGAACCGTGCCCGGCCCCGGAAAGCGGATTATGATGCCATCCTGGGGGAAGAGCAGCTGGATAAGATCATCAACATTGACCAGAGCCCCATCGGCCGCAGTCCCCGGTCCAACCCCGCCACCTATACCGGGCTGTTCGACCAGATCCGCCGGGTGTTTGCCCAGCTGCCGGAGGCCAAGATCCGGGGCTACAAGGAAAACCGCTTCTCCTTCAACGTCAAGGGCGGCCGGTGCGAAGCATGCGCCGGGGACGGCCTGATCAAGATTGAAATGCACTTCATGGCGGATATTTACGTGCCCTGCGAGGTGTGCCACGGCAAGCGCTACAGCCGGGAAACCCTGGAAGTGAAGTTCAAGGGCCTGTCCATTGCGGACGTATTGGACCTGACGGTGGAAGAAGCCATGCAGGTGTTTGAAAACCACCCTGCCATCATGCAGAAGCTGCAAACTTTGTACGACGTGGGCCTTGGCTACATGCACCTGGGCCAGCCCAGCACCACCCTGTCCGGCGGCGAAGCCCAGCGGGTGAAGCTGGCCACGGAACTGAGCCGCCGTGCCACCGGCAAAACGGTGATATTGCTGGATGAACCCACCACCGGATTGCACATGGACGACGTGAGCCGGCTGGTGAAGGTGCTGCAGCGGCTGACGGACGCCGGCAACACGGTGCTGGTGATTGAACACAACCTGGACATGATCAAAACCGCCGACCATATCATCGACCTGGGGCCGGAGGGCGGCGACGGCGGCGGCTATG
>JAFQHP010000011.1 GCA_017397895.1 Clostridia bacterium
AACTGGCCGCCGCCCTGCTGACCGGCAGGACGGCCGAACTGCTGGCCGCCCTGGGGATTGGCGGGACGGCCGTAGGGACCCTGCTGACCGGCAGGACGACCGTACTGCTGACCGCCCTGGGGATTGGCAGGACGGCCGTAGGGGCCCTGCTGACCGGCAGGACGGCCATACTGCTGGCCACCCTGGGGATTGGCAGGACGGCCGTAGGGACCCTGGGGATTAGCGGGACGGCCGTAGGGGCCCTGAGGATTGGCAGGACGGCCATAGGGGCCCTGCTGACCGGCAGGACGGCCATACTGCTGGCCCTGGGGCGCAGCAGGACGGGCCTGGCCCTGGGGGGCCTGAGGCCTGGGCGCAACGGGCCGTGCCTGCTGAGGCGCAGGAGCGGCAGCGGGCTTTTCAGCCGGCTTTTCTTCCTGCTTGGCAGGGGCCTTTTCCTCTTCCTTCTTTTCGGCGGCAGGGGCAGCCTTTTCTTCCTGCACGGGGGCAGGCTTTTCCACAGCCACGGGCTTTTCGGCAGGCTTTTCTTCCGCCTTTTCCACAGGCTTGGCAGCCGGCTTTTCAGCAGGCTTTTCGGCCTTCTTTTCTTCTTTCTTTTCGGGGGCGGCAGCCGCCTTAGGGGCTGCTTCCTCTTCATCCGGCATGGTCCAGGCCTTGGTATGCTGCTGCGCCAGGATCTTCTGTTCTTCCTGGTGCTTGCGGGCCTGCTCTTCTTCCTGTTCACGCTGGAAGCGGGCTTCCTGCTTACGCAGTGTCTGCATAAGCGTGTCAATATTGCGCCGGATATGCGCCGCCTCTTCCAGGATCACGCCCGACTGCTGGTTGATTTCTTTTGTAGCTTCTGCCAGTTTTACCTTGGTCATTCGATGCTTGCACCCCCGCCATATCGGCAATGAATTCAAATTTGGTTTATTTCAACGGCTCTCCCGTCTGATGAAGGTTTTGCAGGATCTGATCGCAGATGCCGCCTTTTTTCAGGCTGGCAGCCATGCGCCCTTCCCTGCCGCAGGCCCTGTCCAGCAGGCCCGCTTCCATGATATGCATGGGCACCCGGCGAAAAGCACAGGCGTCCTGCAGCTTCTTTCTGGTGTTGTCCGATGCCATTGCATCCACCAGCACCAGGGCCGCCTTCCCTGCCTTGATTTCACGCAGGGCCAGGTCCGCCCCCGGCGTCAGTTGCCCGGCCCGCATGGCCAGGCCCAGCAGCCCTTCAAGCTTCGCCATCCTGATCCTCCAGGGCAGCCAGGGCATCCATCAGCGCCTTGTGGGTTTCTTCCCCCAGGGTACAGGAGAAGGCCCGCTCCAGTTGCTTTTGCTTCAGGGCCTTTTGCAGGCACTGGGCATTTTTGCACACATAAGCGCCCCGGCCGGCCTTACGCCCCGTCACATCCATGGACACTTCCCCCTCGGGAGAGCGCACCACCCGGATGAGGCTTTTCTTGGGCTGCATTTCCCGGCACCCCACGCACATACGCATGGGAATTTTTCTTTCTTTCATGGCGCTTTCCTCAGCACATTATTCGATATCGTCGTCGTCCAGCTCGATATCCAGATAATCATCCTCGTATTCATCGGCGATCACCTGGCCGTCGCCCACCTTCAGTTCGGGCATATCCAGCTGCATCAGCTCAGCCGCCTGGGTCTGGGACTTGATGTCGATCTTCCAGCCGGTCAGCTTGGCGGCAAGACGGGCGTTCTGGCCTTCCTTGCCGATGGCCAGGGACAGCTGGTTATCCATCACGATCACGCGGCAGATTTTTTCCTTTTCGGAAACATACACGCTCATCACGTGGGCGGGGTTGAGGGCATTGGCCACAAACTCCGCAGGATCGGCACTCCACTTGATGATGTCGATCTTTTCGTTCTTCAGCTCGCTGACCACCTTGTCCACACGGATGCCACGGGGACCCACGCAGGCGCCCACGGGATCGATGGCGGCGTCGGAGGAGGCCACGGCGATCTTGGTGCGGCTGCCGGCTTCACGGGCGATGGACTTGATCTGCACGATCCCGGTGGCAATTTCCGGCACTTCCATCTCAAACAGGCGCTTCACCAGGCCCGTGTGCACACGGCTGACGGCCACCTGGGGGCCGCCGCCTTCACGGCCGGCACGGTACACCTGCAGCACATACACCTTGATATGGTCGCCGGGGCGGTATTCTTCCCCGGGCATGAATTCGCTCTTGTTCAGAACGCCCCGGGTGGCACCCAGCTCCACATACACGTTGTCGTTGTCCACCCGCTCCACAATACCGGTGAGGATTTCGTTTTCTTTTTCGATGTATTCGTCGTAGATTTTGCCCTTTTCCAGTTCACGCATACGCTGCAGGATCACCTGCTTGGCAGTCTGGGCAGCCACACGGCCGAAATCCTTGGGGGTCACTTCGATTTCCACAATATCGCCCAGTTCAAAATTGGGGCGGATGCGGCGAGCGGCCTCCAGGGTGATCTGGGTGTTTTCGTCTTCCACAACTTCCACCACCACCTTGCGGGCGAAGATCTGCACATCATGCTCCCGGCTGATGACCACGGAAAGGTTGGAGGAGTTTTCGCTCTGGGCGGCGGAATACTTGGCATACTTGCGGTAGGCAGCCTTGCAGCCGTCTTCCACAGCGGTAAGAATCTGCTCGGCGTTGATGTCCTTGGCCTTGGCCAGGTTTTCGATAGCGTCAAACATTTCGGACTTGCGATTTGCCATTGTCTTTCAAACCTCTGCTTTCTGATATTTCAAGGGAATTATTCTTCTTCATCCAGGGCGCTCAGGTCCGGCACCAGCCGCACCTGCGCCACGCTCTTGCGGGGAAGGGCCACTTCCTCTTCGCCGGAGAGGATCACCACTTCTTCATCATTCATCCTCACCAGCGCACCCTGCACCGTCTTTTGCCCGTTCAGGGGCTTATACAGCTTGGCCGCCACTTCCAGGCCGATGGAAGCGTCAATATCCCGCTGGTTTTTGATAGGCCGGTCAATGCCGGGGGAGCACACCTCCAGGAAGTCGTAATCGTAATCCTCCAGGGAGGGCTGCACAGCCCGGTGGTATTTCTCGCAGTCGTCCAGGGTGACGCCGCCGTCCTTGTCGATGTAGATGCGCAGATACCGGCCGGTGGGCTCCTTTTCCATGGCCACGTCGCACAGGTAGTATTCCAGTTTCCCGGCAAAGCGCTCACAGATGGCGCCAATCTTTTGCATATTGGCATTCTTGGGGGCCATAAGCATCTCCTTTTCCTGCTTGAAAATACACAAAGAGTGGGCTACAGCCGCAAAAAAGCGCCCTTGAAAGGCCGCGGAACAAGCCTGTTCCCACCTTTCCGGCACATTGCAGCTCCCACTCTTCGTTAAACCCTTCTTTCTTTCAGGACCGTTTTGTTTTTTACATCAGCATAGACCCGCAAAGCGAGCCACGCAGATAGTATACCACAAGCCCCGCCCAAATACAAGCATCTTTTTGCCGTTTTCTGCCTGCAAAACCGGCTGTTTTGGCCCCGAAAAAGACCAAAAAGCATTTTTTTAAAAAAAAGTTCATAAAAATATGAAAAAATTTATTTTTTCAGCAGGAAAAAAAGGTTTTGCGGCGAAAAACTTTGTACTCGCTCAAATATGGGGTGGTATGAGGAAATGCCTTGCGTTATTGCAGCCCATGCAGGATACTGCGCCGGGGTGAAAAAAGCCATGGAAACGGCCTTCCAGGCGGCCCGGGAAGCCCGGGAAAAAGGCATCCCCTGCTATTGCCTGGGAGAAATGATCCACAACCCCCAGGCCACCAGAGAACTCCATGATCTGGGCGTTACCCGGGTGGACCATCCCGCCCAGGCCAAAGAAGGCATTATCCTTCTGCGCAGCCACGGCGTGGGGCCAAAGGTGTATGAAGCCTGCAGGGCCCAGGGGCTGGACATCCGGGACGGCACCTGCGCTTATGTGAAAGCGCTGCACCAGATTGTATCCTCCAGCGAAATGCCGGTTCTGCTCATCGGCGAAAGGCAGCACCCGGAGGTGCAGGCAACGGCCGGCTGGTGCAGGACAGCGTGCCGCATTATTGAAAACGTGGAAGAGGCAAAGGCCCTGCCCCCCATGGAAAAGGCCCTTTGCGTATGCCAGACCACATACCCCATGGAAGCATGGGAGGGGATCACCGCCGTATTGGCCGGAAAGATTCCCGGCCTGGAAAAGAAATGCACCATTTGCCTGGCCACCGCCCGCCGCCAGGAAGCGGCACGGGAACTGGCAAAAAAAGCAGACGCCATGATTGTGGTGGGCAGTAAAATGAGCGCCAACACCCGCAAGCTGTACGAAGCCTGCCTGGCCCTTTGCCCCCGCACCTGTTTGGTGGAACGTGCTGCGGAAATACCGCCGCACTTTGGAAATATCCACACGGAATACATAGGAATAGCCGCCGGCGCATCCACACCGGATTGGTCATTTAAGGAGGTTGTCACACGCATGAACGACATGGAACACATCGACCAGGAAACCCTTCAGGAGCCCACCACCAACGATACCCCCGCCTTCACGATGGAAGACATCGAAAAGACCGTGGTCCGCATTCATAACGGCCAGACGGTCACCGGCACTGTGGTACAGATCACCGAAGACGAAGTATGCGTCAATATCGGTTACAAGTCTGACGGGCTCATCAAGAAAGCCGACCTGGTGGACAAGGACGTAAAGATGGGCGACGAAATCGAAGTAGAAGTCGTCAAGGTTAACGACGGTGAAGGCAACGTCCTGCTCTCTCAGCGCAACATCGTCAACCGCAAGGCTTGGGAAGCCCTGATGGAAAAGTATGAAAACGGCGAATATATCGACGCCGTGGGTAAGGAAGCCGTCAAGGGCGGCCTGCTTGCCTCCATCGAAGGCGGCATCCGTGCTTTTGTGCCCGCTTCTCAGCTGGCCAGCCGCTACGTGGAAAAGATTGCCCAGTTCGTGGGCCAGGAAATGAAGCTGAAGATCATCGACGTCGACAAGCAGAAGAAGCGCATCGTGGCCAGCCGCAAGCAGGTGGTGGAAGAAGAAAACGCCGCCAAGAAGGCTGCTGCCTGGGAAAAGCTGGTTGAAGGCGAAACCATCACCGGTATCGTCCGCCGCTTTGCCGATTTCGGCGCTTTTGTGGATCTGGGCGGCGTAGACGGCCTCATCCACATCACCGACCTGGCCTGGAGCCGCGTGGGTCATCCCTCCGACGTGCTGCAGATCAACCAGGAAGTGGAAGTGAAGGTGCTGAGCCTGGACCGCGAACGCGAACGCATCCAGCTGGGCTACAAGCAGCTTCAGCCCAAGCCCTGGGATAACATCGAAGAAAAGTATCCCGTTGGCCTGATCCTGGAACGCGAAGTGGTTCGCATCCGTCCCTTCGGCGCTTTCATCGAACTGGAACCCGGCGTGGACGGCCTGGTGCACATTTCTCAGTGCGCCCTGACCCGCGTGGCCAAGGTGGAAGACGTGCTGAGCGTTGGTCAGGTTGTGGCCGTGAAGGTGCTGGGCGTGGATCCCGAAGCCAAGCGCATCAGCCTGAGCGTGCGTGAAGCCCTGGCCGACACCGCTCTGGAAGAAGACGGCGATATGGAAATCCCCGGCGAAGCTGAAGAAGTGTACGCTGAAGAAGAAGCTCCCGTGGAAGAGTAATCCCATCTGAAAAAAACAAACAGCAGGGCTGCCGCTGTCCGCAGGGCAGCCCTGTTCTTTTTTCCGGAGGCCACCGATGAAGAAATTTCTTCTCTTGTTTGCGCTGATGCTGCTGATCTGCTTCCCTGCCCTGGCGCAGGAAGCCCGGGACATCACCGCCGATTGCGAAATTACCCTCTCCCCCGGCAAGTATAAAACCCTGGACCGTATCTGCGACCGGGACTGGCACACCATCTACCTCTCCAACAAAATGAAAAACCCCTCCGTCACCGTTTCCGCACCCAAGGAAACCCCCATGTACGGGGTGTATGTGTGCTTTGGGGATAAGCTGGCCCCCTGGCAGGTGCAGGCAAAGCATAACGGCGAATGGGTGACGGTGTACGAAAGCGAAGGGCTGTATGCCCATGAGTTTGCCCCCCTGGAAGGGGAAGGACAGATCCGCATCCTGCCCATGAGCACCAAGCAAACCACGCTCTGCATCGGTGAACTGTTTGTATATTCCCAAGGCGACCTGCCTTCCACCGTGCAGTTCTGGCAGCCCGCCCCTCAAAAGGCGGATCTGATGGTGCTCTCCGCCCATCCCGACGACGAGGTGCTGTTCTTTGGCGGCGCCATCCCCTACTATGCCGGGGAAAAGCAGATGGACGTGCTGGTGGTGTACATGACCTGCAATATGATGGAGCGCCGCAGCGAGCTGCTCAACGGCCTGTGGGCCTGCGGCGTGAAAACCTATCCCGTCATCGGCGATTTCTGGGATAAGTATTCCACCAAAGTGGATACCATCTACGGTGCCTGGGGCAAAACGGCCTCCCAGAAGTTTATTGTGAATTTGCTGCGCCAGTATAAGCCGGACGTGGTCATCACCCACGATGTGGGCGGCGAATACGGCCACGGCGCCCATAAAACCTGCGCCGACCTGATGCAAAAATGCATCCCCCTGGCCGCAAACGATCAGAAATTCACGGATTCCTATAACGCTTGGGGTGCCTGGGAAGTGAAAAAGCTGTACCTGCACCTGTATCAGGAAAACGCCATCGAAATGGACTGGGATCAGCCCCTGTCCGCTTTCGGCGGCAAAACCGGCTTCGAAATAGCCCAGGAAGCCTATGCCTGGCATTTCTCCCAGCATGACCAGGGCCAGAAGAATAAGGCAACCGGCGAGTTTGAATACTTCACCGTGGAGCCCCGGGACAGCGATTACAGCTGCTACCGCTTCGGCCTTATCCACACCACCGTGGGCCCTGACCTGGAAAAGAACGATTTCTTCGAGAACATCCCAGTTCAGTAAGCACGATAGGGAGATCGTGCGGGGGTTCACCCCTGCACCAGGGCCATGCCCTGGACCCAATTGCGGCCAGGGTAGTACCCTGGACCCAATTGCGGAAGTGGTTGGCGGGAAGAACAAGCAGTTTCCCGCTGTAGCTTAAGGGAACCATGCGGGGCTTCGCCCCTGCACCCCACAAGGGGCATCGCCCCTTGACCCGGTTGCGGAAGTGGTTGGCCGGTCGAACAAACGATTTCCCGCTGGGGCGTGGGGAATACGAAAAAGCCTCCCTTGTGTAAAGGGAGATGGCAGCCGCAGGCTGACGGAGGGATTGCCTGCAACACGCACAAACCCGCTTGCAAAATACCGATTGTTATATTGCGGGTTGAATGTGGCTCAGCCACCCGCACCACGGGCTGGGCGGCGGAACGCCGCCGGCCGGATGCCAAGGCAACCGGAGAAAACGATAAAAAAAGCGGTGAGAGAACTCGTTCTCTCAACCGCTCTTTTTTCGTTTTCACAGCGCCCGTGGGCACCTTTCCGTTCCTCAAGTTTCGTGCGGAAACAAGCTTGTTTACCGCATCACCCCATCGCAGGAAGGGTGCAGGGCGGATCGCCCTGCCGAGGGGTTCAGGGGACGAGCAGTCCCCTGCTTCGTGGTTCCCCAAACTTCACGCGGAAGCTGCTTGTTCATTCGCACAACCACTTCGTGGATTGGGTGCAGGGATGCTATCCCTGCCGCAGGCCCTTTCAGGTACCCCGGTTACAGGGCAATCTTCAGAATGGCCGTTGCGATCATGAAATAGATGGTCAGCGAGGTGGCGTCCACCAAGGTGGTGATCAGGGGGCTGGCCATGAGGGCAGGGTCAAAGCCCACACGCTTGGCAAGCAGGGGCAGGGTGCAGCCCAGGCCCTTGGCAATGAGCACCGTGGCATACAATGCCAGGGCCACCACCAGCGCCTCCGCAGGTGCAGCGCCGTAAATGAAGGTGACCAGCAGGAAGGTAAACACCGCCAGCACAGCGCCCACCATGGCGCCCACCCGAAATTCCTTCCACAGGGCACGGAACAGATCCTTGAACTCGATTTCCCCCAGCGCCACGCCGCGGATGATCAGCGTGGAGGCCTGGGAGCCGCAGTTGCCGCCGGTGTTCATCAGCATGGGGATGCAGGAGGTGAGCACGATGGAGGTAGCCAGCACATCCTCAAAGCTTTTGATGATCATACCGGTGAAAATAGCCACTGCTGCCATGATCAACAGCCACGGGATACGGTTCAGCGCCAGGCGGAAGGGGGAGGTTTTCAGGTACTCATCTTCCGACGGCATCAAACCGGCCATCTTTTCAAAGTCCTCGGTGTTTTCTTCTTCGATAACGTCCATCACGTCGTCCGCCGTGATGATACCCACCAGCCGGTTTTCCTTATCCACAACCGGGAGAGCCATCAGGTCGTAATGGCGCACGGTATCGGCCACTTTTTCCTGGTCATCGGTGGTGTAAACGCTGACGGGATTACGCACCATCATATCGGAAAGCACGGCGTCCTCATCCGCCAGGATCATGCGGCGCAGGGCCAGGGTGCCCAGCAGATGGCGTTCCTTATCGATGATGTAGAGGGTATAGATGGTTTCCTTGTCCAGGCCCACCTTTTTGATGATGTTCATGGCCTCCCGGACAGTATCCCCTTCCCGGAATTCCAGATACTCAATGGTCATGATGGAGCCGGCAGAATATTCCGGATAGCGCAGGAACTGGTTGATCAGGTTCCTTTTCTCCACCGGCGTGGACTGCAACACCCGCTTCACCACGCTGGCCGGCAATTCTTCCAGAAAGTCCACCGCATCGTCCAGAAACATATCGTCAATCAGGGCGCTGATTTCCTGGTCGCCGATGGATTCGATGAGCAGCTGCTTCTGCTCCGGCTCCATATAGGAAAATACGTCGGAGGAAATATCCTTGGGCAGCACCCGGAAAACATGCAAAAGTTTATCCTTTTCCAGGGTTTCCATATATTGGGCGATGTCAACCACGTTCAGCATCATCATCGCCCCGCGGATTTCCCCGTGCTTGCCCGCTGCAAGCAGAGCATCCAGGCGGTTTTTGATAGCTTCCCACTCCATGGGACTCACTTCCTTCCCTTTCTTCTAATGCACACAAACCCATTCGCAAAAGCTGTAAAACCGTTCGCTTCACACGCAAAAAAGCCCCTTCTGCTGTTGTGAGCGAACTGGCCTGACTGATACGACGTATTTGATGCTGTTCAGGGAAACAAGCCCGTTAAGCGCTGTGCCATGCCAACGGACGCACAGACCACGATCGGGGCACTGTTTCACACGCCTGGCATCTTTCGCCGTCGTCCATTGCATGTCACCTCCCTTGTTTTCTCTGCTCCCAGTATACCCGCGATAAAATGGCCTGTCAATGCAAAGAAACGGTAAAGAACGGAATTTAATATTTTTGAAACAAAGCCTTTCTCCTTCGGAAAAAAATGTCTTCCCCAAACGAGGAAAATGGGCTTTCTCCCCTCCCGTCGCATCATGTGAAACATCTGTTGGAAAGCGCATCCATTGTAGGGGCGGCCATTGGCCGTCCGATGGTGCCGTTTACCAGAGCAGGGGGGCTTCTCGCCCCCTGGCAGGGACAAAAGTCCCTGCACCCAACTCGCGAAGTGGATGAGCGCACAAAAAAGCAATGTCCGCGTGAAGCTTGGGGAACGAAGGGATGTGTACCCACAGGCGCAATGAAAATACGAAAAAGCCGGGAGAGAAAGTTTGCTTTCTCTTCCGACCTTTTCTCGTATTTTCCCCGGATGCTTTCAGCATCCGGCAGGCGGCGTTCACGCCGCCCAGCCCGTGGGTGCGGCCGTGCCGCAGCCAACTCGCAATGGGACAATCGGCATTTGCAAACGGGTATCTGCGTGGTGCTGGTATTTCCCGAGTACCAGCAGGAAACTGCCTGTTCGCCCGGCCATCCACTTCCGCAGTTGGGTCCAGGGTACCACCCTGGACCTTGTCAGCGGATCATGGCCTGGGTCAGCTCCCAGCCCCAGAGGATTTCCTTCTGATGGCTGACGGCATAGGGGCCGGTGGCCTCCGCTTCGCTCATGATGCGGGGGAAGTGGAGGCAGATGTGGCCGGTAAGACCGTTATCGGTATCATGATCCACAGTGTGGCCCTTGGAGTGGGTGGAGCCGATGTACACCCGGCCGTCGCTGAAAATGACCCACACATATTTGGGACCCCAGTCATCTTCGCCGATGATCTGGTTCATGATTTCCACGTCCTTGGCGGTGGGCGGTTCAGCGTCGGCATGCTTGCCGAAGGAGAACATGTGCAGGTTGTAATGCAGCCCGGTATCGGGATCGTAGATCACCACATCGGGCATCAGCTTGGCCCGGGAGCGGATTTCGGTGTACCAGTTGGCATAGCGCACTTCGCTGGCATTGGGCACCCGGAAGGAAGAAGATGTGCCGCCGGTAGCAGTGCCGGAAGAATTGCTGCCGGCAGTGGTGCCCACGGTTTTGCCGTTGGCGGCAATGGCGGAAGCAGAGTAAAGCCTGGTCTGGGTCATGGTGCCGGCCTGGCCGTCCGCCGTCAGGCCGTTCTTTTTCTGAAAGGAGCGCACGGCATTATAGGTCTTGGGGCCGTACACGCCGTCGGCGGCGGCAAGGTATCCCAGGTCCGCCAGCCGCTGCTGCAGCTTTTTCACCGCATCGCCCCGGCTGCCGGATTTGAGCAAGGTGGTAACGGTGGTTTCACCGGGCTTGGAGGTAGCGGTGGGCTTGGGGGTGGGGGCAGGGGTCGGCTTGGCCTCCGCATACGTTTTGGCGTTATTGCTGTAGAGCAGCTCCTGGGTCTTTTTGCCTGCCACGCCGTCAGCGCTCAGGTTATGGAACTGCTGGAAGGTAACCACGGCCCGCAGGGTGCCGCTGCCATAATTGCCGTCCACGCCGCCTTCATAATAGCCCAGCACGGACAGGCGCTCCTGCAAAAGACGCACATATTCGCCGGAACTTCCGTTTCGCAAGGTAACGGTGACGTCCGGGGTGGTGAAGGGCACGGGGGTGGGCAAAACAATATTGGCATTTTGTGCTGCTACAGCGCTGCTGCTGTACAGCTTCAACTGGGTTTCCAAGCCAGCAATGCCGTCGGCCTTCAGGGCGTTGCGCTTCTGGAAGGCCTTCACGGCAGCAATATCATCGCTGTCATACACGCCGTCCGCATCGCAATTGTAATAGCCCAGCTCCACCAGCCGCTTTTGCAGGGTGATGACCGCCTGGCCCCGGGTGCCGTTTTGCATGACGATCACGTTGCTTTCCGTCAGGGGCGTGTTCTGGGGGGCGGGGGTGATGCCGGGGGCGGGGGTTACGCTGAGCAGGTTCAAAAGCCGCAGCGTCTTTTCGCCGGCCTTGCCGTCCACGGTAAGGGCATGGTCCTGCTGGAAGGTACGCACGGCCTTCTGGGTGGCGGAATTATAGATGTTGGTATATTCCGCAGTGAAATAGCCCAGCAGGTTCAATTTCTTCTGCAAAGCGGTCACGGCGTCGCCCCGGTCATTGAGCTGCATGGGATAATCGGCAATGGGGGGCAGGGTTTTGATATTGGTCTTTTTGCCCTTGCTGTTCAGGGGCTTGCCTTCAAAAATCAGCTTCTGCACTTCGGGGGTGGCAATGCCGTCCTGGCGCAGGGAATTTTTCTTCTGGAAGGTTTTCAGGGCGGTGACAGTGCCGCTGCCGAAGGAACCGTCAGCAGTGCCGGCATAGAAGCCCAGCTCTTTCAGCGCTTCCTGCAGGGCCTTCACGGCGCTGCCCTGGCTTCCCTGCTGCAAGGCGGCATAATCCTGCTGGGCCTGGGTATCCTCATCCAGGGTATTGCCGGGCAGGTACTGGGCGGGAATGTGCACATAATCCGCCATCAGGTAGCCGCTTTTGCCGTTATAATTCACCTTCACAAAGCCGCTTTCCTCTGCCAGCACGTTCACCGTGGCGCCCTTGGGCACGGTGGTGATCCTGCCGGAAGAGATGGAGGCCTTCATTCGCATATTGACGGAGGCAGTGGTATAGGTCTGATAGGGATAGCCGCCCTGGGGCGCAGGGGTGGCAGTGGCCTTGGGGGCGGGAGTAGCGGTAGCCTGATCCTTGGCGGCAGGGGCAGTATCGGCAAAGAGCAAAAGCTGGGTGTCGTTATCCGCTGTGCCGGTCTGGGCAAGGCCCGCCTTTTTCTGGAACGCCCGCACCGCATTCTGGGTGCCGGTACCGTAATCGCCGTCAATGGTTTTGGTGTAATAGCCCAGTTCCTTCAGCCGCTGCTGCAGGGTTTTCACCTGCTGGCCTTCCATGCCCCGGGACAGGGTGTCATACACATTTTCGTTGGGATTGCTGATCACCAGGCCGTTGGCGCTTTTCGGATTGCCCTGGTACAGAAGGGTCTGGGTGGCCAGGTCGGCAATGCCGGTGACGCTCAGGCCGTTCATTTTCTGGAAGGAGCGCACCGCCGTGCGGGTACCGGAGCCGAATTTGCCGTCGATGGAGGATTTGTAATAGCCCAGGTCCTTCAATGCCTGCTGCAATTGCTTCACTTCATCGCCCTTGCTGCCGTTGGAAAGGGAGGTGTAGGAGGAAACAGGGGCCTGGGTGGCACTGACGACCCCCAGATGGCTCTTTAGCACATATCCCTGCACATTATCATAGGAAACGGTGTAATAACTGCCGTTTTCCCCGGTTACAAGCAGGGCACGGCCAGCCGGCACCTGCACCGAAACAGAGGCGCTTTCGCTGGGCAGGCTGCGCAGGGCAACGGCGAACGCGGTGATCCTCACAAAGGGATAATTTTCCGCCATGGCAAAGGATGCACAGCAAACAAGCAGCACGGCCATTACCAGCACCGCCGCCATCCTTTTCAACATTCTTTTGCCCATATCATCAAACCTCCGTACCATCGCACATAAGTTTACAACTTATTCTATCTATATTTCGCAACAATGTCAAGACAGAAATTTCATATTTTTGTAACATTTCCTTGGTAAACGGCGGTGTTTCCTGCACAAAATAACCGGGAAAGGACGTGAACGGAATGAAGAAAAAAATGATAGGCTGTGCCGCCCTGGTGCTGGTCATGTGCCTGACAGCCATCAATGCCCAGGGGGCTATTGCCTGGGGCAGCCGGGGCCAGGAGGTCACCCGGGTGCAGCAGCGGCTCATCCAGTGGGGCTACCTCCAGGGTGCCGCCGACGGCATTTTCGGCCAGAGCACCTACAACGCCGTGGTGTATTTCCAGCGAAAGAACGGCCTGAAGGCCGACGGCGTGGTGGGCCCGGCCACCCTGGCCGCCCTGGGCCTGCCTGCCGGCTCCTCCGCTGCCGCCTCTGCCAGCGAAAGTGAAATCTACCTGCTGGCAAGGCTGGTACATGGGGAAGCCCGGGGAGAGCCCTATATCGGCAAGGTGGCGGTGGCCGCGGTGGTGCTGAACCGGGTGCGCTCCGCCTCCTTCCCCAACACCATCTCCGGCGTCATCTATCAGGCCGGGGCCTTTGACTGCGTCCGGGACGGGCAGATCAACCTGACCCCGGACAGCGATTCCATCCGGGCCGCCCGGGACGCCATGAACGGCTGGGATCCTTCCGGCGGCTGTTTGTACTATTATAATCCCGTCACCGCCACCTCCGACTGGATATGGACCAGGGAAGTGCGGCTGGCCATTGGCAATCATAATTTTGCGGTATAAGAGGCGCCTATGAAAAAATATGTTTCTGTTTATTTATCCTTTGTACTTTTGTGTGCCTTTGCCGCCCTGGCAGCCGTCCGGGGCTACAACGCCGACAGCTGGAAGGGCAGGCTGCAGGAGGTATATCAGGGCACGCTGCTTTCCGCCCTGCGGCAGATGGAGGACATGCACTACGCCCTGGAAAAGGCCCTGCTTTCCCAGGATGAGGACGCCGGGGAGCAATACCTGAACCAGGTATCCGACGGCGCAGGCCAGGTGCAGCGCAGCCTGTCCCTGCTGCCCCTTTCCCATCCCTCCACCATGCAGGCCATGAAAATGACCAACCAGCTTGGCGATTACGCCCGCACCCTGATGGCGCAAAATGCCCTCACCGACGGGGACGCTGCCCAGCTTTCTTCCCTCATTTCCGCCTGCCGGGATTACACCCAAACCCTGCTTTCCAATCAGGCCCATCTCACCGCCGCCGATACCGCCCCCCTTTTCTACCCGGACGGGCAGACGGAGGCCTTCGACAGCGCTGTTTCCTACCCCACCCTCATCTACGACGGCCCCTTCTCCGATGCCCGGCAGCAAAAGGAGCCCGATCTTTCCGCGGAAAGCGAAATCACCTGGGAGGAAGCCGCCCGCATTGCCCGCAGCTTTGTGGGGGAAGAAAGGGTATTGTCCTTTTCCCCCGGCGCCGACACCCTGGGCCCCACCCCCTGCCACGGCGTGACACTGCAGCTGGAGGATATCACCCTGGAAGCTGCCGTTACCAGGCGGGGCGGCAAGGTGCTCTGGCTCACCCCGGATAACGGGGCCTTCTCCTGCCTGGTCACCCTGGAAGAATGCAAAAGGGCCGCTCAGCAATTTCTGCAGCGAAACGGGTACGGCGATATGGAAAGCACCTATTTCCAGGTGTATGAGGGCATGGCAGTTTTGTCCTTTGCCCCAAGGCAGGGGAATGTGCTCCTCTACCCGGACCTGGTGAAGGTGCAGCTTCGCATGGATACGGCGCAGGTAGTGGGGCTGGAAGCGAAAAACCACCTCACCAATCACCGCCCCCGCGCGCCCCTTTCCCCCTCCATTACGGAAACACAGGCCTTGGAAAGTGTCAGCCCCCGGCTTTCCGTCACCGGCAGCCAGCTGTGCCTGATCCCGAAAAACGATGAAGAAGTATTGTGCTATGAGTTTTCCTGCACCTTTCAGGACGCACAGTTCCTGATCTACATCAACGCCCTCACCGGTGCCCAGGAAGAGCTGCTGCAGGTGGTGGAATCCTCCGCCGGCCTGGAAACGGTATAAAGTTGCATCCCCCACCAAATTGTGCTATAATCCAGTCTGCGCCAATCAAAGCGCAGGCTGTTTTTTTCTTTTATGAACCTACCCGCCTGAGGAAGCCATGGAAAACACGATTTTTGAAGTACAAAACGTCTCCTTTGCCTATGAAGATGCTGAGCAGCAGGCCGTAAAAAACGTAAGCCTCACCGTACCGGAAGGGGCTTTTTATGCTGTGCTGGGGCAGAACGGCTCCGGCAAATCCACCCTGGCCAAGCTGCTCAACGGCCTGTACCTGCCCACGGAAGGGAAGGTGCTGGTCTGCGGCATGGATACCGCCGACGACAAGCGCACCTGGGATATCCGCTCCCAGGCCGGCATGGTGTTCCAGAGCCCGGATAACCAGATTGTGGCCACCATTGTGGAGGACGACGTGGCCTTCGGCCTGGAAAACATCGGCGTGCCCACCCAAGAAATGCCCGGCCGCATCACCCAGGCCCTGGAAGACGTGGGCATGACGGAGTTCCGTCACCGCGCCCCACACACCCTTTCCGGCGGCCAGAAGCAGCGCATTGCCATTGCCGGCATCCTGGCCATGCAGCCCCGGGCCATTATTTTTGACGAAGCCACCGCCATGCTGGACCCTCAGGGCCGCAAGGAAGTGTTTGCCGCCGTTGAGAAACTGAACAAAGAAAAGAATATCACCGTGGTGTGGATCACCCACTTCATGGAGGAAGCCGCCAGGTGCCAGCACGTTTTCGTGATGGAAAACGGCAGCATCGTCCTGGAGGGCAACCCCCGGGAAGTTTTTTCCGACCCCGGAAAAATGCAGTCCCTGCGGCTGGATGCACCCCCTGTTGCAAAGCTGGCCCACCGCCTGCGGGAAGCGGGCATACCCCTGAAAAGCGGCATCCTGACAGTGGAAGAAATGGTGAAGGAGGTGGAAGCGGCATGCAAATCACCTTCCGGAATGTAACCCACACCTACCAGGCCGGCAGCCCCTTCCAGGCCACCGCCATCCGGGATGTGAATTTTGCCATCCATTCCGGCGAATTTCTGGCCCTGATGGGCCACACCGGCAGCGGCAAGTCCACCCTGGCCCAGCACATCAACGGCCTGCTGAAGCCCACCGCCGGCCAGGTGCTCATCGATGAGCAGGATATCAACGCCCCCGGCTTTGACAAGCGCACCCTGCGGCAAAAGGTGGGCCTGGTGTTCCAGTACCCCGAACATCAGCTGTTTGAAGAAACGGTGGAAAAGGACGTGGGGTTCGGCCCCAAAAACCTGGGCCTTTCCGACACCGAAATTCAGGAACGGGTGCAGGAGGCCCTGGAAAAAGTGGGCCTGCCCTATGAAGAATTTAAAGAAAAATCCCCCTTCGAGCTGTCCGGCGGGCAGATGCGGCGGGTGGCCATGGCCGGCGTATTGGCCATGCGGCCGCAAGTGCTGGTATTGGACGAGCCCGCCGCCGGGCTGGACCCCATGAGCCGGGAAGATATGCTGCAGCTCATCCTGTCCCTGCACAGGGGGGGCACCACCATTGTGATGATCTCCCACTCCATGGACGACGTGGCCCGCTTTGCCACCCGGGCCGTGGTGATGAAAAGAGGCACCGTGGCCATGGACGGCACCCCCGGCGAAATTTTCCGCCATGCGGATGAACTGGAGGACATGGGCCTGGATGTTCCCGTCATCTGCCGCCTGGCCGGCGAGCTGCGAAAGGCCGGCCTGCCCCTGCCGGAGGGCATCTATGAAGAGGATGCGCTGTTTGGCTCCCTGAAAAATATCTGGGAAGGGGGCAAAAAAAATGTTCAGTGATATGACCCTGGGCCAGTATTATCCCGTCAAAAGCCTGGTGCACAGCCTGGACCCCCGGGTGAAAATCATCCTGCTGGTATTGGCCATTGTGGCCGTGTTCATGGCGGAAACCAGCCTGGCCTTCCTGCCGGTGGCCCTGTATATTCTGCTTGCCTGCCGGCTGTCCAACGTGCCCTTCAAAATGCTGCTCAAGGGCATCAAGCCCCTGCGGTTCATCCTGATTTTCACCGTGGTATTGAACATCTTCTTCCTGCCCGGGGAAACGGTGCTTGTGGATATAGGCTTTGCCAAAATCACAAAGGAAGCCGTCATCACCGCCATCCATTATGGCCTCAGGCTCATCCTGCTTGTGATGTTTTCCAGCCTGCTCACCCTCACCACCGCCCCCGTGACCCTCACCGACGGCTTGGAGCGGCTGCTTTCCCCCCTGGCGAAAATCCGCTTTCCCGCCCATGAAATGGCCATGATGATGACCATTGCCCTGCGCTTTATCCCCACCCTGCTGGAAGAAGCGGACAAGATCATGAAAGCCCAGTCCGCAAGGGGTGCGGATTTTGAATCCGGCAACCTTCTGGCCCGGGCCAAAGCCATGGTGCCATTGCTTGTACCCCTGTTCGTCAGCGCTTTCCGTCGGGCCGGCGACCTGGCCATGGCCATGGAAGCAAGATGCTACCACGGCGGCAAGGGCCGCACCCGCCTGCATGTGCTGAAAATGCACAAAAACGACTGGCTGGCCCTCCTCTCCATGGCAGTACTTCTGGCAGCGGTGATCCTCATCAGCCGTTTCCTGTAAGCTTGGGACAGGTGACGAAGCAGGGGGCTCCGCGGCAGGGGCATCGCCCCTGCACCCAGTACGCGATAACGCGCAACTTATCCATAAAACCTGTTTCCGCGTGTTGCTTGCGAAACGGCGAAGCAGGGGGCTCCGCGCCCCCTGTACCCCTCGGCAGGGCGATCCGCCCTGCACCCAATCCGCGAAGTAGTTGCATGAGGAAACAAACTGTTTCCGCGTGAAGCTTTGGAAATACCGGCAACACACTCAAACCCGATTGCAATAATGCAGAGTGAACGCGCCTCAGCCGGCCGCACCACGGGCTGGGCGGTGGAACACCGCCGACCGGATGCTGTGCATCCGGAGAAAAAAAAATAAGCGGTGGGAAAATTCATTTTCCCAGCCGCTATTTTTATTGTTTTCATAGCGCCCGTGGGCACATTCCTTTTCGTTTTCCAAGCTTCATGCGGAAATTGCTCGTTCGACAAGCCAACTACTTCCGCCACTGGGTCAAGGGCCGATCTTGGAATATCATATCAAGTGCAACACCCAAAAAAGAAAAAGACATTGAGAGCGACAAGTGTTAGAATGTAGCTACCAAACAAACACACGAACAGGAGGCGCTATCAATGTCCTACCATCAGTTTACACGAGATGAA
>JAFQHP010000012.1 GCA_017397895.1 Clostridia bacterium
GAACCAGCTGGCTGCCTTCAAGGGCATGACCGTGGAAGCCATCGAATACAAGAACGGCGAACCCGGTGATGACATCTACGTCACCCTGTCCAAGGACGGCGCTCAGTATTCCTTCTGCGTGGAACGCTACCTCACCGGCCCCGAAACCGAAGTGTACCAGACCGTTGGCACCCTGAATGCCGGCGATGTGGTGGATGTGGAAGGCTTTGTGTACTGGTACAACGGCCTCAACACCCACATGACCAAGGTAACTGTAGTGGAAGCCGCTGCCGCTGCTGAAGAAGTGGTGGAAACTGTGGAAGAAACCACTGCCGAATAATCATAATCAACAAACAGGTGGCGTCTTCCCGTCCGGGAGGACGCCACCCTTTTATCAGAACGGAGGCTGTTATGGGCAAAATTGTTCTGTTCCCCGGTGCCGGGCTCACCCTGGAAACGGCCCTTTCCATCAATGCAGAAGAATACGCCAAGGAAGAGCTGGAAGGGCTGCTGCCACTGATCGAAAACCTGTATGACGAAATACAGGAAGAAGAACCGGAAGATATCGAAAGCGAAGAATACTACGAATGGTCCGAGCTGATGGAAGCATTGGACGACCTGATGGACGAAATTCAGGACCGGCTGGAAGAATGAAGGAGGGAACCCCATGCTGACGGATGCACAGCGGCAAAGGATGCTGTCCTGCCCCCGGGAAAGGGTGGACATGGTGCTGGACACCGACGCCTACAACGAAATTGACGATCAGTTTGCCCTGTCCATGGCGCTGTTGGAGGGTAAAAAGCTGAACCTCGAAGCCGTGTATGCCGCCCCCTTTTTCAACGAGCGCTCCCAGGGCCCCGGGGACGGCATGGAGCGCAGCTACCGGGAAATTCTCCACCTGTTCCGCCTGGCTGGCAGGGAAGTACCCGCTTTCCGGGGTGCGGAAGGGTACCTGGAAAACGAAGCCACGCCCCGACAGTCCGACGCCGCCCGGGATTTGTGCCGCCGGGCCATGGCCCATTCCCCGGAAAATCCCCTGTATACAGTGGCCATCGGCGCCATTACCAATGTGGCCAGCGCCCTGCTGCTTCAGCCGGAAATTGCGGACCGCATGGTGATCGTCTGGCTGGGGGGCCACGGCATCCACTGGCCGGACAACCATGAGTTCAACTGCTTCCAGGACGTAGCCGCCGCCCGGGTGGTGATGGGAAGCGGTGCGCCGCTGGTCATTTTGCCCTGCATGGGTGTTGTCAGCGCCTTCACCACCACCGGCCCGGAATTGGAATGCTGGCTAAGGTGCAGGAATACCCTTTGCGATTACCTGTGCGACCATACCATCGAAGCAGCGGAGGAATACGCCAAAGGCAAGCCCTGGAGCCGGGTAATCTGGGACGTGACGGCCATCGGCTGGCTGCTCAATGACCAGGACAGCCTGATGGACAGCCGCCTGATCCCCACCCCCATCCCGGAATATGACCATCACTATTCCTTTGACGATACCCGGCCCCTGTGCCGCTATGTGTACCACATTCACCGGGATGCGCTGATGGAGCGCATGATCGGTATTCTGACAGGAGGAAACACCCCATGAAATGGATGATCGCATCGGATATTCACGGCTCCGCCTATTGGTGCGAAAAGCTGCTTTCCCAATATCAGAAGGAAGGGGCGGACAGGCTCCTGCTTCTGGGAGACCTTCTCTACCACGGCCCCCGGAACGACCTGCCGAAGGATTACGCCCCCAAGCGGGTGATTGATCTGCTCAGCGCCATGAAGGACAGCATCACCTGCGTCCGGGGCAATTGCGAAGCGGAAGTGGACCAGATGGTGCTTCCCTTTCCGGTGCTGGCGGATTACGGCGTGATGATGCTGGGGGACAGGATGCTCTTTTTCACCCACGGCCATCTGTTCAATGAGCAAAGCCTGCCCATGCTGAAACAGGGGGATATCCTGCTCAACGGCCATTTCCACGTGCCTGCCTGCCGGGAGCATGACACCTATGTGTACATGAACCCCGGTTCCGTTTCCATCCCTAAGGAACAAAGCGCCCACAGCTACATGACGCTGGAAGAGGGGCATTTCCAGTGGAAGGACATGGAGGGCAACCCCTACATGGAATATTCTCTGAAATAAATTTTCGTTTTTCGGGAACAAATTCTGCTGCGTATCGTCTATATAGACGGAACCCAACAGAAAAGGAGAAATGAACCATGCAAAACCTGATGATGCTTATGATGGCCCTGATGATGCTCTTCACCTCTGTTTCCGCTGAAGACGTGATCCCCGAAGAACCCTTCACCCTCATCCAGAACGAAGAAGGCACCTTTATCGAAGTCACCGGCAACCCTTCTACCGGCTATATCTGGACGGTGTTTACCATTGTGGGCGATATTGTGGAAGTGACGGACCCTGAAGCCCTGCCCGCCGATACCGAAGAAAGCCTGGCCGGTGCCCCCGTCACCTACCGCCTCCAGGTGACCGCCCTGCAGGAAGGCGAAACCATCCTGGTACTGCGCTACATGCGACCCTGGGAAATGGATATCCAGAAGGAGCTGCCCATCCTGGTGAACGTGGACGCAGAAGGCCAGATGTTCTTTATGCTGCTGGAAGGCATGCCCATGGAAATGACCGCTGTGGAAATTATGGAAGCCGACCACGCCGCCCTGATGGAAAGCGAAAACCTGGGCCAGGTGATTGCCACCTTCCCCGCTGATATGCCCCTGCCCGGCGTGGGCGAACAGGTGAAAATCTGGTCCAACGGCGTGATGGCCCTGTCCTTCCCCGGCCGCATCAACGTGCTGGGCTGGGAAACCGTGGCTCCGCCCCAGGCCCGCCTGATGGACGCCCCCGCCGAATAACCAGGGATTTCATCCCTGGACCCAGTTGCGGAAGTGGTTGGTGTGACGAACAAACAGTTTCCCGCTGATGCTTGGGGATACCCTGAGGGGCGCTGCCCCCTCAACCCCCGCAAGGGATTTCATCCCTTGACCCATTCTGCGGAAGTGGTTGGCGTGACGAACAAACAGTTTCCCGCTGATGCTTGGGGATACCCTGAGGGGCGTTGCCCCCTCAACCCCCACAAGGGATTTCATCCCTTGACCCATTCTGCGGAAGTGGTTGGCGTGGCGAACAAGCAACTTCCCGCTGAGGCGTGAGGGATTACCTGCAGCACGCACAAACTGCAAATGCCGATTGTTCCATTGCGAATTGGGTGTGGCCCCGCCACCCCACGGGCTGAGCGGCGGAACGCCAACCGCCGGATGCCAAAGGCATCCGGGGAAAACGATAAAAAGAAGCGGTGAGAGAATTCATTCTCTCAACCGCTCTTTTTTCGTTTTCATAGCGCCCGTGGGCACATATTTCGTTCCTCAAGTTTCGTGC
>JAFQHP010000013.1 GCA_017397895.1 Clostridia bacterium
AAGGGCTGTGATTTTCGTAACGTTTCTCCTGATTATTTCTTTTCTGTTCTTGCGCTTATTAATCTCAGACCTCGCAAACGGCTTGACTGGCGCTCTCCTTTTGAAGTCTTCTTTGGTGTTGCACTTGATTGACAATCTACCAATGCCCCTGGTGGGGTGCAGGGGTGAAACCCCGCAGGGATTCCCACGTCTCAGCGGGATATTGTTAACATGAAAAATTCCGCATTCCGCATTCCGAATTTCTTCTGTTTTGTGTCATTGACAGAGGAATGAGGATATGGTATAATAACCGATGGCAGATGAGCGATCATCCCCAAATGACATACCGGCCTTGCCTGAAAACAAGGCTTTTATTATGCAGATGCGGAGGTGGAAACGTGCGCCGGGCAATGACCGAAATGAACCGAGCCAGTGAAAACGCCGCATTGTTTTTCGACGCTTGCGGCGGTGCCCCTGTTTCTCTTTCCAGTGAATTTGTTATTCTTCCCGGCTTGTGTGACGTGCATGTGCATTTCCGTGAGCCGGGTTTTTCTTATAAAGAAACCATATTGACCGGCAGCCTGGCTGCGGCCCATGGGGGCTACACCGACGTGTGCACCATGCCCAACCTTTCCCCCGTGCCGGATACGAAAGCGCATCTGGAAGAGCAGCTGACGCTCATCCGGGAGAACGCCTGCATCCGGGTGCATCCCTACGGCGCCATCACGCTGGGGGAAAAGGGTGAGCAGCTGGTGGACATGGAAAGCCTGGCAGGGAATGTGTGCGGCTATTCCGATGACGGAAGAGGCGTGCAGAGCGACGAAATGATGAAGCGCGCCATGCTGGAAGCCAGGCGCCTTGGTAAAATCATCGCCGCCCACTGCGAAGTGAACGATCTGTTGAAAGGCGGCTACATCCACGACGGGGTGTATGCCAGAGCCCATGGGCACCGGGGCATCTGCTCCGAAAGCGAATGGGCGCAGATTGCAAGGGATCTGGCGCTGGTGAAGGAAATTGGCTGCGCTTACCATGTGTGCCACATTTCCACCAAGGAAAGCGTGGCCCTCATCCGGGAAGCGAAAAAGCAGGGCGTCAACGTCACCTGCGAAACTGGGCCCCACTACCTGGTATTGTGCGATGAGGATCTGCAGGAGGACGGGCGGTTCAAGATGAACCCGCCGCTTCGCAGCCGGGAGGACAAGGAAGCGCTGATCGAAGGGATGCTGGACGGCACCATCGACATGATCGCCACCGACCATGCCCCCCATTCCGCCGAGGAAAAGGGCAGGGGCCTGGAAAAGAGTCTGATGGGCGTGGTGGGGCTGGAAACGGCGTTCGCCGTGATGTATACCCACTTTGTAAAGCCGGGCATCATGTCTCTTGAAAAGCTGGTGGACATGATGTGCGTAAATCCCCGGGAGCGGTTCGGCCTGCCCTTCAAAAATGATTTCACGGTGTTTGACGTAAGCAAGGCTTGTAAGATTGACCCGGACACCTTCCTTTCCCTGGGCCGGGCCACCCCCTTTGCCGGCATGGAAGTGTACGGCGAATGTGTACTGACTGTGTGTGACGGCAAGGCCGTTTATCAAAAGAAATAAAGGAGCGAAACAGACATGGCAAAGCGTACAGATTTGAAAAAGATTATGATCATCGGTTCCGGCCCTATTGTCATCGGCCAGGCGGCTGAATTTGACTACGCAGGCACCCAGGCCTGTCTCGCCCTGAAAGAAGAAGGGTATGAAGTGCTTTTGTGCAACTCCAACCCTGCCACCATCATGACCGATACCACCATCGCCGATAAGGTGTATATGGAGCCTTTGACCCTGGAATACATCGCCAAGATCCTGCGCTATGAGCGCCCCAACGCCATCATCCCCGGCATCGGCGGCCAGACGGGGCTGAACCTGGCCATGCAGCTGGAAAAGAAGGGCATCCTGCGGGAATGCCGGGTGGAGCTGCTTGGCACCAGCAGCGAATCCATTGAACGGGCGGAAGACCGTGAAATGTTCAAGGAGCTGTGCCAGTCGATCGGCGAACCCACCATCCCCTCCGAAATCACCTACTCCCTGGAAGAAGCCAAAGAAGCGGCCAAGCGCATCGGCTATCCCGTGGTGCTGCGCCCTGCGTTCACCCTGGGCGGCACCGGCGGCGGCTTTGCCGACAACGAAGAAGAACTGATCGATATCGGCATCAACGCTTTCAAGCTGAGCCCTGTGCATCAGGTGCTGATTGAAAAGAGCGTGAAGGGCTACAAGGAAATCGAGTTTGAAATGATGCGGGACGGCCAGGACAAGGTGATCACCATCTGCGGCATGGAAAACATCGACCCTGTGGGCGTCCACACCGGCGACTCCATGGTGGTGGCCCCCATCCTCAGCCTCAACGACCATGACCTGAAGATGCTCAACGACAGCGCCATCCGCCTCATCCGCGCCCTGAAAATTGAAGGCGGCTGCAATGTGCAGTTTGCCCTGAACCCCGAAACCAGCGAATATTACCTGATCGAAGTGAACCCCCGGGTGAGCCGCTCCTCCGCCCTGGCTTCCAAGGCCAGCGGCTATCCCATTGCCCGGGTGACGGCCAAGATTGCCGTGGGCATGACGCTGGACGAAATCAAGATTGCCAACACCACCGCCGCTTTTGAGCCCAGGCTGGATTACGTGGTGGCCAAGCTGCCCCGCTTCCCCTTCGATAAGTTTGCCAATGCTTCCAACCAGCTGGGCACCCAGATGAAGGCCACCGGCGAAGTGATGGGCATCGGCTCCAACCTGGAAGAAAGCCTGCTCAAGTCCGTGCGCTGCCTGGAAATCGGCGTGAACCATTTCTATATGCCCAAGTTTGACGGCATGGGGGAAGAAGAACTGCTGGACTACCTGAAAATCTTCCGCAGCGACAACGTGTTTGCTGTGATGCAGCTGATCCGCATGGGCGTATCCTTGGAAAAGATCCATGAGGTGACCAAGATCACCATGCTGTTCCTGGAAGCCTTCCGGCGCATTGTGGAGATGGAAAACATCCTGAAGGAAAAGAAGATGGATGCGGCTGCCCTCCGGGCCGCCAAGCAGATGGGCTTTGCCGATCCCTGCATCGCCAAATACTGGGGCGTGAAGGAACAGGACGTGTGGAACCTGCGCAAGGAAAACGGCATCATGCCCGCCTTCCGCATGGTGGACACCTGCCATACCAACGCCTACATCCCCTACTTCTACTCCTCCTACCAGGGGGAAATGGATTCCCGCCTGACGGACAAGAAAAAGATCATCGTGCTGGGCGCCGGCCCCATCCGCATCGGCCAGGGCGTGGAGTTCGACTATTCCACCGTCCACGCCGTCACCACCATCAAAAATTCCGGCTACGAAGCCATCATCATCAACAATAACCCCGAAACCGTATCCACCGACTATACCACCGCCGATAAGCTCTACTTTGAGCCCCTCACTCCCGAAGATGTGATGAACATCATCGAGTACGAACAGCCCATCGGCGTGGTGGCCTCCCTGGGCGGCCAGACGGCCATCAACCTGGCCCAGCCCCTGACGGACCGGGGCGTGAAGATCATCGGCACCGACTGCGCCGCCATCGACCGGGCAGAAGACCGCAATGCCTTTGAACAGCTGCTGAACGAGCTGAACATCCCCCGGGCCAAGGGCCAGGCTGTGACGAAGATCGAAGACGGCATTGCCGCCGCTGCCGATATCGGCTATCCCGTGCTGGTGCGCCCCTCCTTCGTGCTGGGCGGCCGGGCCATGCAGATTGTGGCCAACGAGGAACAGCTGCGCCACTACCTGAAAACCGCCGTGGAAATCGACGAAGACAAGCCCGTGCTGGTGGACAAGTACATCGAAGGCCGGGAAGTGGAAGTGGATGCCATTTGCGACGGCAACGACGTGTTCGTGCCTGGCATCATGGAACTGGTGGAACGCACCGGCGTGCACTCCGGCGACTCCATCTCCGTTTACCCCACCTTCTCCATCTCCGACAAGGTGAAGGGCATCATCCTCCAGTATGCGAAAAAGCTGGGCCTTGGCATTGGCATCGTGGGCCTGTACAACATCCAGTTCATTGTGGACCAGGATGACAACGTGTACATCATCGAGGTGAACCCCCGTTCTTCCCGCACCGTGCCCTTCCTCTCCAAGGCCACCGGCTACAGCCTGGCCGATATCGCCACCGAAGTGATCCTGGGCAAGTCCCTCAAGGAACAGGGCATCTTCGGCATCTATCCCGACGAAAAGCAGCGCTGGTACGCCAAGGCCCCCGTGTTCTCCTTCAACAAGATCCGCGGCCTGGACGCCTACCTGAGCCCCGAAATGAAATCCACCGGCGAAGCCATCGGCTATGACAAGACCCTCAACCGTGCCCTTTTCAAGGCCCTGCAGGCTTCCGGCATGCACCTGCAGAACTACGGCACCGTCTTTGCCACCATCGCTGATAAGGACAAGCAGGAAGCTCTGCCCCTTATCCGCCGGTTCTATGACCTGGGCTTCAATATCGAGGCCACCAGCGGCACCGCCAAGTTCCTCAAGGAAAACGGCATCCGCACCCATGTGCTGCGCAAGCTGAACGAAGGCAGCGACGAGATTGCTGAATCCCTGCGCCAGGGCCATATCGCTTATGTGCTCAACACCAAGGATATCGCTTCTCAGGGTCAGGCTAGCGACGGCTTCGAAATCCGCCGCCTGGCCACCGAAAACAATGTGACCATGTTCACCTCCCTGGACACCGTGCGGGTGCTGCTGGACGTGCTGGAGGAAACCACCTTCCGCGTATCCACCATTGACGCCTGATCGCATGCCCTGCGCTTCGCTTGCGCATGCTCCCTGCACCTGCTAAAGTGGCGGTATAGCTCTTATGCGTCCCTTCGGGCCGCAACGAGCAGGAACAAGAAAATTACTTGAGGCAAAATATGAAGCAAAGCATTTTCGAAATTATTAAAAATGAAGCGCTGACGAAGGATGTTTTCCGCATGGTGCTTGCCGGCGATACGTCCGCTGTCACTGCTTCCGGCCAGTTTGTGAACATTCAGCTGGATGGTTTTTTCCTGCGCCGGCCCATTTCCGTGTGCGATTACGATGAAAGCACCCTGACCCTCATCTACAAAGTGGTGGGGCAGGGCACGGAAAAGATGAGCGCCATGCAGCCCGGGGAACGCTTGGATATCCTCACCGGCCTGGGCAATGGCTACAACCTGGAAAAGAGCGGCGAAAAGCCGGTATTGCTTGGCGGCGGCGTGGGCGTGCCTCCTTTGTACAACCTGTGCAAAAAGCTGATCGCAAAGGGCGCACAGCCCACGGTGATCCTGGGCTTCAACAAGAAGGAAGAAGTGTTCTGCGAAGAAGATTTCAAGGCTCTGGGCGTCCGCGTGATCGTGACCACCGTGGACGGCAGCTATGGCGTGAAAGGCTTTGTCACCGATGCTCTGAAGGATGTGGAATACACCTTCTTCTACACCTGCGGCCCCGAGCCCATGCTGCGGGCCATCGGCAAGGCGGCCCATACCCCCGGCCAGTACAGCTTTGAAGAACGCATGGGCTGCGGTTTTGGCGCCTGCATGGGCTGCAGCTGCAAAACCCTCACCGGCAACAAGCGCATCTGCAAGGAAGGCCCGGTTATGGAAAGCGAGGAGATCATCTGGTGAATACGAAAGTAAATTTGTGCGGCATTCAGCTGGATAACCCCGTCATCCCCGCCAGCGGCACCTTCGGCTTCGGCTACGAGTTCGCCGAAATCTATGATATCAATATGCTGGGCACCTTCTCCTTCAAGGGCACCACTCTGGAACCCCGCTTTGGCAACCCCACCCCCCGCATCGCCGAATGCACCGCCGGCATGATCAATGCCGTGGGCCTGCAGAACCCCGGTGTGGAAAAGGTGATCCAGGAAGAACTGCCCAAGCTGAAAAAGTGCTTCCACAAGCCCGTCATGGCCAACGTCAGCGGCTTTTCCGTGGAGCAGTATGTGGAAACCTGCCGATTGCTTGATAAAGAGGAACAGGTTGGCTGGCTGGAAGTGAACGTCAGCTGCCCCAACGTGCATGGCGGCGGCATGTCCTTTGGCACCAGCCCGGAAGCGGCTGCGGAAGTGACCAAAGCCGTGAAGAAAGTCACCACCAAGCCTGTTATCATCAAGCTTTCCCCCAACGTGACGGACATTGTCTCCATCGCCAAGGCCTGCGAAGATGCCGGGGCCGACGGCATTTCCCTCATCAACACCCTGCTTGGCATGCGCATTGATTTGAAGCGCCGCAAGCCCATCATCGCCAACACCATGGGCGGCTTTTCCGGCCCGGCCATCTTCCCGGTGGCGGTCAGGATGGTGTACCAGGTATCCGGCGCGGTGAAGATCCCCGTGATCGGCATGGGCGGCGTGCAGTCTGCCCGGGACGTGATCGAAATGATGATGGCCGGGGCTACGGCGGTGCAGGTGGGCGCCATGAACCTGGTGAATCCCTTCGCCTGCAAAGAGATCATTGAACAGCTGCCCGTGGAAATGGAAAAGCTTGGCATCGAAAACCTTTCCGACATCAAGCGCATCTGACGCTTGCAGATATACATCAAAATTTCAAGGAGGACACCCATCATGGCAAAGGACGTCATCATCGCTCTGGACTTTGAAAATAAGGAAAAGACTCTGGCTTTTCTGGATCAGTTCACCGGCCGCAAGCCCTTTGTGAAGATTGGCATGGAGCTGTATTACAGCGAAGGCCCTGCCATTGTGAAGGAGATCAAGGCCCGGGGTCATAAGATCTTCCTGGACCTGAAACTGCATGACATTCCCAACACCGTGAAAAAGGCCATGAAGGTGCTGTCCAAACTGGATGTGGATATGACCAACCTCCATGCCGCCGGCACCATCGCCATGATGGAAGCTGCCAAGGAAGGCCTCACCAAAGAAGACGGCACCTGCGGCGTGCTGCTGGCCGTGACGCAGCTCACCTCCACTTCCGAAGAACGTATGCAGCAGGAACTGCTCATCAATGCCACCATGGAAGACACCGTGAAGAAGTATGCCCAGAACGCCAAGGCGGCCGGGCTGCCCGGCGTGGTGTGCAGCCCCCTGGAAGCGAAGCTGGTCAAGGAAGCCTGCGGCGAAGATTTCCTCACCATCACCCCCGGCATCCGCTTTGCCGACGGCGATGTGGGCGATCAGGTGCGCATCATGACCCCTGAAAAGGCCAAGGCCGCCAGCGACTACATTGTGGTGGGTCGCCCCATCACCGCCGCCGCCGACCCCGTGGCTGCCTACGAACGCTGCGTGAAGGAATTCCTGGGGTAAGAGATTTATTCCGGGGGAACCATTCTTTGTAGCCAAAGAACGGTTCCCCCGGGCCCCCTCCAAGAAAGCTGTTCCGGATGTTGCAAAGAATAAGAAACCGGCTTGTGTGCCGGTGGAAGGAGAATATATTATGGAAGCTTACAAGCATGAGTTTATCGAATTTCTTGAGGGCGCCGGCGTGTTGAAGTTCGGCGATTTCACCGCCAAATCCGGCCGCAAAATTCCTTACTTCATCAATGCCGGCGATATCAAGACCGGTGACCAGATTGCAAAGCTGGGCGAATTCTATGCCCGGGCGTACCTGGAAAAGGTGGGCAAGAAGCGCACCGTGCTGTACGGGCCTGCCTACAAGGGCATTTCTATTGCTGTTTCCTCCGCCGTGGCCCTTTCCAAGGAAGGGCTGGACGTGCCCTTTTTCTTCAACCGCAAGGAAGCGAAGGATCACGGTGAAGGCGGCGTGTTTGTGGGCTATGTGCCTAAAAGCGGTGAAGAAGTGGTGATCGTGGAGGACGTGATCACCGCCGGCACTGCCATCCGGGAAAGCATGGCCATCCTTTCCAATCTGGAAGACGTGAAGGTGGCCGCCACCTTCATCATGGTGGACCGCAAGGAAAAGGGCAAGACCGAAAAGAGCGCCATGAGCGAAGTGGAAGCGGAATTCGGCTTCCCGGTCTACGCCGTGGTGGACGTGTACGACATCATTGAATACCTGGAAGAAGACGAAAAGAACGCTGAAAACGTGGCCCGCATTAAGAATTATCTGGCGGTGAACGGAGCGAAAGCATGAAACATCTGATCAACATTCTGGATCTTTCTGTGGAAGAGATCAACGAAATGATCGACCTGGCCGATGATATTCTGGCCAATCCGGTGAAGTATCAGGATTGCTGCAACCATAAAATCCTGGCCACCCTCTTTTTCGAGCCTTCCACCCGCACCAGGCTGTCCTTTGAAAGCGCCATGCTGTCTCTTGGCGGCAAGGTGCTGGGCTTTTCGGAAGCCTCCTCTTCCTCTGCGGCCAAGGGCGAAAGCGTGGCGGATACCATTGAAGTGGTTTCCGGCTATGCGGATATCATTGCCATGCGCCATCCCAAGGAAGGCGCGCCCATGGTGGCCCAGGATCATGCCACCGTGCCCATCATCAATGCAGGCGACGGCGGTCATTTCCATCCCACCCAGACCCTCACCGACCTGATGACCATCCGCCACGAAAAAGGGCATTTTGATAACCTGACCATCGGCCTGTGCGGCGATCTGAAGTTCGGCCGCACCGTGCACTCCCTCATCGGCGCCATGAGCCGCTACCCCGGGGTGAAGTTTGTGCTGGTGAGCCCGGAAGAATTGAAGCTGCCCAGCTTTGTGAAGCAGGAGTACATCAAGGACAGGAACATTCCCTACGAACAGTACACCTCCCTGGACGACGCCATCGGTAAGATGGATATCCTGTACATGACAAGGGTACAGCGGGAACGCTTCTTCAACGAAGAGGATTACCTGCGCCTGAAGGACAGCTATATCCTGGACACCGAAAAAATGAAGCTGGGCAAGGAAGACCTGTGCGTTTTGCACCCCCTGCCCCGCGTGAATGAAATTACCACCGCCGTGGATAAGGACCCCCGTGCCTGCTACTTCAAACAGGCCCGGTACGGGAAATTCATCCGCATGGCGCTGATGATGAAACTGCTGGGGGTGGAAGCATGAATATCGACAGCATCCGTACCGGGTATGTGATTGACCACATCACCGCAGGCAAGGGCATGGAGCTGTACCGCCTGCTGGGCCTGGAAGGGCTCAGCTGCCCCATTGCCATCATCCAGTATGCTCCCAGCCGCAAGATGGGCAAGAAGGACATCATCAAAATCGATGCCGATATGCCCCTGAACTTTGACGTGATCGGCTTTGTGGACCCCGGCGCCACGGTAAACATCATCCGGGACAGCCGGCTGGTGGAAAAGAAAACACTGGCTCTGCCCCGGATCCTCCGGAACGTGGTGAAGTGCAAAAACCCCCGCTGCATCACCTCCACCGAGCAGGAATTGGACCATGTGTTCCGCCTGACGGACAAGGGACAGAAAGTGTACCGCTGCATCTACTGCGATACCAAGAACGGCTGACAAAAAGCAAACCGCTGCAGAATAATTTCTGCGGCGGTTCTTTGTTGACGCAGATGTGAAAATTTGTTATCATAGAGCCAGAAAAAAACGGTTTTGAAATTTTCATACAAAGGACAGTGATATCGGGATGAAGCCGGGTCTTTGTAAAAATTGCGGCCGGCAAAACGACGACCATGCAAAGTTTTGCCATGCCTGCGGCAGCCTTCTTTCTGCCCCCGCTTCTGTTACAGGGCATCCTACAATACATGAACCGGACCGGCTGGAGGTGCTCGGGCACGAGCTGAGCGGGCTGATGGACAACTGGAAGGAATTGATCTGGGAAATATGTGCAAGGCTGGAAGAAATTGCTTCCTTGTATGAGGGGAAAATGGGGCAGGATGCCCTGCAGCTGGCGGAACAGTTGAAGAATAATCTTTTTTTACACGATGCAGAACAGCTGCTTGACAATTTGAAGGGTGTACTGGCTGCCCTTCAGGAAATGGATAACCTTGCGCCGGATGTTTTTTCCTGCGGCGGTTCGTACAGAGGGTCTTCGTCCAAGCCGGAGCGTGTCATGGATCTGCAGGAAGGAAGCCTGCCGGAACCGGAAGACCGGACGGAGCTGAATACCTTTTGGGACCAATTGCAGATGGCTGAGGACGATGATGATATTTTCGGTGCGGATGTTTTTCCGTCAGGCAGCACGGTGCCTGTTGTTCCCGCTGTTGATGCATCCGTGGCGCCGGAGCTTGGCGGTGAAATTCTGATAGATTGCGATGGTGACGGGTGGGTGGATGCCGGGCCTGCATTTTCGATGAATGATGCGCCCGTGATTGCCAATGCCGCCTTGCAATTGCCGGAGCGGCCGGAGCCTGTCAGGATGCCACGCCCTGAACCGCCGGCTATTGCTCCCACGGCAGGCAAGCGTTCTTTTTTCTCCTCCCTTTTCTCCGGCGGCAGAAAACACAAGGGAAAAGGCAAGCCCGTCCCTTCTCCCGCTGCGCCTGCGGAAGAAAAATGTACGGTGGATCAGGTGTATTTTTCCGCCCTGACGGATGCGCTGGTCCGGCCCGGGGATTTTTACACCCTGCGGCTGTTCATGGGCAGGGAAGAGCACCGGCAGATCATTGAAAAAATCAAGCAAACGGCGGAAAAGCAGCTGCGGGAGGATAAGACGGATATCGGCGTGGGCGTCCGGAAAAATCAGCAGGTGCGGGTGCGCATCACCTCCGCCGTGGCGGTGATTGATGATAATGAAATGACCCTGCCCTGGACAGGGGACATCCGGGAATTCAGCTTCATGTATTTTGTGCCGGAGAATGTACCGGGTAAAACCCTGCCCATGACCGCCCATATTTATGTGGATGATGTGATAGCCACCCGGCTGCAAATCTGCGTGCCCCTGGGGCAGCAGGGGGGCCAGGTGTCCTTCAGCCGTCAGGATGTGAAGGAGGCGTTCATGTCCTATTCCTCCAAGGACAGGGAAGAGGTGCTTACCTTTGTGCAGGGCCTGAGCCGGTCACGGCCGGATTTGAATATTTTTCTGGATGTGAAATCCCTGCGTTCCGGCCAGGACTGGCAGGAGAAATTGGCCCGGAAAATTGATGCCTGTCAGGTGCTGTATCTGTGCTGGTCCCGGGCTGCCAAGGAGTCTGAGGTGGTGGATTATGAATGGCGGCATGCGTTCAACACAAAAGGGCCGGAGGCCATTGAGCCGGTGCCGCTGGAGCCGCCGCAGCTGTGTGCGCCGCCGAAGGAGCTGAACAACCTGCATTTCAATGATCTGTATATGATGCTGCGGCTGGCGGAGAAAAAGGTGCAGGAATTGGTGCAGGAAGACAAAAAAGTATAAAATTCAAGCCGCGGTAGAAAAATTTCTGCGGCGGTTTTTTTGTTTTCATGTTTCAAAGGGTGTTTTGTGCGGTATATTAGGAATGTCAGCAGGATTGGCTGGCCTTGAAAAAGAATGAAAGGTGCGATAAAATATGAAGTATGTATGCGACGTGTGCGGCTGGGAATATGATGAGGAACTGGGTGTGCCCGAAGCCGGCATTGCCCCCGGTACGAAATTTGAAGACCTGCCCGAAGATTTTGAATGCCCCCTGTGTGGCGTGGGCAAGGATCAGTTCAGCGAAGGATAAAAAACAACAGTAAGGGAGAATGTTTACCATGCGTATTACCGAAGATATCCGCTATGTGGGCGTGAACGATCATCAGATCGACCTGTTTGAGGGCCAGTACATTGTGCCAAATGGCATGGCCTATAATTCCTATGTGATCCTGGACGAAAAAATTGCCGTGATGGATGCGGTGGATCAGCATTTCGGGGATGCATGGCTGCAGCAGGTGGCTTCTGTTCTGAACGGCCGCAAGCCGGATTATCTGGTGGTGCACCACATGGAGCCGGATCATTCCGCCAATGTGCACCGCTTCCTGGAAACCTATCCCGAAGCGAAAGTGGTGGCCGGCGCAAAAGCGTTCCCCATGATGAAGATGTATTTCGGCCATGAGTACGAAGACAGGCGCATCATCGTCAAGGAAGGGGATACCCTGTCCCTTGGCAGCCATACCCTGCACTTTGTCACGGCGCCCATGGTGCACTGGCCTGAAGTGGTGATGAGCTGGGACGAGAAGGATCAGGTGCTCTTTTCCGCCGATGCGTTTGGCAAGTTCGGCGCGCTGGATGTGGAAGAAGAATGGGCCTGCGAGGCCCGGCGCTATTACATCGGCATTGTGGGCAAGTACGGCCCTCAGGTGCAGCAGGTACTGAAAAAGGCTGCTGCCCTGCCTATCAAGAAAATCTGCGCCCTGCACGGCCCGGTGCTGGCGGAGCCTTTGGATGAATATTTCCGGCTGTATGATATCTGGTCCTCCTACGGTGTGGAAACCGAGGGTGTGGCCATTGCCTACACTTCCGTCTACGGCCATACCCGGGAAGCGGCAGAATTGCTGGCCCGGAAGCTGGAGGAAAAGGGCGTGAAGGTGGCCCTTTCCGATCTGGCCCGCTGCGATATGGCGGAGGCCGTGGAGGACGCTTTCCGCTACGGCAAGCTGGTGCTGGCTACCACCACCTACAACGGTGATGTGTTCCCCTTCATGAAAACCTTCATCCATCATCTGACCGAGCGCAATTTCCAGAACCGCAAGGTGGCCTTTATCGAAAACGGTTCCTGGGCGCCCATGGCGGCGAAGGTGATGCGGGGCATGCTGGAAAACAGCAAGAACCTTTCCTTTGCCGATACCACTGTGAAAATCACCGCCGCCCTGAACCCGCAGAGCCTGCAGCAAATTGACCTGCTGGCGCAGGAAATGGCACTGTAACCAGGGCAGTGCCCTGGACCCACCAGGGTAGTACCCTGGACCCAATTGCGGAAGTGGTTGGCGGGAAGAACAAGCAGTTTCCCGCTGTAGCTTGAGGGAACCACGCGGGGTTTCACCCCTGCACCCCACAAGGGCCATTGGCCCTTGACCCAGTGGCGGATGTCATTGGCTTGGCTATCAAGCAATTTCCCGCTGCAGCTTATAAGAAAATCGAAACGTTGCAAATCGAGCGTGCTCCCCCGTACACGCACAGACGCGTTTGAGAGAAAAGACAGTCACATTGCGAATAGGGTGTGGCACAGCCCACGGGCTGGGCGGTGTTCCACCGCCGGCCGGATGCTTTTGCATCCGGGGAAAACAATAGAAAAGGCCGGAGGAGAAAGCGAGCTTTCTCTCCCGGCTTTTTCTTTGTTTTCATTGCGCCCGTGGCTGAAATCACTTGGTTCTTTCAAGCGTCATGCGGAAACAACCGTTTTCAATGCATCCTCTTTTGTCGCAGGAAGGGTGCAGGGCGGATCGCCCTGCCGAGGGGGTACGGGGGGCGCGGAGCCCCCTGCTTCGTGGTTCCGCAGTTGATTATGCCAGGATGTCTGCCACGGTGGTTTTATCCAGCAGGGGAAAGGGGATGGGCTCGGCAGGGCAATTTTCAGCCGGGTTCAATTCCAGCTGCAAAAAGCACACATCCCGCCATTTGCCCAGCTTGTAGCCGGCGTTTTTGAAGCGGCCCACTTCCGCAAAGGCGAAGCGCCGGTGCAGGGCGATGGAAGGGTCGTTGGGCAGGGTGATGCAGGAGAAAGCGCTCTGGAAGCGCTGGAGCTTCAAAAGGGAGAGCAGCCGTTTCATCAGCCCTTTGCCGATGCCCCGGCCATGATGTGCCTCATCCACATAGATGCTGATTTCCACCGCCCAGCGATAGGCCTCTTTTTCCCGGAAGCAGGCGGCATAGGCGTAGCCCAGCACCCGGCCTTCCCGTTCGCACACAAGGACGGGGTAAGGCGCATGGATTTTGTGCAAAAAATCCGCCTCCGTCAGAGGCGTATCGGCAAAGGTGATGGCGGTTTTTTCCACATAAGGGGCGTATATTTCGCAAAGACGCAGGGCATCTTTTTCTTCAGCGGGGCGAAACAGCATGAGGCATCCTTCCTTTCCGGGAAACAGTATACCCTGCCCGGGAGGGACGGTCAAGCAGTTATTGATTGCAAATGACCAATTCCTGTCACATTTTTGCGCTTTGCCGTATTGCTTTTTTGACAAAACTGTTGTAGTATGTAAGGTGAGGGAAAAGGGGACTTTCAATGGAAAAGCCGCCGGAAAAACCCTCGCATGAGAATATTCAGAAAGAGGTAACGCACATTATGAAGCAGCTCGACTTGACCCGCTATGGCATTACCGGTACCACCGAAATCGTGCACAACCCTTCCTTCGAAGTGCTGTTTGAAGAAGAAATGAACCCCGCTCTGGAAGGCTTTGAAAAGGGCCAGCTGACGGAACTGGGTGCTGTCAATGTGATGACCGGTATCTACACCGGCCGTTCCCCCAAAGACAAGTTTATCGTGATGGACGAAAACAGCAAGGACACCGTGTGGTGGACTTCTGATGAATTCAAGAACGACAACAAGCCCGCCTCTCAGGAAGCCTGGGAAGAATGCAAGAAGCTGGCTGTGAAGGAACTGTCCAACAAGAAGCTGTACGTGATGGACGTGTTCTGCGGCGCCAACGCCGACACCCGTATGTCCATCCGCTTCATCATGGAAGTGGCCTGGCAGGCTCACTTTGTGAAGAACATGTTCATCAACCCCACTGCTGAAGAACTGGAAAACTTCGAGCCCGACTTCGTTTCCTACAACGCCGCCAAGGCCAAGGTGGAAAACTACAAGGAACTGGGCCTGAACAGCGAAACCGCTGCCATCTTCAACATCACTTCCCGTGAACAGGTGATCCTGAACACCTGGTACGGCGGCGAAATGAAGAAGGGTATGTTCTCCATGATGAACTACTACCTGCCCCTGCGCGGCATTGCTTCCATGCACTGCTCCGCCAACACCGACATGAACGGCGAAAACACCGCCCTGTTCTTCGGCCTCAGCGGCACCGGCAAGACCACCCTGTCCACCGACCCCAAGCGTCTCCTGATCGGTGACGACGAACACGGCTGGGACGATAACGGCGTGTTCAACTTCGAAGGCGGCTGCTATGCCAAGGTGATCAACCTGGATCCCGAAAGTGAACCCGACATCTACAACGCCATCAAGCG
>JAFQHP010000001.1 GCA_017397895.1 Clostridia bacterium
CAAACGATCTGATCGACCGCTATATCCACTTCTACAACCATGAGCGCATCCAGTTCAAAACTGGCGTGCCTCCGCTCTCGCTTCGGCACGCCAGTTGATCTCTATTTCCTACATCCGGGCTTTTTTGTGCAGTCCGTACATTCTGGGGCGGTTCACCGCCGAAAACGGCAGGGAGGGCTTTTGTGATGATGAGAAGGGGCTGCACATTCCTGTGCAGCCCCTTTGCGCTTCTGACATTACAATCCTGCAAACACCCGCATGGCCTTCTCCACATCAGCCTCCATGGCCTTCTGGGCAGCCAGCGCCAGATCGTGATAGAAGGTCACATCCCCCTGCGCCAGCATGGCCTTGACGGCGTTCACGCCAGCCTTGGACATGTAGCTGTAGTAGTTCACCTTGCGGATGCCGTTGCGGATGGCGATGCGGTAGTCCTCGTCGCTGACGCCGCTGCCGCCATGCATCACCAGCGGCAGGCCGGTCTTCTCGGCGATCACCTTCACCCGCTCCAGATCCAGCACAGGCTTGCTCTTGTAGATGCCATGAGCCGTACCGAAGGAGGGGGCAAGCGCGTCGATGCCGGTATCCCGGCAGAAGGTCTGGGCCAGATCCGGATCGGTGTACACAGGCCCGGCCGCATTCTCTTCCTCGCCGCCTTCCCGGGCAGCCAGCTGACCGATCTCCGCTTCCACGCTGGCACCGTACTGCTTTGCCATGGCTACGGCAGTGCAGGTATTCTTCACGTTTTCCTCATAAGGCAGCACGCTGCCGTCGTACATCACGCCGGTGAAGCCCATCTTCAGGGCTTCTTCCATATAGGAAAGGGTCTCGCAGTGATCCAGATGCACGCACACCGGCACTTTGGAGGCCTTGGCGGCCTGTACCATCACCGGGCCGATGACGCTGAGGGGGGCCACTGGCTCGTGCAGCTCCGCATGGCTGATGATGACGGGCACATCCAGCCGCTCCGCCGCATCCAGCACGGCGTTTAAGCATTCCAGATTGGGGGTGTTGAAAGCGCCGATGGCGCAGTTTTTCTCCGTGGCAATAGCCAGAATTTCGTTGAGTGTTACAAGCATGGACTATATCTCCTTATAGAACGCGCGCAGTTGTTTGTAAAGCTGATACCGCCGGTCATAGACGGCCTGATGTTCCGGGTTGGGCCGGACGGGCTCTGCATACCGCCAGAAGCCTTCCGCCAGCTTAAGGGGGCTTTCCCCCAGCACCGCTGACAGACCAAGGATGGCGCTGCCCATGGCTCCGGTTTCCTCCTGCCGGACGGGGATGATCTCGCAGCCCAGAATATCGGCCTTGATCTGCAGCCATACGGGCGAGCGTACACCGCCGCCGCAGGCCAGCAGGCGGTTGATGGCCACGTTGCCCCCGGAGAGCTTCTCCATATTATAGCGCATCTCGAAGGTAACGCCCTCCAGAATGGCCCGGTAGATGTCCGGCAGGCGGGTCTGGGTGGTGAGGCCGGCGATCAGGCCTGTGGCGTTGGGATCCACGTCCGGGGTGCCGCCCATGCCCTGCAGGAAGGGCAGCACCATCAGGCTGGTGGGTTCGCTGGGGGCGGTTTCGTTGAGGACGGCATAGACGCTTCTGCCGTCCTCTTTCAGGTGGTAAGCCAGCGCATCCCGGCACCAGCGCACCACGCTGCCGGCGGAAATGTTGTAGGCGTAGGTCACATAGCCCCGGCCCTCCAGATAGGGCACGCAGGCGAAGTTGTTGCGCTGGAAGTCCAGCGTTTCGGGAATGGCAGGATACAGCGGCGTGATGCACTCGCAGGTGCCGGAAGTATCCACCGCGTCACCGATGGCAGCAACGCCCGCGCCCAGCGCGTTGACGATCTGGTCGTGGGTGCCGATGACCACCTGCACCCCTTCCGGCAGACCCAGCTCCCGGGCCATGCCGGGCAGCAGGCCGCCCAGCAGCGTGCCGGGCTGAACAACCTCGGGCAGCTGGCTTTCGCTGATGCCGGCGGCCTTCAGCAGCTCCTGAGACCAGCAGCCCTGCTCCACATCATACAGCAGCGTGCGGCAGGCCAGCGATACATCCGTCATGCACTTGCCCGTGAGCCGGTAGCAGATGTAGCTCGCAATGAACAGGAACTTCCACACCGGGGTCTTTTGCAGGGTGTAGAGCATCTTGGCCAGCGAGTAGGAGGCATCCGGCAGGATGCGGCAGATGCGCATGAAGGTTTCCTCGCCCACCCGGGATACCAGCGCGTCAAAGGCGGCGCTTTCCGCGTTGCCGAAGTACATCAGGATGTCGTCCACCGGGCTGCCAGCTTCGTCGATGGCCACAAAGGACTCCCCGAAGGAGGATACCGTCACCACGGCGATATCCTCCTTGTTTGCAAGGCGCGCGGCGCAGTCCCGGATGACCCGGAACACGGAGGCGGCCAGCACCAGCGGGGGCAGGTTTACCATGCCCGCCGCCAGGGGATACTCCTCATAGCTCATGGCCAGCTGCACGCCGGTATGGTCGAAGGCGACACATTTGCAGCCGGTGCCGCCAATGTCGATGCCAAGGGAAATCATGGGCTTCCCTCCTTAGTCGATATCCACCCAGTCGTAGCCCAGATAGGTGGTGAAAGCCTCCTGCAGAATGGCCTTGTAGTGGCCTTCGCAGATGGCGGTGTGATGCTTGAAGCCGCCCCGGGCCAGCCGGATGAGCTTGTCCTGCAGATTGTCGATCTCCGCCACGCCGCCGCAGCCGAAGAATTCGGGTTCGATCACATCATCGGTGAACTTGCCTTCGCTGGCATAGATGATGATCTTGCCATCCTTGGTCTGGCAGTTGGAAATGGTGATGGGCATGGCCTTGATGCGGCCTTCGTTGCAGCCCCAGCCGCTGCCGGGGTCGTTCTTGGCGAACATCTTGTGCTCGGTGACGGTACCCTTGCAGGTCATCAGGCTCTGGGCCACGGGGCCGCAGTGGAACAGGATCACCTTGTTTTCGTCGTCGCCATAGTTGTTGTTCCAGTCCAGCACAGCGGTGGCACCCTCGGAAGCCAGACTCATGGCCCGCATGGTGATGGCGGAGCACATGTCGATCTCGCAGGAAGCGGCGATGCCCCGGTCGTTCAGTTCGCTCAGCAGCACGCAGGGGCAGACCCGCAGGTAGGTCTCCATCTCGTTCCAGCAGCGCAGGGCCAGCGCGTCCAGATGATACTCTTCGATGTATTCATCGATGACCACGGACACCTTGGCAAGGGTCAGGGCGTTTTCAGCAGGTACCAGAGAGAAGTCGGTGTAGTTCTTGAGGCGCTCCAGTTTGGCCTGCACGATGGGGTCATCGTTCTGCTTGCCGCGTACCTTCTCGAACAGCTCGCTCAGGTCAAAGGATTCCACATTGATGCCGTGCTTCTGCATGGCGATCTCGTCAAAGCGTACGGTCTTGAAAGCGGTGGTGCGGGCGCCGATGCAGCCCAGATTGAACCGCTTCATGCCATTGACCACCCGGCAGATGGCGGCGAAATCACGCAGGTTCTGCTGGAAGGCCGGGGTCAGGGGATGCACCACATGGGGCTTCATCACGGTAAAGGGCACATTGTACTGGCAGAACACATCCGTTACGGAGAACTTGCCGCAGTAGGCATCCCGGCGGTGCTTGAAGTCCATCTTGCCGATCTCGTCCGGGTAAGCCTGCATCAGGATGGGCACGCCAGCGTCCTGCAAGGCGGTAATGGCGCCGTTTTCGTCCGCGAAAATGGGCATGGAGAAGATCACGCCGTCATACTGGCCCTCGTGCTCCTTGAGCCATTTGGCATACAGACGGCCTTCATCGCGGGTTTCCACGCCGCCGAAGCGGGTCAGTTCCGCATCCATGGCGATGTAGTCGTAGCCAGCATCGGTGACGGCCTTGATCATATCCTCCCGGGCACCGTAGATCAGTTCGCCGGGCATGAAGCCGCGGTTGCAGAAACAAAGGGCAAAGGTCATCTTTTTCATGGGGTCGTCCTCCTTCAGATGGTCTCAAATTGGAATGTGACTTGGGTTTTGACGGTCTCAAAGGGCGCAATCACAGGCAGGGTGCCGTTTTCTCTCTCCTCTTTGCGGCCCTTGATGTAGCAGTTGGTGGGCTCCAGCCCGCAAACATAGTCGCCGCTGGCCATGCTGCGCCAGTGGGCCAGAATGGGCAGGGTATCGCTCCAGGTCATGCTCATGCGGGTATGGATGCTTTCGTTGACCAAGGCCACCCGGTGCTCCATGTCCTCATGGAAGAACACCCGCTCCTCCTCGCCGGGGGTGGGCTTGTCAAAGGTGGTCTCCCGGCCGATGCCGGTGGCGGCAAAAGGCGTGCGGGGGTTGGTCTTGCGGTTTTCGGGCAGCTCCACACGGGCTTCCTCCGATACCAGCGGCCAGCCGAAATTGCAATGGTACAAAAGGGCGTATTCCTCGGGTGTATGAGCCAGATTGGTCAGTTCATCGGAGACCATCACCGCCGCGCCCATGATCGGAATGCGGATGGTACGCTTCAGTTGCAGGTTGTGACCGAACAGGGCGGTCTCCCGCATGGTTCCCTTGATCAGGATGGCGTCGTCCGTAACTTCGGTGCAAACCTGTTCTGCCATCAGGCTGTGGTAGCGCCCATGGAGGGGATGCCATTCGTCACCGTCCCGGTGCGCGCCGCCGGTGGTGCGCAGGCCGCAGGTATACAGCATGCCGCCGGGGAAGGTTTTCAGGAACTCGGTCTCATAGGGGCTGATGGCGGCGGGGCTGTCGTAGCCATTCTTGCTGATGAAAGCCACATTCACACCCTTATAGCGCACCTGACCGATATCCAGACCCGCATCGGGCAGGATGTCCAGTTGCAGGCCGCCAGCGGTGCAGACCTCAATGATGCTGGTACCCTTGGCCTTTCCCTCATCGATGGTGATCCGGCGCAGGGTATACAGCTGCTGGGGATGGCACAGATAGCCGCTTTTTTGCAGCGCGTCCATAGCAAAACTCCTTTCTGGGGGGTGACTTGTGCAGTTGCTGATGCGTGAAAGATAAGCTTTGGGGTCGTCACAGTTGTTGATAAATCTATTGTAAAGGAACCATCAGCAGAAAACAATAGAACATCGTTTTAAAAATATTGAAATCGTACACATCTGTGTTACAATATTCCTATATTGTTTTATTTGTTGCCGCCATACCATTCTTCGCAGCTTGGGAGGAGTCGGGATGATTTCTGTCTTTGATTTGGAAGAACTCTTGAATGTGCTCAAGGATTTCTATCGTATTACCCGCATTCGCATCGCCGTCTTTGATGAGCAATTCCGGGAGCTGATCGCCTACCCGGAAACCCGCCCTGCCTTCTGCCAGCTGATCCGCTCCTGTGAGGCAGGCCGCCGTGCCTGCGCCGGGTGCGACCAGAACGCGGGCAGGATCGCCTCCAAGCAGCGCAGCGCTTATGTGTACCGCTGCCACGCCGGTCTCACCGAAGCCATCATGCCCCTGTATGTGGGCGATGTATTGGTCGGGTACCTGCTCTTCGGGCATATCTTTTCCTACGGCAGCCACGATGCGGGCTGGGAAGTAATCCGTCATTTCTGCAAGGATTACCCGGTGAATGCGGATGAACTGGAAGCCGCCTGCCGCGCCATGCCCCGGCGGGACGCGGATTACATCAAATCCGCCGCCAGGATTCTTCATGCCACCGCCTCCTATCTGGCACTGGAGCGGGTGGCTGTCCTCCGGGAGGATTCCGCTGCCGCCCGGCTGGATGAATACCTGAGCGTGCATTTTACGGAAGCATTGGACACCCAATCCATCTGTCAGGCGCTGGATCTGGGCCGCACCCGGCTGTTCCAGCTGTGCCGTCAGATGTATGGCGTCGGCCCAGCCGAGCGCATTCGGGCGCTGAGGATCGGGCGGGCGAAGGAACTGCTGGTACAGCAGCAGGAAATGACGGTTGCGGAGGTGGGGGCGGCTTGTGGATACACGGATGTGAGTTATTTTATTGCGGTGTTTGTGAAGGAGGTCGGGGTGCCGCCGGGAAGGTGGAAAAGGGAACGGGGAAGAGGATGAGATGGATTGGTTGTAGGGAATTTTGAGGTAGATAAAAGCCCATTGCAGTGATGGTGAACTGCCCCTGTTTGTGCAGACAGAACAAAAACCCCTTGAGTAGGAAAAGGAAGATGAACGGAGTGACGAAGCATGAGCGGAGGCACTCCGGTTTTAAGCCGGATCTGCTCACGATTGTAGAAAAGGATGTATCGGTCGATCATATCATTGGTTCTGCAAGTATTTTTGCTGCTTACGTCCTCTTTGTTTAGGGATCCCTGCACTTTCTTCCTTCTTTCTCGTTTCAACGCTTCTTTTTCAACTTCTTTGTCTCTAAATCCATCATACTCCGCTATTTCTCACAGTGTTTTCCCTTCTTCTACCATCTGCCGAATGGTTGGTATCAATTTCTGCACACGTGAATACCCTCGCTTCTTCATACGAACACCCCTGATGTATGTCTGTTTTCCTACATCAGGGGTGTTTTGTCTATTGCCCGTTTTTACAGGATCAGTTCATGGTGTAGCAATGGGCTTGGAAGATATGGGGTTGTGGGTTGGTGGGTTTGTGTGGAGGGTAAGGGAAATTGAGGTATATATCTGAATTTTCCCCTTGACAAACATGAACCGGGGCCAGGGGGCAAGGAGCCCCCCTGTAATATCGTAACAAATTACAATTCCGAATTTCTTTTACGCTCCCCTGCGCTGGCGGGAGAGCAGTGCAAACCACATAACGAACAGCAGCTGCAGCACGCCGGCCACCACATAAATCAGATAGCTGCCGGGGATTGCCACTGTCAGGTGGATGCACACGGCCAGGCCCCAGATGATCACCGCAATGCTGAGGCATCTTTTCCACAATTCCCACCACAGGCAGGTGAACACGGTCAGGATAATGCCGCTGACGGGCACGGCGTACAAAAAGCACAGCCATTTGCCGGGCAGCTCCGGGCACAGCAGCATCAGCGCAAAGAACAACACCAGCGCCGCCAGCCACACCAGGCCCACCGACAACAGCAGGATCAAAAGCCTTGGCTTTTTTGCCGGCAGCCGGGGCGCCTCGTCGCTGATGAGGTCATTCACGGTTACCTGGTACAGGTCAGCAATTTGCTTGAGCACATAAATATCCGGCACGCCTTCCCCCCGTTCCCATTTGGAAACGGATTTGTCGGAGTAGTTCAGCTTTTCCGCCAGCTCCGCCTGGGTATGGCCGCCTGTTTTTCTGTAAAAAGCAATATTGCGGGCAATTTGCTGCCGCATCAATTCTTCCTGCATGACGGGTTTCCTTTCAGTTTCTCCCTGTTATTATACCACAATCGGAAAGCCGGGGAAAGCACTTCTTTTGTTTCCGGAGCGACTGGCATATCCCGTCCCCTTTTTTCATACACATAAGGCGCAAGGATGAAGGCAAGGAGCGTGTAAAAAACCATGACAAACACGAAAAAGAAATGGAAAATCCGCCGGGTGGACGTGGAGCGGGGGCTGATTCTGTGTGCTTCCGCCATGGTGGTGGCACTGGCGCTGCACCAGAACACCCAGAAAACCACCCCCTACGAAACCACATCGCTGAGCACGGCCCAGGTTACCACAGCCACCCAGCCTGCCGTGGAAACCCAGGCCGCCGTGGTGTATTATCAGGACGGGGAAGGCTACCTGGTGCCCGTCACCCGGCAGCTGGAAAAGACGGACGGCATTGCCAAGGCCACGCTGAACATGATGGTGTCCTCTGCAGAAAATGATCTGGCCGCTGCCCGGCTGGGCCTGAAAACCACCGTGCCCGAGGGTACCACCTTTGACCTGGATATCCGGGACGGCAAGGCCCGGGTGGATCTTTCCCGGGAAGCCCTTTCCTGCATGAGTGCAGAGCAGGAAACGCTGATGGTCCATTCCGTGGCCCAGACGCTGTGCGAATTTGACACGGTGGAGGAGGTGTCCTTCCTCTTTGACGGGCAGCAGCGCTCCCGGCTTACCTTCGGCACCGATGTATCCGGCGTGTTCACCGGAAGCCAGGTGAACCTGGAAAGCGTGGAAACCATGTCTTCTGTCGGGGCCAACAGCGTGCAGCTGTACTTCCCCTCTTCTTCCGGCCGGATGCTGGTGCCCGTTACCCGTACCGTCTATTCCGATGCGGACGTGGCCACCGCCATGCTGGAATTGGCCAAGGGCCCGAAAAAGGACAGCGGCCTGGAAGCGCCCCTGCCCCAGGGCTGCGGCGTGCGCAGCGTGAAGATGAAAAACGGCGTGGTGACGGTGGATTTTTCCAAGGAATTCATGGACGCGGCAAAGGGCGATAACGGTGTGCAGACGGTGCGGGCCATTCTGTTTACCGCGCTGCAGTTTCCTGGCGTGAAGAAGGTGGAAATCACCGTGGAGGGGGCCCCCTACACACCCCCGGAAAATACGGCAGCCACCTTTCTCAACCAGGCCCAGGAGATTGAAACTTATTACCCCGGCGTGATTGAAATTGACTGATAAAAAGCTGACCGATGGGACCGGAAAATTTACCGGTCCTTTTTTCTTGCCAAATGTCAGCAATTTGTCTATAATCAATCATATCAAAAAACCTATGGAGGAAATATTATGGCAACCAAATCCAGAAAGCATCAGACACAAAAGCAAATCCGCACGCTTATCATTGCCGCCGTGGTGCTGGTGATCGCCGTGGCAGCGGTGGTTGTGTTCACCGGTAAAAAGAGCGGCCTTACCGGGCTGCACTATGTGGCCATTGATATTGAGGACTACGGTACCATCACCGCCGAGCTGGACGCCGATGCTGCGCCCATCACTGTGGAAAACTTTCTGAAGCTGGCGGATGAGCATTTTTATGACGGGCTCACCTTCCACCGTATCATTTCCGGCTTTATGATCCAGGGCGGCTGCCCCCTGGGCAACGGCACCGGCGGCGCGGACAAGGATATCAAGGGCGAATTTGCCATGAACGGCGTGAACAATCCTCTGTCCCACACCCGGGGCGTCATTTCCATGGCCCGCTCCGCCCTGCCCGACAGCGCCAGCAGCCAGTTCTTCATCATGCACCAGGATAACACCTATCTGGACGGCGGCTATGCCGCCTTCGGCCGGGTGCTTTCCGGTATGGAAATTGTGGACGCCATCTGCCAGGATACCCCGGTCACCGATGACAACGGCTCCGTGGCCCGGGAAAACCAGCCCGTTATCACCACCATCCGCCGCATCGAAAAGCCCTGACCAAGGCCATGCCCTGGACCCAACTGCGGAAGTAGCTGGCGTACAGCTCAAACAGCTTCCCGCTGAAGCTTGAGGGGAGACCCTGCGGGGCTTCGCCCCTGCACCAGGGCCGTGCCCTGGACCCGACTGCGGAAGTGGTTGGCTGATAGCACAAACAGTTTCCCGCTGGGGCGTGGGGAATACGAAAAAGCCTCCCTTGTGAAAGGGAGGTGGCAGCCGCAGGCTGACGGAGGGATTGCCCGCAACACGCAGAAACCTGATTGCAAAAGACGATTGCAATATTGCGGATTGGCTGCGGCACGGCCGCACCCACGGGCTGGGCGGCTTTCAGCCGCCTGCCGGATGCCTTTGGCATCCGGGGAAAATACAGAAAAAGCCGGGAGAGAAAGCAAGCAAGCTTTCTCCTCCGGCTATTTTCGTATTTTCATTGCGCCCGTGGAGCTTATCTCTTCGTCCCTCAAGTTTCGTGCGGAAACAAGTTTGTTTTGTAAGTATGTGTGTCGCAAGATGGGTGCAGGGATGATATCCCTGCCGTGGGGTAAAGGGGCCGCGCAGGCCCCTTTCCGTTCTTCAGCCAGCACGCGGAAACAGCTTGTTTGCACACACAACCACTTCGCGGATTGGGTCCGGGGCTGATGGCCTTGGCGCGGGGGGTACAGGGGGGCGAGGAGCCCCCTGCTCCGGTCAAGCCGTGCAGGCCCCTTTTCGTTCTCCAATCATCATGCTGAAGTCGTGCAAAGGCAAAGGGAGGGGCAAGCCCCTCCCCTACATATTCATAAACGAACTACAATTCTGAATTCCGAATTCTTCGTTCCCAATTTTTCTCCGGCTGTTATTTGAAGAAAGCAAAGTTTTCCAGTTCAAACAGCGGCCGGTTTTCGAAATAGCCCCGGGTCCAGCCCTGAACGGTCACCTCGGTGGTGAAATAGAGGGCATGGCGGCCGGTGATGTTGTTGCAGTTGATTTTATACACCTGATCCCCGGGCCCGATTTCCGCCGTACCGATTTCGGGGCCGTCCTCGGCATTGATATGCACGTGGAGGATGCTGTTCATGCCGCAGCCCTTCACCTTCAGGGCCAGGGTCATGTAGGAGGAGCCGTAGTCCTGCCCGAAGTCGAAATACTTGTAGCCCATCACGCTGCCGTGGCGGATTTCGGTAATCACCCGGGTGAAGGCGTCCTTTTCGGTGATGTAGCAGCCGCCCTTGAGCACGCAGGCAATTTCCCCCGGGGTGATTTTGTAGGGGTTCAGGGCCTCTTCAAAGCCCAGGGACGTCATTTCCACCGGCGGGATGGTGCCGTCGGGCAGAATTTCCACCTTCTCCACGCAGGCCCGGCGGCTCATGATGGAGTTGTTGGTCATACGGTGATAGAACACGTACCATTGATCGCCGATCTTGCACAGGCTGCCGTGGTTGTTGCCGGCAGGATAATCCACCCCGTTATCGATGATGTAGCCCCGGTAAGTGTAGGGGCCGGTGGGATGTTCGCTTGTGGCATAGGCCAGGCGGCTGCCCTTGCGGGGGGAATAGATCACATAATAGAGCCCGTTAATCTTCCGGGGGGAAGAAGCTTCGTAAAAACGCTCTTCAATGCACAGATTGGGATCGTCATTGATCACATGCTTTTTCAGGCTGCCGGGCAGAACGGTGACCATGTCCTTCCCGTCCAGCTCGTTCATGAAGCTGCCTTCAAAGCCATAGAAGCAGTACACCCGGCCGTCTTCGTCCACCAGCACGCCCACGTCGTTGTAGATGCCGTCGTCCCCGGCGTCTTCCGGGGCGTACTGATAGGTGGAGAGGAACTTGAAGGGGCCTTCCGGCTTGTCCGACACGCTGACGCAGCCCTTGCTGCCCACGATGTAGGTGTACAGGTAGTACTTGCCGTCCTTTTCCACGCAGTCCGGGGCATAGAGCTCATGATCGGTGTGGGGGGTATCGGCGGGATGGTTGCGGGTGGGGCGGGTCTGGAAGGAGGTGCCGTGGCAGTGCCAGTTGTTCAGGTCGCTGACGGGGGCGGACCACACCTTCAGCTTGTAATCGCAGAACTGATGGCAGCCCACCCGGTCGTGGGAGCCGTAGAGGTACACCCGGTCGCCAAAGAGCCGGGGCTCGCCGTCGGGAATATATTCCCACAAGGGCAGAATGGGATTGGGCATGGTAAAGGCCCTCCTTTTATTCGATTACAGTTTCCTGGCCGGGCAGCAGGGTGTATTCCCTGCCCCAGTGGCACAGGTACAGCGTGGTGGACGTGGGGTTGAAGATGCGGCGGCCGTCGGCGCTGAGGATCAGCTTTTTGAAGGCCTCCACATAATCCCGGATTTCGATATTGGTGGCGTACCAGATATCGTCCCTTCCGCCCATGTATTCCGCAAACTCTTCGATCACGTGCCAGTTGTTGTCCCCTTCAAATTCATAGCTGTGGCCCCACAGGTAGAACATCCAGGGCCGGCCGTAGGGCGCATTTTCCACAAAGCGGTGGGCCAGCTCCATCAGCTTCTTGTCATTGTGATGGCAGGTGGCGGGCAGCTGCAGCCAATCGGAGGGCAGGTGGAAATCGTGGGTGGAATGGACGGTGCGGGCGTAAGCCACGCCCATGTCCCGCAGGAGGTTTGCCACCTGATTGTTCACCGTGCCGTAGGGGTAGGCAAAGCCGCGGATGATGCGGCCGAACTGGGCTTCCAGTTGCTCCTTGTCCTTCATGATCTGGTAGGGCACGTTATCGATGGGGATGCCCACAAGATCCGCGTGCTCATAGGCGTGCATGGCCACTTCCTGGCCGCAATCCTTGTACACCTGGGTCACCTGGCTGCGGCTCATGCGGCGGTGCACCTGGCCCTGGGGGTACACGGTGCCTTCCTTGGCATAGAGGCCGCTGTTGAGGTTGAAGGTGCCCTTGAGGCCGTGTTTGTTCATGATCTCAATCAGCCGAATATCCTGCTCCACCCCGTCGTCATAGCTGAGGGTAAGCGCCTTGCGCCGGAAGCCGGGAAATGCCATATAAAAATCAGGCATGGAAAAATGCTCCTTTTCGTTTTTTTCTTATTGTAATGGAAAAAGGCGGGCCTTGTCAATGCGCGGTTTGACTTTCAGGCAGGCATTTGATACAATATTTCATGGTTATTGCTTCCTGTGAAATAGGAAAGGAGATGAAGTGCATGAAGCTGCTGACGGTTGTAGTGCCCTGCTACAATTCGGCTGCGTATATGCATAAGGCCATCGAATCGCTGCTGGTGGGCGGGGAAGAGATGGACATTCTGGTGATCAACGACGGCTCCAAGGACGAAACCGCCGCCATTGCCGATTCTTTTGCGGAAAAATACCCCTCCATCGTGCGGGTGGTGCACAAGGAAAACGGCGGCCACGGCTCCGGCCTGAACAAGGGCATTGAAATGGGCCTGGGCATTTATTTCAAAGTGGTGGACAGCGACGACCGGCTGGACAAGGACGGGCTGCTGGGCCTGCTGGATATCCTGCGGCAGCACACCGCCCCTGAACAGCAGCTGGACCTGATCGTTCACGACTATGTATACGACCGGGAAGAAAAACAGGCCGTTTTCTCCATGAGCTATCACACCGTTATGCCCGAAGGAAAGACCATGACCTGGGATGACGTAAAGCATTTCCCCCTGTCCAAGCAGTTCATGATCCATTCCCTGGTCTACCGCATCCAGATGCTGCGGGATATGGGGCTGAAGCTGCCGGAAAAGGTGTTTTACGAAGACAATATCTACATCTACCGCCCCCTGCCCTTCACCAAACGCATCCTTTACTACCATGCGCCGGTGTACGGCTATTTCATCGGTCGGGCGGACCAGTCCGTCAACGACAAAGTGATCATCAAGCGGCTGGATCAGGTGTCCTTCATTGCGGAGGAAATGATCTGCTCCTACACCCTGGCGGAGCTGGAAAAGCTGCCCAGACACCTGCGCAATTATATGATCAACAACCTGGCCGGCCAGCTTTGTACCACCAGCGCCCTGCAGTTTATCGACGGCACGGAAAAAGGCCTGGAAATGAACCGGCATATGTGGCAGCGCATCAAGGACTTCGATATCCGCCTCTACAAGCGCCTGCGCCGCAACCCCTTGGGCCGCATGACCGTGCTGCCCGGCAAAATCGGCCGGAAGCTGCTGGTATTTGGCTACCGCATGGGCCGGAAGCTGATTCAGTTCGGCTGAGCGGATACGGTGGGAAAATTCGGAATTCGGAATTCAGAATTGAAGTTTGTTCATAATGTCAAATCGAAGGGGAGGGACTTGCCCCTCCTTTTGCCTGCGGACAGCTTGCAGGGGCGGCCATTGACCGTCCTCCGGATATGGGAACAGGGGACTTCTCGCCCCCTGGCAGGGACAAACGTCCCTGCACCCAACTCGCGAAGCGGTTGCGTGTGTAAACAAGCTGTTTCCGCGTGATGGTTGGAGAACGAAAAAGGGCCTGCGCGGCCTGACCGAAGCAGGGGGCGCCTCGCCCCCTGGATCCCCGCGGCAGGGGCATCGACCCTGCACCCATCCTGCGACGTACAGGCTTGTAAAACAAACGTGTTTCCGCACGAAACTTGAGGAACGAAATATGTGCCCACGGGCGCTATGAAAACGAAAAAAGAGCGGTTGAGAGAATAAATTCTCTCACCGCTTCTTTTTATCGTTTTCCCCGGATGCCTTTGGCATCCGGCGGTTGGCGTTCCGCCGCTTAGCCCGTGGGGTGGCGGGGCCACACCCATTTCGCAATATTACAATCGGCATTTGCAAACGGGTTTGTGCGTGGCGGCAGTGCCGCAGCCAATTCGTAATATTACAATCTTATCTTCCCAACAGGTTTGTGCGTGTTGCAGGCAATCCCTCCGTCACGGCTTCGCCGTGCCACCTCCCTTTACACAAGGGAGGCTTTGTCTGGCCTCAAGCTTCAGCGGGAAATTGCCTGTTCGCCCGGCCCCCGCTCAGGCTTGAGCCAATTCGCCCAGAATGCCGTCGTCGGTGAGGGCGGTGACGGTGATCTCCGCCATTTCCCCGGGCTGGCCGCCCCGGAAGCGGCAGGGGATGTAGGTATCGGTATAGCCGGTGCAAAAATCATCCTGCACTTCTTCGCACAGCACCTGCACCTTCCGGCCCAGCATTTTTTGCCGATAGGCAAGGCTCAGGTCGTTGCCGATGGCAATCAGCCGGCGCGCCCTTTCCTCCCGCACTTTTTTCAGCACCTGGCCGCTCATCTGGGCCGCCTTGGTGCCGGTGCGGGCGCTGTAGGGGAAAACGTGCATCCGGGCAAAGCCGATTTCCTTGCAAAATTCGCAGGTCTGCAAAAATTCCGCTTCTGTTTCCTGGGGGAAGCCGCAGATGACGTCGGTGGTGATGGCGCAGCCGGGGAAGGCAGCGCGCAGAAGATCACAGGCAAATTTGAATTCCGCCGTGGTATAGCGCCGGCGCATTCTTTGCAGCACCTGATCACAGCCGGACTGCAGCGCCAGGTGGAACTGGGGGCACACCGGGGTTTCCTTCAATTGCCGCACAAATTCCTCCGTCACAATCACCGGTTCCAGGCTGCCCAGCCGGATGCGCTCAATGCCCGGCTGCATGCAGGCGCGGATGCCGTCAATGAGGGTTTGCCCCTCCAGATCCCGACCGTAGCTGGTGAGGTGGATGCCCGTCAGCACCAGTTCCGAAAAACCGGCCCGGGCAAGGCGAAGGGCTTCCTTTGCAATATCCTCCGGCCGCCGGGAGCGGATGCCGCCCCGCACATAGGGGATAATGCAATAGGTGCAGTACCGGTCGCACCCCTCCTGAATTTTCAGCACCGCCCGGGTGTGCCCTTCATGGGCAGAGATTTCCAGCGGCTCAAAGGGGATGCGCAAAACATCGGACACGCTGGCGATACGCTGATTGTTATGGATAGCGTCTTCCAGTAATTCCACCACGTTTTTCCGTCCCTGATTGCCGATCACCAGCCGGGCGGCGGTGGTTTCCAGCAGCTTTTCTCCATCCCTCTGGGCCAGGCACCCGGCAATGATGATATTTCCCTCCGGGTTCAGCCGCTGGGCGCGGCGCACCGCCTGCAGGCTTTTTTTGTCGCCGGTGCCGGTGACAGTGCAGGTCATAATCACATATACATCCGCCTTTTCGTTGAAGGCGCAGGCGGTATAGCCCGCCTGTTCAAATAATTCCAGCATGGCCTGGGCGTCGTACTGGTTCACCTTGCAGCCCAGGGTATGAAATGCTACTGTCGGCATATTGTTCCCTCTGTTTTCTTATTCCATATCGCCGCTGATGGTAAAAAGCGAAGCGGCAGCGGCAAGCCCCGCGGTTTCGGTGCGCAGGATGCGGGGGCCCAGCGTTACCGGCACGGCGCCGGAAGCGGCCATTTTTTCCACTTCCTTTTCATCCATGCCGCCTTCCGGCCCGATGATGATGGCCACGTCCCTTTCTCCCTGCCACTTGGCCCGGATGCCCCGCCCGCGCTCTTCCTCCCAGGGGATGAAGGCCTTTTCGTGGCCCGGGATGCGGCTGCACAGTTCAGCAAGGGTGATGGGGCTTTCCACCATGGGAATGACGGCACGGCCCGATTGCTTGGCCGCCTCCATCACAATGCGCTGAAAGCGGGGCAGCTTTTTTTCGTTGTCCTTCTTTTCCCATTTCACCACGCACCGGGAAAAGGCCACGGGCACAAAGCGGTGCACCCCCAGCTCCGTGCATTTTTGCAGGATGTATTCCATTTTGTCGCCTTTGGGCAGGCCCTGATAAAGGGTAATGCGCACGGTGGCTTCGGGAGAGGGCAGTTCCCCAAAAAGCTGCAGCTTCACCTGCTCCCCCGTTTCTGAAATTTCAGCGGCATAGATGCTGCCCTCCAGAATAGCCTGGCATGCATCGCCCTTTTCCATGCGCAGCACCCGCAGGGCATGCTGGCTTTCCTCCCGGCTGAGCAGGGCTTCCTTCTCCCCCAGCCTTTCCGCAAAAAAACGGTGCATCCTTCCCGCCTCCTTCTTTTTCAGTTTATTCTATCACATCCTGTCTGAAAAAGAAACAGCTTCATCATTGTAACATTCGCCCGGGAAATGGGCGGGGGGCTTGTTTGCCGGGTTTTTTTCTGCTATACTGTGTAGTGGGCTAATTTGCCCAATGAAAACAAGGAGGGCAACTTCTTTGACTGATTATCGCAATCAATACAACGAAACATCCGATACCACCACCCGGCAGGCCGTCAAGCAGCAGCCCGCCCAGTGGCAGGCACCTTATACCCCCGAAATGCCGGATTTGCAATCCACCCCCTCTGCCACCCCCCGGCACCGCCGCGGGGACAAGTATCTGAAGGCAGAGGCGCAGGAGGAGGCCGTGCAGCCTGCTTTTTCCCCTGCCGTGCAGCCTGCCCATGAGGGCCAGCCCCAGGTGACCCCTGCCCCCCGCTATGCTGCGGATTATCAGGACCCTGCTGCCCCCCAGCCCCGGCAGAATACCCGCTATGACGACCAGGAATATGATGATGAGGACGATTATGAGCCCATCCGCATCTGGCCCCGGGTGCTGCTGGCTGTGGTGCTGATTGCCCTGGCCTTGTGCATTGCCCTTTATTTTGTGCCCAATGCCGGCCCGCTGCAGCCTGTGAAGGAAAAAATCACCGCCCTGGTGAACCAGGTGACGGGCATTGCCGCTGCCCCCCGGGAGCAGCCCCAGGTATTGTCCTTCCAGACCCAAAGCAGCGCTTCCAACCTGGGCAGCCGCACCCTTTTCCACATCACCACCAACCAGGCCGCCCAGGCCCTGCGCCTGGAAACGGCGGACGGCCGGGTGCTGGATGCCGATATTGCCCTGATCAACGGCACCGAAGAAACCAACAAAATCTGGGAAGCCAATGTGGTGTTCCAGGAAGCTTATGAAGGCTCGGTATATGTTGCCTGCCAGGACGGCGAAAGCTGGGTGCTGTCTGACAAGATGGTTTCCCTGCGGGTGATGGCGCCCACGCCCCAGCCCACCATGCTGCCCACCCAGGCCCCGGCTGTGACCCAGGCGCCTGTGGTGACCGATGCCCCCGCCCTTGTATCTGCTGAAACACAATCCCCTGCGGCCCAGGCCGGCATTATTGTTTCCACTCCCCTGCCTACCCAGGCGCCGGCTACGGAAGTGCCTGTGATTCCCACCTGGGCCCCTGCCGCCACGGCGCAGCCCACCCAGGCCCCCACGGCTGAGCCTACCCAAGTGCCTACCCCCGAACCCACGGCTGAGCCTACTCAGGTGCCCACGCCCGAACCTACCGCCACCCCCGAACCTGTGCCCACCGCAACGCCCATGCCCCGGCTGACGGCGGAGGGTGAAATTGGCTTCTCCCTCACCGATACCGTGTTCATCGGTGCCAAGGCCCAGGACGATTTCCAGCGGGAAGAGGGCTATGTGGCCCCCAACCCCGACCAGTATGTGTATGTTTCTTCCAGCGGCTCCTCTCCCGCTGCCGGTGTGCTCACCTTCCGCGGGGATAACTTCCGCCGCAACGCCGCCTACGGCACCGCCGAAATTGAAGAGGAAACCATGTCCGTGCTGTGGAAGAGCCCCGTGGGCTCCCTGCGCACCGAAGACAACGGTACCCTGTGGGGCGTTGGCTGGACAGGCCAGCCCGCCATCATCAAGTGGAGCGTTCAGGCCCGGGAGATGATGAACCTCTACGAAGAAAAGAAGGATACCAAGGCCCTGCGCGAAGTGATTTTCGGCGCCCAGGACGGCAAGATTTACTTCCTGGACCTGCTCACCGGCGAAGCCACCCGGGATCCCATCAACGTGGGCTTCCCCCTGAAGGGCAGCGTGTCTCTGGATACCAAGGGCCGCCCCATGCTGACGGTGGGCCAGGGCATTTCCAAGCTGGCCAGCGGCAAAACCGGCAAGATCGGCCTGCACGCCTACAGCCTCATCGACGGCAAGCCCTTCTTCCTGCTCAACGGCCGTCAGAGCGATACTCAGAAGCAGTACTTCACCAACGGCGCCTTTGACGGCACCGCCCTGTTCCTCCACACCAACGACGCCATTGTGGTGGCCGGTGAAAACGGCCTGCTCTATACCATCGACCTCAATTCCAAATTCACCTTCCCCGACGCCAATACCCCGGACCAGGAAGGCTCCCTGGAAATTGACCAGGAAATCACCTACCTGCGCACCAAGGCTTCCGCTGAAAAGGACGCCCAGGTGCCCGTGGAAAGCAGCGTGGCCATGTATGACAAATACATCTACATGGCGGATACTTACGGTGTGCTGCGCTGTGTCAACAGCGATACCATGGAAACCGTGTGGGCCATGGATAACGGCGACAATACCGACGCTGCCATCGCCCTGGATATGGACGGTGATACCGGCGTCAGCCTCTACACTGGCAACACCGCCTACTCCCGCCTCAGCACCAAGAAGGACGTGTCCATCCGCCGGGTGGACGCCCTCACCGGTGAAGAGGTGTGGAAATACGATATCAAGTGCGACTATAACAAGAGCCAGCTGTCCGGCGTGAAGGCCAGCCCCGTGATTGGCCAGCACGAGATCAGCGATCTGGTGATCTTCACCGTCAACCAGGTCAAGGGCGGCGGCAGCCAGGTGATTGCCCTGCGCAAGGCCGACGGCTCCGTTGCCTGGACCCATGATATGGAAGCCGATACCATCTCTTCCCCCGTGGCCGTGTACAATGCTGCCGGGGAAGCCTGGGTCATTCAGGCAGACGGCGACGGCACCCTCTACCTCCTGGACGGCGTGACCGGTAAAGTCTGCAATACGCTGAACCTGGGCGGCGAAGTGGAAGCCTCTCCCGCTGTGTATAACGATATCCTGGTAATCGGCACCTGCAGCAAGGACGCTTACATGTACGCCATCAAGCTGCAGTAATCCCCTCCAATCATTTCATTGCCCCGGAGCATCCGCCCCGGGGCTTTCTTTATGCAATTTGGAGCTTGCCAACCATAAAGTGGTGATTTCATCCCAATTTACCCCTATTTATTTCGCATTCGTGGAAATTTTCATTCTTTTGTAACAAATCAACGGGCAAAAAGTGGCATTTCTCTCCCACCGGGGCCAGGTCCGTGCCCTGAGCCCACCAGGGTGGTACCCTGGACCCAGCTGCGGCCAGGGTGGTATCCTGGACCCAACTGCGGCCAGGGTGGTACCCTGGACCCAACTGCGGAAGTGGTTGGCTGATAGCACAAACAGTTTCCCGCTGCAGCTTGAGGAATACGAAAAAGCCTCCCTTGTGAAAGGAAGGCGGCAGCCGCAGGCTGACGGAGGAATTGCCTGCAGCACGCAGAAACCTGATTGCAATAAACGATTGTAATATTGCGAATTGGCTGCGGCACCGCCGCCACGCAGAAACCTGATTGCAATAAACGATTGTAATATTGCGAATTGGCTGCAGCACCGCCGCCACGCACACACCCGTTTGCAAAAGCCGATTGCTCCATTGCGGGTTGGAAGTGGCACCGCCACCCCACGGGCTGGGCGGCGGGAACGCCGCCGGCCGGATGCTTTGCATCCGGGGAAAACGATAAAAAGAAGCGGTGAGAGAATTCATTCTCTCAACCGCTCTTTTTTCGTTTTCATAGCGCCCGTGGGCACATA